>JBBAXA010000005.1:53002-201179 GCA_040396935.1 Pirellula sp.
GCCGACAATGCAATCAACTAGGTTCCATTGGCATGAGGCAGTTTTAATACCATGCAGTTGCCAGCACCGCGCGAAGCGACTTTGTTGCGAGCACCGGCAATCATGTAGAGCCATCGAGTATGCGTACCGTAAAAAACCTGGATTTCGAGAAATCATCAGGACCAAGTCGGGTCGTATGGAAGTGCCATTGGGAAGTTCTCCAACATCCGCCATAATTGGAACCCGGGCTAAATCGATTTAAGACACGTGATGAAAGAGCGACCGTGGAGACCAGCGATCCCCAGCATTCTGAGTCCAGCCAAAAGAACTTCATCGAGAATGAGATCGAGAAGGATTTTGCTACAAAGCCGAACTTGAAGGGGCGATGTGTCGCAACACGCTTCCCTCCGGAACCGAACGGTTACCTTCATATCGGACATGCAAAGAGCATCTGCTTGAATTTCGGGCTCGCCAAAACGTATGGTGGCACCTGCAATCTGCGATTCGACGATACCAACCCCACCAAAGAGAATGAGGAATACGTTCGCTCGATCATGGCCGACGTAAGATGGCTAGGTTTCGAATGGAGCGGACTGTATTACGCATCTGACTACTTCCAGCAATTATATCTGTGGGCAGTACAGCTAATCCGCGATGGTAAGGCGTTCGTTTGCGATCTCACATCAGAGCAAATGAGGGAGTACCGGGGCACCCTGACGGAGCCTGGCAGGAACAGCCCATTCCGTGATCGAACCATTGAAGAAAATCTTGATCTTTTCGAGAGAATGAAGCATGGGGAATTTGCGGATGGGACTCGGACCTTACGGGCGAAAATCGACATGTCTGCAGCCAACCTGAACCTTCGCGACCCTGTCATCTACCGTATCATGCATGCTCATCACCACAGGACCGGAGACGCGTGGTGCATTTATCCTATGTACGACTGGGCCCACGGACAAAGCGATTCTATCGAAGGAATCACCCATTCGATTTGCACCCTTGAGTTCGAAAACCATCGTCCTCTGTACGATTGGTTCTGCGAAAACCTCAAAATCTACCATCCGCGACAAATCGAGTTTGCCAGGATGAATCTTTCTTACACCGTCATGAGTAAGAGAAAACTATTACAACTTGTCAATGAAAAGCATGTTACGGGTTGGGATGATCCACGGATGCCAACCGTCAGCGGTTTACGAAGAAGGGGCTACACTCCGGAGAGTCTCCACCTGTTTTGCGATAGGATTGGGGTAGCGCGTTTCAACAGTACGATCGATGTTATCGTTTTGGAGAATAGTATCCGAGATCACCTAAATGCTGTCGCCTCTCGCTACATGGCGGTTCTCGATCCGATCAAAGTAGTGATCACCAATTATCCGGATTCTGTGGAGTACATGGAGGCCGTCAACAATCCCGAAGACCCCAACGCGGGAATTCGACAATTGCCGTTTTCGAGGGAGATTTACATCGAGAGAGAAGACTTCATGGAAAGCCCACCCTCTAAATTCTTCCGCCTAAAACCCGGGGGTGAGGTTCGATTGCGATACGCTTATGTCATACGATGTGACGAGGTGATCAAGGATGACGAGGGACATATTGTGCAACTCCATTGTTCCTACGACCCATCCACTCGTAGTGGTTCGCCTACAGCTTCTGAGAAGAAAGTGAAAGGAACCATTCACTGGGTTTCCGTGGAACACTCCAAATCTGTTACGGTACGTCTTTACGATCGATTATTCTTAAACGAGAACCCCGAAGACGCCCCGCAAGGGAAAACGTTTTTGGACAACATCAATCCCAACAGCGTCAAAATGGTCCAAGCGATGGTCGAACCCGAATTGGCAACGGTTCCCCCAGGAACTCGTGTTCAATTTGAGCGTAACGGGTACTACTGCGTTGATGAAAAGGACTCCAAGCCCGGACAGCCGGTTTTCAATAGGACCGTTACATTAAAGGATACCTGGGCCAAAATTGCAGCAAAGTAAAGCAAAGGCGGATAACCATTCTGTGCGGAAACACAATGCCACTCCTGGACCATGTAGTCCAATCAGACAACAACAAGCCCATTCAGACCAAATCCATTTCACCAACTAAAGGTGTAGAGAACCTAAGGAACCAAACACCATGCCGCTAGCGCGCGAGCTTATCCACGTTCGGATTGCACTAGAGTTCCTCGTTGCTTCCTACCTTTTCTGTACGGTTCATCACTCGTCTGCTATGGGAGACTGGCCTCAGATCCTGGGAGCCAATCGAGACAGCATCGCCGCGGACAATACTGAACTTCCTGATACGCTCAATGCTCCGCTGAAAACCCTATGGAGCTTGGATGCTGGACAGGGTTACGCGGGTGCCAGTATCGCCGACCAAAAGACGTGCCTCCTGGATCGGACCAGCAATGCGGATCGAATTCGTTTGGTGGACTTATCAACCGGGAAAGTTGCCTGGACACGAGAATTCCCTACCAACTTCAATGGCGGGATCGACGCAGACAAGGGTCCACGCTGTGTCCCCACCCTCCACAAAGGCCAGGTTCTTTTGTACACAGCAGCTGGCACGGTACACTGCTTGGACGCAAGTGATGGCAGATCGGTTTGGAGCAGAGATCTCCGGAAAGAGTATGGAGCAGACGACGGATACTTTGGAGCTGGCTCCACACCGATCGTGATTCGTGATCGAATGATCATCAATACAGGCGGAAAAAAAGGGGGAATTGTTTGCCTGAAACTAGAAGACGGAAAGTCGCTTTGGACTACGACACAAGCGGAAGCGAGCTATGCGTCTCCCATCCATCTTGCGCCACCTCTGGATGAACAGGTTCTCGTTCCCACTCGTTTGACCACATACGGCGTCAATTTACAAACAGGCGAGCAGCTCTGGAGTGTGCCGTTTGGTCAACGAGGTCCTACGGTCAACGCAGCGACACCTTTGCAGTTGGGTGGTAACATGATTCTTCTCACTGCGAGTTACGGAGTCGGTAGTCTTTGCATATCTCCACAAGCGAACAAGGTCGATACGATCCATAAAGGAGATCTACTGAGTAGCCAGTATGCTTCTCCGGTTTTGATCGACGGCAGCATTTACGGGTCGGATGGCAGGGAGGACTATGCAAATGGATCCTATAAATGCCTTTCTCCTTCCGGTGGCAAAGTCTATTGGGAACAATCTGGTATGCCCATTTGCCACTCTATCGTCGTGGGAAAAAAACTCCTCGTGATCGGAGTAGACGGTAAAGTATGGTGCGTAAAACCCAATCGAGAACGTTTCGAAGCACTTTGGATGACCCAACTACCAGCGGGCACCTATCGTGCACTGCCTGCGGTGGATATCGGCACGCTCGTTGTACGATCGAGCGATCAATGGCTCGCGTTGAAGATCGGCAATTAAATGTCACCTTTTTTGGCGAGGGCGGTCTATTGGCCGACGTTTGGCTGGAATCTACTGCTGGGTCGTATTTTAAAAATAAGACACTGGTGGGATGAAATCGACCCTTATGTCATTTTGGGTGCGAGACCTTTGCGAAGCGACGTCCCTGTGCTCGCCAAAAATTTAAGAGTTTCCGCCATAGTCAATATGTGCGAGGAATTTCCTGGCTTGGTGGGTCTTTACCGAGAATTTGGAATAGAGCAGCTATGGCTACCGACGACGGATTTCCACGTTCCCCGGCTGGAGGACGTAGAGCGGGGCGTCGAGTTTATCCAAAAACATGCATCTGAGAACGAACGGGTCTATGTACACTGCAAAGCAGGACGTGCTCGAAGCGCCACGGTGGTCATTTGCTGGCTAGTGAAATATCGGGGGCTAACACTTCCAGAAGCCCAGCGAAGGCTCATCGAAAGACGCCCCCATGTCAACTCCAGGCTACAAGAACGACAAGTTGTGCAGGAATTTTGCGCGCAATCGCCGCCTTAGGGCCGTCCGCGCACCTAGAATTGACATTGAAATCGTTATCTCTTGACCCGATCAGGACAAAAAATGCGTGCCAGCGAATCAACCACCCTCTATTTCAACCAGGCAGCTGACCGGCTTCAAATGCCCGAGTGGACGCGAAAGCTCCTCATTACGCCCAAGCGAGAAGTAACCGTACAGGTTGCCTTCGAGCGCGATAATGGCACCTTGGAAACAGTGCTTGGGTACCGCGTACAACATGACAACGCGAGAGGCCCGATGAAAGGAGGCTTGCGATACCACCCCTCCGTTGACCTGGATGAGGTGCGAGCCCTCGCCTCGTTGATGACCTGGAAAACCGCCGTCGTGGAACTACCCTACGGTGGTGCGAAAGGTGGAATCGCAATCGATCCAAAGACCCTTTCAAAAAAGGAACTGGAGCGAATGACTCGGGTCTTCGTCAACGAGATCCATGAAATCGTCGGTCCCGACACAGACATTCCTGCACCTGACATGGGAACCAATCACGAGGTGATGTCCTGGTTCCGCAACCAATGGGAGAAGTACCACGGTTTCAACCCGGCTGTGATCACTGGAAAACCTGTCGAAGAGTATGGTGCCCGAGGTCGCGAAGAAGCCACTGGACGAGGCGTAGGAATTATGGCCGTTAAATTATTGAAAAGACTAAACGTGCGGCCAGACCAATGCAGAACTGCCATCCAAGGGTTTGGAAATGTCGGCTCCCATGCCGCTAAATTTCTCTCTGAAGCTTCTTTTCCAGTTGTGGCTGTGAGTGACTTAAGCGGTACCTATTACAACAAGCAGGGCCTCAACATCACCGAAATGCTCTCGTATTCATTCAAGAATGGAAATCAATTGAACGGATACGCTGGCGCTGAGCGATTGCCCGGCGAGGCATTGCTGGAAATGGATGTCGATCTCCTGATTCCAGCAGCTTTGGGGGATGTCATTCACAAAGGAAATGCGAATCGAATCAAAGCGAAAACAATCATCGAGGCTGCGAATGGTCCTATCGATCCCGAAGGAGATGAGATCCTGCAATCTCGTAACATCACCATCCTACCTGACATCCTCGCGAATGCAGGAGGTGTTACCGTCAGTTACTTCGAGTGGGTGCAAAATCGACAACACTATCGCTGGAGTTTGGATCGTGTACGTCAGGAATTGGATCGAACGATGACCGATGCTTTTGAGAACGTTTGGCATCAAGCGACGCAGTCTTCTGTCACTCCGAGAACCGCTGCATTCATGCTGGCAATCTCCCGAGTTCAACATGCTACGGAATTAGCGGGCTTTGCTGTCTGAGAGATAACAGTTGGACAAAACGGTTCTTTGATACCAGGACAGCAAAAGCGGAATCGTTCTCCGAAATGATGGTCCTCGCCCGGCCCCACTTCCCAAGATGCCAGTGTTATAAAAGCACAGAGTCTCGCTCTACCAGTCACTCTTCACGGTATTTATCTAGTTTGCGATAGAGAGTGCGTGCACCGATACCCAAGATCTTTGCAGCCTCTTCGCGATTTCCAGCCGTAATCTTGAGAGTCTCTTCAATCGCCCATCGCTCGATCTCATCCATACTTTTACCGATCAGCTCCGAATGGCCGATCAAACCTGCCACTGTTTTATCGTATCCGAGATCAGGAAACTCCGTCACCGATGCAGCGACAGCTTCGGATCGTTCGTCCATCAACTCAGGAGGCAAGTCGTCGATATCCAGTTTGCCATCGGAATCTAGCACCACCATCGTCTCAACAAAGTTCCGCAGTTGCCGAATATTTCCCGGCCATTCGTAGGCAAAAAATCTCTTTGTAACCGCCGGAGTAAAATTGCATGGAGCATGGTTGTGCCTTCGAACAAAAGCCTTTCGGAAATGATCCATCAATGGAATGATATCATCTCGTCGTTCTCGCAACGGGGGTAGATGAACAGTGACGACTTTCAATCGAAAATACAAATCATTTCGGAACGTCCCATCATCGATCATGACTTCTAAAGGCCGATTGGTTGCAGAGACTAATCGGACATTGACTTTGATCGGTTTATTGTCTCCGACTCGTGTGATTTGGTGCTCTTCCAACACTCGCAGCAATTTGATTTGCGTACTCATAGGCATATCACCTACTTCATCGAGGAATAGGGTACCGCCGTCTGCATATTGAAACGCACCTTCGCGGTCAGTGACCGCATCCGTGAAGGAGCCACGTACATGCCCAAACATTTCGCTCTCTACGAGATTTTCGGAAACCGCACGGACATTGAGAGCTACCATTCGTTTCGCTTTGCGAGGACTATTCTGATGGATAGCTCTCGCGATCAACTCTTTTCCAGTGCCGCTCTCACCGGTGATCAAAACGGTGGCATCTGTAGGAGAGATACGCTTGAGGCGGTCGATCACCTGCTGCATTTGGATGCTGGCGTAAACGATTCCTTCAAATCCAAATTTTTCATCGAGTCGACGACGAAGCTCGACGTTGGTTTGCTTCAACTGCACCGCCTCGATCGCTTTGGAAACAATCGCTCGCAGTCGATTAGGGGTAATCGGCTTTTCAAGGAAATTAAAAGCCCCCAATTGCATCGCCTCGACCGCCTTGGTGACGGTTGCATGCCCGGTCACCATAATGATCTGACTCTCTGGCAGCAGTTGCCTCGCCAGCCCTAGCATCTGCATCCCATCAAAGTCATTCATCACCAAGTCGGTAATGATGACATCGTACGTGTTCTGCTCGAGCTGCTTTTTCCCATCCGGACCACTCGTAGCGACCGTGCAACGATACCCTGTTTTCTCAAGGCTTTCGGTCATCGCTTGGGCATGAGCGGGATCATTATCAACAACGAGGATGGAAAACTGGCTTGGCAGCCATTCGGGAGCAGTTGTTGCATCGAGTGTGGTACCACTCCCTTGGGAATCATCGTTTTGCATGACAGATGGACTTTGCAGTTCTGCGGAAACCATGTACTTTGTTGGACAAGGATTTTCATCAATTGCTGGGATTTGAAAAGGACAAACGATGGCTGGTGTTTCAGTCTGCCGCGGAGTTCGCGGTGCGACTACGGTTGAGGCAAACACGCGGGATGCCATTCTGAAGGGTACCCGTCAACTTTTAGCCTTGATGATTCGACGCAATGAAATCAACCCCGAGGATGTCGCAAGTGCGGTTTTTTCCGTGACGAAGGATCTAAACGCGGAGTTTCCTGCGCTCGCAGCCCGTCAATTGGGGTGGCTGGAGGTACCATTGCTCTGTGGCTATGAAGTTGAGGTCCCTGGGTCGCTCGGTTTGTGTGTCAGGATCATGCTTCACTGGAACACCAGTAAAACGCAAAAGGAAATCCACCACGTTTACATCCACGACGCGGTCGCTCTCCGGCCGGATCTGAGCAAACTACCGCCGGTCGATTGGCAAGAACTAGAGGAATGGATTCAAACCCAGACGATCGTAGGCAAGCAAGACAAGTAGAACCAGTGCGAACAAGCAGTGTCCTCGGCTAGGATTCACTCGGCTGAACGCTTTGGGGTTCAGGCGACAGCGCTACAAAAAACCTGTCTGCCCGTGTCAACTGGAAAAGTGCCTTGGATGGATGCCTTCGTAACCCCTTCGTCCGCCAATTCGTTTGGCAGAACAGGGTTAGGTACCGATATCCTCGTACCAAAGTTCGGGATGTGATTCGATAAATCGACTCATCAACTCCACACACTCGCGATCATTCATCAACAGAAGCTCGACATTCGCGTCACGCATGTACTGCTCGGGGCCCCGGAAATTGACATTTTCGCCGATGACGATGCGAGGGATTTTGTATAGCAACGCTGTCCCCGAACACATCCAGCACGGGGATAGAGTCGAGTACAAGGTGCTCTTGGCGTAGGAAGCTGCCTTGAGACGTCCTGCGTTTTGAATACAGTCCATTTCCGCATGAAGAATGGGGTTTCCGCTCTGAACGCGTCGGTTGTGCCCACGACCTACGATCTCTCCGTCGATCACCAGTACCGATCCGATTGGGATTCCTCCTTCGGCGAGTCCTTGTTTTGCTTCTGCGATGGCTTCCTTTAAGTAAATCTCGTGCATTCTATTCCGTGATCGAAAGGGTTTCTGAACCTTCGGAAGCAGCCAAACTGCTCAACGCATCGTGGCTAGTTTAACGGAATCGGACGTGCGTTTCTTGATCGGTCTGCAATCTTTTCCAAAACCCAATGCATGCAATCCTCCCCCGCTTGTGTACCAAGGATATCGGTTCACCGTCCCGACCGAGAGGTCTTCCAAAAAACTCGACACTTCCTTTTCTGACTCAATCCAGAAATCGCTCGTCTTTCGATCACGGTCGGTGCGCGACCGAGACGTCAATCTAGGCAATCTGCGTAGGCCAAAGAATTGTTTCAACGCGAGCCTTGCAAACTGACCTGGATTCCAGCGACTGCCGTTTGCTAATTTCCGAGAGGATTCCAGAACCTCGCATATCAAAGATCGTTTCCATCTGTGCAAACCACGATTCGCCATCGAACAATTTGGATCATGAGCCTCTGGGGCATGTCCATCGTATGTGGTTGTACGGATGGCCCGTTTTATGAAATGAAAAAGCTCAATCCCGTCATTCGAGAGCAGTGGCGCAAGGATGAAGCGCGAGGAATCCCACTCTTCCACGACCGCTTGGCCGATTACGAAAACCTGCGACGATCGATTGCGCGTTATAGCGAGGAGGATAAAGAAAAATACATTCAGGTACTAGCATCTACGATTCCGAACGAATCCAGCCCTGAAATTCGGCGCAGTATCGCTCTGACTCTGGCGGAGGTTATCGATCGAGAGGCAGCCCTTGAGGGCTTGGTGAATCTGTCTAAAGACAAGAACCCCAAGGTTCGACTCGAGGTTGCGAGAGCGCTCCGCAAGTCAGGAACGGACACATCCAAAAGCACCTTGATGGCTCTGGCCAGTTCAGACAAAGTAGAATCCGTTCGATACATGGCAACGGAATCACTCGGAACGCACCGAAGCGATGACGTGAAGCAGTTTCTTGCCAAGCAGCTGGAAGATCGTTCGCCGGGCGTACAACGACATGCGTGCCTTGCCCTCAAAGAGTATACAGGGATCGATTTTCAGGGAGATGTATCCAAGTGGAAGCTGTATTTAGCGGGTGAGGAAGTCGAACCCGAACAACCATCTTTTCTTGCAAATCCACTCCAGTATATCTGGCGCTAATTAAGTCGCAGTCTGCATGCGCCATCGATTTGCTCTTCGGACGAGAACCTGCCCGCGTTTTTTGTTTTTCTGAGCCCCCAACGATCCCCCTCTGAGGATTTTGATTCGATCGACTGAAAACTGTGAGGCTCGTTCATGAAAGCTCGATGCGTCAGTACTCCCAGCCAACAGACTGACGACTAAAATAAACTTCTCGTGAATCGTCTGTGTTGTGAACACTTGTCATGTGGCTGTAATCTTCATCCCGTTTTGGTTCGTTAATCCACGGAAAAAGGCCGGGAATCGCTAGGGTAACCATGTATCGAAGACAATGGGCCAAGGGATGCATCGCTTCCTATGCTAGCACGGTTGCAGTGCAACTTCTTGCTAATCAGGAGGAATCCCAACCCATCGACGTAATGTTCCGTACCTTCGTCTCATCGAACAAGGTTCCAGGCGGGGCGCTTGCGATCGCGAAATCGGGTCAGTTGAAGTATGCAGCTTGCCTCGGGTTCGCCGACAAGGAATCCAATACACCGATTGGGCACCGGAGTCTATTTCGAATCGCTAGTCTCTCGAAACCGATCACTGCGGTTGCGATCTTAAAATCGATTGAATCCGGTCGATTCTCGCTCGACGACAAAATCCATTCGTTATTGGCTCTCGGAAAACCATCGGATCTACGATGGAAGGAAATCACTATCCGACATCTGTTGCAACACACCGGGGGCTGGGATCGGGAACAAACACGGGATCCCATGTTTGCAAACCGACAGGTAAGCGAGTTTACAGGAAGAAGTCTGCCGATCTCTCATCAAGACTTGATTCGGTACATGCTCGCTCGGCCACTGGATTTCGAGCCGGGATCGCGTTATGCCTACTCGAATTTCGGTTACTGCTTGTTGGGTCGGATCCTGGAAAGAACTTCTGAGGGCTCCTATGAGGAGTATGTAAGAAAACAGGTGTTGGGCCCGATTGATTGTATGGAATCCCGCATTGGAAAAAGTGCATTGAACGAGCTCGTAGACAACGAAGTCCATTATTACGACGGGGAGGAAAAACGGCCCGGAGTGCTCGGATCCGGTGAGTCCGTGGCTCGGGTGTATGGTAGTTGGGATCAGCAGCTTCTCGACGCGCATGGCGGTTGGATATCGACAGCGATTGAAATGACTCGATTCGCCTCTTGCCTACCGATTGGGAACTGCCGCCCCAGCGTGCTTCTCGCTCCGGAATCGATTCACACCATGGATCAACCGCTGCCCAAGGAAATCGATCCCGGCGAAGAAGAGGTCTCCAAGGACGTGCGGTACGGGATGGGATGGTCGATTCGCACGCTCCGGAACGGCTCGATCAACGCCTGGCATACAGGAGACCTTCCAGGCACATCGACAATCATGGTTCGCCGTCATGATGACTTTGCGTGGACGGCTTTATTCAATACGAGGTCGAACCCCGCAGGTGCGCGACTAGCCCATCTGATCGACCCGTTGATCCATCGCGCCGTCGATGAGGTGAGACTGTGGCCCGAGCATGATTTATTTGAGCGTTTGCTCAGCCGATCCCCCTCTCCGAGGGATGGGAAATGAAGAGGTTACGACAGCGGCTACATCTCATCAGATACTTCCAATAAGCGCGAGCACTGCATGGAAGCCGCAAACCGACCGGTTCAGGGAACCGGTCTCCTCTCAAATGGCTCTTTGCATATGCCTATGAACCAATCCGGTTGAGCAAGGATCAAGAAACTATTTCTTGCCTGCCTGTTTCTGATAGATAGCTTGAATCATAGCCTCGGTATCTTTGAATTTTTGCCCAGAGCCGAGAGCTTGTTCGATCAATCGCCGAGCGTCTGCCTCATTATGCCCTAATACAAGAAGCGCCTGATACGTTTCGTCCACAACACCTGGTTTCTGAACCTGGGCTTCGGGAGCTTCCCGACGCACCAGCAATGCAAAACGAGGCATTTTCCTTCGCAAGGTTGCTATGATCTTCTCGGCCGTTGCAGCTCCGACGCCTGGGAGGGTAGACAATCCCTTGGCATCCTGCTGTTCAATCATGATCGCTGTATCTTGTACGGGACGCACCATGGCGCGGAGAGCCTTCTTTGCTCCCACTCCGTCGACGGAACAGAACAGTTCGAAGAAGTCTCGTTCGATCGTCGATAGAAAGCCCACGAGTTTCGGAGTCAATCGTGATCCTTGGGCGGGATTTCCCTCAATGTAATGAATTGTGTGGAGGGAGATAGATTTTCCGAGGTCGGATTGAAGATGTCGGCGTGTGTACTCCGGTATTGAAACCTCATATTCAAAGGGTGGAACACTTAGCGTTGCGCAATCCTCCGTCAGATTCAATAGCTGTCCGGTTATCTTCGTGATCACTTGGTCTTCCTGTTCTTGGAAAGCAATTGGGCTATCGGGCGGGTTGAATAGTGGTGGCACAAAGCGATGGCCAGGGCATCAGCGACATCAGGAGGATCGGGTGGCGACTTGAGTTGTAATTGCATTTGAATCGCTCGTTGCATTTGGTCTTTGGGGGCCCGACCGTTTCCTGTTAAGAGACTTTTCACCTTGGTCGATTCGTAGGAGTGGACATCGATACCTGCCTCCGCAGCCGCAAGGCATAGCACACCGCGAGCATGCCCCATCAGAATCGCTGTTCTCGGACGTTCGTAATGGGAATAAAGTTGCTCAATCGCGATCGCATCGAGCGGATACGCCCGAACCACTTCCGAGATACCGTCATACAACTCCTTCAATCGGTGGGCTAGTGGCTGATCGCGAGAAATCTTGATCACTCCCGCTTCGACCAACGATGGGGCCGACTGGAAACTTCGCAGCACTCCATAACCCGTAATCGATAATCCTGGATCAAGACCCAGGTAGTATGCTTCTTTCGAACTCACGGCACCTTCCTCTCGAATTCATCTCGCACGTCGATGCGGCTCAGAAAGCATGCCATCTGCGACGCATTTCGAACCAGCAGGAACGGGCCCGCAGCAGCTGGGTAATTCCACGTGACTCCCTCCAGTGCAGGTAGTTCCGCGATCAAGCCGCCATCCTTAGGCTCGACAAGCGCAATACGCCCGTCTTCCGAGAGAATAAGAAGCTTTCCATTGACTACCAGAAGCTGTCCTTGGCCGAATCGCCCTCCCTTCCAGACTCTCTTACCATTCTCAGGATCGACGCACTCGAGTATGCCATCGCTCAACCCAAATAATTGGTTTTCTAACAGAATCGCGTTGGTGAATTTTGTTTTAAGGACTCGCGAGTTTTCCCAAATGGTAACGGTCTCCCATTTTCCGTCGTTACGTAGAATCTCGATTAGCTTCGAACCTTGTGCATAACCCTTTCCGAGCAGGATTCGATTCTTCCCGATTGAAACCGGCTGGGAAGCGCAGGCATCCCCCTTGGAACTACTTGGCCAGGCAGCAGACCACAACTCCTCTCCTCTGGAGGCATCAAAACCGCTCACGACTCCCTCCCCTACGACTACAATCTGTTTGGTCCCTTCGATTTCTACGATCGACGGCGAGCCAAAGGAGATCTGTGAACTACCGCTGGTCCATAGGTGCGTTCCACTGAGGAAATCAAACGCTGCAAGCGTTCGCTTTTTCATAGAGTCCTTGCCGCCGAGCGGTATCACGACTTGCGATTTCGTGTCCATCTCCACAATCAGTGGTGAGCCGCTCCTACCCCATTTGATGAATTCCTCAGATTCGGTCTGGCTCGAAAACCCCATTGAAATAAGATCCTGGGACCAGAGTAGCTGGCCCTTCTCGGCGTCCATGCAGACCAAAAGACCGGTTGCTGTTTGGCAGATAAGCCGATTCTGAAAAATGGTAGGTGTCGACCGCGGACCCGCGCCCCCGAGGGGGTCAAAATGCCTACCAGCGAAGGATTGTCTCCACTTCTCTTCACCCGTGAGGAGATCGACGGCTGCTACAACCTCGTTTCGTTCTTCTTGGAAGAGGGTATAGGCATTCCCCAACCCCACAGCAAAACCAGACCACCCTTCGCCTACAGGACGTCTCCAAAGCATTTTCGGTGGATTCCTGCCCCAATCCGTTTCGAACGATTCGGAACGGATGAAACCATTGCGGTCATTTCCTAAAAACTGGTAGAAGGAGGCTGAAGCAGCCAACTGAGCCAGGTCGGAGTCGACAGGTGTTTCACTCACCGCCCCTCTCACGGCTGGCTCCTTCGCTTTCCCCCAGGTTCGCAAACCGAAAACAGGCCACGTCTCTCCTGTAAATCCGCGGAACTCGAACAAGAGACAGGCCAACGAAGCGGAACTTAACAGACAAACAAACGCGGCGATCCTCGTCCTCCAAGAAACGAGCCGGAGAACATCTCCCCCGAGAAGCAAAGAACCAATCAAACCGAGTCCGCCTCCCGCGAGGTTGGCGAATTGATGATCGATCTCATAGAGATACCAACGCGCTATAGGGACAGCGATCCACGCCGCGATTCCAATCCAACTCAATGGAGATAAAGACCGATGAATTTGCTTTGGATCCGTCACTTCAAATCGATCTGCTCGACCTAGGAATCAGAAACGATCAATCCACTCTTGCAGCAACCGCACAGCGTCCTCTGGGTTCTCTCGCCATCCATATTCAGGGATTTCAATCTATCGAGCTGGCAGTAAGCGTTGGAGCAACCGTTTTCCCGAGCCTCAAACCATGTCGACCAACGCAAGCCACGTGGCAAAGAGCCTACTCGCCGAGGAGTCCGTCGGGTGATTCGCTCCAAAGAGCGAATTCGCCGCGCAGACCTGAGACAATGGAAAGCTCATCCACTCCTACTAAATTACTTCCCTACGATTTTATTCGTCCGCCGAAGCGCATCGATGTAATCGCGTGTGATGTTCAGTAGCTCTTCGTTGTAGAAGTTCTTATTGAAGATCTTGCTCTTGTCCGGTTTACTGGTTAGTTGCTCTTCCTCAACCTTTTCCGAGTTTGTTTCTTTGCGTCGCGCCATATAAGTCGATTCCTTCAGTGAAATCGACTTCTCTTCTTTTTGCCGAACGTAGGAATCAATCTGAGAGAGGAGTTTTTCGAACTCCGGGTTCTTCGCGATTCGTTCGTTCGCTGCACGTTGCAATTCGAGTTTCATACCTTCGTCGACCATACGATAATGTTTATGAGGTCGAGGCGGTACCTTGTCCGCAGGAAGGGGATAATCCAAATCCGACTCCGAGATATCTAGCTTGGAAATGAGAGAGGGTAGAACGATGTCGGACGAGACACCCTCTAACTGGGTCGAGCGACCATTCGGGAGATAGAATTGCTGAATGGTCAGTTTCAATCCACCGTAAGACTTGGACATTCCGAGTTGCTGCCCTAGGTCCAGGAGTGTTTGCACCGTTCCTTTCCCATGCGTTTTCGGATCGCCGACAATGAGTCCGCGATCGTAATCTTGAATCGCGCCAGCGAAAATTTCACTGGCGCTAGCGCTCATCTGGCTTATTTTGACCACGAGCGGACCAGACCAGAGAATGTTTCGGTCCTCATCCTCGAGCGGCTCGACATGCCCACCCGGCTCTTTGACTTGCACGACAGGACCGCTCTCAATAAACAATCCCGTCACAGCGATCGCTTCTTGTAACGAACCGCCACCGTTTTTCGAGAGGTCTAGAACGATCGCCTCAACACCCTGCTGTTTGAATCCATTGATAATGTTTTGAAGATCACGGCGCGTGCTACGGTAGTTCTTCACATTCCGTCGGGCTGCATCCATATCCAGGTAGAAACTCGGAAGATTGATGTAGCCTATCTTGTATTTGGAACCGTCTGGTTTGCTTCCATGCTCGATCACTTCCCCGCGAGCGGCTTCATCTTCCAATTTGATGAGATCCCGAGTAATTTCGTAGACCTGGGTATCGCCTGTACCGTTGGGCTTCACGTGCAATCGCACCTTGGTTCCCTTCGGTCCGCGGATCATGGAAACAACGTCCTGCAGCTTCATATCCATCGTCTCGACGGGAGGGGATCCCTCATCCTGTGACACGGCAACAATATGATCCCCTGCTTTGAGTCGACCATCGCGATCAGCGGCTCCTCCGGTCACAATATTCTCGACGACCGTTTGTCCACCGTCTGGGCGGAGCGTTGCACCTATCCCCATGAATTCCAACTTGAGGTGCACACCAAAATCCTCCTGCTCACGAGGAGACATGTAAGTGGTGTGCGGATCGAGCGAGGTGGTGAGCGAGGTCAGGTACAGTTCTAACAGTTCATCGACATCGGTTTGCTTCTTGATATTTTCGACCGAAACGTATCTTTTGTGGAGTGTTTCTTTGATCTCCTTGTCACTCTTTCCATCTGCCTTGAGCGACAGAATATTCAACTTGATCGACTTCCGAATTCGATCTTTCAATTCATTTTCATCGGCAGCCCAAGGAATTTCTTTTGCGTCGGCCATGATCGATTCATCGACTGAGAAATCGTGTTCTGCATCGATTTGCTCATGGATGTAGGGCATCATCTTCTCGAGTCGTGCGAGATACCTCTTATAGACTTTGTACGCAAAGCTGACATCGCCAACCTTGATCAGGTCATCTAGTTTCGCTTGATAGACCTTGAACTCATCAATATCCGACTGCAGCAGATACATCTTGAGCGGATCGACATTCCGCAGGAACAAATCAAAACCGCGGTAGGACATCTCATCGTTGAACTGAGGATGCGAAATATGCTCCTTCTCGATGAAGGTCCTAACCGCTCGAACGATGAAACTCGTGTTCGCAGGAGCCTCTGAAACGGCTGCGACCCGAGGCAATTCCTCAGCGCTCAAGATCCTCGGAAACGCTAGGGTGCCTGATGCAATCAGGGCTGCAGCGAGAGCACGCTTCAAACGATTCGAACTGGAAACCTCGGTGATCCGCATATTCCTCTACCCCAGAATGGTTTTAATGGTCTTTCAGTACCCCGATCCGCACAAACTACGACGCATCTCTAGTGCATGGTAGGAGATGAGTACCCTCAAAGCAACATGACTAGAAACTGCATTTTTTTGGAAAACTTCTCGCGAAACAACGAAAAGTTGTTGGAAAGTGGTGAATTGCGGGCCCATTTAGCCTTGGATGAAATTGGGGCGATCGCTAAACTTCTGACCCTCGAAAAACCGAAGGTTTAGGAACATGACAAAGCAAAAAACTCACAAATCAACGCGAAAGCGATTCCGACTGTCTGCGACTGGAAAAGCAAAGCACAGGAAGGCTGGCACCAGCCATTTGGCTATCAGCAAATCCGCGAAGAAAATTCGCCAGCTAAGAGGAACGAAGGTCCTCGAGCCGCAGTTTGAAAAAGCCATCCAAGAGGCTCTTCGAGGCTACAGCTACTAAACACTTGGGCCCACTGTTTTGTCCTAGCGTTTGGGTACCAACGAGTGTGAATGGTTGTTGGGCCACCACTGCCGATCCGTTCGGTAATTCACACTGACCTGAGAACGCTCCAGCAACCAAGGTTGCCAATTCCATGAGAACGAGAAAAGGTTCTGCTCGAAGGCAGGCGAAACGACGCCTGTTCCAACGAGCAGAGGGGTATGTAGGCGGGCGGCGGCGTCTTTATCGGACCGCCAAGGAAAATTTATTTAGGGCAGGGAAATTTGCGTTCCGAGATCGCCGGCGTAAGCGTCGTGATTTCAGACGTCTGTGGATCATTCGCGTGAATGCTGCCGCTCGGCTTCACGGTCTGCGTTACAGCCAATTCATCGACGGTTTGCTCAAAGCGAACATTGAATTAGATCGTAAGCAACTGGCGGAAATGGCGGTAAACGATCCAGCGGGCTTTACGGCCGTGGTCGCCGCTGCCAAGACCGCATTGGGTGTCAGCTAACCCGTCGCGATCCGTTTAGATCCCATTAGCGGAAAAGCTTTCATACGGCCCTGAATTAGGGCCGTTTGCTTTTTAAGGCTTCGGCCGGAGACTCGGGGCCTTGGATCGATGACCTACAATTCCTGGCTCCAAAGCCGAACGATTTCATGCTAAGTTCAGGGACAACCAACTCGTAGCGATCAACAATTCAGCGGAGCGGTCATCGCACGGAGTTGTTGGCTTCAGCAAAATGTTCCCAAAGACATGTGTGGGGTCTGTGCGGTTCGAGAGCGAACATGCCCTCACTGCCAACTTCCTACGTTCCGAGGGCTCATCCAATCGAGATCGTTATTTCCAATCCTTTTCTAAGCACTAGAGTCGTAAATGTCGCTACAGGATTTTGTAAAGTCCCTAGATGACCTCATGGAAGAAGCCAGCCAAGCCCTCGCCAGCGTTGAATCCAGCGAGGCGCTCGAGTCCCTCCGAGTGAAATTCGTGGGGGCGAAAAACGGCGCGTTAAAGGCAATTCAGAAATGGATGGGGACGATGGATGTCGCGGACAAACCCATCGCAGGCAAACGCTTCAATGAGGTCCGAGACGCCATCCAGTCAGCCCTCGAAGCAGCGGCCGCCAGTTTGGGTTCCAGCCATGCGACAGGCCGATCGCAAGGGACTCAGATGGACCCTACCCTTCCTGGCATTCGGCCTGCGCTAGGACAGTTGCACCCGATCACACAAACTATCGAGCACCTCAAAGAAATCATGGGTAGACTCGGTTTTTCCGTGACGGAGGGACCTGAGATAGAAGACACATGGCATAACTTTGTGGCACTCAACATCCCAGAGGATCACCCCGCGCGAGATCCTCTCGACAACTTTTATCTATCTGCTGCCCGAAAACAGGGGGCTGCAGCGACCGACCAAGAATCGATGCTCCTGAGAAGCCAAACCAGTACCGTTCAGATTCGGGTGATGGAGTCACAACCGCTCCCACTGAGAATCATTTCCCTGGGACGTGTCTACCGACCGGACGCTCCAGACGCAACTCATTTTCCTATGTTTCACCAAATGGAGGGTTTGTGGGTCGATAGACACGTCACCATGGCGCAGCTCAAGAGCGTTCTCCGTCTGTTTGCTACGAGTTACCTCGGAAGCGACGTCCATGTCCGATTTCGCCCATCCTTTTTCCCGTTCACTGAACCTAGCGTGGAGGTGGACTATTGGTGGAACGGACAATGGATTGAGTTCGGCGGCGCTGGGATGGTCGACCCCAATGTGTTTTCACATCTGAAAATCGATTCCGAAAAATGGTCCGGTTTCGCCTTCGGATTGGGGGTGGAGCGACTTTGCATGCGTCGATTCGGAATTACAGATATCCGGGATTTGTACAAGAGCGACATACGATTCTTGCGACAGTTTGCTTCTTAATTTCTCTCATTCATTACTCTCAATCATCGATCATGCTTGTTTCCTGGGATTGGCTTTCGGATTACGTACAACTCACGATCGGTCATGAGGACATGGCTTCAAGATGGGCCTTGACCGGCCTCAATCACGAGAGCACGCAGATCGTGGATGGCAACCCCGTCATCGATTTAGAAATCACGAGCAATCGCGGAGATTGCCTGGGCCATATTGGCATCGCGAGAGAAGCCTCCGTCCTGCTCGCCCAGGAATTGAATATTCCCAAAGCGACACCTCGGGAATCCAAGTCGACGGTCGACGGGCAACTCACGATCGAAAATCGTTTCCCGGAGGCTTGTCCGCGATACATCGGCCGAATTGTCAGGGGCGTCAAGATAGGACCGAGTCCGGAATGGCTACAAAAACGGCTGAGAGCCATCGGAATCCCTTCGATCAATAACGTCGTCGATGCGACCAACTATGTGATGTTCGAGTGCGGGCAGCCATTGCATGCGTTTGATTTTTCCGAGGTCCGTGGACGGAAAATCATTATTCGTCCCGCATACGAAAACGAACAATTCATTGCGATCGATCACAAGACCTACACGCTAGACAAAAACATGGTCGTGATCGCGGACTCGGAGCGAGCAGTCGCGCTGGGTGGTGTGATGGGAGGAGCGGAAAGCGAGGTCAGCGACTCCACGGTAGACATTCTGCTCGAGGCAGCGGAATTCGTTCCTCTTTCGATCCGCCGCACGGCGCGCAGGCTCAAATTACACTCTCCCTCTTCGTATCGCTACGAGAGGCGCGTGGATCCAGCCCAGTTGGACTGGGCTTCCAGACGCTGTTGTGAGCTCATCTTGCAAATCGCTGGTGGGGAGCTTCTGGCCGGTTCGGTGGATACAGGCGAAAGAAAACTTGATCCGCAGCCCATCGAGCTTCGCTCCGAACGAATTGCGAGCGTTCTTGGCATCGATGTTCCATGGAGCGAATCCTTGAACATTCTGCAAAGACTAGGATGCAGCGTTCAGCAATCGATTTCTGGACGTTCGGCCTCCGTTGTCCCGCCGAGCTTCCGAATGGACCTCGCGCGGGAGATTGATCTGATCGAAGAAATCGCGCGAATCTATGGATATGACAAGATCCCCGAGGATGCCGTCGTTCCCATGGTAGCAAGCGCTCGCCGCTCCAAAGACATCATGATGCAAACGATTCGAAACGTATGCTGCGGTTGCGGTTATTACGAGACCATGACCCCGAGCTTGATTGGCAAATCGCCCGCCTCGGTCGTATCGCCTTGGAACGAAGCCGAACCGATGACGACGATCGCCCCTCTTCTCGAGGGGGCAAACGTCTTGAGAAAATGCCTCGCTCCGAGCTTGATCGCATCGCGACTGTACAACCAGCAGCAATCGAATGCCGGTGTTCGGCTTTTCGAAACGTCGAATGTCTATCTTCCCAACTCGTCTGGTCTTCCCTTAGAGCAACTCAATCTAGGATTGCTGGCGGAAGCGGACTTGAGACTCGTGAGCGGAGCGTTGGAAGAGGCTGTCACACGCGTCGCGGGGATCGATTTTTTCAAGCTGAAAGTCAGCAAACAATTGGTTGACTGGCCATTCTTGGAACCGAACACAGGGATTCAATGGCTTGTCGGACAACGCATGCTGGCGTGGATGGGGATCCTCCGGCGATCCATCGCTAATCAACTCAAGCTAGACTCCCTCATTTCCTTGGGAGAACTAGATCTGGATTTGATGCTCGGTTACGCTCGAAGCGTACCGCAGCTAACTGCAGTGGTACCATTCCCAGTGGTGCAACGAGACCTCAATTTCATCGTCGACGAGCCTCTGCTGTGGCAAGACCTATCGCATACGATTTATCAAGCTGCCGGACCCTTGTGCATCGGGGTTGATTTTCGGGAAATCTATCGCGATCCGAAGCGGGATGGAGATGGTAAGAAACGTGTCCTGCTTAGCTTACAACTTCAGAGCGCAACAGAAACCCTAACGAGCCAACAAGCAGACGAGGTTATCCAAAAAGTATTGAAAGCCTGTCAAGATCGTCATCAAGCATCGATCTTGACCTAGTCTGATCGGAATAGATTCGCGATCCTCGGCGCACAACCGCTAGCCGCCGAAGCAGCCAATCGGCTTTCGTAGCTACAGCCCCGGTCTCACCCCCTAGTTCAAACCCTGCACGACGGGAAAGCTTAGTCTTTTTCAGCCTGCTGTCTGGGTGCATCCTTGCCAGAGTCAGCAACATCTGCAGGCGGTCTCGGGGCAAATTTCTCTGGCGGTGTGGCCTCGCTGCCACCTCCGCATCCAGACAATACCAAAGTGATGCACATAACGGCTGCACACGGCAAATAGGCAAACGTAGAGATCCTGCGGCCACTCGATGTCTCTCTTCTAAAACTCATTGTTGACACCTCCATCCGACATCCCATTTACTTGTAGCCACAGAGTCCCATCAAGGTTTGTCGATAGACTGCGCACCGAACCGTCTCCTAACGCGAAGTTGACGATTCCCGCATGATTGCTCGAAAACTCATACCAGTTGTCCTCTCCGAGTAGCCAAGTCGTCGACGAGGGAAACGTCATTGCCGAGATCCAGAGATAGGTCGAGGGTGATGGAGGAGTTGTCGCTGTCGTTGCACCTCCACGAGTCTCACCGAACAGTAAGGTGTTGCTCAGCCCGTCGCTGACACTTCCAAATCGTGTCTCCGAACGATTGCGAAGCAACCCTTGCCATCGTGCTCCTTCGACGTCGGGACGTCCGTGGCATCCCACGTAGTTCGTCCTACCCAGACCATTGATTGGCCATCCTGGGGGCAAGCCTACAAAGGCTTGAACGGTCACCCCCGTTCCAGTCGCCGCGGTGGCTCGCGTATGCGAACGTGTCCAGACGGCCGTAGGATTCTTAGAGTCCGAGGGACACAGAAAATTGGGAACGCGGAATTGGGCTAAGTTCCAAGGATCGGTCGCACCGGCAAACAAAGAAATCGGTCGAGTGCTAAACCATCGCAGATCCTCCCCCGACTGCGCCAATCGATCGACGCGAGCCAAAGCCTGAGGAAATTGGTTGTAGATCGCATTCTGTTCCATGAATGGCATCAAGAAGATCAGCACACCGTAGTATTGCTGATTACCCGCCGAACCTGCGTCGATCGCAATATCGGACCGCGAAGGTCCTATGTATCCCGGCGGCAGCTTCTTGTAGGCACTCTCGAAATTATGAAACGAAAGTCCTATTTGCTTCAAATTGTTTTGACAACTCATCCGCCGGGCTGCCTCCCGGGCTGCTTGAACCGCTGGGAGAAGCAAACCGACCAAAACTCCGATAATGGCGATCACTACCAAGAGTTCTACTAGAGTGAAACCATGAAGACGATGATGGAAGGATTTCGACATAAAAACCTCTCTATTAAACAAGAAATTCCCAAGCCTGCTTTCTGAGGGAGAGGTACCGAAAGCACACCGTGTATTGTAGGAGCTAGGGCAACATCTTGGAAAATTTTTCTGTTTTTCCGGTCCTAGGCCTCATTCTTTGCCCATGGAAAATGGACGCATCCACACGTTCATCTCTTGGACCACTGCTAGAGAAGCATGAATTGGGCAGGAACTCCTTCAAAAAGGAAGTCTCTACGGTCGAGAAAGCGTCCTGCACACGTTGCTAGTTCGAGTGAATCGAAGCGGATTGCTTTCGACATACCGCGATGAATCCGCCAGACCGAAAATAGGAAAGCCATTGCCTGCCTACCGCGCGACTCGATTCCCGATCGAGAAGATGCATATGGACTAAATCGAGCGAAGCCTTCTTGAAATCCTCTCTCAGTTCTCGCTCTGAGTAGATATGCAGGAACATAGAAGGCAATCCGCGGTAGGGATAAACCCGATCACCAAACTCCCAGTTCGAATTCCATCTTGATCGCCACCATTCGGAGAGTGCACGCCGAACACCGCCGGGATCCAACCACCAGGTTCCACGATTGTGAACATGCACGACAAAAAGACCATCCGGGCGCAGTATCCTTCGGACATGGTTAAGAAATGACAACCGATTGCATCGTCCTTGCACCATTCCTAGGGAACTGTACATACACAAAACCAGATCCGCGCATCGCTCCTTGATGCAATCCAGTTGAGTCATATTCGCTCTCAAAAGCCCACAACGATCTTGAAGGCCAGCGAGTTCGGATTTCCTCGCCAACGCGTGAAGCATTTCTCTGCTGAGGTCGACCCCTAACGCGTTCCATCCCTCCGTCGCGATAGGTAACAGGTTTCTACCCGTCCCACAGCCGATATCGATCACCAACCGTCTTCCGCCATCCACCCTCCAAGGGGTGGCTGGCATCAAGGAATGGATGATCGACCGATCCAATTCCAGTAGAGGATGTCCCGCATGAAAACGATCGTACTCATTAGCAATCGCTCGATCGTTTACATAATCCCATGTACCACGAGAGACGCCCTGCGGTAATTGCCAGGCAGGACGTTCTATTGAGCCCATCGACTAAAACCCTCGTCTCTCAACGTAGACGGGCCGAGAAGAAGGTCGATAGGTCGGTCCGGGGACAAAGCGACTGGAAGGATATTCCTCCCTCACAATGACTTCCGTTGGATACGTCCGATAAACGGTCGATGCGGAAGAAGCACGTGGGTTTCCATGCTGCTGCATCGCAGTGATGACATAGTCACTTACCCCTTGTTGATTCATCCAAATCACTTCATTGACATCAGGCCTAGAAGCGACGCCGTTTGCCTGAATATGGGATACGATGACCGAATCGCTTACTCCACTCTGTGTCATACTCACAATTTCCGAAACAGAGACAGGCCTTCTCGTGACCGTCCTAGGCTGAATCGGTGTGCTTTGCACCGGCACATACGTTCGTTGCTCAATGTAGGTTGGCTGAGCGACGTAGACGGGCTGACCATAGGAATAGTAGCCGTATCGCTTGCGGTCCGCGTGATCCCGTTGGTTACCTAGGACTCCCCCCGCGATTGCACCTACGGCCCCCCCGATGAGTGCTCCCTCCAACGTATCATCTCTCTGATGGCCCACGACCCCACCGATGACGGCGCCGGTGACTCCGCCCAGCATGGCTCCGTTACGAGTCTGATAATTTTGGGGGTACTGTCCGTACACATGATTGTTCAACCAACCGATTGAAACCAAGCAGAACCCAACTCTGAACCAGCGCATTGCTACCTCCATGCAATAAAAAGCCACCGGATAGCTTCGGCCGCAGCGAAAGGCCTCACATTCCGACCTGGGAATAAATTATCGGTTACCGCACGTCGAGACTGAATTGGACTTAACCTATCCAGTACATCGCAAACCAGAGAACTGCAGCAATCGCTAGCAAAAAGGTCAGGGTCCAAACACCTGTCTTCACTGCCTGGCTGATGATGACATTGACCTGTTCGTGGCGGGTAGCCGCCATTACCAACGACGAAGAGACAAGGATCGGGAAGAGCCAAAACAAATATTCGACTGATATCCCCATGAAGGTTTGCTCCCAATTCCGTCGATGGCCGTGCCAAAAGTAAGAATGATCCTATCGCTTCCCTGATATTTTATACAGAAGACACGTTCCCGGAGAATACATTTTTCGAGGGAGTACCTCGGGGGACATGATACGGGCAGGTAACTCAACGCACTGACCTGAAACGCTAGCTCCACTCGAGATCAGGAAACGCAGTGCACTCCTACGATCGAGGTCTTTGCGAACGGTTTGTCTAGCCGTTGCTGGGGCGAGCGTTGGTATCTTTCAAGACATCGCTCAAATCAACTCGGACACTGTCGCCCCACAGCCCCTCGAGATCGTAGAAACCGCGGCATTCCTCATCGAAAAGATGGATCACGATCCCTCCATAATCGATAGCTATCCATCGGCTTTCGTCGTACCCAGACATGCTCAAACGGGTTTCTCCGCAAGCTTTTAGTACACGATGAATCTCTTCTGCGATCGCGTGGAGTTGGCGACGGCTCGTCCCGGTGACAATCAAAAAACAGTCAAAGATGGACGTCTGCCTGGAAATGTCTATCAAAACGATGTCTTGGCCTTTGCTTTCGGCCGCAGCTCGAGCCGCCAATTTGGCGTGGGCAATACTTTCCTCCACGTTTGCCAAGGATTGAGAAATCGTTCCAGATTGCGTTTCGACCATGCGAGCTCATCAAATAAAGTAATCGGTTCTAGCCCATTTGAGTGTACGTGAACTTGGCACGAAAGTCACGATAGCAAATAGCCAGTTCGAGCCGATTCTTAAGTGACCCCTACGTTGACGAGATTTTTCAGAAAGATTTGCGGTTTTCCAAGGATCGAATCGAATTTCTTAGGGCTGCGGAGGGATCCTAACCCCGGAATCTTGATGGTTTATCCGCCAATATCCAAAACCGGTGAACTTGTTCGTGGTCGTTCGCGTCTCACGTGCATGAAAAGCTGAGGGAAAGTCAGTCGCTGCACGACTACGATAATGCCGATAGCAGCAGCAGGACGCAGATGAATCGTTGCAGAAAACAGCAAACCACCATGAAAAAATCGACCACCCTCCGATCCCGTATCGACCTTAATCGGAACTTCTTCAGACGTTTGGGCCTGTCGAAGGGAGAGTGTCGCATCGAAACCATACGCGAGGCGGCAAACTCAAAGGCTCGTGAAGTTTCCCTAAAATCGCATCCAGCAACCAGCGATCTTCACCGAGCTGAAATTGCGGTCGCAGCGTACCGACTTTTGGACCCTCGGGGGCGAACGGCTCTCTACGAACGTATCCAGCTTTCTTGTCCGCTCGATTGGCTGGACACTTTGCCGGAAGCCATACCGGCTGTGTCGAACATCAACCGATCCATCGACTTTGCCGAGAATAGCGGGGAAACGGAAAATATGAAGTTTTCCAACGTTTCCGCACGCCCCATCGCTCCGGAATCCATTGACCTGGCGTTGGAGGTCGTAGATGCCACCATCGATCGAGTCGTGCTCTCGGGGAGCGATCTATCTTTGGTCGAAAGACAAGAGCTCGTCAGCCTCCTGAAAAAGTTTGACGACGATTCTAGCGAGCGGTCCGGTCCTTCGTCCTGGTTTCGATCTTGCTGGAAACGTTGAATCATCCCAAGAAACAAAGTTGAACGCATCGAATTTCAGTCGAGGATTTCTCAAAAAAACTCTTTTGCGATTGACGAGCTCGCTAGCTCTCCCTATCTTTTTGCCTCCCGCGAGCGACGTGGGGCTTGGACGAGCCTGTTACAGGCAGTTCGTGTGTGTTTTTTGGTTCTAACGTGTAGGTTGAATAGTGTCCGGTTCGCACGAAGTTATTCGGATCCGTATGGAAGCTTACGATCACGCGGTGCTGGACCAGAGCGCGTTGGAAATCGTTGACACAGCCAAGCGTACGCACTCAGAAGTGCACGGTCCAATTCCTTTGCCGACCCGGATTGAGCGGTACACCGTCCTCTCGGGTCCGAACATTGATAAGAAAGCGCGACAGCAGTTCGAAATCCGAACGCACAAGCGATTGATCGATATCAAGCAGGCAACGGCTAAGACCATCGAGGCTTTGAACAAATTGAGTCTCCCTGCTGGGGTCGACATCAAGATCAAGGCGACGTCGCGATAACTAGCGGTTCATTCAACGTATCCATCAGGTAGTCCACGATGAAGCGGAAGCCTTGAGGGTAACCATCAACTTGGCCCGCCAATTAGGGGCCTGATCTGGTCTGTGATCGGGTCAAACGTTGCTGAGTCCTTCAAGACAAACGATTTACGGAACAAAACGATGAGCAAAGGTATTCTCGGCCGCAAGGTCGGCATGACACAAATTTACGAGCAGGATGGAAGAGCGATTCCTGTCACGGTCATCGAGGCCGGTCCCTGCCATGTTTTGCAAATCAAAACCGTAGATCGAGATGGCTATGATGCGATCCAACTGGGCTTCGACGACAAGCCTCGAAGGTTGGTGAGTCGCGCCGGACGCGGGCATGTTGCCGCGATCTCTTCCAAGAGATCCTCGAAGTCGAAGGCCGCCGGTGGGGTCGCTGCCCAAAAGGCCGAGTGTGAACCGAAAAGATTCGTTCGGGAGTTTCGAGGCCTAGCGAGCGGCGAGGTCGGATCGGAAGTCAAAGTCGGCATTCTCGAGGGGATCAAATCGGTAGATGTGACCGGAACCTCCAAAGGGTGTGGTTTTTCAGGTTGGATGAAGCGGCACAACTACGCCGGCCAGCGAGCAACACACGGTGTAAAGAAAGTGCACCGTCACCCAGGTGGTACGAGTGCGGGTACTTACCCGGGACGAGTTCGCAAGGGTAAGAAGGGTGCAGGTCATTACGGTGTAGACCGAGTTACCATGCGAAACTTGAAGGTCGTTCGGATTGACTCCGAAAACAATTTGCTTCTTGTTCGAGGGGCAGTTCCTGGTCCAACGGGCGGGTTCGTGATCGTGCGTGAAACCAATAAGCTGGGTTAGTTCCGAGTCGAACCAAGGATCGATGCTGTAGGGCAAAAAAATGACAACACTTCCTGTATACGATTTGAATGGCACGAAGGTGGGGGATTACGAGATCGATCCCTCCGCAATCGCGCCGAGGATTAGCAAGCAGCTGCTGCACGACGCGGTGGTGATGTATTTGGCGAATCAGCGTCAGGGTAGCAACAAGACGAAATCACGCGGTGAAGTGGCTGGTTCCACAAAGAAAATGTACAAGCAGAAGGGTACTGGTAACGCCCGGATGGGCGCCAAGCGTACTCCAATCCGTCGCGGTGGTGGCCATGCGAACTCCCGACAACCACGTTCCTACTACTATCGGCTACCGCGAAAGGCCGTGCAGGCTGCGACGCGGATGGCGATCGCTGCCAAGATCAATGCCGGGTCGGTTGTTGTGGTCGATCAAATCAAGATGGATGCGCCAAAGACCAAGGTACTCGCAGCCGGATTTAAGGCTCTGGGGCTAGAAGGTCAAACAAAGACATTAGCGATCGGCGGGGTGGACAAAAACATCTACCTGAGCGGCCGAAACATCGAGGGTTGTACGGTCAGTCCCGTTTCCGACCTCAATGCGTTGGCCATCCTGCGGCCGAGGAAGTTGGTGGTCACGAAAGACGCGTTGGATTGGATTAAATCCCGAGCTACCGCCTAGTTTGAAGAACCGAGAATTGAATTATGGCAAAGCAGCCTCCTAAAACCAGCATGAACCTCACCGCTCATCAGATCGTGATACGACCCCTGGTGACTGAGAAGGGGGTTCATAAGGCAACCCGACAAAACCGATATGCGTTCGAAGTGAATCCCTTGGCGGACAAGACGGAAATCAAGGACGCCATCGAGGAACTTTTCAATGTGAAGGTAGTCGCGATTGCGACACAAAACCGCGCAGGGAAGTCTCGACGGTATCGGGCTAAAGCAGGGACCACGAAGGCTTGGAAGAAAGCCATCGTGAAATTGAGCAGCGAACACAAAATCGACTTCTTCTAAGAGAAGACTGAATTATGGGAATCCGAGTATATCGACCAACATCGCCAGGGCGAAGAAATTCGTCGGTAAGCGATTTTGCAGAACTGACCCCGGGAGCTAAGCCGGAGAAGTCTCTGTTGAAGAGGCTCAAACGTCACGGTGGACGCAACAATCAGGGATTCATCACCGCGAGACATCGCGGTGGTGGCCACAAACAAATGTACCGAGTCATCGATTTCAAGCGGCTCAAAGATGGAGTCGCGGCCAAGGTCGATTCGATTCAGTACGACCCAAACCGTTCGGCACGCATTGCCCTGTTGCATTATGCCGATGGGGAAAAGGCATACGTCGTCGCTCCGGACGGTTTGAAGGCGGGACAGACCCTGCTAAACGGGTCGGACGCCCCACCGACGGTAGGAAATTGTTTGCCCATGCGGAACATTCCGCCCGGAACCGAAATTTGCTGCATCGAGATGACACCTGGTAGGGGCGCTGCTCTTTGCCGATCGGCTGGCACCTCCGCCGTGTTGATGGCAAGAGAAGCGACTTGGGCCCAGCTGCAATTACCCAGCGGTGAAGTTCGTCGGGTGCCCGGCCAATGCCGAGCAGTGATAGGCAAAATTGGAAATACGGAGCACGATGCTGTCCGTATCGGCAAGGCGGGAAGGAACCGTTGGAAGGGCTGGAGGCCCCATGTTCGCGGTACTGCAATGAACCCTCATGACCACCCGCATGGTGGTGGTGAAGGTCGTACCAAGGGTGGTCGACATCCGGTGAGCCCGACGGGCAAGCTCGCGAAGGGCGGAGCTACAAGACGTCCGCGCAAACCGAGCAACACGGCGATCATCCGCCGACGCAAGTCGGTACGATACGGCCAGTTGAAGCTGCGTTAAAAGATTGAATTGGGGCTGTTGGCCAAGGGACACTGCGGCTGACGGGGATGAGCTGACCGGGAATCTCGGTCAGCCGAAAAAAGAATTTCAAGCTCCCGCGACTAGAGTTGTGGGATTGTTCAAACGCCGAAAGCCTAAAAAGCCTCGGCAAGACCATTTGTAGTTCAAAGAGTTCGGACGCATGGGACGATCGACAAAAAAGGGGCCGTTTGTAGACCCCAAACTGTTTGCGAAGCTGTTGAAGGCGCGGGACAGGGGAGACAGTCAACCGATCACGACCTGGGCAAGGCGTTGCACGATTGTGCCTGAATTTGTCGGTGCGACCTTTATGGTTCACAACGGCAAAGCGCACATCAAAGTCTTTGTGACAGAGGATATGGTTGGACACAAGCTCGGCGAGTTTGCACCCACTCGTACCTTCCGTGGTCACGGTGGTAAGGGCGGTAAGAAATAACAAGTTCTTAGGGGTATAGGGATTCATCATGGCTTTTCGAGCCGTTCATCGATACGCACGCATCAGCGCCAGGAAGGTACGTCCCTTGGCGAACTTGGTACGTGGTAAGTTTGCGGATGAAGCGTTGCAGTTACTTCAGTTCCAACCGAATCGCGGTGCGAGGATGTTGGAGAAGGTACTGAAGAGCGCCATTGGAAACGCTCAGGACACAGAGCAAAACGGTGGTCGATCGTTTTCGGCCGAAGAGTTGGTAGTGGTGGACGCGAGGATCGATGGAGGTCCTATGTTCAAAAGATTCCGTCCAATGTCTCGCGGGCAGGCATTTGGAATTTTGAAGCGATCGAGCCATATATCGGTTGAACTCAAACGACTTGAAGAGCTGTAGGAAACGGATCATGGGACAAAAAGTTAATCCTGTTGGCTTCCGAACTGGCATCGTAATGGGCTGGAAGAGCCGTTGGTATGCCAGTAAGAAAGAGTTTTCTGAGCTGCTCGTCGAGGATCAGAAAATTCGCAAATTCATCAAGAATCATCCGACCAAGCCCGCTTATCGCGAAGCCGGGATCGATCGAATCGAAATCGAGCGTACGCGAGATGAAGTTCGGTTGATGGTCTTCGTTGCGAAACCCGGCTTGATCATCGGGAAAAAGGGAACGGAGATCGAGGTTCTTCAGGAAGAGCTTCAAAACCTGATCGGGCGGCGCGTCAATCTCAAAGTGGAAGAAGTGTATCGCCCCGAAATCCAGGCACAATTGATCGCTGAGGATATTGCCAAGCAGTTGGCGAAACGAGCCAGTTTCCGACGAACGATGAAGCGAGCGATCGAAACCGCGATGGATGCGGGTGCCTTAGGTATCAAGATACAAATGTCGGGTCGATTGGGTGGTGCAGAAATGGCGCGTTGCGAAAAAGGGAACGCGGGTGCTCTGCCTCTCAGCACGATTCAGGCAAAGATTAGTTACGGTTTGGCTGAAGCCGCGACTCCGCAAGGAAACATCGGCGTTCAGGTATGGGTAAATCAAGGTTCTTACGCGGGAGAAGCTAACGATGGCGCTGATGCCCAAACGGGTCAAGCACCGAAAAAGCCAAAGAGGACGTATAAAAGGTAATGCAACCCGCGGGAACAAGGTTGTCTTCGGTGACTACGGACTCCAGTGCCTCCAAGGGGGCTGGATACGAGCACAGACGATCGAAGCGGGGCGTATCGCCGGAAATCAATACGTTCGTGGTGAAGGTCGACTTTATATCAGGGTCTTTCCGGACAAACCAGTGTCCTCCAAGCCTCTTGAAACCCGGATGGGTAAGGGGAAGGGAGAACCGGAATACTGGGTGGCGGTAGTCAAGCCCGGAACAGTCCTTTACGAATTGAGCGGCGTGACGGAGCAACAAGCGAAGGTTTGTTTCGCGCGTCTAGCTGCAAAGATGCCTATTCCGGTACGCATGATCCGTCGCCGACCTGCGTAGGGAAGGCGGGGAGGCGAAGAGTACTCCCTAACGCGAATGTCGTTGCAAGCAACAACACTTGGATTTGAAATGAAACCTTCAGAACTTCGAGAGATGAGCGATGAGCAGCTTGAGCTGACTGCAGTTGACGCTGCAGAGACGATGTTCAAACTGCGATTGCAGTCTCAAACAGAGAGAGTGGACGTACCGACACAAATGCGGCACAACCGTAGGTTGATCGCCCGGGTACGAACGATTCAAAGCGAACGGGCTAGGAAGAAAGCCTAGCTCCCCTTTTTACACAGCATTTTTCATCAACGTTACACACTATGCCACGTCGAATTTTGGTTGGAGTTGTTACCAGCGATAAAGCGTCGAAGACTCGACGAGTCGAGATTGAGCGTTTGGTTCGACACCCGCGCTATTCGAAGATCATCCGCAAGAAGACGGTTTGCCATGCCCATGACGAGAACAACGTGTCTCGGGTTGGTGATCGAGTGGAGATTGAAGAGTCGAGACCATTATCCAAGCTGAAGCGTTGGAACTTGGTGAAGGTCGTCGAGAAGAACAAGCAGGTCGAGGCGAGTGTGTTGGGAGACGAAGGAACCTCGAGTTAATCGACCGTGAAACGGCGTTGATGCGAGGGGAACCGATTTTCAACTCCTGAATGCTGGGAATTGGAACGCAGGTTAGGACGAACGAATTGAAAACGACGGCATCGGACGCCGTAATACAAACGAAGCAGTTTGGAATAGTCGAAAATGATTCAACAAGAAACACGATTGGTCGTAGCTGACAACACTGGGGCACGTGAAGTGATGTGCATCAAGGTGCTCGGGGGTACGCGACGTCGCTACGCGGGGCTGGGGGATGTGATCATTTGCTCAGTCAAAAGTGTGATTCCTGGGAGCGAAATCAAGAAGAAAGCGGTGGTCCGCGGAGTGATCGTTCGAGTCAAACAACCGGCTCGCCGTGCGGATGGGAGTTACGTAAGGTTCGATACCAATGCCGTAGTTTTGGTCGACAAGGACAACAATCCCCGTGGGACTCGTATTTTTGGTGCGGTTGCTCGGGAACTTCGCGAGAAAAGCTTCACCAAGATCGTATCTTTGGCGAGTGAGGTGGTTTAAATGCTGATCAAAGTGAATGACACAGTGGTAATGCTTTCTGGTCGTGACAAAGGCCAGAAGGGCAAAGTGATCAAGGTCGACCGAGCGAACAACAAAGTCGTTGTGGAAGGTCTCAACAAAATTTTCAAGCACGTCAAGCGATCCCAGCGGAATCCGCAAGGGGGGCGTTTGTCGAAAGAATCTTTTGTCGACGCCGCAAAGGTCGCGCTCGTTTGTCCTCAAACTGGGCAGCCAACACGGATCGGTGTTCGGTTCTTGCCAGATGGGACAAAAGAACGTTACAGCAAGAAGAGCGGGCAAACGATCAGCGTCGTGGCCCCTCCGAGGAAGAGCAATGCAGGAAAGTCGAAGTAGTTTCAAATCCTGATTTGAAACGAATCGTGCAATTCGATAGTCGGTTTACAAGCAGTCAATAGTCCTTACAGCGAATGAACCTTGCGTGGTTCGACGAAAAAAATGGCACCTCGATTACAACAACACTATGTAGATACCGTTCAGCCGCAACTCGGCAGCGAACTCGGGATCAAGAATGTACTGGCTATCCCTCGGCTGGAGAAGATTTCCATCAATATGGGGGTCGGGGAAGCGATGCAGGACAAGAAGTTCCTTGAATTGGCAGCCGACGCGATGACGGAAATTTCCGGTCAAAAGCCAGTCTTGACACTCGCTCGTCAGTCGATCGCTGGCTTTCGTTTGCGGGAAGGTGTTCCTATCGGCTGCAAAGTCACGCTCCGTCGGGAGCGAATGTACGAGTTCCTAGATCGATTGATCAGCATCGTGCTGCCCCGAGTTCGTGACTTTCGAGGAGTTAGTCGTACCGCCTTTGATGGCAATGGCAACTACTCGATGGGATTGTCGGAATGGTTGGTATTTCCAGAGTTGAATGGGGACAAGTACGCCAAAGCTCAGGGAATGAACATCGCCATCATTACGTCGGCTTCGAATGATGAGCAGGCTCGTAGATTGTTGGAGATGTTCGGAATGCCATTCCGAGCTCCCAAGAAGAAGTCAGCATAAGTGAAGAAGTTGCGTTCGCAGCGCACTTCCAATTGAATATTAACCCGTTTTCCTAGTACTAACCGGATTACCACCAGTGGCAAGCAAAAGCAAGATTGCAAAAGCCAAACGTGAGCCCAAGTTTTCAACTCGTCGTGAGAACCGCTGCAAGCTCTGCGGCCGTCCAAGAGCAGTTTATCGCAAATTTGGCATCTGCCGTATTTGCTTTCGACAGCTGGCAGACAAAGGTTTGATTCCTGGTGTACGCAAAGCAAGTTGGTAAGAGACGGGGGAACTAAGAATTATGATCAATGACCCAATCGCAGACATGTTGACCCGGATTCGAAATGCCGTTCGTATAGAACGACGGTTCGTCGATGTACCACTTTCGCAACTGCGTAAAGGCGTAGCAGACGTTTTGAAACGGGAAGGTTACATCTGGGATTATTCCGAGGTGGACGATTCAGCCCCAGCCAAAGTATTGAGAATTGAACTCAAGTACGGCCCGAACGGCGAGAAGATCATTCAGTCCGTTCGCCGAGTCAGCAAGCCTGGACGAAGAGTTTATGCGAAGTGCACCGAATTGAAACCTGTCCTCAACGGGATGGGGATTTCTATCGTCAGTACGTCCAAGGGGGTCGTTAGCGATCGAGAAGCCCGTCAGCAAAAGCTCGGCGGAGAGGTTTTGGCGGAGGTTTGCTAGTTCGTGATCGAACGTCGACACAAGCGATCGCTTGATCGACGGACGGTCGTTGGTTGGTAACAGAACACACAACAGATAACAGATGGAAGACTGCGAGCCGCCGGGCTCGTTCAAACATTCCAAAGGAAAAAAACATGTCGCGTATCGGCAAGAAACCTATCCCATTGATCGATGGCGTAAAAGTCTCGGTTCATGGTAACGATGTTTTGGTCGAGGGACCGAAGGGCAAGTTATCTTTCACCCACCGAGACGAAGTTTCTGTGAAGCTGAGCGACGATGGTAAGTCGGTCGAGGTGACCCGGGGGAGTGACGAACGGGATGCACGAGCATTCCATGGCTTGACTCGAGCCCTAGTCAATAACATGATTCATGGGGTCAAGAACGGCTACGAGAAGAAACTTGAAGTGATCGGTGTTGGATACTTGGCAGCGATTAAAGGGAAGGTCCTGCAGTTGCGCGTAGGTTTTGCGAACGAACTGCAAATACCTATCCCAGAGGGACTGGATGTTACCTGCCCGGATCAAACACACATCAACGTCAGGGGATGCGATAAGCAAGCGGTAGGTCAGTTTGCTGCATATGTTCGGGCGTTACGGAAGCCTGAGCCCTACAAGGGTAAAGGGGTTCGCTACGTCGGTGAGCAAGTCAAGATCAAGCCTGGCAAGAGTGCGACCTAGGTTTGAGGATGAGTTGGTTTTCAAGCTGGCAAGTTCCATTGTCGGCCGTGTAAGAAAAAACTGGTGGATCTTCGAGGTTAGTTGTGGATATTAGAAAAGTAGTAGATGGTCAGCGAAAGCGTCGGGCTTTTCGAGTCCGTAAGCGGGTGCGAGGCACGCCGGAGCGACCGCGTTTATGCGTCACTCGCTCGTTAGCAAATTTTGGTTGTCAATTGATCGATGATGTAGCTGGCAAAACGATCGTATCTGCAACCTCTCGGGACAAGGATTTACGTTCCAAGATCGGTTACGGAGGCAACTGCGAAGCTGCGAAGCAACTAGGCAAAATTCTCGCTGAAAGAGCGATTGCCAAAGGGGTCAAGCAGGTGACGTTGGATCGCGGTTCATGTAAGTATCATGGTCGAGTAGCTGCATTCGCGGATGCCGCTCGTGAAGCAGGACTTGAATTTTAATCGGGAGTGATCAAAGAGTGGCAAGCACAGTAGAACAATCTTCGGGCGATGGACTCATCGACCGCGTTCTGAAAATCAAACGATGCGCCGCCGTGGTAAAGGGTGGTCGTCGTTTTAGCTTTGCGGCATTGGTCGTCGTCGGAGACGGCAAGGGCAAGGTTGGGTACGGATATGGTAAAGCGAACGAAGTTCCGCCGAGTGTTTCGAAAGCTCAAAAGGCCGCCAATCGAAGCATGATCCATGTACCGTTGGTCAATGGGACGATTCCACATGCCGTTTCAGGCCGCTTTGGAGCAGCTCACGTTCTTCTCATGCCTGCCAGCCCTGGTACTGGGATCATCGCAGGGCAAGTCGTTCGGGCAGTTTGCGAGGCGGTGGGGATCCAAGACATTTTGACCAAGAGTTTCCGGTCTAACAATCCATCGGTTCTGATCAAAGCGACGTTTGACGCTCTGGAACAGCTCCGAACCAAAGAGGACGTCGAACGGCTCCGAGGAGTCAATCTCTAATGAATCTAGAAGAAGTTAACAACGGTATCGTCAAGAATCGCGCTCGCAAACGAATTGGTCGAGGCGTCGGCAGCAAGACGGGTAAGACAGCGGGTCGGGGCCACAATGGTCACAAGTCCCGAAGTGGGTACTCTCGCCACCCGATTTTCAACGGTGGCGACCTCCCGATGGTACGTCGAATCCCCAAACGCGGCTTCCACAATCGCTGGGCTCCTACCGTTTTCGGGGTCAACGTCGGCTCGATCAATGAAGTTTTTGAGGCTGGCGAGGAGGTCACTCCAACCACCCTTCGAGAGAAGGGATTGGTGAAACTGCGCTGCGACGAAATCAAAATCCTCGGAGATGGGGAAATCACCAAGCCGCTGAAATTCGTGGTCACTCGCGTGAGCGAGACAGCCAAGGAAAAAATTGCGAAGGCTGGAGGATCCGTCGAAGTCGTCGCTGCGAAGCGCACTCCGGACGAGAGAGTTGCTGCCTTGAAGGGGGAGTAACGCCCCGCCGTAGCCTGCAGAGATCCGAGCACCACGCGGCAGCGTGGTGTTTTTATTTGACCGCGCCATGAACTGAATGTAATCTCGGCTAGCCATGATGGCTAACTTTGGAAACAATACATGCCTACCGGGATTTCGGTTGGGAACGCATAACTACAGAACCCAAGTCGCTTTCAACGAGCGACCAAGCGATTAGGAATTCAGTCGATGCTGGAAAAACTGCGGGTTGTCTTTTCGATACCTGAGCTGCGTCAAAAAATTCTTTTGACTCTCGCTCTGTTGGCGATTTACCGAATCGGCTATCACATTCGACTGCCGGTGTTGCAAGAGTCGAGCATCTCGCTCGGTGGGGAAGTGCAGTCGTTCCTGGACAAAGTTGCGGTGTTCTCAGCAACAGACCTAAGGACACTTACGATCTTTGGTCTAGGCATTGCTCCCTACATTTCTGCTTCCATTATTTTTCAGTTGCTAGGCACAGTTTGGGCCCCGATTGAACAACTGAGAAAAGAAGGACCAGCGGGTCGCAAGAAAATCAATGAATACACCCGCTACTTGACTGTGTTTATTTGTGTGATCCAAAGTTGGGTCTATCTCCGATACATGATTATCGGCCAATCCGCTGGTTCGATCTCAGATGTTTTCTTTGCGAACGGCTCGACTGAACTTTCTTTCGGTTGGCAAATCACATCGGTTGCGATCATGACGGCGGGTTCGCTGTTCCTGATGTGGCTGGGGGAGCAGATCGATGAATACGGGATTGGGAACGGTGTTTCGCTGCTCATCATGGCCGGTATCTTGGCGCAGATGCCGCGCGCCCTGTGGGATATCCGACAAAACATGTCGAGCAATTTGAGCGGGATGTCCAACAGTAGCATCGGTCCCGATGTTCTGCTGGTTTTGGCGTTTCTTTTTGTTGCGGTCGTTTTCGCAGTCGTATTCATAACGATGGCCCAGCGCCGCATTCAGATGCAGTCCGCCAAGCACGTTCGCGGTCGAAGGGTCATGGGAGGATCGAAGCAATTTCTTCCTTTGAAAATTAATCAATCCGGTGTGATGCCCATTATCTTCGCGAGTAGTTTGCTGATGATTCCGGCATTGTTGTTTACCGTATTGGCGAATTCCGTCACCGGCTGGTGGGAAGGCTTGGGCGTCTTCCTCAATTACCTGGCAAACATGCTCCAAAACCAAGGTTCTTTTTTCTACAACCTGCTCTATGTACTGCTCATCTTCTTCTTCTGTTTCTTTTGGACATCGATCATGTTCAATCCGAAGGAAATGTCACAGAACCTTCAGGATTCCGGAGCATTCATACCCGGATATCGCCCTGGAAAGCGAACCGCCGATTATTTGGAAAAGGTAATGGTTCGAATCACGTATGTGGGGGCAGCATTCCTTGCGATCGTTGCTATCGTTCCTACCATCATCACGTCTCAGTTCGGGGTTTCTTTCAGCGTTGCATCGTTTTATGGCGGTACCGGCTTGCTGATTGCGGTAAGTGTTGCGTTTGACTTGATTCAAAAGATTGACAGCCACTTGCTCATGCGCAACTACAAAGGACTGCTTGAGGAATAATCAAGCTTCCGTTTTGACACTCAATCAGATCTGCTAGAAAGGAAGGGCCGCTCTGTGCGTTTGGTTTTCATCGGCCCTCCAGGCGCCGGTAAGGGGACTCAGTGTAAGCGGCTAGTCGAGTACCTCAACATACCGCACCTTTCTACGGGCGAAATGCTCCGGAGCGTCAAGAAACAGGAAACGGCTCTCTCTCGATGGGTTGCTTCGTACATCGATGCTGGCAAGTTAGCGCCTGATCATCTCGTCATGCGCATTGTTTCTCAAAAATTGCAAAGCGATGAATGCAGAAATGGAGCTCTTTTTGATGGTTTCCCTCGAACGATCATTCAGGCCCAACTCTTAGATGATCACCTTGCCGAAATGGGTCTGAAGTTAGACATGGCACTGGAGCTGAAAGTCCAGGAGGAAGAGCTGATCCAAAGGCTTTTGAAACGTGCCGAGATCGATGGTAGAGCGGATGATAATTATGAGACGATTCGAGAGCGAATTCACGTCTTCAATACTCAGACAGCTCCGTTGACCGAGTATTACGCCAAGCAGGGAAAACTCGAAACAGTAGATGGTATGCAGAGCGCAGAGGATGTTTTTGAAGACATCAAACGATGTGTTTCGAGAAGACGAAAAAACTGATTTCTATGGCGATTCGGTAATTCGTCATGTTTTGCGACGGGTGATTTCCTAAACGCTCGAAGCTCTTGGAATGGGTTCTAATCGTATAGCGGTCCCACTGGATCGCTTCAAATCGCCAAACCTTTTCCTCGATTCAGAGGAGTTTCAAAAGAAGGGATTATCTTTTGAGCGAGAAGGCACGCGGAGAAATGCTTCTGCGATCCTGAGATCTTCCTTCGTGGTAATCTTGATGTTGGTCTCTGGCCCCTCCACGCAAAAGACAGACTGCCCAGACGCTTCGACAACCTGCGCGTCATCGGTCGGATTACCTCGCAGTTTGGCATAGGCAGCCTTGAGTAGAGTCGCGCGAAAGACCTGTGGTGTTTGTGCCTGCCATAGCCCATCTCGCGCGACTGTTTCCACGATCTTATCCCCGGAATCGCATCGTTTGACCGTACCTCGTATAGGCGAAGCCAATATCGCGGCTCCTTTCTTTTCTGCCGCCTGAACCACCGAATCGAAAGAGTTCCGAGTCAAGCATGGTCGAGCAGCATCGTGGACAGCCACGAGTTGGATGGATGGCCGAACACGTTCCAACGCATTGCGAATGCTTTCGTAGCGTTCCTTGCCACCCAGGACGACTTCTACCCCGAGCATCGTAAGGTTCCCAGAGAATTTCTCATTCACGGTCTCTTTATCCTCCGGTGCAATGGCCATGATGATCTGAGCAACCCGCGGATGATCGGAGAAGAGTTGCGCACTGTGTTGCCAAACCGGTTTGCCAGCACAAAGAGTGAAGACTTTTTTCGAGAAGGGATCGCGAAAACGTGAGCTTTTTCCTGCTGCGGCGATGATCACAGCGACATCTTTTTGCATCACACAACTCCCCTTAACTGAAAGCGTAATCCCACCCTGGTCGACCCAATCCATGAATTTATCGGCATCGGAAAACAGTCGGTCATTATGTTTCCCAGGAACGAAGCTTCTTTTTTAAGCCCGCTTATTTCCGAGCCGATCGATGATTTTGCCACGCCCTACCCAGGATTCGATGAGGGCAAAAAATAGCCGGTATCCGGGCAGTGAACTCCCAAATAATTTGTCGCTAGATAGCCTCCGTGCCGCGTTCTCCGGTTCGAATACGAATGCAATCGTCCATGGGTAAAACGAAGATTTTTCCGTCCCCAATTTGCCCTTTCTCACCTGTTCGCGCCCCCTTCATGATTGCATTGATTGTCGGTTCAACAAACTCATCGTTCACCGCAATTTGAAGCTGCACCTTCCTCAGAAGGTTAACCGAGAGGTCTTGGCCTCGAAAAGCAGACTTTTGACCTTTTTGACGGCCGAACCCAAGGCAATCCAGAACGGTCAATCGGAAGACTTCTACCTCGGTAAGAGCTTCTTTAACATCCTCCAACCTGGCTGGTTGGACGATAGCGATGATCAATTTCACAGCAGGTTCCTAGCGACGAAGCGACGGTAGAGGGATTGGCGTTCCGAACATTTTCAATGATTTCACCGACTCAACGCCTCCCCAACCAAGGAAATGAGTAACAATCCGAACATGACCACGAGGTTGAGTATGGCTGCCCAGAGCCCGATGAGAACCATTGTTTTTTCTTGTGAAGGGGACTGCCCTTCTCGTATTTTCTTTAATTCCCCGAGCCCCAGTACGATGGTAGCAATGGCGCAAATAGGTGGGAAGCACAGCGTAGGACAAAGCACCCAGCTAGCCAGTCCAAGACACAAAACGAGCAAACCTTTACCTGACTTCACCGTCGGCGATTGGTTTGCTGGTGGGCTGACATTACCGAAATCGGTTCCATAAATGTTCGGACCGGAGGTTGTTCTCGGATCTCCAAACGGGACATTATTCGAGGATTGAATTCGAGATTGCTGTGTTAGCCATGTGCTGAACCCAATCCATGCTTCGGTCGATGCAGGACGGATCGAACAACTAGGATTGACACGTCCCTGAGCAGCCCACTCCTGGATCGTGGCCGCGTTTGTTGGGCCGAAAACCTGTCCGCTGGGGATACGAACGTAGAATTGATCATCGACGTCCGCTGTTCCATTCCCAGCGATTTCAGGACGGATATCGGTAGCCTTCGAACTGGATTCTAAGGGTTCGATGATCGTCGGCAGTGGTTTGAAGGAATCGGCAGACTCCGACGGCAGCATTCCCGAGCCACCTGAGGTCGATAAGGACTCCGCATTGGCGGCAGAGTCGTCGCTCGGCGGAAGCCGTTCTACGGAGGCTGTAGGAACCGTGTAGATCATGCTGCATTGCGGGCACCTGGCCTGCAATCCCGAGTAGCGATCCTCTACGCGTAGGCGAATACCACAACCTTTGCATTCCGATTCGATGGCCATGATGGATTACGCAACAGAGTGTTTATCTGGATGCAAATAGATGAATGATTTACCCAGTCTCCCTCCGTAGTTACCGGCACTAATGCTGTGCAAGCCTTCGACATCAAGCGCCGCCTCGATCGAGGCATAGGTTGCAGATGCAACATCATCGAGCGAAACCCCGTTGACGATAATCTCCATGATGGACTTGACCCCCTCTGGAACTAGGGACTGAGCCCCGAGCTTCGTTTTGAGGGTAGGGCAGTATTCGGCGTAAGTACTCGCAATCAAAAAGGAATAGCTACTTCCAGCCTTGCTGGCACTAGCCGCCACACCACCGGGAAAGGTTGTAATGACGTTGGGACATCGATCGGCGGCGATGGCTGCTGCCTCGGCTGCCGCGATAGCCGCTTCCTCGGTGAATCCTAAAAACCATAAGTTTCCACCCATAATTCCATCGGCATACCCGAATCTCCTCGACAGGAAGAATTCCCCACCCAGAGTGGGGATCGTCCACCCCTTTTCCCCGAATTCAACAGTCCTTCGTTGATGTCCATCGCCGAAGAATGCGATTTTCCTACCCAGTTTGAAATAGGGATCTGAATCCAAGGCATTAAAAAGTCTCGTGGTCGGACACGTTAAAACATTCTGGCTGAGTCGCGCTAATAGAACGCGTTCCAGATGTTCGACACGATCTTTTCGAAATCGAGGAACGTGAAACTGGAGGTAAGCACCAATCCTACCATCGGGTGTTCGCTCTCCTTGGCTGGTGCCATCGACGATCTGTTCGATGCCCGCTTCGCAATCGCAAAGAATTGTGCTGCTAGCATGCCCGGTAGCAGCTCGACATGCCGCCATAAGCCATTTTTCGTCTCGCGCTGTCACTAAAACCCGAGCGTACAAACTTCGAAACGCTTCGGCATAGGTGTCGACCACGAGTTTTTGCCATCGAGGATGATCTATCCAAGGTGTTTTTGCTGTAGATTCCGTCGACATGGAGCCCCTTTACTGCGATGTTTTAGAACGTCCCAACGAGTTCGGAGAATTGTACTGAATATTTGTTCTTTGACTCGAGGATTCTCTCACTCCATTGCGGCTTGACAGTCCACGACAATCCTAAATCATTTGCAGTTTCGATATTAGAGAAACAACCATTTCCCCGTTTGACCGGCGAGTCCTCCATGAAAATCCACGAATATCAGGCGAAAGAACTTTTTCGAAAGGCACAGGTCCCGGTTCTGGAAGGATATGTCGCCCGCAGCCCTGAGGAAGCCAAAAACGCATTCGAAAAACTTGGAGGTTCTCTCGCGGTCGTAAAAGCTCAGATTCATGCCGGTGGTCGAGGAAAAGGAACGATCAAGCAAATACCGACCCAGCGAGGTGTGCAACTCGTTAAGTCTGCAGACGAAGCGGCGAATGTCGCGAAGAATTTGATCGGCAACGAATTGGTAACGATTCAGACGGGTGAGGCCGGCAGCAAAGTGAATCAAGTCTTTGTAGAATCTGGATGCAAGATCGCCCGGGAATTGTACGCCGCGGTCGTACTCGATCGAGCCGCCAAGAAACCGTTGCTTATGGTGAGCAGCGAAGGCGGAGTCGAAATTGAAAAAGTGGCCCACGATTCTCCCGAAAAGATCCTTCGTGAACACTTCGATCCAGCGCATGGCTTACAAGCATTTCAGGTTCGCAAACTTTGTAAAAAGCTCAGCATCTCCGGATCGGCAGCCAAAAGTGCCGACTTCTTCTTCAAAAAGCTGTGCAAGATTTTTGTAGATCTCGATTGTGCGATGGCAGAGATCAACCCGCTGGTCATCACCGAGGATGGTGCGATGGTAGCACTCGATGCCAAAGTAACCTTCGACGACAACGCTCTATTCCGTCATCCCGAACTGAAGGAGCTTCGAGACCTTGCCGAGGAAGATCCTTCAGAGGTTCGAGCCTCGAATACGGGTCTCAGCTATGTCAAACTCGATGGCAATATCGCTTGCCTCGTCAATGGTGCTGGATTGGCCATGGCGACCATGGATATCATCAAATACCATGGCGGCTCTCCAGCCAACTTCCTCGATGTCGGTGGCGGAGCAAATACCCAGCAGGTTACCGAGGCATTCCGAATCATTCTTTCCGACCCGAATGTGAAAGCGATCCTGGTCAATATTTTCGGCGGAATCGCTCGATGCACGACCATCGCGACTGCCTTGATCGAAGCGTCCAAGGAGGTGGGGTTTGATGTTCCTCTAGTCGTACGACTGGAAGGAACGGAAGTCGAGGAAGGGAAAAAGATGCTCAAGGAAAGTGGTTTGGCAATCATTGCTGCCGACGACCTAACGGATGCAGCCAAAAAGGTGGTAGCCTCCATTCAGTAGCTTTCGTTCTATTCCATACCAATCCATCAGCGCACTCTTTCAAACCAATCATGAGCATTCTAGTTAATAAAAATACACGCGTTATCTGCCAAGGAATCACGGGCAAAGCTGGGGCTTTTCATACCAAGGGTTGTAAAGACTACGGCACCAACATGGTCGGGGGTGTCACCCCAGGCAAGTCCGGCGAAACGATCGAAGGACTCCCTGTTTTCGATACAGTGCAGGAAGCGGTCGAGAAGACGGGAGCCAACGCCTCCATGATCTTCGTTCCGCCAGCGTTCACAGCAGACGCGATTTTGGAAGCAATCGATGCAGGGATCGAGGTGATCTGCGCTATCACCGAAGGTGTTCCCGTCCTCGACATGGTTTATGTCTACGAAGTCGTGCGGAACAGCCGCTCGTATCTCATCGGTCCCAATTGTCCGGGAGTCATCACTCCTGGTGAATGCAAGATCGGAATCATGCCAGGCTACATCCATCAACCTGGCAAGGTTGGGATTATGAGTCGATCAGGCACCCTGACCTACGAAGCCGTTTGGCAGACTTCGAAGATTGGACTCGGCCAGTCCACCTGTGTAGGAATTGGGGGTGATCCCATCGTCGGTACTTCTCAGATCGATCTGCTCGAACTGTTCGAGAAAGATCCGGATACCGAGGTCATTTTGATGATCGGTGAGATCGGTGGGGATGCAGAAGAAAAGGCTGCGGACTACATCAAGAAACATGTGACCAAACCGGTGGCCGCATTTATCGCTGGCGCAACCGCTCCACCAGGGAAACGTATGGGTCATGCCGGCGCTATCATCAGCGGAGGCAAGGGGACTGCAGCGGAAAAAGTCGCAGCGCTCGAGGATGCAGGTATTGTCGTGGCTCCGTCCCCTGCGGATATGGGAACCGCCGTTCTCAAAGCGCTCTCGAAAAAATAACTGGATCTCAGTCATTCGATTCCCAGTATCGCAAGAACCTTGAGCTAGATCCCGTGGGATTTGGGGTATTAGAACGAATTGCTCTGGATCCCCAGAAAACTCCCCACCGTAAGCTCGGATCGTATTCGTTTTAAAATCTAGATCGCTCGCACGCTATACTGAGTGAAGTGCGCGTCTAGAAGATTGCTTCTGGTTGGCATTGGAAGCTGGAAGTGATCTTGGTTGGACCCCCTAGAAGTCGATCGCACAAATCACTCATGCATTTTTACGAATACTATGGATCGTTATCGACGGCAAAAAGCCTTTCAGCCGATCGGTGAACTAGGGCAAAGAAAAATTGCAGCGTCGAAAGTGGGTATTTGCGGCGTTGGTGCCTTGGGTTCGGCAGTTGCTGAACGTTTGTGCCGGGCCGGAGTTGGAACGCTCGTCTTGATCGACCGGGATTGGGTTGAGTGGGATAATCTGCCACGGCAAACTCTGTTTACTGAAAAGGATGCGCAAGAGGCCACCCCCAAGTCGGTGGCGATCCAAAGACACCTCCATGCAATCAATTCGCACATTGCTTTGGAAGCACATGTGTGCGATGTGCAACCAGACAGTATCTCAAAATTGTTCGCTGGCTGTCATCTGATTGTCGATGGTACCGATAATTTTGAGACTCGCTTCCTGATCAACGATTTTTGTTGCCAAACCAATATTCCTTGGGTGCATGCTGGTATTGTGGGTGCCTCTGGTCAGTCGATGACCATCATTCCAGGGCGAACAGCTTGCTTTCGTTGCCTGGTTCCTGAACCACCTCCCGCAGAGCAAATGCAAACCTGCGACTCGGCAGGAGTGATCGGGCCCGCGGTTGGCTTGATCGCAAATTGGCAAGCTTTAGAGGTTCTGAAGTATCTGGTCGCCGGCTCCGAAGCAATGGATGGAGGACTTCGGACCTTCGATTTGTGGCACGGGGAGATCCGAAAACTAACGATTCGACGCCAGTTGCCATCGGATTCCCAACCTGGGTGCCGTGCTTGCGTTCAAAGGAACTTCGATTTCTTGAGCGGTCACCTAGGTACCCAAGCGAAGGCGATGTGCGGACGCAATTCCGTTCAAATCAACACAACTCGTTCTTCGATGGACCTCAAGACGCTTGCGGAACGTCTCGCGCAGGAGTGCGAGGTGTCTGAAAATTCCTACATGCTCAAATTCGAATTGGATGGAATGAGCTGGACGGTTTTCCACGATGGGCGTGCCATCATTCGTGGGACGGAAAATGTGGAAGAAGCCAGAAAGCTTTACGCACGTCGGATTGGCGCTTGACCTATATCGTTTTGCATGACCGCCGCAGGATGCATGAAAATCGATATCCCCAAATAGCTTCTGTGCGATCTCGAACCTGGAAAAGGCTATTGCTTGAGACCTCGCGTACCGTGTAGGAATCCGTAGCCGAGTTGGGCGATCTGCGGGTCGAAACTTTTTCGCAACGGGAACGCCCTATCAGCCCTTGCGATGGATGCATACCCTGCTTTCGTCAGCTACCGACCGCTGGAGGCTTGGGTGAAAATCCTGTCTGGACTCAAACCTAGATTGAATCGATCGCATCGACACTTACCCTAACGATTTCGATATCATCAACGCTTTTACGACTCTAGCCTTCAAGGAGAGACTGGATTGATACCTATCATCCGATCCACACGACGGTCATTCCTCGCAGCAGGTCCTATCTTCGCGGCTTCTGCGATTTCTCCGCGAACAACTCAATCCAAGTCCATGGAGTTCTACGGAGTCGTCAATGGACAGCCTCAAGCGGCAACTGCAGGTATGAAGGTCTTAGCCGAAGGAGGAAATGCGATTGATGCTATTGTAGCTGCTGCTTTGGTTTCGGCGATCACATCACCGAGCAGCACCGGAATTGGCGGTTACGGGATGTCCGCTGTCATCGCAACCGAAGGTGGCAAAAAAGTAATAGCGATTGATGGAAACACCACAGCACCATCGTCCATCACTCGAGACCACTTTCAACCTGATGCACGTGGGAAATACAAAGACGGCATCCATCCAACCAACGTTCAATCCAGTGTAGGCTGGAATACTGTTGGAGTCCCTGGCGTTCTGGCAGGATTGCAATTGGCGATCGATCGCTTCGGCACATGGGGATTTGGTGAGCTTGTGCAACCAGCGATTGCATTCGCGAGAGATGGAATTCCTGTTACCAGAGGGATTCTCCAAAGCCTTGCCAACAATAGGCTGTTGCGCACGGATCCTGGATCCAAAAAAATATTTATGCCTGACGGCGAATTACCCAAGGAAGGCTCGAAACTCCGCAACCACGAACTCGCAACGCTTCTGGAATCACTAGCTAGGGCGAACCGAGTTACTTCTTTCTACACAGGTGACATCGCAACCCAGATTGCTGGATGCATTCAAAAAAATGGTGGCTTGTTGACCCGAGAGGATTTGGCAAACTATCGAGCGAATATGGTGGAACCCTTGTCTATTTCCATCGAAGGCAAAACGATTTACACAGCCCCATTAACGGCGGGAGGAATCAGCGTCCTTCAAGGCCTGTTACTGCTCGAGGCAATGCGTTGGAAATCCATCACGGATCCTTTACAACGGCTGCATGCGAAAATTGAGGCAACCCGACTGGTGTGGCGGGATCGCTTGACTCTATTGGGCGATCCCAATTGCTCCGAGGTACCGATCGATCGATTGCTCTCTCTCGATTACGCGAGATCCAATGCAGAAATGCTTTTGCGTGTCGTCCAGTCAGGCAAGTGGATGGACCACAAGGTAATGCCGCAAAAACAGGCAGGAACGATCCATCTGAATGCTGTAGACCGACTGGGGAATTGCGCAGCCCTTACTCTGACCCATGGGAATGGCTACGGGGCTTGCGTCACGGTTGAAGGACTGGGACTAACTTTAGGTCATGGATTGTCAAGATTTGATGCGACTCCTGGACATCCCAATGGCCCGGAACCAGGGAAACGCCCCTTGCACAACATGGTTCCGACAATCGTCATGGAAAACGATAGCCCTACGGTAGTGCTTGGAGGAACCGGAGGACGAAAAATCCCGAATTCTCTGTTTGACATTCTCACCGAGTATCTATTTCTTGGCGATTCGATGGAGGAAGCCATCACCTCTCCTCGTTTGCACACTGAAGGAAGTCCTTCCATTTCCCTCGATCGCAACTGGCCAGAAGATCATATCGAATTTGCGAAAAAGACTGGCTACACCGTAACACGAGAAGGTGGCGCTAACATGAGCGCAATCGCGAGACAACAGGACACATGGAAAGCAGTTCCTAAATAAATAACTTGTCTTTGGGAACTCGACGAACGAGCTCAGCGACCATGGTTCAGCCATCCATCCTCGCATCACTCGCGTGCCCCTCGGGGCTCTATTCCATGTAGGATCCAATCAATCCCACGAGTCGGTAAAAGCCATTCTCCCGATCCGTATGGCCTATCGAATCCTATCCTTATTTGCACGTTCGATGAGGGACTTATCGACATTCCGAATGTACTCTTGACCCGCCGCAGTCCACGGGTGCATCAAATTGTAATAAAGGATGTACCATATCGCGGCCAAGCCATCCCTGACCCCAATCTTTTTTCCTTCTTCATAAGTCCGACCATAGTACGAAATCGGAACCTCGTAGGTTCTCGCGCGCGTTTTGCAGACCATCGCAGTGATTTCCACTTCCAATCCGAAACCTTTGCTCGTCAATGACAGCGGAACAATCACCTCGCGCCGAAACGCTTTGTAACAAGTTTCGATATCGGACATGTTGCGATTGGTCAGAAAATTACTCAGAAAGGTGAGGAATTTATTGGCCAGATAATGGTAAAAATAGAGGACTCGTGAAGCGCGTTTCACGAGAAATCGACTTCCGTAAACGACGTCGGCGACGTCATCCATGATCGGAGCGAGGACATCGGGGATCTCCTTGGGGTCGTATTCCAAGTCCGCATCCTGCACAATCAAGATGTCCCCTGTACTTTCCGAGATAGCTCTCGCAATGGCCGCCGTTTTACCCTGATTCGGCGACGACTCGATCAACCGCACCTGCGGATGGCGAATTTGAAAATCCCGCACCAACTCTCCGGTTCGATCGGTCGAGCCATCATCCACCACGATAATTTCAGGCGACCCGATTGGTAGCTGGATGAGCTTATCCAGAACGCGCAGGATCGTCGCTTCCTCGTTGAATGCAGGGACCAAGATCGAAACTTTCACACTTTCGTCCTTCCTTCGTTTGTCGACAAGCTAGGAATCAAACGAGTAGACCTCGAGCATTGACCGGCATTTCGATGAGTCGCCCGTCGTTGTCTAGTAGGTAGAACTGGTTCTGGAGATTGATACAAACACAGATGTGGTTTGGAATGATCCACAGTCGGTCGCCAACTTGGGGACGCGCGTTTGTCTCTAAATCGATCTCTGGGATATGAATCTCACCATGTTCCTCGCTCAACCGCGTGATCTTGGCTGATGGATAGCCGACGACGAACCCAAAACCAGCATCTGGATTGGCGGCGTTTCGATCACTCGACAGAGTCTTTGAACCGGCATCCACAACGATTTTGTTGGATTCCGGCGAACTAACGACGGTGACTAATACGCGGGCGGCACAGTCATCCCAGTCACAAACGCCGAGCCGAACTTCGTTGACATCGTTGTAGATGTAGGTACCGGGTCGAATCTCGTTCAAGTAACGATTGCGGTGCGATTCGCGAGCGGTTGGGGTCGATCCCCCCGATACGGTTTCGACCGAAATCCCTTTCGCTTTCAATCCGTCGAGGATCGCTCCTAACGATTGTTCGTACTCCGACCAACGTTCATCCGGAGCCCCTGGCAGGATATGTCCTGGAAAACACATCAACCCGCGTAGATAGAGGTTTTTTTGGTTGGATAGGTACTCGCACAGTCGGATCGCTGATTCGCAACTCGCGACTCCGGTGCGGTGAAAGCCCACTTCGACATCGACGAGGATACCCAAGCAAATACCTTTCGCAGCCGCGGCGTTCTGGAGGTATTCCGCAGCATCTCGGGAATCGATCCCTACGCTTACGCGAACGCGCTTTGCCAACTCCGTCACTCGTGCGATACGGCTGGCACCAATCGCTGGGTAGGCGATCAAAATGTCATCGCAAATACTCGACATCACCTCGGCTTCACCGGCTTTCGCGACGGTCAAACCGCATGCGCCGGCTCGCATCTGCTGTTCAGCCATCCAGATCGATTTGTGCGTCTTCGTGTGGGGCCTGAGCTTCAAGCGATGTTGATCGCAATAGGCCTGCATCGTACGAATGTTCTTCTCAGCGATTCGCTCCGAGATAATCACCGAAGGTGTTGGATGATCATCAGGGATCGTTTCGAGCGTCCAGTTCATGATACAGAGCTCCTAGTAAAATTGCTGGCTGACCGGCTTGATCACAATTTCTGGCACATGCACGCGGGCTGGCAAGGCAGCCAGACCGACCACTACATTGGCGATATCATCAGGAAGCAGTATACGTTTTCGGTGCTCGTCGGTGACAGGGACAGGGCGATGATCCAGGATCGGCGTATCTACCTCACCCGGGTAGACATTCGTGACTCGAATTCCTTCCTCCGCGACTTCGTTCGCGATGCAGGTTCCCAAAGCCGTCATCGCAAACTTGCTAGCGGAGTACGCTACCCCACCTAGCGCGATCGCGCGTTTGCCTGCGACGCTCGAGATGTTGATGACCATCCCAGACTTCTTTTCACGCATTCGGGGAAGGACTTCATGAATGCAGTTGTAAGCACCGGTCGCATTGGTAGCCATGACCTGGTCCCACATCTCCGGCATCATCTTGTCCATCGACCGGTCCTTGATGTTGATGCCTGCAGCATTTACCAAAATGTCCACATCCCCAAGACTTTCTTCGACCCATTCAAAAAAATGCCCAACGCTCATACGGTCGGAAACATCGAGCGTCCTTCCGAGGACTCGATCCCCCAAGTGTCGCAGAGCGTCATCGATGGCAGACTGCCTCCGCGAACCTATGGCGACGCGACAGCCCGCTTTCTGAAAACCGTCAGCCAAAGCGAAACCAATTCCGGTAGCCCCCCCGGTAACGACAACAGACTTATTTTCTAGAGGTAACGGCATACGAACTTTTCCATGGAAAATGAGCATCAGCGGCAACAACGGACTAATCATAACCCGCCATGCGATTCCTGCCTTGGGGGGCGAGCATCGCCTCAACGTCTATCCCCCGACTTCGGGAGATATCCCCGAGAGACAAGGACTCAGTTCCATTCGTATCGCCTTTAGGATTCGTCCGCTTTAGGGCGGGTCCGACGGGCAAGAAAGTGGATGAAATTCACACAAATCGTTTTTAAAGGGATTTTGCGGAAACTAGTCTAAAACAGGATGCATCTCATAATGCACAAGCGTCCCCTATTTGAGTGTTTGTGGAATTTTCGGAAATGTCGGGCATCTCGAATCAATACTTTTTCAATGAAAGCGCGATTCGCAGGCTTCGTTTTCTCGCCATGCTTTCTGTTGGATGTTTGATTCTCGCCCAGGCTGGGTATCGAGGTTACGCCGGATACTGCCAGCAACAAGAAAGAGCGAACCTGGTGAGACTCAATAGGATGGTCGAACAGTATGCTCAGACTCGCGGTTCCAAGCCGGATCCCAACCTGATCGAATTGTTCGAATGTGGCATGACGGAACGCCGACTGCATCCTACCCCCTACGGCGGCTTCTACCGGTTCGATCCCAAAGCCGGAATCGTCTATAATCCGAATCGCTTTAGGACTCGTTGATCCCCGAGGAGTCCCCAGTTTGGAATGGTTGACAAACCGTTACAATAGGCAGTCGTTTTCGGTTTTCTTCCTATTCCATCTTTGCCCCCATTTCGAGATCATCTATGAAAAAATACTGGCTTTTAGGAAGTGCAATCGCTGTCGTCTCCGGACTCACGGCCTTCGGGGTTGAAACCGTTCAACTCGGGAAATCCGATCTCACCAAGGGGATTCCGGGTGCAGGCCCACTCAGCATTTCGCAAATCAAGGCTTTTCTTGACAACCCTCAAAATCACCAGACACTGGCCGTAGAACTCCCCGAAAATTTGAGGCCTGGATCGAGTGCGGTCTACGTGCCTGAGGACAATCCTCTAACTCGCGCCAAGGTAGAACTGGGTCGTCAACTTTACTTCGACAAGAGGCTGTCAGCAGACGCGACCGTGAGTTGTGCGGATTGCCACCACCCCGCGACCGGTTTCGGTGCAAACACGCAATTCGGTGTCGGAATCAAAGGGCAGATGGGGAACAGGAACTCGCCGGTTTCTTTTAACCGAATCTTGAGCAAAGCCCAGTTTTGGGACGGACGCGCGGGAACGCTCGAAGCTCAGGCAGTCGGGCCGATCGCGAACCCGATCGAAATGGGGAATACACATGAAGCAGCCGTCAAATTCATAACGATGAACGCCGGTTATAAGGCGGAATTCGACAAGGTGTTCGGTCGGGCCCCCAACATCGACGATGTCGGCCGCGCGATCGCAGCCTTTGAACGAACGATTGTTACGGGACCCAGTGCGTACGATTTGTACGAACCCGTCCGTCAAATGCTCGCAGCCTTTCCCGAGGAGCTATCCGACCTCGAATCTCTCAAGAAGGACGATCCACAGCTCTTCGCAAAATTTACCCAGGCCAAGGCTGCATCGGATAAGATGCCGATGAGCGACTCAGCCAAGAGAGGACGCGACTTGTTCTTTAGCTCCAAAACCAACTGCACCGCTTGCCACGTGGGAGTCAACTTTACCGACGAGCTGTATCACAATTTGGGTGTAGGGATGGATTCCAAGACTCCGGACTTGGGCCGATACACCCAGACGAAAGTGGAGAAGGATAAGGGCGCCTTCAAGACGCCAACCGTGCGAAACATCGCTCAGACAGCTCCCTACATGCATGACGGAAGCCAAAAGACTCTCGAGGAAGTGGTCGAATGGTACGCGAAGGGCGGGCATCCCAATCCGTATTTGAGCGATAAGATCAAGAAGCTCGAATTGACCCCGCAGGACAAAGCCGATTTGGTCGAGTTCATGAAGTCCCTCACAGGAGCTTTCCCCACCATCGAACCAGGTAGGCTGCCAGAGTAAATTCAACAACTCTCCTGGGAGTTGGGAGTATCGTTTTAAGCTCCCAGGCGAATTTGGGGAGCTAGACCTCGAAGAATACGGATCTTCCTGAAAGGAGCCTCCACTGGTTGGAGGCTCCTTCTCTTTCGCGGCTCGCCTTTTTGGGAATGGAACCGCAACCCCCTAGTTGGAAATGATGTTCATGAAACGCCCTCGTGGGAACGATTCATACCGAAATGCAATCGACAGACTCGTCGGCGACCACCGGTAGACACTCGAGCGATTCTCCACATTTAAACACCGAACCGCTTTCCTAGTCACTGTATTCTGCAGATAGATCTAGAAGCGCGCCACGCGCGAAGCCAAACAACAGCATCAGCCTATGTTTTGCTGATTTGCTACCGACCCGAAACGTTTCGCGGAGAAAGGGATGCTTACTTGCTTATCAGCGGATGGTATATTGCCTGAAATTTCCAAAGGGAGATGGCATCGAGAGATCGTTTTTGTTTTGATTCCGCAGATTCACAGGCTGGCTATGCTTCGAACATCGTTATTACATCCACAAATTCTTAAGTCGATCGCCCAGGCTGGACATCACGCAAAAATCTTGATCGCGGATGGGAACTATCCCGCCTCCTCCAAAAAGGGCCGGAATGCGAAACTCGTATCCCTGCAGTTAACGCCTGGTGTTCCAACCGTCGCCCAAGTGCTCCGTCCTTTACTAGAGATTCTTCCGATCGACCACATCCACACGATGGGAATTGATCCATCCGACGAGTATGCTCTGGACGGTGATCCAAAAGTATGGAAGGAATACCGTGAGATCATGAAAGAAATGAATTTCAAACGCGACCTGGAACCGATCGTGAAATGGGACTTTTATGACGCGGTCATGTCAGATGATCATGTGCTAACGATTCAGACTGCCGATCAAGCAACCTGGGCAAATCTACTTCTTCTGGTAGGAGTTCGAACCTAATGCGAATCGATTCGCATCATCATTTTTGGGGATACTCGCAGCCGGAGTACACCTGGATTCCCAAGGGAAGTCCGCTGCAACGCGATTATGGTCCCATGGACCTGGAACCTTTGTTGAGGTCAACAGGTATCGCGGGTTGCATCAGCGTTCAAGCGAGACAGGATCTCCGCGAGAATCATTATTTATGTACCCTGGCAGCGAAACACTCCTTTATTCTCGGGGTGGTCGGTTGGATTGATTTACGTAGCTCGAATGTCGAATCGCAGGCAGCGGAATTCGCCCTCATGCCGAAGGCGGTAGGGGTGCGTCATGTCGTTCAAGATGAAACCGATCCTCAATTCATGTCTCGCCCCGAATTTCGACGCGGTATCGCATGCTTACGAAAGCATCGTTTGGTTTACGACATCCTGATCTTCGAACATCAACTCGCTGATGCGATCCGGCTGGTCAGAGATGTACCGGAGCAGGTATTTGTTTTAGACCATATCGCGAAGCCCAAGATACGAAAGGGTGAGATCGGGACGTGGAGCTCTCTGATGACGGAAATTGCACATTACTCAAATTGCTATGTCAAGCTTTCGGGCGTCGTTACGGAAGCAGACCATCAAGCGTGGAATGAAAGCCAATTGATTCCCTTCTTAGACGCGACCGCTGCTGCTTTTGGTCCGGAACGAATCATGTTCGGCTCTGACTGGCCCGTGATACGGCTGGCCTGCGAATACGGTCGATGGGTCGAGATCGTCGAAAAGTGGGCCAGTCAGTTCGACTCAGCCAAACAAGAGCAGATATGGGGTGGAACTGCTAAGGCCGTCTATTTGCACCGATAACCGCCCGTCAATCTCGCCCACCGGTGCATCGTACGAGACCGATACGATATCGGTCAATCACTTACAGTATCCATACTTTTGAGCGTACCGGTTCCAGTGACTCAATACGAGCGATTCTGTCGCGGCGTCCAATCCGAATTGATTGGGTTGATAATCTTTTTCCGCTTTGGATTTCGCGACGAGCTGATCTCTTACCCTCTCGTAGCCATCGAGTTCCAGTTGATTGTAGATCCTTTGCATGACAGAGACCGGAGATGAAGTCAGTTCTTCATAGCTCGTCTCTACAAATTGATTCGCAGGCAATCCTTGCATTCCGATCTCAAAAGAGTCGTACATCCGTTTGAGGCATCTTAGTACAAACGGACTCAACTCTTCGTCGCTCGCTGGACTCTGCAATCCCTGAACGTAGGCGAGAGACCTCCATAATTTCAATGTCGACGGATAGAGTTTGCGTGGATCGCGTACAATGTGGATAAACTTTGCCTCGGGATACATTTCCCTAAGTATTCGAATGCGTCCCGTATGCGGTGGGCTCTTGAGAATAAGAGGTTTTTTGACTTTGTACGTCAATGCGCGTAAAAACCAATCGAACAAGTACTTCCATCGCTTCAGTTGCTCTGGGCTAAATCCCTCCGATGCCAACGTGTTTTCAAATTCGACCGCGCGCTGTGGAAACATGATCAGCGTGTAAGGAGTGGGCGCACCGAGATTCATCAAGGCAAATTCGTCCTCTTGCGGCAAATCCCATCCCGCCTTCATGTTGTCCATCGGCCGCTTATGCGGAATTAACCACTTTCCAAAAGTGGTCACAAGATACTCTGTCAAAAGAAAATGGGAGGGTGCAAAACACTGGAAGGTCGTCGGAGAGGCATATCGCGCATCCAAAGTTAACAGCTCGTGAAGAAGCGTAGTGCCGCTGCGCCAATGCCCGAGAACGAAAATAGGGGGTGCTTCTAGCGGCGTCTTCTCGATCTGACGTCCGAAGAGTAATTGGTGAGAGAGACAGAGCAGATCGGAGAATGGCATGAATGCCGTGACCCCACCGACAATATGCAATCTATTCCAGTCAAATTGAAATCGATTTCGCCGAAGCTCCCGAAACCAAACGCGGGAAGGCATTCCATGCCAAAACCGAGGTGCCCATGCGGGATATGCGTTCACAGCTGGATCGGCTGAAGACATTCCTGAATCGTAATTGCTAGCGTTAGCCTGTAGGTCTTTCGTGACTGGGGACTGTTGCGTGTACATTAATCATCGAGCTCAGAAACCGATATAGACATCTGCTCAGAAACCTCGTTACTTTCCGAATTCTGTCGGAATTCCCTCAAGTTTTTGGAGTGTTTAGATTCATGGGCTCTTTGGTCCGAGGATTGTTGGCTTACAAAGATGCTATTGTCCCTATTGGGATTATCGCTTGCTTGGTGGTCATTCTAGTCCCGTTGCCACCTTTCCTTTTGGATATCATGCTCAGCGCCAACATTGCGATCGGCGTGGTCATTCTATTGACGACCATCTTTATTCAGTCACCTCTCGAGTTCAATATTTTCCCAGCGATGTTAGTGGCGACGACGTTGTCGCGCCTGGTATTGAACTTGGCGACAACCCGTCTGATCCTGACCCGAACTGGAGACGAAGGCTTAGATGCAGCCGGTGATGTGATACGCGCATTTGGCGAGTTTGTTTCAGGAGATTCCATCGAGGTCGGGATCATCCTCTTCATCATCATCTTCTTAATCAATTTTATCGTGATTACCAAAGGTGCGACCCGGATCGGCGAAGTGGCTGCTCGCTTTGCATTGGATGGGATGCCAGGACGACAAATGGCAATCGATGCTGATTTGAGCGCCGGAGCGATCGACGAAAAAGAAGCACAACGAAGACGTGAGGAGATCACTCGACAAGCGGATTTTTATGGGGCCATGGATGGTGCTTCTAAATTCGTTCGAGGTGATGCAATCGCGGGGATAGCGATTACTTTGATCAATATTTTGGGTGGCTTGTACATGGGATACATGTACGCCGATATGACCCTTTCCGAAGCTGCAAATGTTTATTCCAAACTCACCATCGGAGACGGCTTGGTGAGTCAGGTTCCAGCGTTTTTGATCTCGTTAGCAGCAGCCTTGCTGACCACTCGGAGCACACAGAAATCCAACTTTTCTGGCGAGTTTCTGAGGCAAATCTTTTCTCGTCCACAAGCGCTGGTGATCTCTGGCGTTTTCCTCCTACTGCTGATCTTTACGGCGCTTCCAACACTGCCGATGCTCACCATGGGAACCGGTTGCTTGTGCCTCGCATTTGTCATGCAACGCCAAGCTCAAAAACTCGAGAAGGAAACAGAAGCGAAAAAACAAGCCGAGGGGAATGCCAAGAAAGATACTCCGGCGGAAAAGAAAGCTGAAGATTTCCTAGAAATCGATCCCATGCGTTTGGAACTCGGTGCCAAGCTGATCCCCCTCGCCGATCCAAATCGAGGCGGCGACCTGATGAAGAGAATCTCGACCGTTCGAGCTACCTTGGCAAGCGAAATGGGGATTCTACTCCCCATGGTCCGCATCAAAGATCGTATGAGTCTCCCCGAATATTCCTACGAGTTGATGATGAACGGCAATCGCATCGCAGTGGGTAGTCTTCGAACCGACAAACTACTCGCCATCGATACTGGACTCACGTTGGGATCCATTCAGGGAGACGAAACGACCGATCCCGCTTTTGGGAAAAAGGCCTATTGGATCGAACCGAGAAATCGACAGCAGGCTGAAATCTACGGTTACCAGGTCGCCGAATGCGCTGCGGTCTTAGCCACCCATGTGCAGGAGACCGCAAGACGATTTGCCGACGAATTGCTGACACGAGAAGTTGTCAAGCAGTTGATCGAACAGCTGAAAAAGAACTCTCCAACGGTGGTCGAGGAACTCGTTCCTGGCATGCTCAAGCTATCTGAGGTCCAGCAGGTTTTACAAAACCTACTACGAGAAGATGTACCGATTCGGCAACTAGGATTGATCCTGGAAACTCTGGGTGACTTCGCTCATCGCGTCAAGGATCCCCTCTGGTTGACGGAATACGCTCGTCATCGATTGGCAAGAACCATCTCGCATCGCTATCGGGACACGACCGGGGTACTCAAAGTGATTACTCTGGATCCTGCCGTCGAGGACCGTATCGCAGCTGGAGCTGAAACAACTGAGAGAGGTATTTTTCTTCGAATGTCTCCAGAGACAATCAACAAAACAACAACGAAGATCGCTGAGCAATTGAAGAAGCTCGAACAACAGGGTCGGCCCCTGTGTGTTTTGGTCAGCCCCAAAATACGGCTGGCACTAAGACAGATGATTCAAGAGTCACTACCACACATCCGAGTTCTCAGCTACAACGAAATCTCACGGGATACAACCGTCGAGTCGGTTGGAATGGTAAGCGATTAAAAATCCTATCCGCATCAACTAACTCAAGCGAGACTACCCCACTGGATTCCAAGCCTTTGGTTGGCTAAGACATCCATCGCCTACCGGAAGGGATCGACCCTCGGACGCCGAGATGCTCACGAAAGTCCGCAACATCCATCGTGCTCCAAATCCATCGTGCTCCAAATCCATCGTGCCCAACACTCATTGCGGACAGTAGGACATTGAATCGAAGGGGAACAACCTCGGCGGGTTCCACGAGGCATTGCTGAGAAACTGCATCCCCCTCGATCTCGATGAAACGAATGAGCACGCTGTTGAACGATTGACGAACAATCCGTTAAGAACGAACGGGCCGTCGACGAACTTTTTCCTGTCCCGCCCCAGTCACCACCTGCCGAACCACCTCGGTGAACGATTGAGAAACCGACGTGGGTGAGTTGGACTCGCAAAACCCTGCTAGCCGATCGACTTCTTCATCGTCGGTGATTTCGCATAAAGTTTGCGTGTGTCCTGGTTGCTGACTGATCAATAGCAATCGACTTCCGAAACGAACCACGTACATCTGCTGGCGCGGTGCCAAATTGGACCGCCCGAGAACCTGCACGACTTCCGTGGGGAGCCTAGACAAGCTTCGGGGCTGCGTTTTTCGGAAAACCCATGCTAAACCCAAAAACAACGCTAGCACCAAGCCCAGAGAGACAACAACGGAGAGAACCGATCCCAGGGAATGGCTCGGCTTGGGAACGCCATTCTCACCAGCTTCCCCCGGCGCCTTGAGCGCGATGCCTGTCGAAGCAGGCTTGCCAGGATTCACGGAATGGTAAGCCGACGGCTGGACACCAACCGATCCAGATGGGACGGTGTTTTGATGGGAACTGTTTACTACCACCGAGGGCTGCTGTCGCGATGGAGTCTGTGGAGCCCCCGGACCGATGCTGTAAGCGGGCTCACGGACGATCGATGGATCATTCGGATAGTTACCGATTTCCCTAGCAACCGTCTGGCCAAACGATGGATGAACCCAGGACATAAAAAACACGACTGCTAGCCAAAGGCGAACGATCTTGGGCAAGGTCATAGAACGAATCCATCCTGGATCAGGGCAATAGCTAGTCAACCGCATCACTACCGATCAATTCGGCGACGCGGACGCAAAAATTGTCGTTGAGAACGAGAACTTCACCTCGTGCGACTAGCCGGCCATTGACGTAGATATCAACAGGATCACCTGCTAATTTGTCGAGCGTAACCACGGAACCTTTCCGTAGTTGCAGGATTTCTTCGAGACTCATCTTGGTGCGTCCTAACTCGATTTTGAGCTCGAGCGTGACATCTCGAAGCAGATCCATCGAGACCTTCTCGGGTGGCCCTTCCTCACCGACCAATTCATCGAGTTGGAACAACTGAACATTGGGTGAACGAAGGGAATCCTCCACATCTCGCAACGCTGCTTCTGCTCTCTCGAGCATGTCTTCTGCCTGCGAAGCGGAACGATTCTCACCCGTTGATGATGTAGCAGTGGAATCCGGCATCGAATCTTCCTTGATCCAACCAAAAGACTAGAAGTATGAAGCTAGTCCTCCAAGACCTGATAATCCTGGAAACCAACACTGAGGAGTATCGCTTCTCCGAGTATCTCGGTACTTGTCGCCAAAATGCGTCTTTGAATCAAGCCCAGTTGATTCTCCTCGAGTTCCTGCATCGAGGTATTGCGAATTTCAAGAATGATGCGATTTCGAAATCGCCTCTCTTTTTCTGCAAAGAGCGTGGCTAGTCGTTCTTCATCTTTGGAATGCAATGTTCCAAACAGTCGGAATTCGACTCGATACTGATGATTGGCTCCGGGAGGTACAAAACTCACGCTGAAGGGTGTACTGAGATCGTATTCGACGATCCGTTCTTCCTCTTTCGAATGCTCCCGTTCTTTCGCATCGATTTCTTGCGCGATCGTTATGAGGCGGTGTTCAGCGAGTGCTGCAACCTCCTCCCCGGACGGGACGAGAAAGAAGAAAACGAACGTTTCCGTGATAATGACGCCGCTGACAAATGCCCCGAGGGCTAATTTCCCAATAAGCCCGCCCGACTTAGGCTTGGCATCTGTCTTATCGCTGTGAGCGTCCTTAACCTGCTTGGCGTTATCCGGTTTTTCTTTCTTGACAGCCATAGTTTCGAATCGTCTAGGAGGAACTTGGATCCAAAGCCAAGCGTAGGTTATGATGGGCGTCGACGAGGAAAATATTCGCTTACAACCCGGTTTGCGTCTGAAAAAGTATCGATTGTTCTACCTGCAACGAAGATTCAGGCTCTGCTGATCCGTTGAACAAATCGGTACCAACCGTTCAAATGAATTCCTATTCGAAACCACCGAGAACGAAGAGCGATTGGACTGGATTACCCTTGTCTCATCTACCCAGATCCTCCGGAGCATGCGTGGATGATTCTGGGGAACCTGCGGCCACTGCGGACGCTGGATCCACTCCAGAGGACAACACCCTGGGGTGCAGAGTTTTTGGGCCGGCGACGAACCTCATCGTCGATGTTTCTGATGGCAGAGATGATCTTTGGAACCCATCGGTTTCGATGCAGACATACTTATCGAACGTACCAGAAGCGATTGCCCCTAAACGAGATTGAAAGCTGAAATGCCGAAGAAGGCTTCTAAGAATCAACCGATGCTACTCGGATTTGAGGATCTCGATTCTATGGATCCACAGGAGAAACCGAATGCGGTAACTACTGACGAAGCTACGCTGAGCACCGTCGCTGATTCCCCCAGTTCCGACTTCCTCGCATCCCATGGCCCATTACCCCGAGCGGGTGACCTGGTCGTACTGATCGATTCCCACTCGTTGATCTACCAGGTCTTCCATGCGCTTCCATCGATGACATCTCCCCAGGGACAGGAAGTAGGAGCTGTGCAAGGATTCCTGCGTGATATCGCAAACCTCCTGCAACAGTGGAAACCACAATTCCTAGTTTGTACCTTCGATGCGTCGGAAACGACATTTCGAAATGAGATCTACGAGTCCTACAAAGCACATCGAGACCCTATGCCGGATGCGCTTCGGGATCAGTTGGGCCTAATCCACAACTGCCTGGACGTGTTATCGATTCCTAAAATCTCGATGGCAGGCTACGAAGCAGACGATCTTATGGCGACTCTGGCAAAACAGGCTGCCGAGCATGGCGCCAAGGTTCTGTTAGTGACCAGCGATAAGGATTGCCGGCAACTCATCTCGAATCATGTTCAAATGCTGAATGTACGAAAGGGTGAACTATTTGGTGAGGAGGAACTCAAAGCAATCTGGGGAATTCGTCCCGACCAGGTTGTCGATTTCCAATCGCTTGTCGGCGATTCCGTCGACAATGTTCCAGGAGTGCCGATGATCGGTCCCAAGGCAGCTCAACTCCTATTGGAACAGTTCGACACGCTCGATGGGCTGTATGAAAACGTCGACTTGGTTGCCGGTGAAAAGAAAAAGGAATCGCTAAAAGCCAACCGGGAACAAGCGTTTCTAAGTCGCCAGTTGGTCAAACTCAAGGAAGATTGCCCTATCGAGATGCCTTGGATGGAAATGCGACCGGGGGCTTTTGACCGAGAACAAGCCACACAGATGTTCCGTGACCTAGGACTCCGTAAGCTCTCGGAACTTTACATGTCGCTCCTCGGAGATCTTCCCGAAACCGGTGAAAAGAATTCGCAATTGCCACGAGAAGGATATCGGACGATCCATTCGCTACCTGAACTGATTCAGCTTGCAGGATACGTCAGGGAGGCAAAAACGCTTGCCATCGATACAGAGACAACCTCCACTCGCCCTCGCGATGCACAACTTGTCGGAATCAGTATTTGCTGGGCGACGGGCCAATCAGCCTACATTCCAATCCGAGCCCCGTCCGCTGAGCCGAAAATCGCGTTAGAGGATGTCCAGCGAATTCTAGGACCGCTTCTCGCAGATAGCTCCAAGCAGTTTATCGGACAGAATCTTAAATTCGATCTGACTGTTTTGGAGAACCACGGCCTACCTTTGAGCAATCTTCTTTTCGACACCATGGTCGCCGACTATTTGCTCGATGCTGGCGGTCGAAATCATGATTTGGAAGAATTGGCAAAGAGGTGGCTAGGTCACAAGAGTATCCCTATTAGTGCTCTGATCGGTACTGGAAAAGACCAGAGATCGATGGCCGATGTTCCACTCACCGAAATATCAACCTATGCTTGTGAAGATGTCGACATTCCGTTTCGACTCCTCAATCGCATGCGGGATCGGCTCGCCGAGGAGCAACTGACAGACGTCCTCGATCGGTTAGAACTTCCTCTCATTCGCGTGCTCAGCGCCATGGAGTCCGAGGGAATACGGATCTCCGAATCGCGTCTCAATGAACTCGGAGAGCAATTTCAGTCCCGCATGAATAAACTCTACGGTGAGATCATGGAGTTGGCTGGTGAGTCTTTTAATCCCGACAGTCCAAAACAACTTGCAACGATCCTGTTTGAAAAGCTCGGGCTGCGTGTCATCAAAAAGACCAAAACAGGAGCTAGCACCGATGCCGAGGTCCTCGAGGAATTAGCTTCCGAGCATCCGCTTCCTGCCAAGATCGTTGAGTATCGGCAATTTACCAAACTGAAGAGCACCTACATCGATGCGCTGCCGCGACTGATTTCTCCCAACACGGGTCGGGTCCATACATCCTTTCGGCAGGATATCGCCGCAACGGGGCGCTTGAGCAGTGCAGAACCCAACTTGCAAAACATACCAGTTCGAACCGCAGAAGGCAGATCGATCCGATCGGCCTTCCTGTCTCGTGCAGACGATTGGTCCTTGGTCGCAGCAGATTATTCACAAATTGAGCTTCGTGTCCTAGCACACTATTCCAAGGATGAAGGCCTCTGCCGGGCATTTCAGGAGAATCAAGACATCCACACCATCGTCGCAGCAGAGGTAAACGGCGTTGCGGTCTCAGACGTCACGTCCGAAATGCGTCGAAACGCAAAAGCGGTCAATTTTGGAATCATCTATGGTCAAAGCCCATTCGGTCTATCCAAGGGACTCGGGATATCCAGAACGGAAGCAAGCGACTTTATCGACCGCTATTTTTCTAGGTATCCCTCCGTCCGAGAGTTCATCGGAGAAACGCTCGTTCAGTGTCGACACGACGGTTTTGTGAGAACGATGTCCGGTCGCAAGCGATTTCTACGCGGACTCCGAGACTACCCATCGTTACCAGACGCCAAAAAGAAACAATTGCTCGAACCCGAGAGGATGGCAGTCAACACGGTGATTCAGGGTTCCGCTGCCGACATGATTAAACTCGCCATGATCGAGATACATCGACAACTTCAAAGCTTGAATTGGCCCGTTAAAATGCTGTTGCAGATTCATGACGAACTGATTTTTGATTGCCGCGACGACTATCGAGACCGTCTCGCCCATCTGCTGCGAGAGACCATGACCAGCGTCATGCCACTTCGCGTTCCCCTGCAGGTTGAAATCAAACAAGGACGCAACTGGGCGGAATGCGAGGTGATGAGTTGACCCCCAAAAACCATTGGATTGTTGGTGTGCTAGGGGGCATTGCGAGTGGGAAAAGCCTCGTCACTCGACTCTTGGCCAAAATGGGTGGGGAAATTCTAAACGCCGATCAAATCGCACATGAGATCTTAAGCCAAGAAGAGACCGTGCGGGAAATAGTTAGTCGTTTTGGTGAATCCATACTAGCAGACCACGACCGACCTCAAGTCGATCGAAAAAAAATGGCCGCTCTCGTTTTTGGTGATAGCGAGCATCATTACGCCGCGCGCCAGCAACTGGAATCGGTCCTTCAGCCTCGTATCCGCCGTGAACTACTGCATCGTATCGAACGATGGAAGTCCGCTCCGACAGCCCACTTTCTCATTCTCGATATTCCACTCCTTGTCGAACGCGAATGGCACCAACTGTGTGATCACATCTTGTTTATAGACACTCCTCGCGAAAGACGAGTTGAGTTTGCCCGTCAGAGGGGATGGACAGAAAAGCAACTAGCCGATCGGGAGGCGACGCAGATGCCCCTCCACGAGAAACAGAAATTTGCCAGCTTCGTACTAAAAAACAATGGAACAGAACAAGACTTAGTCGAGCAACTTCAAAAATGGTTTTCTACTCTCGAAGTGTAAGAACGAGAATTCCCGGATTCGAGTGCCATCGAGCAAGAGGCTTTTTGTTTCGAACAATAATGGGTGGGGTACACTCACCAGCGCGTTTACTAGACATACAGCAGGTCCGGTTCGCAATTTCCCGCAAAATCCCTTGTACGGTAGTTCGATGGAGCATCCCTTCAGATTGGTTTTTAGGCTTGGTTGCCTCGTCGGTGTCCGCGCTCGGCGTACTTGAACCTAAGTGCCTATGGATCGATGAACGGAACGCCGATGCATCGAATAAGAAACCGAGTAGGAAATGAAGAGTCTCTATCCGACAGACCATCTCTCCACGGTCCCTGTGATCCCTGAAACCAAAATCCCAAGCCTCTTACTGGGACTAGGTATCGCGTTACCGACCGTGATCACTTGGATTTACTTCGACCTGCTGGAAAATGCCAACCCTTGGCTCCAAAAATCCGCGTATGCCATCGGCAAAGGGGCCCAACTCGGTTTATTGGTGATCATCTGGTTCACTTGGTTGCATCCGAGACGATCCCATGCGGATTCGACGGGCAAAAGTTTCCACCTCCGCACAATCTGGTATGGAGTATGGAGCGGATTAGGTATGGGTCTTCTCATTGCTGGAGCCTATTACATTCTATTTTTGCCAACTGGATGGATGGAGTCTGCACGGCAGGTCGCTCATAACAAACTCAATGGCCTAGCCTCTGATTCCTACCTCGCCCTGATCGCTCTGACACTATTCTATTCGTTCGTGCATAGTGCATTCGAGGAGTTTTACTGGCGTGGATTCATTTATCGAGGAATCCTGAGCCACTCCACGAACTACATTGCCACACTCTTATCCAGCTTTGCCTTCATGGCACACCACGTTATCGTTTTGAAGAGTTACTTCGGTTGGAATGCCATAGGGACTTATCTTGGATCCCTGAGCGTCGCGATTGGCGGGATCATTTGGTGTTGGCTTTTCCAAAAGACCCAAAGCCTCGTCCCTGGCTGGATCAGCCATGCGTTCGTCGATGCGACCATTTTTGGGATAGGATTCCACCTCTTGTTTGCTTTGCCACGATAAATCTCTTTTCCAGCTCCTCTTCTCGGGCACCGAGCTGTGAACCGTCCCATGTTGACGTGTTTGCGGCCCAATCGAATCAATCGTCACAATCGAAACAAACGGACCTAGGATTTAGGGAAAGTTTAAGCAATAGGCAAGCAGTGCACGAATCGAGTGACATGGTTGGGGGTACGTGTTGATCCCGTAAAAAGAGAAGCATGTTCCACTCTTCTGGATTTTGACTTATGAAAATGCCTGCAATCACGGTCCTGCTACTTTTTATTGCCTTGTCGGTTACCGAAACATTGATGGCGCAGTCCGCGATCCAACGGAACACCGCAGCGATCGAAACTCAAGGTGGTTTGGAACCCATGCGTATTACCGAGGTATCGACAGCCGAAGTCGGTATTGTCAAGGAGATAGTCGTGAAGCCAGGAGATGAAGTTTCTCAAGGCATGCCGCTCGGTTACCTCGAATCGGAACAACAAAGGGCCGTACTCAAAGAAGCGGAACTGGATGCCTTCGCGACAGGGACCATCGAAACGGCAAAAAGCGAAGTGAATTTCAACCGTCGACGTGTCTTCGAAACTCGGCCTCTGGTGGAAATGGGGAGGGCTAGCCCCCGCGAGCTCGAGCGGTTCCAGATGGAGCTAAGTATCGCCGAAGCAAAGCTCCAAACGCAGGAAGAGGCCAAAATGATCGCTAAAGCCAGACTCGAGAAAGCCCAAATCGCTTTTAACGATCGAACCCTTCGAGCCCCTCACGATGGAATCGTGGTTGAAATCTACAAGGAGGCTGGTGAATACATCGCTGGGAATGCGCCGGCGGTCGTACGAATCGTCGATATTTCGAAACTGAGAGCGAGTTTCATGCTCCCGGAGCCTATGGCTGAAAGGTTTCGTCATCGATCGGAAGCCGACATCCGTCTACCGAATCACGCAGTCGTTCGCGGACAGATCGAATACATCGCTCCATTCGCAGATGCAGAGGGGCGAACCATTGCGATGACAGTTCTTATCGATAATGCCGACCAAACGATTCGGTCAGCTCATTGCGAACTCGTTCCTTAGATTTAGATCGACATCGTGCAAACATCTCCGAATCATCCATCGCCTTCCCAGTCCCACGTTCCAGTCGTGCACGTTGGGAATGGATTCCAACCCGCGAAGAGTCCCGCTCCGGAACTCTTCGCTATGACAGAGACTTTGGAAAAGCTCTGCAAAGAGGGGTTGGCCCTCGAAAACTCGTTGAGGGAAAGCGAGGCCGTGGTTCATGAAATGGCTTCTCGGAACCCGCTGCTCGACTTGTCAAAGGTCACGGGTTCACGCGTTGATCCAGATTGCGCGGTTGCAATTATACCGCGGGACCTTCATTCGCCCCAGTTTCTTTCTGCTTGGCTTGGTGAGATCAGCAAATTACTCGGTCCGAATCTAGGCGTGATCATCTCGAACCGAAAAGGTCGCATCGTTGAGTCCTATTACAAAGGTTGGGACTTGTCGTTGTTTCGGATGCAATCCGATCTCGTTACGAAGTTCATTCGAAAAGCGATTCTCAGCGATGAGGTCATCTGCTCGATCAAAGCGGTATTGCATACGAAAGAGGTAGCAAACAACCCTATAAACAACGAAGAGCGGAGCCAAGCCTTCAGCAAACCGGACAAGCTTTTCGCAGTCAGCTTAAATCGTTTGAGCAAGCTGGTTGGAACTCCTCTGTGCGGAAAATCGTTCGAGTTACCGAATTCAGCTGGTTTCGCCACCCTGCTATTCGATGCATCAAATCAGTTTGAGGAAAGGTCTCGCATACTGCTGGATGGAGCGAAAGAGAACAGTGACTCTGTCTTACCAGCGTTGATGAAGGAATTGGATGCTTGGTTCCTTTTGAAACGTTGCCGTTGGGGCATGCGCTGGACACAAACCTTCGAATGGATGTGCATGCACCCCAAGGCATTGGCGATTCCACTCGGAATACTGGCCTGCGCTCTTGCGATGCCTATTCCCTACTATCCACGACGGGACTGCACTTTCGAACCTGAACTGCGTCATTATGTCGCCAGCCCCGTGGCAGGCAGAATTTCCTCGTGCGATGTAGTTCCTGGAGATCGCGTGAGCAAAGGGCAGTTACTCGCTCGATTAGATGAGGAACAAATGCGCAGGGACTTGGCCACCGCGGAAGCGGAACTCGAGGGAGCGATTAAAAAGAACAATGCAGCGATTGCATCCAAATCCTCCGGTGACGCGGGAATGGCTCGTGTTGAAATCACCCGTGCGCAGACGAAAATCGAGTCTTTACAGGAACAGATGAAACGGATGGAGGTGCGAGCAAACTCTCCAGGGATTGTCGTTCAAGGGGACTGGAAAAAAAGTATCGGTATGCCCGTAACTCTAGGGCAGAATCTCTTTGAGATCGCGGAACTGGACTCGATGGTCGCAGAGGTTCAATTACAAGCCTACGATCTTTGCGAAGTCAAAGTCGGAGATCAAGTTGCGGTACGCGCCGATTGTTCAGGAAATCAGTCATTTCGCGGCGAGATCAGTCGAATCGAACCGAGGGCTATTGTCATCGACAACGAAGCCGTATTCATCGCCGATGTTGTGATCCGAGATCCCGAATTGCGATTGCGCCCTGGGATGCAAGCGACAGCACAAATCGAGGCTGGCTGGAGGAGTGTTGCCTGGATGCTATTCTCACGTCCCTACCGTTGGCTCATCAATCAATGGGTTTGGTAATTCATTCAACGAACCGATAATGTCCAACGAAAATCCAATCATCCGTCTCCGTCCTGAACTCGGCTTCACAACCAGCCTATCCAGTTGCGGAACCCAGTTTGTCGCTGAGGATCGCGTCAATCAGAAGTTTTGGAGACTGGGGCTTCTAGAATACGAAGTATGTGCGGTACTCGAGGACAAGGCACGGATGAAGGATATCCTAGCCCAAGCCCGCCTCCACAGTCGAATCATCGCGGAACATGAACCAGAGAAGGTCCACAAGACAATTCTTTGGTTATTACAGGCTGGTATTCTCGAAATTTTTCCGGATCATGGGAGCGATCATCCGTCGGAGCCAGCCCAAGCGAATGGACCACCCAAGCTGTTCGATCCTAGTTTCTTCCGAATCACGTTAATCCGCGGCGAAGCGCTCGAACGTTTGATACGGCCGCTACGATGGATGATTTCCTACCCCGTCGCCCTAGTGGCTGCGATGCTATGGATTGTTGGAATCATCTTTGCGGTAGCCAACGCATCGCAACTTGCCCGCATGAGCGGCAGCTTGTTTCTCGCTGGGAGTCAATGGTGGCTCCTGTTGGCGTGGATCATTTTGAAATTTGTTCATGAGCTAGGCCATGCGGTCACGTGCGCTCGAGTCGGTGCCAAGGCAACATCGGCCGGCCTCGGGTTTATGTTTTTTACACCCTCACCCTTCGTCAACGTTACCAACGTTTGGCGTATCGACAATCGTTGGTCTCGTATCCTAGTCGGTGCAGGGGGAATGCTCTTCGAATGGACGCTCGCATCCGTCGCAGTTGTCGGAGCCTGTTGGTTTGAAGCTGCGTCGATGCGTTATCTGTGTATATCCATTGTGACGTTAGGTACGATTTCAACGATCGTCTTCAATGCGAATCCGTTGATGCGATTCGATGGCTACTACATCCTAATCGATGTTTTAGGTCGACCGAATCTTTGGCAGGATGCTCAAGCGGCTACTAAAAATCTTGTCCGCAAGCTTCTCTATCGGACAAAGAGCCCGTTCCCGATAACGCCCATCTTATTAAGCTATGGCCTCACCAGCCTGCTCTACCGAACGCTCACACTCTTGACCTTGGCATGGGGATTGTGGGTCGCTTGGGATGGATTTGGAATAATCGTCGTCCTTAGTTTCTGTCTCTTATGGTTCGTACTTCCCCAGGTATTTAGTCAACTCTACCGACGCACCGCATCCCTGTCCGCCTCCCACTGGAGCATCGTAACCGATCTTTGCTGGAAGAAATGCAGTCGCGTCGCATTGGTCGCAGTGAGCTGTTTCCTACTAGGATTTCTTCCATCACCGGTTCAGATCTATTGGCCAGGAACGATCGATTTCGTCGAACCGGTGGAGCTGCGTGCCTCCTCCCCAGGTTTCGTATCCGAAGTCATCATGCACGATGGTCAGGGAGTACGAAAAGGGGATGAAATCATCAAGCTATGCAATCCGGATTTGGAATTCGAATGCGAGATCGCGCGATCGATGATGGTATCAAGCGAAGAGAAGTGTCACTCGCTGCGCGCTCAGCACAGGGAAGCCGAGCTACAGGCTGAAGAAGCAAATCTGCATGCGCTGCAGTTCCAATATGCGAGCTTACAACAAAAGCTCGACGCCCTGACGCTGCGCGCACCTCGAGACGGCGTGTTGATGATCCGCTTTTCTAGCAACCTGCCCGGTACCTTTCTCAGCGAAGGAACATCGATCGGACTCGTTGTCGACCCTTCAAAACTCGAGGTGAAAGCTTCGATTCCACAGGATGAATGGGACAAATTGTCGAGATCGATCGGAGCGGAAACCGAAATCACTCTCTCCAACGGAGAGATGTGGCTGGGTGAGATGCACCAAGTTCTACCCCGTTCCACCGATGAGTTGGATTACCCGAGCATGTCGGGCAGCTATGGAGGCCCACTCACTGTGGTCCCGAACAAATCCGCGGATGGAAAAGAGGAATTCCGGTCCGAAAAGCCACGGTTGCAGGCACGTATCGGCCTAAAGGCAAACTCGTTTCAGCGTTCCCTTTGGACACGCGAATACCGCCCCAGCCCACCCACACCAGGTATTCTATGTACTGTGAAGTTCACGGCGGAAGACGAAACCATATGGCAAACCGCTAGACGATGGTACTACGCTGCCATCCGTGTGCAGTTTAAAGACATACCTCAAGAGGGATGAGCGTCTCAGCTCGGTCTTATCCCTTCATACGTTTTAACGATTATGACGATTTTACGGATTGCAATTGTCAAAGCGTAGCGATTCTTCGGCTTCTTCTTTGTTCGTTTTTGAATTCTCGTTGACCAAGGCCGATTTATTGAAGTCAGCGCTTTATTGCGACAACCAGTTTAGATAAATTGAGGGAGTTGCAGATCATCGCGAGCAATCACTTTCGGGGTGGTTGTTGGCGTTTCTTACTCCTAGATCGAATGCGTATCGACGAATGTCGCAAGTTCCTCTTCCCGCCGAAAGCGAAGTTGATTTGTTGCTCAAGAATGCTCAGCTTCGTGATGAGCTAGAGCCTTACCTGGATGAGTCTGTGGATCTCGTCACGTTGCGACATATGACTCTCGCGGAGGAGAATGAGTTCCTCGCCTCCATTCTAGCTTGGGAGCGCGCTCCAACCCTACCGATCAGTCAGTGGTTTGAGCCCGAATTAAAGCTTCCCAATCCTGAGTCGCTGGATGATGTTCATTTACGGAGCATTCTCTGGCAGACGATCGAGAAACTCTACGAACAAAGGGTCGTCCTGGACTTGACCGACCACCTGAGCGATCGACAGCTCTATTGCCTGATCGCGAGGGATATCCTCCCATCCTACGAAAAACGAATCGCCGATCACCGAAACTATTTGCACTGGCATTGCCTCCAGGAGAATGACATGGAAGGCTGGCTCACCTACTACGCGACCGACTGCGAGCGTCAGCAATGGCATAACGAGACAGGTTCAGAGCTGCCACCGAAATCCGATCCTCCGTTTCCCCGCAAGATGCCGCGCCGCCCAAGCCATCTCGGCTAGTGGTCTAAGAACCTCCGTTCCGAAATATCCCGGGCCAGTAAACGCTGGCCTTTTTTTATTTTATTGGCAGCACGTTTACCCACGAAGAAATTTGCGCCAAGGAAAATTCTCTATAATCGCCGCTCATGATCCCTAACTGAGAGCGATTTGCCAGCCATGACTCAACAGCGTATTGAAGGACTTCGACGCGAACTGCGGCGTCAAAAATTGCCGAGCCTCTTGATCACATCTCCCCACAACGTCACCTACCTGACTGGCTTTACAGGAGAAGATAGCTTCCTTTTCGTCGATCCAACGTCGATCGTCATTTGGAGCGACGCTCGGTACGAAGAGCAACTGCAGGAGGAATGCCCGACTACGGAAGTCATGCTAAGAAAGCCGTCGGAACAACTGATGCCAACGGTGGCGCGATGGCTTGTTAAAAACAAAGTCTCATCGGTGCATGTGGAATCAGCCTCCACTTCGCTCGCGCAGTGGGAATCTTTATGCGAAATCATCACACCGATCCAAGTCCATTCATGTTCTGGTATTGTCGAGCGACTTCGAGAACGAAAGGATGACCAGGAGATTCTCGCTATCGAACGAGCCATCGGAATCGCTCAAAAGTCTTTCATCGCGACCACATCGATGATGCATGGAGACTTTACAGAAAAAAATGTGGCGGATTCCCTTGAAAACAACATACGACAATTGGGCGGTCAAGGGAGTGCATTCAAGACCATCGTAGGCGTCGGAGCGCGAGCTTCCCTACCGCACGGTCGCCCCTCCTCGAGAAAACTCCAGGAGGATCACTTCGTCCTGATCGATTGGGGAGCCAAAGAAAACCTATACATGAGTGATCTAACTCGTGTTGTTATCACTGGCAAACCGACGCCCAAGCTTCAGAAGGTTTACCAGGTCGTTCTCAATGCACAGCAAGCAGCGATTCGCGCCATTCGCCCCGGAGTCCTTATGAGTGAGGTGGATCGAATCGCTCGAACCATCATCGAACAGGCGGGGTTTGGAAAACGATTCACGCACTCATTGGGACATAGCTTCGGCTTGCAAATCCACGAATCAATTCGATTGGCAGGTGGACAGGATCGTCCACTGGAGACAGACATGGTCGTCACCGTTGAACCGGGGATCTACATTCCTGGTTCGATCGGCGTTCGCATCGAAGACGATGTGCTGGTGACCAAGGATGGAAATCGCGTTCTATCCTCGCTGCCGAAAGAATGGGATGAGATCTATCAAAAATCATAGAAAGGGGAAACCGATGCGGCTACAACGAACAATACTAACAGCCTTCGCCGTGAGCCTGGTAATCTCTCCGAACCTAATCGGTGGAGAGACCTTCACGGATGCCAAGGCAGCAGGCATGCTTTTCGAGCTCCAAGGGGAATACCTGGGTGTGATCGACGCTTGGGATGGGAACTGGGGCGCTCAAGTCGTCGCGAAGTCCAAGCAAGATTTGGAATTGCATCTACTCAAAGGGGGATTGCCAGGAGCCGGCACCGATTCCAGCATCCCCTCCAAGTCGGTCAACGTCCGATGGCAGGCTCCAGAATCCGAATGCCGAGCGACCTCAGACGGGATTCAATACATTCTCAAACCGAGTCGACTCACCATTCTCAAGGTCGAAAACGGAAAATCGACATTGCTGGGAGAGCTGACGAAAGTCATTCGCGAAAGCAAAACCCTCGGGCTCAAACCTCCTACCGGAGCAGTCACTCTATTTGATGGAGAAGCGACAAACGATTTTGAAGGTGCGGAAAAGGAGGGAACGCTTTTGACCGTCGGCGGAACATCCAAATCGACTTTTGGAAAACACCGCCTGCACATCGAATTTAGAACCCCCTTCCAACCTGAGGATTCCGGACAGAAACGGGGTAATAGCGGCGCTTATGTGCAAGGTAGGTACGAAGTTCAGATCTTGGATTCGTTCGGTCTCAAAGGAGAGGATAATGAATGCGGAGGCATCTACAAAATGTCGAAACCCAAGGTCAACATGTGCTATCCACCACTGAGCTGGCAGACGTATGACATTGAATTCACACCCGCGAGGTACGACAAGTCGGGTATGAAAACGACCAATGCATCCATACGCGTAGAACACAATGGTGTTGTGATTCACGAGCGACTGGAGCTCACATCCGCGACTCCAGGGAAAAATGCAGAGGGGCCAGGAAATGGTCCACTCTTCCTCCAAAATCACTCCAATCCAGTTCGCTTTCGAAATGTATGGGCCGTGCGACTTCCGGACGAGTAATGTACGAACTGCCGGAAACAACCGATTCTTTCCCGCGCGAGGGGGTATAATGGTGCTATGAACGCTAGCGACCCATCGTCCTCACCCTCGAAGTCGGGAAGTCAAGCACTGACTCGATTCTCCGATATCGATTCCTTGTTCCTACGTAGCAATGAGCGAGAACCAATCCGTTCCAAGCCAGCTGCGATTCCCCTGGAACGTTTCCAGCAATTGGAGCAGGAAATTCGCCATGCGCCAGCTGTAGCTGCCCCCTACGAAGACTTGGCCAGAATTTATTTACAGCGTGAACGATGGACGGATGCCCGCCGAATCTTGGATGCGGGAATAATCAATTGTCCCGAACACGAACCGATTCGGTTGATGCATGAAGACCTACTATTGATACAAGCCTCGCAGCTTGTAGAGGAGGCAAAAAATCAACTTGCCCGACGCCACACTCCCGAGAATCGCTATGCGCTCGAGCAAGCGGAGATCAATCTGATCAATGAAAGGATCAAAGTCTGTAGCGAAAGGCACAAACGATATCCTGAACAAAAAGATGTCCTGATTACCTGGGGCATTGCCCTGCGCCAGAGCCACCGATATTCCGAAGCTGCGGAAATACTTCGGGAAGCAGCAACCGACCTTAAGCTGAGAGCTCGAGCCTCGCTCCAACTAGGAATGTGCCTTCAACTGCTCGACAAACCTCTAGAGGCCTTGTCGGCGTTTCGACGGGCCAGTCTGTTCCGTTCCCCCACTCCGGATCCTAAGGTTGCATCCACGGCCCTGGAATTAGCTGCTAAACTCGCAGAGGATTTGGGTTTGATCGACTCCGCGATCTACTACCTCGAGGAGCTGGCCATCAGGGATCCATCCGTCGCGGAACAAACCAGGCAGCGAATCGCAGAGTTGACACCCCGATTGCCGCCCGCCGCCTAGATCCGAAACAGATGCTCGAACGATCCGGACCGAAGCCCCCGATCCTTTCGTTTTTCATCACAAGCCTAAATCAGTCAACGACTCTTCCGAAACGAAACCGTGGTGAGCCCGCAAATGGATGACGCGAAACCCGCACGTCTTGGAATGCTGTCCCTGGTTTGTCTTGTGATTGGCAACATGATTGGTACGGGAGTCTATGTCTCAAGCGGCTATTCGCTTCATGACCTCGGGGATGCGAAGCTCGTACTCTGGGTATGGCTGATCGCAGGGGTTCACGCCTTGTTCGGTGCGATCGCCTATGCTGCCGTGATCAGGCGGCTGCCCATTTCGGGCGGCGAATACACGATCCTTTCGCGTTGGGCGCATCCTGCGTTTGGATTTTTAGCCGGATGGATCTCGATTATCGCTGGCTTTGGTTCCCCGATCGCGATCAATGCGAAATTGATGGCAAAGATGACGATGCCATCCTCAGTAGATTCCGAGTTGTCCTTAGGTATTGACCGAACGACGACCGAGCTCCTCATCGCCGTCATGGTCATCGTGGCAGCTGCTTCTCTGCATTGGATTGAGATACGATGGAACGCGTGGGTCAACAATGCGATCGTCGTTTTAAAACTGGCTGGCTTGACCTTGTTTTTGATGATGGGCTTGTACTGGACCACCTACCACGGAACATCCGGAATCACGACACGCGATAATCCTGGGGAATCGAATCTGCTTTGGGGTTTGCTCTCCTCGCTGTACTACACAGCGTTAGCCTATACCGGATTCAACGCGAGCATTTATCTGGCTGGCGAAATCGCAAGCGATCGGGAGTCTCGAGAGGAGCAACGATCCAGAATTCACGATATTTCTCGCTCGATGGTCATCGCCTGTTTTCTTGTTTTTTTGTTTTACATGTCGCTGAACTATGTCTTTCTCTACTCGATCCCTGCAGATGAGCTGGTTCAATCGGGAGAAGGGTTTGTTGCCGTCGTGGCAAAAGCGGTGGGGGGCGAGTCGTTCGAAGGTTTGATCCGATGGCTAATCATCTTGTCCACCGGAACCAGCGTTCTCGCCATGACGATGACAGGCCCGCAGGTTTACGCTCAGATGGGGCGGGATTACAAACTCTCCAAGTGGTTTGCGAATGACCGGTCCATGGTACGTTGCGCGATTTTCCTGCAAACGATACTCGCCCTTCTCATCCTGCTATCCAGTTCGATCCGCGACGTCGCTTCCTATCTTGGGCTCACGCTGACCGTATGCGGTGCGATGGCAATTTCGAGTTTATGGTTGTCTAAACGGCATTTGCAGGCAGAGGACTGGACCCCTTTAGCATGGTGGGAACAGATTGCTGCAGTTGGATATGTTCTGGGCGCCGGAATCATGTTTGCAACCGCGTACCGGATCGCTTGGGTTCAATTTTGTTGGTGCCTCGGCACCTTTCTACTCGGTGGAATTTTCTTCTTCTTTTTCCATCGAATGTCAGCCGATAAATCGCAGCCGCTTCCATAGACGATCTAGAAGGTCATTTCGGAAGCAGAACCAAGGCTGCAGGAGAGGGACGAGCGATGACATGGCATGCGATTAGTTTTCCGAGCCCCTCAATCTTTGGTTTTGCCGCCTCGACAGCTGCATTCACAGCGGCGACATCCCCTTTGATCACGATCGTTACATACCCACCACCGAGTTTTTCCTTACCAACAACCTCGACGGCTGCCGACTTGCATGCCGTATCGATGGCTTCAAAAATTGCTGTAAAACCTTGCGTTTCGATAAATCCTAAAGCGAAAGAATTGGACATAGGTGGAGTTGCTCCTTGGGTGAAGGTACAGGACGAGTCCGATGGGTTGGGAATCTTTACAACGGCTTGTTCGATCAGCGCACTGAATTCATTTGGACTGAGGATCGCCCGCATGGCTTCTCGATCAGGGTTGTGAATCAGTAGCGTATTCGTGTTATTCCTTGGTGCGGTTGGAAAAAACGATGCAGCCGCTCGTTGGCCAGCTTGCAAAGCGGATTCCACATCGCTTGTGGTTCCGGTCACCTTGATGACGGAACCGAGCATATCATTCCATTCGGCTTGGAGTACTTGCACATTCGACGTCTTCAACATCTGATCGAGAGCGACGAGTGCAGCGGTCCAACCGAGTGTTTCCAGAACTCCTAGCGCTGCAGAACCGCCGGAGGGCCACGCATCGGAACTAGACAGCGAACTAGGTGCATTCATAAAAGGATCTATTCAAGGAGTTATTCAACGGTTCTCAACCTGCTTCCGTTTTTCTTCGAATCTGGCTAAAGCTCTTTGCAATTCCGGTTGAAAAGGTTTCATCTCGACAGCTCGACGTTGCTGCTCGACTGCTTCTTTCCATTTGCCTGCAGCATAGTAACAGTGAGCCAGTGTGTCCAAATACTCCGCTCGATCACGGACGAGCGAGCAAGCTTTGCGACTCATAGTGAGAGCCTCTTCTGAATCCCCTTCCGTATTGCAGATGAGCCATGCGCAGATGTTTTGATAGTGGGCCGTTTGTTCTGTGAAGGTTGCCAGCTCGGAACCGTTGACTTTCTTTCGATACTCTTCGTATTTTTCGATTTTATTCTTCAATGCTTTGTAGATATCTTTCCATCGATCCTTCCGGTCGGTGACGAATCGCTCATCTCCCTGAAGTTTGTACAAGCCGATAAGAGCATCGACATTTTCTGGATCTACGTCGAGAGATTTCGAATAGAATCCGACCGCATCGGTCGACTGCAATTTTTCCAAGGCTGCATCCCCAGCATATTGATAGTACTTGCTACGAATTTCCCTCATCTCATCCGCGTTCTCGACAACCTGCTGGGATCGAAACATCGGTTCCGAATCGTATCGAAGACAAAACGGCTCGAGCGTGGCACGCGCATCGCCAAACTGCCCCAGTCCATGGTAAACAGATGCTAAACTTCGCAGTGCGAACAGTGTGGATGGATTCGTCATTTCGCTGCTTGCAGCAACTTTTAATTCACGGATCGCCCATTGGAAGCGACCACTTTCGGCGAGCTTGTTTCCAAGAACCATTCGTCGTTGATTGGACGAGAGATTGCGATATCCGAGAGTGGACTCCAGCTGATTTGCTAACGCATCTTTATCCGAGGCAGGGTCAATTTTTTCTCCCAGGGAATTGGTGGGGATATTCTCGAAAGCTTTCGCAGCGATTTCTTCTGCGACCGCGATTTTGCCTTGCTGTTGGTAGCTTTCAGCCAAAAGATAGGTAAAGAGAGGCTCCCTGGAAACGATTTTGAACGGCAGCTTCTGATGCTGAAGCTGAACCAGCTCGGGTAGTTTCCATTGCAGAGCCCATTGAGCTAGTTCCTCGGCTTGAGAGGACTGGCTTCCTGACTGCGATAACGGGTTCAACGTCGGTGGGCGGTCCTCAAAGAGCGTCCCCCCCAGCTCGATCGCTTTTGAATAAGACGCTTCTTTGCTTGCCAATTGCTGCACAGTCCACCTCGTCAGGCCGGAGACGATCGACGGACTGGATTCCAGGTTGGAATTACCCACTGATTTTCTTTCTGTCTCGATCTGCGATTCCCACCAACCTAACTGGAAGTCGGTTTGATTTTGGAAATACTGTCGAATCCAATTGCTGGCGACACTCTCACCCCCATCCAGGTAGCTAATCACCCGTCTGGCGCGATTCTCCGGGGATTGTCCGGCGAGGGGTTTACTTCGCAAAACGTGCAACGCCGCTTGTTTTGAAAAAACCCCTCTCGTTTCGTAGCGGGCGAGTCGACAGAGCGCCGCCAAGCCGTCATCTCGCTCCAGGTTGGCGAGTTCATCGATATAGGTCGATTTTTCGATCACATCCGCAGCGGAGTAGTTATTGAGGATCTCCCGAACCTTGGGGGAATCGAATTCCCAGGCCCAATTGAATTGATTGCTCCGAACAATAAACCGGGCCTGGGTAGCGATTTGGGGATCCGGGTGGAAGCTCGCCACGTGCAATTGATCGAGAGCAATGACTCCAATTCTTTCCAATTCATCCTTCGCAGATTGCCGCTTCGTGTAATTCGGATCTCCAAGCTGCAGGATGAGAACGCCGACACGCTCCTTCAAATCCTGTTTATCGTCACCGACCAAGTTGCCGGAGGCTCCCAGAGCGACCAACCAGAAGCCCGGGTAGAAAAACGAACGCAATCGATTGTTGAACAAGGCCATGCGTGGAGTCCAATCCTTGCGGAGATCAAATCGGCCTGGGCTTTGGGAAAGCCCATCTAGGGTCATACCGTCTTCACCAGACCATTGTAGCGCATCAATCGGCTTCCGTAGAGGATCTCCCGAGAGAGACTTTGGAATCCTGGCCGGCCGGCCCCTCCGTTCGAGAATAATCGAAGCCTGGGATGCGGGTGAATGGACATTTCTCGCGGAACGCTACGAACCGCCGAAAACGGTTTATTTTTTGAGGCGAACTCAAGAAAATTTTGACAGACGGGGGAGTTCTCCGGTAGGATAGAACGATTGGTTTGGGGTCGGATGAACCGACCAACGATACTCGTCTGCACACACTTTTCTGCTGGCCAGGTTTCCTGTTACAAAGTTTTGATCCAAGCTTTTTTTGGGTTTGAAATCCTTTGAGATATCCTGGCGAGGGGGATTCGCACGATGGCGAAGAAGCAACAGCACGTTTGGGGGCTTGAGATTGGACAAAGCTCTCTCAAGGCGCTCAGGTGCCATTTAGAAGGTGATTCGGTTGTTGCCGACACGTTCGATTACGTTGAATATCCAAAGATTTTGAGCCAACCGGAAGCGGAGCCCGAGCTGTTGGTCGCCGACGCGCTGCAGCAGTTTGCCTCCAGGAATGATCTCCGTGGCGCGGTGATCGCGGCTAGTGTTCCCGGCCAAAGCGGTCTGGCAAAGTTCTTCAAGCCGCCGCCGGTCGAGGTCAAGAAGATCGGGGACATCGTTAAATACGAAGCGAAACAACAGATTCCTTTCGATCTCAAGGACGTGATTTGGGACTTCCAGCAAATGGAGGGAGCCCAAGTTGAAGATGGTTATGCTTTGGAGAGCGAAGTCGGATTGTTCGCGATGAAGAGGGAAGCTGTTTTTCGTGCCCTCAAGCCTTTCAAAGATCGGAATATCGATATCGATCTTGTGCAACTCGCGCCGATGAGCTTGTACAACATGATCACATACGATCGGTTCGCTGATCGGTTGGCGAACGAAACCTACGATCCGGATTCCCCTCAGAAGTCGATCGTTGTTTTGTCGATTGGGACGGATGCGAGCGATCTGATCGTCACAAACGGGTTTCGAGTCTGGCAGAGAAATATCCCCATCGGTGGAAACCACTTTACGCGCCAGTTGACCAAAGATCTCAAACTGACGTTTGCAAAAGCAGAGCACCTCAAGAAAAACGCTTTACAAGCCGATGATCCGAAGCTTGTTTTTCAAGCGATGAGGCCTGTCTTCAATGACATGGTGACAGAGATCCAGAGGTCTCTGAACTTCTATAAGACGGTCAACAAAAAGGGTGAATTGGAATCGATGCTGCTGCTAGGCAACACATCGAAACTGCCCGGTTTGCAGCAGTTCCTCAACAAAAATCTCGGCATGGACGTTGACATTGTCGAGAAATTCCCACGACTCGAGGGAACCGAGGTACTTGGCGCTCAAGCGTTCAAGGAAAATTCGCCGGCGTTTGGCGTGGTCTACGGGCTGTGTCTGCAGATGCTAAAGCGAGGTCCCATGCGGACCAATCTGCTTCCCCGTGAATTGGTTATTGAACGCGTCATCCGAAACAAGAAGCCATGGACAGTCGGAGCGTTGTCGATGCTGCTCGCCTCCATGGTGACTTATCATGCTTTCAAAGGTCAGGTGCTGGCGGATGTCGACGAAAGCTTGTGGAAACAAGCCGAAAGCGCCGTGGACAACATGAGCAAGCAGTCCTCCAATGAATTCAGCAAAGACACGGACCTGATGGGGAAAGCTAAAACGCTTCATTCCATCGGCAAAGAAGTGAGCGCTGGAGCCAGTCGACGTTTGCAAACGATCGAGCTACTGAGTGCGATCCACGGCGCCAAGAATCTCGACCCGACCCTTTCCGACAAAACACCCTTGGAGTTGCCATACAACAAAAGAAAGGATTTCCATTTCACAAATATCGATCAGAAGTACTATCCCGATCTGGAACGCTGGTTCATGCCGGACCTGAAAGCAAAGTACATCGATGCAGTGAAAACACGACGGAAATGGTACGCTAAGGATAAAATTCAAGACATCGTTCCTGAAATCACCCCTTTAACGGGTCCGGGATGGGTTATAGAGCTGAAAGGCTATCACTTCTACAACGGCAGCAAGGGTGAAGAAGGACTCGATCATGTGCTCAAGTACATGATCGAATATCTGGAAAACGGAACGATCAAAATACCTCTGACAGACCGAGCTTACGACAGAACCGGTATCACCCCCGCGGAGACATTTCCCGCGGTCCCTGAAGGACAGGTAGCACTACGTGATTTGGGAATTCGACTCGCCGTCGTTCGCTACGCTTCGGAAATTGATAAGAACAACAAGATCCCGAACCCTGAGTATCTTGAACTTTGGAAAGAGCAGTACTTGAAGTCGATGGCCGCCGGATCCGGTGCCGCCGGCTCTGGGGCTGGGTCTGGGTCAGGAATGGCAGGCCCCGGAGGCATGGGTGGCCCAGGTATGGGGCCCGGAGGCATGGGTGGCCCAGGTATGGGACCGGGCGGCATGGGTGGCCCAGGAATGGGGCCGGGCGGAATGGGGCCAGGAATGGGGCCCGGAGGCATGGGTGGCCCAGGAATGGGACCGGGCGGAATGGGTGGCCCAGGAATGGGGCCGGGCGGAATGGGGCCAGGAATGGGGCCCGGCGGAATGGGTGGAGAGGGCGGCATGTCGGCCACCTACGTCAAACCCAAGCTGAAAGACAAGGACGGGAAAGAGGTACAGCCGGATTTTGATGCCGCTGTATGCAACTTCATCGTTCAATTCGCGTGGAAACCCCGATTCGATCCAGAGGGTGGTAGCGCGGCCGGTGGTTTGCCATCCGACAGTGGCGAAGCTGCGGTCGTTCCGGAAATGCCCTCTGCATCCATGATGGGAGGTGACATGGGCATGGGTGGAATGGGAGCGGGCAGTATGGGAATGGGTGGACCCTAAAGTGATGGGGCTTTTCAGGAATAGTGGCTGCAAATCAGGAACAAAGGACGAGTAGATGGGCGACGCAAAAAAAGGTTTGGGTGGAATTCTAAAACATCACTTTTGGATTCTTTCCGTTCTCGTTTTGATTGCTGCCTCCGTGGGATTCATTCTCACGGCGATGGGGTTATCGAAACTGATCACCGACCGAATCGGAGTGATCAACGGTAAATACGGGGAGGTGCAGACAGTCAGCGGTAAGCTGAGCACACATCCAAACGAACAATCGCACAAGCGGATGGATGCCATGATTAAGGACATGGAGACCGATGTGCGAAGAGCGTGGCAGATGCAGTACCAGCTGCAGTCGGATTTGATGATTTGGCCAGACGATGCGTTCGATAGCAAGGAAGTGGCGGACATTTTTCGGACCCTCCGTCCCGTAGAAAAATTCGTCGATTTCCCGATCGCTGAACTCAAGGGGGATCTCGCACGAATCACAGAAGGGGATCGTCGCGTTTACCGAGATTACATCGGCCCCGTATTCAACAGCGTTTCGAAGATCATCGGAACAGAATGGAGGGCTAAACTAGCGGCAATTCGTGGTGGCGGAGCAGGGATGGGCGGATACGGTTCAGGTGCTGGCGGCTACGGAAGCGGTGACGCGGGATACTCAGGTTCAGGAGCTGGTTATGGTTCGGAAGGTTCGGGATCGGGTTATGGCGGCTATGGGGGGATGGGTCCCGGAGATATGGGCATGGGCGGGATGGGCAATCCCACGCAACCGTTGACAAACGACGTGGTGATATGGAGCGAGCAATCCCAACAAACTCTGATGAACCAAATTCTGCCTTGGTACAACCCGAACGGCGCGCCGTCGATTTTGGATATCTATTACACCCAAGAAGATATCTGGTTGCTCACGAACATTATGGAAATCATCAGAGCCACCAACGGAAACGCGCGTGAAAACTTTCAGGCCACGGTCAAAGAGATCCAATGGATCCGCATGGGCAAGCATGCCAAACGCGACTCGGGTGCCCTATTCGGCGGAGGGGGCATGGGAGGTATGGGCATGGATATGGGTGGTATGGGTATGGGGTATGGATCGGAGGGCGGTTCGGACATGAGCTCCGGCATGTACGGTTCTGAAGGCGGAAGCGATACAGGCGAAATCGGTGGTGAAATGGGGGGCACGATGGGAATGGGCGGAATGGCACCCCTAGCGGTCGACCCAGCAGACAATCGATACATCAGTTTCGCCACCGAAACTTTTTTTCAGCCTCGAAAAGGAGAAGAGGTTCGTACATCGATCCGCGATCCAAAAACCAACCCTGTGGATGCCGTTGCGAAAAGAATACCAATTCGTTTTCGTGTGCGTATGGATGCCAGCAAAGTGAATCGACTCATCACCGAATGCGGCAACGCAAAGTTCATGCTGGAGGTGTACCAGGTCCGATTGAACGCAGCCGAGGATTCTGCCGGTGGTGGTTACGGTGCCGGCATGGGCATGGGAGGTATGGGTGGTGACGGAGGAGCAAGCCTCGGAGCAAGAGGATTGCCTGGGGGTGGTGGTGCCGGAGGAAGCGGTGGCATGGGAGCAGGTTCGCTCGGATCTGAAGGAATGGGTAGCGAAACGGGCTATGGTAGCGGCGGCGGAGGCTATGGTGCCGATCCGACCGGTATGATGGCTGGTAAATTTGCTCCGCTGACCGAGATTCCAGTCGAAATCTTCGGGCTAGTTTACCTCTACAATCCCGACAGTGTTGACTTGCTCACAGACCCGCCACCAGCAGAAGAAACCAATGGCGAGTCCACCAACCCTGATCCAACCGCAACGGCTGACGGCGGAACGATTGGGAACTCGAGCGATACACAAAGCGCCAGTGGCTCAGAAAATTCTGCTGCTGCAAACAACACCAGCACTGCAGATCCGAATGCGACGACCCTGCCAGCCTCCAATCCAGCGGAACCGAGCACGCCCCCAGCGGACCCAAATGCTCCCGCCGCTCCGAACGCTAATCCCAACGGCGACCCGAACGCGTCTACGCCCCCGCCCCCGGCTGACGCGACTACGCCCCCGCCCCCGGCGGAACCAAGCAATCCGCCTTCCACTCCGCCGAACGGTACCGACCCTGGTACCGGTGGCCAACCTTAACATTCTCGACTAGCACTATCGCAGGAGTTTGATTGTGGCAAAGAAGAAAAAGGCCTCCTCTGGAGGGAAGGGCTTCAGCGCAAAAGAGTTCTTGATCTATCACACGGAAAAAATCATTTTCGCTGTGATCGCAACCCTCTCGCTATTGCTTGTCTATTTCGGTTTTTCCAGCGAAAAGTTCCCTTCGAGCAAGAAACCGGATGAGCTAAAGAAGCAAGCCGAATCCACCATAGCTAGCGCTGTCAATACGGATCACTGGGATCAAATGCAGGAAGCAGAGCCTGAGCGTACCACGAAAGTGAAGTACGAGATTGTTGCAAAGGAAACACGAGGATACGTCGATCCGAGGAATTTTTCGGAGGCGATCTATCCGAATCCGGATAAACAGAAGACCAAGCGAGGGGATCCTGAGATCGTGGCCCCGACCAAAATCGTCGCAAAATATTTCTCGGGTGCGATTGCAACCTTGAGTGCTAAAGATCCCTTCGAAACCTTGCAAGATGCGAAACGTGAAGAGCCCAAAAAGCCCAAGAATCCAGGAATGGGAATGGGAGGATATCCAGGCTCCGGCGGCTCAGGTTTTGGTGGTGAAGGTGGTGAAGGTGGCTTAGCAGGTTCAGGGATGGGGCCTGGAGGCATGGGAATGGGGCCTGGTGGAATGGGCATGGGTGCTGGTTCCGGTGGGATGGGCCCTCAAGCGGATCTCAAGAGATACCTCTCGCCCGCCTACAACCGAGGATTTTCGTTCGGGATGTTCACCACACCAGAGGTTCCACCCAAACCTATTGCTCCAGCCGATCGAACCAAGAAATTGGTAGCAAAAGAGTTTTCCATGGTCGCCGTCACAGCACTCGCTGAGCACCAGCTTATGGAAGAGAACTATTTCAAAGAGTTCAGTGAATCCACCGATTTCATGGACGGAAGAGATACACCCAACTATCAGGGATTCGAGGTCCAGCGAGTGGAGATTACAAAAGACACGAAAGAGATTGCCGACAATGACTGGGTGACGATCTCGGATGTTGCACCTGAGACTTGGAAAAAATATGCATACGACAAATTCATCGGTACCGCTAAGGAAGTGAATCGATGGGATTTTGTGAATTCAAATCTTTCCATGCCTATCCCTCCTATTTTGCTAACGGAATATCGTGACTTCTGTTCGCATCCCGAAGTCCCCTCCGACCTTCCCGAATTCGTAAACGATTACGAGGCTCCCACCGGGATCGGTTTCAATGCCGGTACCATGGGAGGATACGGAGGCGGGGAAGGCAGTGGCTACGGAATGGGCATGGGCATGGGCATGGGAGGTAGCGGTGCAGGCTATGGCTCCGAAGGAAGCGGCAGTGGCTACCCAGGAGGTGAAGGTGGCATGGCAGGTTCTGGCATGGGACCTGGTGGCATGGGCCCCGGAGGTATGGGGATGGGTGCCGGAGGTATGGGTCCTGGAGGCATGGGCCCCGGAGGTATGGGGATGGGTGCCGGAGGTATGGGGCCCGGAGGAATGGGGCCCGGAGGAATGGGGATGGGTGCCGGGGGTATGGGAGGTGACGGATATGGATCTGAAGGGAGTGGGAGCGGATATGGCGCGGGTGGGTACGGTATGGGTGGCGGAACGGCGATGGGAGCCCCACGCCGTCAACCCAGTTCCAAATACAAGCTCATTCGTTTCTTTGACACGACAGTCAAACCCGGTGCCTCTTACCGATACCGCGTTCGATTGATCATGTATGATCCCAACTTCCCGGAATATGAGATGATCTCGCCAAAGAACATCAACTTGAAGCCAGATGCTTTGGCACGAGTACAAGATCTCAAAACGAAGGAGTTGCCGGACAAAGAGAACTACAACAAACGCAAAAGCGGTCGTATCACAGATTGGTCTGTCCCGTCTGAGATCGTCACTGCCGCCCCGACGGCAACCGTTTTTGCAAAGGGTGCCGAAAAACCATCTTTCGTCGTCGGACCCGATGGAGAATATTTCGAATCCAGTCCGTTGCGATCGGAAGTCGTACTGGCAGATCGAAATCGTTCCATCTATTTTTCCATCAAGGATAAGGACCCTGTCAATCGAGGGTATGTCTTCCACATCGACAATGCGAAGATTAACAAAGATGGGATTGAATTTGTCGATCCGGTGAACAAAGTTCTGAAGCTAACAAAACCCATCGACAAAAAGCAGCCTGCCATTCAACTGAAGTTGCCGAGCGTGCAAGTGACCGTCGTTGATATCCTGGGCGGCTACCCCCTCAAGATGAACACGTCGAAAGACCTATTGCCTGCAGGTACAGAAGTCGTTTCGTTTGACTCGTCGACCGGACAGCTCATCATCAGTCGGGAATATGAGGATTATACCGATTTTGGGATGATCGCCGCTCCGGACAAACCGGCTATTGGCCCTCTCGGAGGTGGAGGTGGATCTGCTGCAGCCGCAGGCGGGATGGGCCCAGGTATGGGTGCCGGTGGCATGGGATCCGGCGGAATGGGGTCGGAAGGTGGCGGTGGAGGCCTCTCGGGCAGATAAGCTTCGGCTCGAAACCATCCCCAAGGATCACCGGTCGATTCGTGGAACTAGGTACAAAAGGTCAGCAACCGCTGGCCTTTTTCTTTTGGCGAGCGTCGTTTCGAATTAAGATACAGTCTACTTTTCTTTTCAGTCCACCTAAGTGCGCAGATGAGATCACTACTGTTAGTTGCCCTAGGTTTTCTGTGTTGCACCTTTTGCTTCACACCTGCCTATTCCCAGATGAACGAAGCCACTTTTGATTCAAGTGGCTTGGTTTTAAACTGGCAAGCGAATATCGGAGGTTCACCACTTGCCCACGGCAATAGTTCTTTCGTGATATGGCCTCATTCCCAACGGAAGCTCGAGCAAGTCAGAGTAAAGGTCGGCGGACGACTCATCGGAGCTTTCCGCGGCGATGAAATTGATGAAAGCAAATTGGAATCAGCCGTTATTGACGGAACGAAAGACACGAAGCTACCCCGTTTGGGCTTGGAAGGGGCCAAAGTCAAAGCAGAGAAGCTGGCGAAAACTTATCGAACCCTAGGCAAGGAAGTGACTATCGAGTCTGAAGCTCCAAACTTAACCTACCTCATCACTCTGAGCGCTTCGGGTTTTGTAACGGCGATGAACGCGGAGACCGGAGCCGTGATGTGGCAGAACCGTATCACAGATGCTTCGCTTCCGATGTTCGGACCAGGAGTCTCAGATGATTACGTCGTTGTCGTCAATGGACAAAACTACTTCGTGTTTGACTTGGAGAATGGATCGATAATCTCCAACAGGAGATTGCAATTCATCGCGACAGGCTCACCCACCGTTATCGATGGCAAAGCGATGGTACCCTCCGTGGGCGGACGATTGGTTGCCTATGACATCAAAGAACCTTTGGTAAACGCGCCTCAAGTCATACGCGTGGGAGGTGAGAACCGACTCGGATTGACTGTGAGTCATGATCGAAAATTTGTCAGCTGGCCAGCGGATAATCGATTGATCATCGCGAAGACAGAAAACGGTTTCTCGCTGTGGAACGCTGTCCAAGGCACGTCAGCGGTCGTCGCGTTACCAGCGGCTGTTGACGACGGATTCGTGTTTTGCACCCAGGCTGGTCGCGTGATCAGAACACGTAGCAGCAACCGCGAAAATGCCATGGCATGGCGAACCGATTTAGGTATCGCTACGAACAAAAGTCCCGTCGTTGGCAAGAAATTCGTCGCGATCGTTTCCGATGATGGGTACTTGTTCCTGTTGAACCTGACCGATGGGAAGGAAGCTTGGTCGTTGCCAGTGAGAGGAATCAATAGTGTTCTCGGAATAAGCGAGTCGAAACTGTATGCGATCGATGCAGCCCGACAGCTAGTGATGATCGACGTTGCCAACGGAAAATCGCTCGGACACATTCCGATTGCGCTCGTAAACCCCATGAGCAATTCGATCAATGATCGGCTTTATGTCTGTAGTAACAACGGTCAGATCACCTGCCTTCGTGAGGTGGATGCCTCGCTTCCGACAATGACCATATCCGGGCCTGCGAAGACAGAGGACTCGCCTGGCAAGCCAGTGGAATCCACCCCCCAGCAACCGCCCCCCGCCACTCCCGCCGAAGATCCGTTTGGTAGCTCGACCGCTGAATCCACGCAGGCATCAGACGATCCCTTCGCGACAAAGGATCCCTTCTAATCCGCTTTTCGAAAAACCCTATCGCGAGTACTCAGACACGGGACATGGAACAAATCATTCTCTATGTTCATGGAACGGTATAGAAAAGTCGCGACTCTACTCGGACAGTACAAAACATAACGGAATTACCATTTGGTGAAACCGCTGACGGAAGATGATGCGGGGAGTTGGACTCAACTCGTGCAAAGCGATATGTGTTGACGGCTTTCCCCATCTACCTGCACCATTCGTCTACAACCCACATCGCAAGCAATCATCGCACTGTTCCACGGGTTCCCTTTTTCCGGCCAGCCGCGAATACCAATCCCTCGCTTCCCATTCTTTGAAATATTGGCGTGCCACGTGCTGGCTTCGCTTCCTACCCGAAGGAATAGCACCCTGAGCTTTCTTGCTACTAGCCCTTTGGGACAAGTCCTTGGTCCCTTTTTCTTCCAAAGCAAATATCGCCAAAACAACTGCCTCCTTCCTGTTTCGTAAACCCGATGTTTTGACCTTAACGGATCCTTTCCTCGCGACTATCATCCGGAGCGATCCTCAAACCATGGTAGATGCTCGATTCCTCGTGAACATGCCTAGAACATCGCTCGGATTTTGCCTTCGCGATTTCGTACTCTAAAACGTTTATGTCTCAAGTCGATTGCATTATCGGAGTGGATGGAGGTGGCACGAAAACAGCTGCATGGATTGCCTCCGTCCATCGGGACACAGGGATAGGAAAAGATCGGAAAGTACAAAATCGAGACATTATCGGAAGAGGTGAGTCGGGACCTGGTAATCCTCGCTCCGTAGGATTTTCTGAAGCTTGTTCTAATATTCAGAGGGCTATCGAAAACGCATGGACGAATGCCAAGCTCCCACCCTCAAAAGCGATGGTCGCATGCCTAGGACTTGCCGGCGCAGGAAGGCAAGAGGAGCAAGCTGTCATTGAGTCATGGGCACTTCAACAACAGCTTGCGTCACGCGTCGTGGTCATCGATGATATTCAGCCGATTCGTTGGGCAGCCGAACATGAATGGCGGGAATCGCAAACGAGCATTGATTCTGAAACGCTCTGGAGCAATTGCATTACCCTGATCGCGGGTACCGGCACCATTGCTCGAGGGATCGATCGCTTTGGGAACGATGCGAGAGCGGGTGGTTGGGGCTACCTGCTAGGTGACGAAGGGAGCGGATTTGCGATCGGATTGGAGTCATTGCAGTCGATCTGTAGAGCCGTCGATCAACGTGAACCGCTTTCAAAAATGCAAATGGAAATCCTACGGTCCTTGGAGTTAGAAGAGGCCCAACAACTGGTCGCATTCATTTATCAATCTCCGATCCCCCGCCAAGCGGTCGCTGCGCTGGCGCCGATTGTGTTGAGCCACTCGCATCACGATCCCGTAGCAAGCCGAATCGCAGAAAAGTCGGTCTTGAGCTGGAGTTACCTCGTTCGAACCGTTCGGCAAGTGTTGGAATTCAAATCAGCGGGATTTGCTCTCGCAATCGGTGGTGGTATGGCCAAATCGCAGGAATGGATGGTACGACGTCTTCTCGACGACCTGCATGCAAACGGCTGCCAACCCTCGACTCATTGGATTGTAAGATATCCAGTTCTTGGCTGCCTCTGTATTGCAGATTCAACCCTTCACCAAAATACGCAAGAAACCTGACCAACGCCAACTGCTGCGGAATCATTCAGCCATCCATCGAGTCAAGGCCTTTCCAGTGACTTAAGCTGCCCTACACTTGTAGCAGATAAGTTTTGAAGTACGGCTTGATCGATAGCAAGCCAATTCGACTCGGCGAAAAAGGAACCCGATGGCATCTGCGAACCTGATATTTAGATCGGATTTCGTCAACGAGCTACCTGGCGACCCTGTGGAGGAGAATCGTTCCCGTCAGGTTAGGGGAGCTTGTTATTCGAGGGTGAATCCAACCCCTGTATCTTCTCCAAAGCTGATTTCTTTTTCGAAACCACTCGCTCAGCAATTAGGCTTATCCGAGTCTTGGCTACAATCGCCACAAGCCGAGAGGGTACTGGGTGGGAACGAAATTCTACCGGGAATGGTTCCCTATGCGATGTGTTACGGTGGGCATCAGTTTGGGAATTGGGCAGGACAACTAGGCGATGGACGGGCCATCAATCTCGGTGAATACCTCGCACCCAATGGGCAGGGTTGGACATGGCAGTTAAAAGGAGCTGGAAAAACACCTTACTCTCGGTTTGGTGATGGACTCGCAGTCCTCAGATCTTCGCTGAGAGAATATCTTTGCAGCGAAGCGATGTTCCATCTTGGAGTACCTACAACACGAGCGTTGAGCTTGATTGGAACGGGTGAACTCGTCACCCGAGATATGTTCTACGACGGAAATCCTCAGCGGGAACCAGGAGCCATTGTTTGCCGCATCGCCCCATCTTTTCTTCGATTTGGAAACTATGAAATCCTCGCTGCCCAAAAAAATGATGTGCTTCTCAAACAGCTCGTCGATTACACGATCTCCAGATTCTTCCCCGATCTCCAAAAAAGAAGCCCAAACCTTTATGAGTCCTGGTTCACCGAGGTAGCGATACGAACAGCTCGTATGGTCATTCACTGGATGCGAGTAGGATTTGTTCACGGCGTAATGAATACAGACAACATGTCCATCTTGGGTCTGACGATCGACTATGGCCCCTACGGCTGGATCGACCACTACGCCCCCGACTGGACACCTAATACGACCGACGCAGAAGGAAGGAGATACAGCTTCGGAAATCAGCCTCAAATCGCTCAATGGAATCTGATTCAATTGGCAAACTCGATTTATCCACTCTTCAGCGATGTCGATCCGTTACAAAGAGGTTTGGATACTTACGTTGAAACAATCGAGCTCGAGTATCGATCCATGCAGCTTTCTAAACTCGGCTTGAAAGAGGATGGTCGACAAGAAAAAAAAGAATGCATCGCCGAGCTGGAGAGACTTTTCTCCTTAGGCGAAATCGACATGACCATCTTCTTTCGAAGACTCGGCGATATTCCTATCCCCATGGACCTTCAGGCCCCGAGCTGTTTGTCTGAACACGTCCAAAATTGGTTGGCACCTGCATTCTACGATTGGGATGCGTTCATCGGCGCACACGGCGATCGCTTGATCCATTGGCTCAAATCCTACATCAAGCTGGCTGATGGCGACGAACCTGACAGAGTGCGGCGTAAGGGTTCGATGAACCGTGTAAACCCGAAAATGGTTGTTCGAAACTACATAGCCCAGCAAGCCATCGATGCAGCGGAGAATGGAGATTTCACAGAGCTTGAAAACCTCATGAAAGCAATTCAACGGCCCTACGACGATCTCCCCGAATCGGACCAGTACTTTGCGAAACGTCCGGATTGGGCACGTACCCGCGCCGGCTGTTCCATGCTTTCGTGCAGTTCCTAAGACAGTCGGCAAGCGGGCCTCGCGACACACAAACAGAATGCTACGTCTCTTTTATGAAGCGAAGCATCAATTTAAAGATCTTGAGGTTCGTTCGGCAAATCCAGCCTTCCTTGATCGCCTGAGTTCAAAAGGGGGTTTTATCTATCTCACGCTGAGGACCGACGGAGTATCATCGCTAAGAGAGTTGGCCGATCATGTCTAAGGTGGCGAGTTCCACCGAACGTTGCCAATCCTGTGCGCGGTACTTTTCAATCTCGTAGGCAAAAATAATACCTCTGGAACTGTTGACGATAGCCCCAAGACCGCGTCGATCCATTCCCAATTTAACGTCTTTAGCTGCACCTCCTTGAGCACCATATCCAGGAATGAGGATCCAGGCATTGGGCATTCTCTCTCTCATCTTGGCCAGTTGTTCTGGATAAGTCGCACCCACGACACATCCTACAGATCCATAGGAATCGGAGTTCGACGCCGTAGCAGCGGCGTTCTTCTGTACGTAGTCGGCCACACGCTCTGAAATAGTCCGCTCGTCCACTTGCAAATCCTGCATGAATCCACTTCCGGCGTTCGATGTTTTCACGAGAACGAAAATCCCAGAGTCCGTCGCGATGCACTTCTCGACAAATGGATCCAGGGAATCTGCTCCCAGATAGGGACTGACCGTCAGAGCATCGGCTCCGAATGGGCTATTCTCTCCCAAATAGGCATTCGCATAAGCCGTTGCAGTTGTACCGATATCGTTTCTCTTGCCATCGATGATGACCAACAGTCCCTTGTCCGACGCATAACGTGTGATCTTTCCGAGTGCCGCGACCCCCATCGGGCCGAGCTCTTCGAAAAAAGCGGACTGCGGTTTGACCACTGGAACCAACGGAGCAACAACATCGATAATCGACTTGGAAAAAGACTCAAACGCCTCGGCACAAGCGTCGAAGTCGGCTGGGTTCGGTCGCAGCCCCGGAGGCAACTGCGACAAACGTGGATCGATTCCGACGCAGACAGGGTTTCCTTTTGTGGTTACAAGTTTGGATAATCGATCGCCGAAATTCATAAGCCTTCACCGGTCCTAGAGAGAGTATGGAATAGGTTTTGTATCCTTCCAGGAAGGATTTGCAAATCGCAACAAACCCGTCTCGTTGAAAACAATTTATTGAAAGAAGCACCCGCCATGTTCAATACATCTTTTGGATTTGATAAATTGAATCTGGGGTTGGATTTTTAGCTGATGAATGCAGGTTGAGGGATCATGCCGAAGATAGTCGTTTTAACAGGAGCGGGGATCTCTGCCGAGTCTGGAATCCCCACCTTTCGCGGATCGGATGGACTGTGGGAAGGACACTCGATCGAAAAGGTGGCTTCGCCCGAAGGCTTCTCTTCCAATCCGGATTTGGTGTACGAATTTTACAACCAAAGACGTCGTCGGCTGTTGTCACCGGAGATCGTCCCAAACGCAGCCCATCAAGCGTTGGCGAATTGGGAACAGACGCTGCCACCGGGTGATTTACTAGTCGTAACGCAAAACGTCGACAATCTGCACGAGCGTGCGGGTTCAAAAAATGTCATCCACATGCACGGAGAGCTACTCAAGGCGAGATGTATCGATACTGGCGAGGTCTTCGAATGGCCTTACGATCTCACAAGGGATACTCCCCATCCGCGAGCCACGAAGCGACTAGGACGATTACGCCCCCACATCGTTTGGTTTGGCGAGTCCCCTCTGTACATGAATAAAATCCTGGAGGCAGTCCGTCATTGCGATTGGTTCATTGCAATCGGAACGTCCGGCAAAGTTTATCCTGCTGCGAATCTGGTGGATGCAACGCCGAGTTTCTGCAGGCGCGTTCTAATCAATCTGGATGCATCAGACAATTCTGACGATTTTCAAGAGGTACGGCTCGGCGCTGCGAGTATCGAAGTTCCTAAATTCATCCGGTCCTTTGAAGTGGTCTCGACGGGGCGTTGCTGAACGGAATCGCTTAATTTTTTTGATCTAAGGGTTCTGAACAGGTATCCATATTGCCAGCGACCGCACGCTGACACGTCGTCTGATATGTGCGGGTTGATTTCCCTCGGAACATAGCCCGAAACCTAGGATTTCTCGAAAGCTTCTTTATTTCTACTTCGAATGCTGTCGCAGACGTGCGTCTCGACTTGTTGGGATTCGCTTCTATTGTTTCAATAACGATCCAGTGATACGCGGACGTGCAGTTGGAGGGACTTTGCGGGATAGGCTTTGCCGTTTTCCTGGAAACCAAAGTTCAGGTTGCTTACAAAGAATTGCACCCGTCGAACATTCCTCGATCCTTTCATCCAAAGCACGGGTCCTTTTATGAAGCTTGGGAGAATTCTTACCTCCTCTGGTCCAGCAGTTGTCAAGATCGAAGAGGGTGCGGCGACACAACTCGATTTACAGACGGCTGGATTTTCTAGCCTTCAAGAGCTTTTGGCGTCGGACTATGTATTCAAGAATTCCGCGAATCTAAAGTCTATGGGTGCCCCACTCGGGATATCGGAGATCCAGTGGTTGCCGCCGATCGATCAGCAGGAAGTTTGGGCTGCTGGAGTCACCTACAAACGTTCTCAAACCGCTCGGATGGAGGAGAGTGAGGCCGCAGCTAGCTGCTATGATCGCGTGTACACTGCAGCAAGGCCCGAGCTGTTCTTCAAAGCGACTGCAGGGCGGTGCCAAGGTCATGGTGGAAATCTTAGGATTCGAACGGATGCAACATGGAATGTACCCGAACCTGAATTGGCGCTAGTGCTGTCACCGTCCGGCAAGATCGTGGGATACACGATAGGAAATGACATGAGCAGCAGGGACATCGAGGGAGACAACCCGTTATATCTTCCTCAAGCCAAGGTTTACAACCAATGCTGTGGCTTGGGTCCTTGGATCACTCTTGCGGAAGCAATGCCAGACCGAATGTCGATCGGGATTCAGTTGGAAATACAGCGGCACGGCGAAACGGTTTTTAATGGTAACACTTCCGTTGCCCAAATGGCCAGGCAGTTCGAGGATCTTGTGGGTTGGTTGCTGCGAGACAACGACATGCCGAATGGAGCATTCTTGCTGACCGGTACAGGAATTGTCCCTGACAGTTCGTTTACCCTGAACGCTGGAGATACTGTTCATATCTCCATCGATGGAATTGGGAAACTTTCCAATTCCGTTGTACAGGGCTAAGAGAGCCAACCCCGAAAAGACGGCTGAGGTCCGCGTCCTACATTCCTGATCGAAAAACCTTTTTCAGTTCATCCTCCATACAACTTAGTATCCTACGACAGATTGAACGTGCAACATGGAACAAATCTTTATCAACGGCCAGTGGCGAGATTCCAACAATGTAGGATCCTTCCAAGCGGTCAATCCGACGACTGGCAATACCATCGAGCGAAACTTTCCCGTTAGCACGTGGGAGGATATCGATGCAGCGCTGGATGCATCGATCGATGCCTTTCGAGTGCTACAAACATTTCCGACGGATAAAATTGCAAGCTTTTTGGAAACCTACGCAGATTTGATTGCTTCCGACAAAGACACCTTGGTAGCCCTAGCGCACGAGGAAACCGGTTTGCCCACGAGCCCTCGATTGGCAGATGTCGAGTTGCCGAGAACAGTCAACCAGTTAAAGCAGGCTGCAGCAGCAACGCGGACTGGCTCCTGGTCGATGCCGACCATTGATACCAAGGCGAATATACGATCGTGTTATCAGTCGATTGGCCCCGTTTGTGTTTTTGGTCCCAACAATTTCCCGTTTGCCTTTAATAGCATTGCTGGTGGCGACTTTGCTGCAGCTCTTGCAGCGGGAAACCCAGTGATTGGAAAAGCGAATTCCTGCCACCCTGCAACAACCAGGCGTTTCGCTGGACTCGTCAAATCTGCGATCGACTCGTGTGGTATGCCTGCGGGAATTGTTCAATTGGTTTATCGAACTTCTCATGCTGACGGAGAACGCATGGTATCGGACCCTAGATTAGGGGCTGTTGGCTATACGGGATCGCGGCATGCGGGACTGCAGTTAAAAGCTTGTGCAGATAAAGTCGGCAAGCCTTTTTATGCGGAGCTTTCGAGTGTCAATCCGATTGTTTTTTTGCCAGGTGCCTTAACAGAGCGAGGCGACAAGCTCGTCGACGAGTATGTCACGAGTGGATTGATGGGCGCTGGTCAGTTCTGTACGAATCCTGGATTGTTGCTCTTCGTACGATCTCCTGAAACAGAGCTTTTCATCGAGAAATTAGTACAAAAATACTCGGAGTCCAACCCTGGAACCCTTCTTTCGAAGGGTGTTGAGAGATCCCTCTTGGGAAGTATTGAGTGTTTCAAGACCGCCGGTGCTAAGCTTTTGGTAGGTGGAACGAAAATATCGGGTGGCCGATGTGCGGTAGCCAACACCGCTCTCCGCATCAGCGGTGCGCAGTTTCTAAAAAAACCGCATGAATTCCAAACCGAAGCCTTTGGCAATGCCGTCCTCGTCGTGGTTTGCGATTCCGTCGAGGAAATGATCGAAGCTTTAAAAAATATGGAGGGGAATCTCACTGGATCCATTTATTCGGCATGCGATGGAAGCGACGATCTCGCGTACGCTGGAATCAGTCAGGAATTGGCTCATAAAGTTGGAAGGCTATTGAACGATAAGATGCCGACAGGTGTTGCCGTCAGTCCTGCGATGAATCATGGTGGACCATTCCCTGCAACAGGCCATCCGGGCTTCACGGCGGTGGGGATCCCTGCCAGCATGATCCGTTTTGCAAAACTGACATGCTTTGACTCCGTGCGATCTCATCGCCTCCCTGCAATTCTTCAAGACGGAAACCCAATGCGAGCATGGCGGAATGTCGACGGCGCGTGGACCAACGGTTCCTAGTTCGACACGGCGGTATGGACTCATTATGAGGCACTTTGCAATCACAGTCGCCTACGATGGAACGCCCTACGGCGGCTGGCAGATTCAGCAAAACACGGTAACGATCCAGCAAGTCCTAATCGACGCGATCGAGCAAGCGACTGGTGAACGAGTGCATGTACAAGGGAGTGGTAGAACCGATTCGGGAGTACACGCGTCTGGGCAGGTAGCCGCGTTCACACTTACTAATTGGCGTGCCCCGGCAATACGCTTAGTCCCTGCAATCAATCGTTTTTTACCTCGATCCATCGCCCTACATGATTGCCGCGAAACGGTGGCTAGCTTCGATCCGATTCGCGCGGCTAAGAGCAAGCGGTACCGATACACGTTACGCAATGCGAGGACTCCGGATCCCATACAGCATCCCTTCCATTGGTGGTTTCCTCGACCTTTGGATGTTGATGCGATGAAGCAAGGTGGAGCCCTTCTGTTGGGAACCCATGATTTTAGTGCTTTCGAAACGTTAGGTTCTCCTCGAAAAACAAGCGTACGCACCGTGAAGGAATTGTCGATCGACACAACGGTCTACACGGAAGGTTGCGACCTCAGGATCGAAATAGAAGCAGATGGTTTCCTCTACAACATGATGCGAAATATTGTCGGTGCTTTATGTGAAGTAGGCGTTGGGCGATTTGCCCCTCGCTGGATTCAAACCGTTCTCGAATCCAAAACGCGGAACGCTTGCAGCCAGACAGCTCCCCCACAAGGGCTCTGCTTGATCGCCGTTCGCTACCCGGAAAGCCTCTTCGTAAGCAATTGATTCGACGTGGTTAGATCGAGCGTGTGGGGTTGTTGGGGACGATGGTCCAGGCCGTTCAAAAATCGACAGAACGATCGCACAAACTTGCAAGTCGTTTTCGCCATGATGGGCTATACTTAAAACGGTACGCGATTCGGACGTCCGTACGGAAATAACTTACACACCACTTTTCGATATCCATGCAGAACAACTATACCTGCGGCTTTGATCTAGGCGGAACCAAAATGCTTTGCATCGTGATGGATGACAAGCAAAAAATCGTCGCTCGCAAACGAAAAAAAACAAAAGGGACTGAGGGAGCACAGGCAGGTGTTAGTCGAATCTCTGAATTGATTCGTGAAACGTTCACAGAAAACAATCTTCCGATCGAGGGCTTGAAGTCTCTCGGTGTAGGATGTCCGGGTCCGGTTGATATGGACAACGGGATTGTGAATGTGGCCGTGAATCTCGGATGGAAGAATGTCTCCTTAGCCACAATGCTAGAGGACACGCTGGATTGCCCCGTCTCGGTTCTCAACGATGTCGATGCTGGTGTATTCGGCGAATTCTCGATTGGAGCGGCGACGGGAGCGAGAAGCGTCGCCGGTATCTTCCCCGGGACAGGCATCGGCGGAGGATTCGTTTATGAAGGCCAGATTCTCAGAGGGAAACGATCCTCATGCATGGAAATCGGCCATACGAAAATTGCGTCCACGAATCGGTCGAGTGGAATCGATATGACGGGAACACTCGAAAGCGAGGCGAGTCGTTTAGCCATTGCGGCAGAATGCGCCAAACTCGCTTATCGAGGCGAGGCTCCGAATCTGTTGCGTGCAGTCGGTACCGACATCGCCCAAATACGGAGCAAGGTGCTCGCTGCAGCTATCCGAGACGGCGATAAAGCTGTCGAGCACGTCGTTCGACAAGCAGCCCAAACCGTTGGCTATGCGGTCGTGAATCTGGTTCATATGCTCTGTCCCGATGTAATTATTCTCGGAGGAGGATTGGTCGAAGCGTTGGAGGAGATCTACTTCGAGGAAGTCAATCGTATTGCGAAAAAGAACATCCTCCAGTGCTATAGCGGCATGTTCGAAGTCAAAATGGCAAAACTCGGAGATGACGCAGGAGCGATGGGTGCCGCTTTGTGGGGTGCCAAAAAGATCTTCAAATCCAATATGCCAGCATTGTAGATTTCTGCATTGACCCAGATCGGACGATTTTCGATACTCCCGCGACGTGTTTCGCCATCTTTCCTGAATTTACATGAGCCAAACGCAAACTTCGCCAGAACTATCGACCTATTGCCTGGACGTAGCTCGTCGTGCCAAACAAGCAGCGCAGCTCCTCGTCAGTCTATCGACGACTGTCAAGAATCGATGGATTCAGGAATCCGCGAATCGATTACTGGAGCGGTCTGGCGACATTTTGCGAGCCAATCAACAGGACTTGGCTATGGCTGAATCGTTTGGGTTGACTACGGCGGAAGTCGACCGGCTTCTTCTGAGGGAAGATCGCATCGCTCAAATGGCCGATGGACTGCGTGAGCTAGCAGCTTTACCCGATCCCGTTGGAGAAATCATCGAGGGATCTCGTCGTCCGAACGGCCTTGAGGTCCGAAAAGTTCGTGTGCCTTTGGGGGTTCTCTTCTTTATTTACGAATCTCGTCCCAACGTGACAGCCGATGCCGCCGCGATCGGTGTCAAGAGCGGGAACGCTATCATACTCAGGGGCGGGAAGGAAGCATCCCACAGTTCGGACGCAATCGTGAACATCCTTCGAGAGGTAGCGAACGACACTGGGCTTCCATCCGATGTGATTCAACTGGTTTCGACGGCAGACCGAAACGCCGTCGGGCATTTCTTAACGCTGTCTAGCTATATCGATCTGGTGATACCACGAGGGGGTGAGAACCTGATTCAACGCGTGGTGTCCGAGGCAACGATGCCCGTGCTGAAGCATTTTGATGGCAATTGCCATGTCTATGTGGATGCATCCGCAGACATCGCGATGGCTTTGAGCATTGTGCGAAATTCCAAATGCCAACGCATGGGAGTCTGCAACGCCATGGAATCTTTGGTCGTTCACACTTCCATCGCAAAAGACTTCCTTTCTCGGTTACGATTGCACTTGGACGAGTTTGATATGGAGTATCGCGGAGACGAACTATGTTGCCATGTGATCCCCGAAGCGATTCCCGCCGAAGATTCGGATTGGCGCAAGGAGTTTTTAGGGCCCGTCATGAGCGTTAAGACCGTTCCGAATATCGAAGCTGCGATCGCGCACATCAATCGCTACAGTTCCAAGCATACCGATGCCATCGTAACCTCGAGCATGGAAAATGCGCATCGCTTCGCAATTGAGATCGATTCCTCTGCCGTAATGATCAATGCATCCACCCGATTCAATGATGGTGGACAGTTGGGTATGGGTGCAGAGATAGGCATCAGTACCGATAAGTTTCATGCTCGTGGACCATGTGGTTTGCGTGAACTCACCACCTATAAATACATAGTGGAAGGAAGCGGTCACATCCGACAGTAAATGAATCGTGCATGACGCATCACGAACAAGGATGTTGATTTTGCGGGAAAGGAAATCCAAATGTCAGACGATGTACTAACTCGAAACGATGTGGAGAGCCTGCTGCAAGCTTTAGAGTCTGGTCCCAAGCCTGGTGCGACGGCCACCGAAGTGAAGAAGGCTGATACACAGAAATCGACAGCGCCCAAAGTTCGAATCCTCACCTACGATTTCAAACGCCCAGAACGTGTTGGAAAAGAGCAGATGCGTGCGCTGCAATCGTTGCACGACGGATTCTCGCGAAATCTCGGAGCCTCTCTATCAGCTGTCCTGCGAACTATGGTGGAGGTAAAACTGATCAGCGTAGATCAGTTGACCTACAGCGAATTCGTCTACAGTTTGACCATTCCGACTTGCTTTAATCTGCTCAAACCACTGCCACTAGAAGGCAACTGGGTGCTGGATATTAGCCCCAGCCTCCTCTACCCCATCATCGACCGAATGCTCGGGGGTGGAGTTTCTAGCGATTCAACTCTCAAACGCCCACTCTCCGATATCGAATTGAGGCTTGCCGGGCGGGTCAGCAGTGTTTTCCTCCGCGAACTTCAATCCGCATGGCAAAACATCGTCGAACTGAATATCGAAGTCGAGCGAGTGGAAAGCAACCCGCAACTCGTGCAAATCGTACCGCCCAACGAAGTCGTTGTGATGGTGAGTTTCGAGCTGTCCATCGGTCAGGTACGAGGGATGATCAACCTATGCATTCCGTATAACACGATCGAACGGGTCAACAGCAAACTGACGAGCAATAGCTGGCTAGGGTACGCTTCCGCGAGAAGCAACTCCGAGACGCAGGATCAGTTACTTTCCAGATTAGATGGTTCGAACGCTGAGGTCATCGTGACGTTGGCTCGGTCCACGATCAAGACAGCGGATCTCTTCGATCTGGAGGTTGGGGATATCATCACGACCGAAAAGGATACGCTGGCCCCCCTCGAGGTCGAGGTCTCCAATCGAGTCAAATTCCTTGCCTCCCCAGGTTCCTTCAAAGGTCGAAAAGCTATCCAGATTCAAACATTATTGAACAAAGCAGAAACCTGAGCTCTGGGAAATGGAACCGTCAAGCGGCCGGTCTTGATTCGTGTTTCGCATTCTCGAATCGACGGAGAACGGCTTGAAATACGGCTTTTGGGCTTATTTCACTCATACATCGTTGATGCTGCAGCGGGCAGACCTTTTTTCCACAAGGCTGGCAGGGCAGAGACAACTGGAAAATCGACTCCGGAAGATTGTAGGTTCGAGTTGCCATTGGAGACGTCGAACCAAAAAGACTAACCACGGGCCGATTCAAGGCAACCGCCATGTGCCGTACTCCACTGTCTGTTGACACGACGACATTGGCTAACGACAGAAGCCCTCGACTCAGTCCCAGCGGCAAATCATCTGAGATACCCATACTTTGAACATTTGGCTCTCCGCAATCGATCGCTAGTTGGTTCATCCTCTGTCGATCTGCTGGAGATGCATGCATTAGAACCTGTATTTCCTTTTTCGCGAGCATTTGAGCTAACATCTGAACGGACGTGTCCGCCCATAGACGGGAAACGGCCGCAGCTGCCGAGTTGTTGATGAGCACCAGCGGTCTCGACAAGGAAAAACCGAGTTGTTTCAAAAGGCACTTCGCTTGGTCCAAGTCGTTCTTCGAGGCTCGCAGTTCCATCTCCTTATTCGTGGAATCGGCCCCTAGCTGGCAAGCCAAGTGCAGATAGTAGTCAATCGTTGGAGCTACTTTCCAGGAAGAATAGGATGGACCATTCGAGGTATCGCTGACAACCGTTGAGACCGCCTGGGAAAGCAATAAGGAACGCCCTCCCCTCGCGAATCCGACACGATGAGGCACCTTCCCACAAAAAGCCATCAATGCAGTCGACAGCGAGTTTGGGAATAGAAGAGCTGTGTCATATTTTTGTTGACGGAGATATCTTGATACTCCTCGTCTCGACAAGGCATTCTCGCCCCTGGAACCTGGCTTGTACGCAATCGCTTCCCGACAAAAGCTGGTCTCTTCAAGAACGGCGAGCGGACCCGGTTTTCCGAACAGGGTCATACGCTCTAGATGGGGCAATGTGGAAATGGCACGCAAGGCTGGGGTTGCCATGCATGTATCACCAATCCAATTTGGAAGAAAAATCGCAAGACGCATGATCTAAGCAAGGGATAGAAGATTGGCAAGCTCGGAGTCAAGACCATTAGCAGGCTATTCGAGCTTAGCATCGGCTCACCTTAATTTGCGACCCGACGTCCTTCGTGCCCTCCCGATATTCTCTCCTGAGAATCCCGACGGAGAACTCGAGAATGCTGCGTTTTGATACTTTTGAGATCAGAATGTCGAGCCCGCAAACATCGTCACGCGTCGACGAATGGCATCCCCAGTCATTCAATCACTGGATGATCACTCAGCCCGAACCGTTCCCATTCCGACAGATCGCGACAGCAGCAGCGAACAAAGCCTTTTGAAAAAGAAAGGACCGTTGGTTGTTGATCGAGCAGCGGCGCCGATCCAGTGTACAATTGGACTCCCTGGGGCCCAAGCTGACGAACTGAGCTTTCCTTGCGAAGGGCTCCGCTCCCATTCCTGAGAAATTCAACGACCTTTACTTATGCATTCGATCGACGGAGACGCCTCCAAAAATGCGAAGCCAATCGATTCGAAAGCAGCACTTGAAACATATCGTTATGTACCGAATCAGCTTGATTGTATGCCTACTGTTTGGGACGACAGCTCAGGGCTCCGAATTGACAGGAGAACTGATTTTCCCGCTGGATAGCAACCACAACCATGCCCCAGGTATCGTTGAGCTTCCTAACGGCGAGTTGTTGGTTTCCTGGTATCGTGGTTCTGGTGAGAGACAGGCCGATGATGTTCGAGTCCTCGGAAGTCGCAAGAAGCCACAAGACTCCTCGTGGAGCGAACCCTTTTTGATGGCGGATACCCCCGGATTTCCAGATTGCAATACCTGCATGATGCTGGATCGTTCGAATCGGCTGTGGTTGTTTTGGCCCATCATTATTGCAAATACATGGGAATCATGCCTCACTTATTCTGCCCTATCGACAGACTATATGGGCAATGGCTCTCCTCGGTGGTCTAGCAAGGAGATTATCTTTCTAAAGCCTGATGACTTTAGCGAAGTCGTCTTAAAAAAGCTCGAGCGGTTCCTTTCCGAGGGCCAATTCAAATTAACCGAAAGACAACAAGGGATCGTTGAGCAGGTTAAGAAGAGACTTCCAGACAAACTCTATCAGCGACTTGGTTGGCAACCACGCTGCAAGCCGACGATCCTCAAGGACGGTCGAATCCTTCTGCCACTCTACACGGATACTTTCAACATGTCGATCATGGCGATCAGTGACGATCAAGGTCGATCATGGAGTGCCAGTACACCGCTGATTGGATACGGAAATATCCAACCAACGGTACTCGAACGAACCGACGGCAGCCTCATTGCTTATATGAGAGAAAATGGATTTACAGGGAAAATCCGTGCATGCGAATCAAAGGATCGTGGCCAGACTTGGACAGACGCCTTTTCGACTTCGTTACCAAATCCCGGCGCAGGAATAGATGCGATCCAATTGAGTAATTCGAAATGGGCCTTGATCTACAACGATACGACCCAGGGCAGACACCGCTTGGCAGTCTCGATTTCAGACGATGAGGGGAAATCCTGGAAATGGACTCGCCATCTGGAGGACCAGGAGGGAAGTTCATTCCATTATCCAGCGATCATTCAGGGAAAGGACGGTAGAATCCATGCCGTCTACAGTTATTTCGTTCCAGGCGGAAAAAGCATGAAACACGTTGCATTCGATGAGTCCTGGATCCTGGGTCAATGAACCAAACATCGAGCGGGTCCGCGTCAGGGCAGGAAACCAATCGCCTGCTGGATTGCTCGATGCGCAAGGCAGGCGAACAAGAAGCGTTATCAACGAGAATACTCGGGAGTGATCGAGAGTGTCACCTTCAGGTATCTTTGTCTGCTTTTTCAGGATCCCCAAGTTTTCCTGGTCGCCCTTTGTCTGCCTCTCCCAGCAGTCGATCTCCCGCATTCACACCGGTCCGGATCTCGACCATATCTTGTCTCGTCGAACCGAGAAGTACCACTTGTTCTTTGACCCGCCCGTCGACAACTTTCCAAACCTTATCGACACCGGCAAAGCGCAGGATGGCTTTCGTCGGAATGGCGATTCCAGAAGCGTTGGGGTCCAGCTCAATCGTAGCCTCCCCAAACAATCCACTCCGCAGGCTTCCGTCGCTATTGTCTAAGTCCACTTCAAAACCGAGCGACCGACTCATCGGATCCAAGTTCGGACTGATTCTGGATACCGTACCGCTCCTCTTTTGCTTGCTCAAATCAAACGAGACATCAACACGTTGTCCGAGCTTCAACTGATGGGCGTACTTTTCAGGCACACTCGCACGGAACCGCAACTCCTCCGTCCGAACCAAGGTTAATAGAGCTTGGCCTGGCTGCACATAGGTCCCGTCAGCAACCGACTTTGATTGAATCTCACCATCAAAAGGAGAAGGCACCTTGGTATCTGCTAAACGTTGGTAAGCCAATCCCTTCAAGGCCATCTGAACACTCACCAGTGCGATTTTTTCCCTGACACTATTTTGGGCCGAGGTGTATCTGGCTGAGGCGACTCTCTCCGCAGCCTCGGCGACCTCGAGGTCTGTTTTACTCACTGCATCGGTCAGTGTTTGGAATCGAGCTAGCGATTTGGTTGCCTCTTCTAGAATCGCTTTTGCTTCGCGAACAGGGGGAGCATTCTCCGGATTCAGCTTCTCCAAAGGATCCCCTGGTTTGAGTCCGACGGCAGCTCTAGCTTGAGTCAACTGAGCGTCGGATTGTTCGGCGAACAATCGATACTCCTTATCATCGATTTCGACCAAGATCTGCTCATCTTTGACGCGATCACCGATCTCGCAGTGTACCGTTTGTACCCGACCAGCAACTTTGGCACTAACCGTTGTCGTCTCGTCCGCAATGAGGCTCCCCTGGCACCGAATGACTGTTGGCCAAGGCATGGGCTCCACAACAAAGGTAGCGACCTGAACTACTTGCTCGGGAGGGGGCTCTGTCTTTTTTTGAGACTGGTGGGAGCATCCAACGGGAAACAGAATGGCTACCAGGAGCATTCCCTTGGGAGATAAACATCTGAGAGAAAAAATCATCTGGGGAAAATCTGGTATGCGGGTCAGCTTCTAGGTCTGCAGCTCCCTCTATTCTGATCCAAATCATGAATGGATCAATCACAGCGAAGAAAATAGAAGAGCCGGGAGCATAAAACTCCCGGCTCTTCTTTGTTCCCTGGTGTTGGGGTGAGCAAAAACCCACCCCAACACGCAGTCGAAAGCTCTATCGTGAAGCACCGCAAAAACAATCGACCCAGTAATTGTTCTGTGCGGCTCTATGCTGCTCCAACCCAGGAGGAAGGCCAATCGAGTATTCCCGCAAATCCTCGATCGACGACAGAGCTTGAGAATGGCTCGGCGTTAGAAAAGGAATTATGAAAACCCCGTCTTCGAGTCAACAGCAATTGTTTTCAAGGGAAATGATTCAACGTCATCCACTAGGCAAACAATCTGCGAAAAATGGGCAAACTGGCCAAACGCGAGAGCTACCTAGATTCCAAGGATTCAGGAGAACTTTGGAAACTTTGACGACTGTAACGGTTATGTTTCAAGGGAAAACCTTAACGAAGCCGAATGGTTTCCTGGGAACGCGAGAATCGATGGCTCAAAACACTTCGATGCATTCAACGAACGTTAACACGTTTCGAGATCTCGTGGATCGTTGCCCTTTTGTTTGTCCTGCGTTCGACCACGAATGATTCCTATCGAGTCGTCGAATGTTCGGAACGCCTGCTAACCTGGTTGGTAACATGCTGCTATCAATTTGGAAGAGACCTATTGGACTCGCCCTACTGGGGATCCTTCTGCTACATGGTTTTGTCGGTTGCACGACGACTCAAGGAACAAAGTCCTCGGTTTGGCCGACTAGAAAACTCGGGGGAGATGCCAACGAAGGAACTGGGCTTGCCGGAGCGTTTGCGACAACGACAAAGGCAGTAAAGGGCCAGGTTTCATCGATGGGTTCCGCAATGTCGTCAGCCTACGGCAAGGCGAAATCGGCCTTCACTTCGCCATTCTCAGCACCCTCCGCTCAGACCAGCGAGACTTCGATTTCTCCATCGGCCAAGACAAACGCTATCAGCCCGGAAGTTTATGTGATGACAGGGCAGCTCAATGAGTCCACTGGCGACTACACCAAAGCTCTCGATAGCTATAGTAAAGCACTTGAGATCGAACCCAAAAATCTGTCAGCCCTTTTGAGTACGGCCCGACTTTACGATCGACAAAACGATCGCGACAAAGCTTTGACGTTCTACCGAAAGGCTCTGGACGTCGACAGTTCTAACGCCGCAATCTATTCCGAAGTCGGAAACCTTCACGTTAAAAGTAACAACCTGAAGGCAGCGCGCGAGGAACTCCAGAAGGCTGTCAATCTGGATCCGAAGAATACAACTTATCGAACTTCTCTAGCTGGTGTACTCCTCGATAGCGATAGTGCAGAAGCTGCATTTTCCGAGCTTTCGCAGGTTCATCCGCCTGCGATGGCGAACTACCAAATGGCCTACTTGCATTTTGCTCGGAAAAACATTCCAGCGACGCAGCAGTATTTGGGCGTGGCGCTTCAGATCGATCCAAATCTGAAACCCGCTCGCGATTTGATGGCAAGTATGGGTGGAGCGAGAGCTATCCAGAATGTTGCCCAGCAGGGGAACCAGTGGATGAACCAGGCGCAGAGCGTCATGCAACAAGCCTCGGCCGTCTCGAACAACGTTCAAGGACTATGGCAACAGCCAGCCGTTCAGGGCAACAATCCTGCGACTGCAACTGCGTTACCGGTCATTTCCAACACTCCAAATCCAACCGAATCCAACGTCGGAGCGATCGTTCGGTAGAGAGCGATAGGGTCCAGTGGGTGCCTCGAAGAACGGAACCTCGAGATAAAAACGAGCGAAATCCTAAAGCAGTCTTTGCACCAGTGGAATCAATAGTGCTTGCGCTTTCTTAGACCATTCGAGAACCTCGCTGTGCTCCGTTTTCGAGGGCGCATCGGGTTTGGCTACGTTGGTCACAATCGAGAACGCCAGGACTCGCATTCCCAAACTCTTCGCCAAAAGCGTCTCAGGGACAGTACTCATGCCAACCATATCCGCGCCCAGTTTGGCGAACATCCGGTATTCCGCACGTGTTTCATAGTTGGGACCGAGCGTTGCCAGATAGGTACCGCGAGAGAGCAGATAACCGAGTTGCAACGCTTCGTTTTGGGCCCGCGACATCAACTCGGAATCGTAAAGCTCGGCACTTCGAACCAGCAAACCTTCGGCCGATTCCCTCTTTTTCAGATCGTTCGGCGTAAAGGGCGTTCGCTGCATACGATCAATATGACTATCGATCAAAACCACTTGCCCACTCTCAAATCTCGGATTGATTCCTCCAGACGCGTTGGAAACGATCAAAACCTCTGCTCCCGCTCGTCGGAGGCATCGTAATGGGAATGTGGATTGAACCGACGACCAACCCTCGTAAAGATGCGCCCTGCCAGCTAACGCTGCGACAGGAGTGCTCCCGATCCTTCCGATCACCAAGTTTCCTGCGTGTCCGGAAACGCTAGATCTTGGAAATCCCGGGATATCCGAATAGGGAACGACTGTCGCTGATTGGATGTGATTCGCCAATTCACCCAAACCGCTTCCGAGAATCAAGGCGACTTTTGGGGCGAAGGCCGGACAGTATCTCCGAATCGAATCGATGGCTCTGTCGCAATCGTTTTGGAGCATTTTTCCGGTTTACCTGAGGAAACGGCCAGCAAAGGAGTGCACCCCGACGCTGGGTTTTGGGGTTGTGAAACCCCGATCAATCTAGCATACTTTTCTGAATAAATCATGAGATAAGGTTGAGCCAAGCACCGCGATGTAGCGTGCCGTAACGATCGCCGGTCATTTTGAGGCGTCCGTTCATTTTTTACCTTGTGTCACCGACTCGATGTCGGTTTTTAGAGCTCGCAGGGTAGATGAGGACTCAACCGCAAGTCCTATCATTGTCGTTCGAATCAATCGTTCGGCACGGAGTCCAAGATGGCAAGATATACGGGGCCTAAAGCCCGAGTCAATCGTCGCTTCGGTGCACAGCTTTTTGAGAGCGCAGGTGCGATGCGTGCTTTCGAAAAACGTAGCGAGCAACCACCAGGGATGCACCCGAAAAGCCGACGCACCAGCAACTACGGAACCGCGTTGGCCGAAAAGCAAAAAATCAAATACTACTACGGGCTGGGTGAACGACAATTACGACGTTATTTCGCAGACGCGGTACGCAAGAAGGGCAACACCGGTGAAACGCTTCTCCTGATGTGCGAACGACGTCTGGACAATATCGTACGTCGCGTAGGATTGGCAAAAACGCGTCCTCAAGCGAGACAAGGGATTGTGCATGGTCACTTCAAAGTGAACGGCGTAAAAGTGACCAGCCCTTCGTACATGCTCAGGCCAGGTGATGTCATCGAGGTACGAAGCAACGAAGCTATTCGGAATCTCTACCGAGGAATTATCGCCAATAATGCTCCCGTCCCATTGGACTGGGTTGCCTTGGATAGCGAAGGTTTGAAGGTAAGCGTTCTGGGGCAACCTGGCCCTAGCGACATCTCTTTGCCCGTGAACGCAAACATCGTGGTCGAATTCCTGTCGCGATAGGTTCTGGACGAGAACAGATTCAGCTACTTCTTACCTCTGAAATGGTGGACTGTTGCGCATGCATGTACCAGTGGTGGTATTAGGCGGTGGCCCGGGTGGATACGCAGCCGCCTTTCTGGCGGCTGACGAAGGCCTGGACGTTGTCGTTGTCGAGGCGGAATCACGTTTAGGGGGTACCTGCCTCCTTCGTGGTTGCATTCCCTCCAAAGCCCTTCTTCATGTTGCCAAAGTAATCGGCGAGACTCACGAGTTGACAGAGGAATGGGGAGTCGAATTTACGGCTCCCTCGATCGACATCGCGAAAGTCCGAGCGAGGAAAGAGAAAGTTATCGAGACTCTCTCTGGCGGTCTGTCTCAGTTAGCCAAGCGTAGAAATGTCCGAGTCATCAAAGCTCGTGGTAGATTTGAAAACTCAACGACCTTGGCCCTCGAGGGAGACGACCCTTCGATCCCCGAGGGTGGCACGATCACGTTTGATTACTGTGTGGTAGCGACAGGTAGCGTGCCTGCCATGCCACCCTCTTTCAACATCGGTTCCGATAGGGTCATGGACTCGACAGGTGCTCTCGCGCTGCAGGATATTCCTGGCAAGCTTTTGGTTATCGGGGGTGGCTACATCGGTCTGGAAATGGGTACCGTCTACGCCCATCTCGGTACGAAAGTATCGGTCGTCGAGATGACTGAAGGCCTCCTTCCCGGCGCTGATCGGGATCTGGTTAAACCACTGCATAACCGCCTCAAAAACCTTTTCGAAAATCGGATCTATCTCAATACCAAAGTCGGATCAATAGCTGAAGTGGACAAACAGGTCGAAGTTACATTCGAAGGTCCTGGGAAATTCGGCCATGAAAGATTCGATCGAGTTCTCGTGAGTGTCGGTCGCAGACCCGTGACTCAGGGGCTCGGTCTCGAGAAAACCCTGGCTCAAGTCAATCCTCGCGGTTTCATCGTTTGCGATAAGAAACAACAAACTGCGGACCCCCATATTTTTGCGATTGGGGACGTCGCAGGTGATCCAATGCTCGCCCATAAAGCGAGCCATGAAGCCAAGGTTGCGATCGAGGTCATCCTCGGTAGGGATGTCGCGTTTGACAAAGCAGCGATCCCAGCTGTTGTCTTCACCGACCCGGAGATCGCTTGGGCTGGACTCACCGATGAGCAAGCCAAACGTGAGAATCGAGCTGTTGATGTCGAGGTTTATCCCTGGGCTGCCAGCGGCAGAGCCCAAGCGCTGGGACGAACAGAAGGGTTTACCAAGTGGCTAGTTGATCCAGAAAGCCACCGAGTGCTCGGATGCGGGATCGTAGGCCCCGGAGCTGGGGAACTGATCTCCGAAGCAGTCTTGGCGATCGAAATGGGCTGTGAGGTTCGCGATATTACCGAATCCATCCACCCACACCCGACCCTCAGCGAAACTCTTATGAACGCGGGAGAAGTTCATTTTGGAACCGCTACAGAAATCTATAAGCCCAAGAAGCATGGATGAGTTTCTTTGTTGAGACTACGAAAAAACTTGATTTGCTCGCCCCCGAACCAAGTGGGCAGGATCATTCGATCACGAGCGATGGCCCTTTTTGGAGCGCAAACCGACCAATCGCGATTCAACTCCGATTTCAACACAAGAAATCTATTTCGGATTAGCTTCAAGCCATTTTCGAATGTTCTTCGGTACCTCCTGGGTCAGAAAATCAGGCGTCTCCTTTCCGTGGTCGGGGTCCGAGCCAAAGGCTTTTTCGTCTGTCAGACTCAAAACGAGTCGGACAGGCGTGTTTCGCTTGGGGATGCGGCTGGTGAAGGCATCGAATGCCAAACTAGCGTTGGCTTGCTCGCTCTTCACAACAATATCGAGAAGAGACGTTCCGAAATTGGCAACACAGATCAGTTCACCCTGATCTGCCAAATAGTGCCTCTCTTTTGTCACTTCATCGAAATAAACTTTACTACCGGCGAAAACCCAATCGAACTTGAGACTCTCCTGCGTACCTAATCGGCGAACCCATTTCTGTGCGATCGTTGCTTGCGGCTCGCCTTTGTCATCGAACCAAAGAACATAAACTCGCACCGTCGTTCCGCTTGCAGGCTTGAAGGGCTCAAACGAGGCTGGAGCGCCAGGCTTGGCTCCGATTGCCAATAAAGCCGTATGAACCAGCTGGGATTTTGCAAAGACGGAAACAACCGACTCATGCTCTTTGGTCTGCGAGGGACAGGCAAACATTTCCAACATCGCCTCTCTTTGAGCGATCACCCCATCCAAAAGAACGATTTGTTCATCCCGATTAATCCATACGCGATTGGTCGGGTGCAGTGACTTACACTCCTTGGGTTCAGCGAAAAGTTTCTTCACTTTCTCCCTCTGCTCTTCAGGAGAAAGCCACCCCTCCTCTTGGGCGTGGGACTGAATGCAGAACGCAAGGAGACTACTAAAGCACAAGATGGCCACAAGCTTTTTCCCACCTACATATCGAAAGAAAAAACGCTTTACTGCAGCCATCCTCAACCTCTTTTCGAGTCGACGCGCGGAACCAAAAAATCGCCAGTGTCTATACCGGGTAGCTCAATTTTTTGGAATTCTGTTCTAGAAGCAAGAAACCTGAACTCGGCGCTTGCATCTTGAAAATCGTCAACAACAATTGGCGATCGTCATCTTATCACTATTTGCTCATCGGGACAAAGACCTATGGACTGGGTAAAACCCAAACATCGCGCTAGGCAGCTAAAACAAAAAGAGTTGCCGGAGAACGAAATCACAGCAGGTGCTTGGTTACAGCAGTTGTGCGAGGACAATGTCGCTCTACTCCAAGCGTCCTTGCCTGTTCCGACCCAAAAGAACAAGCCGTCTGGTGGCTCGATAACGACGAACACCTATGTCCAAGCGGTCGCTTGGGGCACCGGAATATGGGAGACAGAGTCGGACGTTGGATTGTCGATGCTGCAGGATCTGATTCACGGCTTTGGAACGAATCAGCCAACGCAGTCAGGCCGGAAATCGACCATCACAACTGCACTCACACCAAATCAAATCGCCCATGCCAGGAAGATCGGTACCTGGCTATCTCAACAGCTTCCACGAATGGACTACGACCCCTATGTCGCCTTGACCTGCGCAGGCTGGATTCATGCTCTGCCCTCGGTAGGCCGCGAAATCGCCCCGACATTGTGGCTGGAAGTACTCCAATCGATCATGACACAAGTCAATCGAGGATGGGAATCCGGTCCGAGCGAAGGAATCTTTCCTTGGATTGTATGGAGTTGTGAAATACCACTTGCTCTAGCCAAACAGCTATCCCATCTTGGCGGTAAGGACCGAATCGTCAGCGATTCGCTAAACCGAATCGCCCAGCTTCTTGAAGAGACTGTCGATGACCCAACCCCTTTGCTGAAGAAGGGAGGACAGGACTTACGAGCGATCCTGGCATCGATTGTTCGCTCGCGATGGTCTGCCACCGAGGTTGGAGCCAGGAAGTGGTACCCGCCTCAACGCAAAGCCCTATCGAAGCTTGCCATACTCGCCCTGTCCTTAACCGATACCGATGGACGTCAGCTGCTGTTCCATCAAGCGGATTCTCGATTCGATTCGGATTTTTGGTTGGCTGTCCACCAACTTTCCGATAAGAGCCCCAAGCTAACCTCGGCTCTCGCATGCGCATTGCCCGATTCGGTTGGTAAGAAAATGGGTCTGAGACCATCGAAATTACGCAAGGATAAAGCGTTGGATGCGATCTTACCTAAACACAGTCATTATTGGGAAAGCTGTTCGATTGCTACCATGCGACGCTCATGGCGCGATCGAGGATCTCGCATCGCGATTGATTTTTCGTCTGATGTCATCTGGCTGGAGGTTCTAGCGGACAATGGCTCACGAATTTTCTCGGGTGATTGGGATCTTCGGATCGAGCAGGACGGCGTACCGCGTATCATCGACCATGCATGGCAAGAGCTTTGCTGGTTTACAGACGATGATGTGGACTATCTGGAACTGGAATGCGCCATCGAAGACGAATGCAAGATCCAACGCCAAATCATGCTCATGAGGGATGAAGGAATGGTTTTTTTCGCCGATGCCCTCCTCGGAAAAGAAAACGCACACTGGAAGATGGAGTCGTCATGGACCTTAGCCAATGGTGTCTATTTTTCGAACGACCAAAAGGTGACGGAATGCCGTCTCAGCCACCGAGTCGCCGATGAGGAAAACGAAAAATTGCTCGCCATGTTGTTGCCGATATCCATGCCCGAATGGAAACGCGGTACCGTAGGAGCCTCCATGGAATGCCAAGGTGACCAGTTGAGCCTCGCGATGGCGGCAAAGACTCGAAGACTCTACAGCCCACTTTTGATGCCGCTCAAACGGCTCGCTCCCGAACCGGCTTACACGTGGCGACAACTCACCATCGCGGAGGATCTGCGTATTCAACCGAAAGATATCGCGGAGGCATACAGGGTCCAAATCAACAAAGATCAGTGGGTGTTTTATCGATCACTCACGCCATGCACCCGACGTACTGTGATGGGACTGCATTTGAATACAGAATTTTATGCCGGTCGTTTTTGCGCTTCAGACGGTCAGTTCGAAGCGATGGTCGAGGTCAATCCCGACGAGTGATCCTTCGCGCACGTTTCCTTCGTTGCTAGCGAGTGTCGCCATCCCGCTGCAATATCCTCGAAAGAGAATCATCCCGAAAAACAATCCATTTCGGGGATCGACTATCGTTGAGGACCACGAACGAGCGCAATCACAGAACGCCTTCCCATACGGTCTATCTTGTAAAACCGTTACGACCTGCAATCTTTATGGCTGTTTCCGCCACCCTGCTGATTTAGCTTCCGCATCCTTCGAAAGAGTAACTTATTCATTCGGCATTCCCTTCCCATTTACCAGGAAGATACCATGCCATTGAGAAAATCCTCCTCCCCATCGACGGAAACGAACCCTTTCGTAAACGCGATGGGCTGGAAGCAATTGCGAGAAGCGGTGAAGTCCAAAGAAAGCTTGAAGGGTGGAAATCGAACGCCCGCATTAGCAGCAGCATGGAGCGACTTCGATTGCAAATCCGCAGAGGAAATTCCGCCCCTGGGTTATGCCCGACAAGTCATCATCGCTGATAGCATGGACCAGAACCCTGCATCGGATCTCTCGAGACTCACTGAATGGGAAACAACGCTTTCCGATATCCACTGCAGCGTCACGGATCTTTGCTTCTGTGCGATTGAGGAATTACTCCCGGTCAATCATCCGATCGACCCCGATTCTAATTACGATCTCGAACTGGGATTGCTCGAAAGCGTTCAGCAAATTTCTCTTGAGATTGCCAATCCATCGGATACGACCACTCGATCCAGCGAGGATCAAATGCGGTCAAATATCCAAGAGCAGATCTGAACGTCCGAGATTCAGATTCTGTGAAATTCTCCTGGATCGAGTTTGACGTGGTTTCCAAAGCCTCAGCGATCTGGTTCAATTGCTACAGAAGAGTTTCCGTTTCTTAATTCTCGACACGCTATGCCTATGCGGTCTCCCAGCTCAATTCTCATCGGGTTTTACCTGGCTAGTGTTTTAGTCATTCCGCCTTGTATGGCCCAGTCACAGGTCCCAAAGATCATCGCACACCGAGGTGCAAGCGGTTACTGCATCGAGCATTCTGAATCTGCGAAGACGCTCGCTCATGCTCAAAAGGCTGACTACATCGAACAAGATGTCGTTCTGACCAAGGACCGGATCTTCGTCGTCTCCCACGACATTACGATGGATTCGACGACCAATGTCAAAGACGTTTACCCGACGCGGCAACGAGCAGATGGCAAGTACTACTTTGTCGATTTCACCTGGAAGGAATTGCGACTAATCAGTCTACAGCCCAGGCCCGAATCCAATCGTAAAGGAGAATCGTCTTTATCAGCCCCTGGGATAGCATGCGATCAACGACTGCTGAGGCTCGAGGATGAAATCCGACTATTGCGTTCCTTGGATAACGCATTTGGAAGACGTACTGGTCTCTACATCGAGTTGAAAAGCCCTTCCTTTCATCGAAAGGAACTTGGCATTTCGATGGGAGCGCATTTACTCGAGACGCTTCGGGCACAAGGTGTCGAAAGCGACAACGAATCCTGTTTGATCCAGTGCTTCGAGGATGAGGAGCTGATCGATCTGCATGGTCGTTTGCAATCACCCTACAAATTGATTCAGCTGATGGGCGGTCGAGCCGATTCGGTAGACTTGAACGCGATCTCTCGCTACGCGTACGGAATCGGTCCATCGCTCGTGATGGTAGCCCGCCGTACGGACCATGGAGTCGAATCGACAGGACTGGTCGAGAAAGCGAAGGAACTGGGACTAAAGGTTCATCCCTATACGGTGCGAAGGGACCAACAACCTGCCTGGTCGCAGTCCCTGGACCAAACCCATTCCATCCTCGTTCATCAGCTACAAGTCGAAGGTTTCTTCACCGATTTCCCGGACCTAGGGAAACAGGCTGTAACACCGACACCACTTCCATAAATGCACTGGGGAGTGTGCCAAGCGTAGGGAAGTGGGGATCCGTCGAATTCCGACGGTAGCACCCTCCAAGCAATTCCGCTTGCTGTTTTGGCAATCAACAAAAGCCATCAAGACGGTTCCCGACCTCTCTACCGCGTCGCAAGAAGCTTCTGTATCCATGCGCTTTCGGAAATTTTTCGTTTCCGGCAGCCCACTCCTGATCGCAGGTGCACGTCAAATTATCGTGGCATAATCGATACAGGCGTCATTAACGCGAATCCCGCTATAGACGAAAAAACTTTTCTACAGCGTACCAATGCGGTGCTGAAAATCATTCGCAAACGGGTCGATTGCAATCTAGTTTGGATTGTTGTCTCAACGCCGAGTGGCGGGTGAGGCAACCATTCCCCTTCCCCGTGGCGAGCCAAGCTCTCGTAGAGTTTGGTTCGCCATTTTTGTTGGCCGATCCATCTAGGATCGGTTGCTTAGTCTGCCAAACGAAACCGGGCATCGTACCCAGCGCGAACATGACTCAGACGCTGGGTCGCATCTAAGCCCGTTCCATACGCCCCGCTTATCCGTGCAGGTTGTTTCGTTCGGTAAACAGGATGAATTCCGAGTGGATCTGATGCGTTTACGCAAAGAGCTTCAGCCGGTGAATTACTGTGCAGCATCTAAGATCCTAGAGAAAGACTATCGATCACGCTGCAGCGAGCTGCATGAGACCAGATCGAGCCAGGATCCCCTCGATGAACTCCTCAAAGATTCGGATATCCAGTGCACTTGCAGCTGGCGATTCGGGGTGGAACTGACATCCAACGACAAACCAGTCGTCTAGATTGCTCTCAATTCCTTCGATTACACCATCTTGACATCGCGCTGTTACTTTAAAGGCATCCGCGAGTCGATCGATTGCCATATGGTGCCTACTCGTGACACGAATTTCACCCTCGCCATAAACGCGACCGAGAATAGAATCGGATTCGACGATCAGAGAATGTCGATGATTGGGATCATGCGGATCCTTGTGCGGAATCGCATTCGGTAAATCGATCGGTAAATGATAGAAGAGATTCCCGCCCTCGACGATGTTGATGAGTTGTAAACCAACACCGATCGCCATCAAACTCAATCGTCGATTGGATACTTCCTGAGCTAGGCGACGATCGAACTCCTCACGACGGGCTTCCATGGGCCGAACCGAACTGTGAAGCATATATCCATCATTGCGAGGATCCAGATCCGCTCCACCCACCAATACAAAGCCGTCGAGTCGATCTAGCAAATGGCAAAGATTGTCGTGATCTGTCATCGGGGGAATGAGTACGGGAACACCTCCCGCCTTTGCAATCGAGTCAAAATAACCGGCCGCCAGATAACAGTAGGCGGGCGTTCCTTGATTTGGGCCGCGGTAGTCACAGTTCAACCCTATGAGCGGTCGTTTCATCATTCCTTAGGATCCTCCTAGACAAAATGAAATACAAACAAGTGTGTACGAAATAGATTTCCACCAGTCCTGACACGGGTGGGACGAGTTCATGCAGAACGCAAGCTTGCGGAAAGGAGTCGAGAATCCATCTCAACTTCAAGCTTGTTCGATAGACTGATCCTATCGGGGGATCAAACTCTACCGCCTGATCGTGGCTGACAGATTCCTTTTTCGATTGGGAAGTGGAAAAGTAGGTCGTTGAATCGATACCAATAGGCATGTTTCCAATGAAAACCCAACTGGATCAACTCAATTTCGCAGAAGAGTAGTCTTGGAAAACCCGTTTGACAAATAGATCACAACATTTAGTGCCCCCTCCTTTTGCTAGCACGAGATTGTGCGATAGCATTACAACTACAGCAAAACCCTCCTATTGTCTCGTAAGGCTTTATCATGACCTCCAACCCGGCTATTCAACTTCCGACGAATGACTTCCCTGCCGCTTCCTACCCTTTCTTTGCGCAACTGGCTCGCATGATCAATTCCGGCCAGTCGAGATCGATCGTTCTTTCCGGCAACATCTACGACTTGTACTTTGACGGTAAACAGTACACACCCATCATTCCTTTTCTCGTTTCCAAAACGCAGATTCCAGGCCTGATTCGGGTCGTTTACGAACTCAATGGTCCGATTCGGTTCGGAGAGGAAGACCGACAACGCTTGAGGGAAGCCTGGGCCGCATGGAAAAACGGAGTTTCAATGGACGCCATACCGATGCGCGAGGTTTTGAACGATGGAAGCAAATTCGAGTTAAGACGACGCGAGTTCGATCAATACCTGAGAGATACGATCGGAAATGCGACCCAAGCCCTCGAATTTCTTCGACAATTAACGATCTGTTCACGGTCTTGCCTGAAGGAGAATTTGCTGGTACTGATCGAGGGCGCCGACATGCTGCTGCCTGCTGGAGATGGAGATGTTGCGAAGATGAATGATGCGCAACTGCGAAGAATTGCCATCGTCACCGACTGGTTCAGCGATCCAGCTTTTTTTGGTGGCAAGGACACGGTCGTTCTCATAGCGGAATCGAGGAGCATGATCCATCCCCGTGTTTCCCGACTGCCGTTGGTTCTTTCGGTGGAAATCCCTTCTCCAGATTTAGCTTCGCGAAAACATTTCGTCTCGGTTCACTTGGCGGGCAATCCATCAGGACAAAAGCATGATGGGGACATGGTAGCGGAGGCAACGGCGGGCTTGAGTTTGCATGCCATGCGTCAATTGATGCTCTCGGCCGACTACTTGCAAAAAACGATCGAACGGCAGGATACAACCAAACAAGTCGAAACCTTCATTCAAAGCCAACTGGGCGAAGATGTGATCGAGTTCAAAAAACCAGCGCATCGGCTGACTGATTGCGTAGGATTTTCGAAACTGAAGGAATTTCTCGAAACCTATCTAATACCACGCATGAAGTTACCCGACGACAGGGCTTTACCGGGAGCTGCAATCGCGGGCCCGATCGGCGGCGGCAAGACCTATATCTTTGAGGCGGTAGCCGCTGAACTCGACATGCCTGTACTCGTCTTGAAGAACATCCGAAGCCAATGGTTTGGTCAAACCGATGTGATTTTCGAGCGTTTGCGGCGGGTACTCGAGGCATTGGAAAAAGTTGTCATTTTCGTCGATGAAGCGGATACGCAATTCGGTGGGGTTGGTGAGGGAGCGCACGAAACCGAACGACGTCTCACCGGAAAGATTCAAGGCATGATGAGCGACCCGAAACTCCGCGGGAAAGTGATCTGGTTGCTGATGACCGCGAGAATCCATTTGCTTTCAGCTGATATTCGCCGCCCCGGACGAGTCGGGGATTTGATCATCCCCGTTCTGGATCCCGTAGGCGAGGATCGTAAGGAATTCATTCGCTGGATGTTGAAGCCGACCAACCTCACGAACGAATCGTTAGTTGAATGGCTCGATCAACAAGGTTTGGAAACAGACTATTCCTCCGCCGGCTTCTCAGCTCTGCGCAGCCAATTCAAGGCGATTCCCCCCAAGGACGAGGAAGATCTCAAAGCGACGGTTCGAGACTTTATCCAGCCGGCGATCAAACAAACTCGGCGTTACCAGACCCTGCAAGCACTCATCAATTGTACGCGTCGTTCCTTATTGCCGGATCCCGACATTACCGAGGCAGACCGTGAACAGATGGAAGCGGAAATCAGGGAGCTTGAATCCCAAGGGATTCGGTAGCCAGGAACAGTCTTCTTATTCCTTGACGACCCCATGCAAATCAGGCAATCAACTCCTCCTCCGAAATCGACCTCCAGCTTGAGCCGTATTCGGCAAAGCGAGGGATACGCAAGAATCTTGAAGTGTCGTATAAACTCCTAAACAAAGCTCGATTTCTACGTACAATACCAGTTGTGGATTGTCATAATCCGCAACGTTCGTTCGCGAATCTGTTTCCATTCTAGCCATTCGAGCGCTCTGGACGCTGCATGTTTCTCTACAACAATCCCGTCCTGCAGCGCGAGCTCATTGTCAACCTTAGAACACCTCGAGCATTCCTGCTGATGCTCGTCTACCAAATCGCGCTCGCTGCGGTCGTGCTCATTGCCTATCCGCGTGATGTCAAAATCGATTTGAGTCGCGAGTCTGCATCCGCTCAAAGACTTGTCGATTTCTTTTTTGTGGGTCAATTCGCGATAGCATCGCTGATGGCTCCGAGTTTCACGGCGGGAGCAATCACCGGAGAAAAGGAGCGAAAAACTTATGAGATGCTCCTAGCCAGCCCCCTTCGCCCTATCACCATCGTGGCAGGCAAGCTGATTGCTGCCCTCGCGCACTTGGTTGTATTAGTTTCCGGTTCCCTACCGATCATCATGCTTTGCTTGCCGCTCGGGGGCGTATCCATTTACGAATTATTGGCGGCGTATGTTGGTCTGCTTTTTGCCATCTTCCTGTTCGGTTCCATCAGTATGTTTTGCTCTAGTTACTTCAAAAGGACAAGCAGTTCCTTAGTCGTTAGCTATGTATTCATTTTGCCAATTCTGATCATGGGTGTCATGGCATGGTTGCTTCTCGCAAACCAAGGCGATGTGCGACTGATTCTGACCCTCACCATCGTCCCTTTGATTTGCTTGGTTTTTGGTTTTGGAATGCTAACCGTCACCAGTTACCGACTTCTCTATCCCCCGGATATTGGGAGCCAAGGTAACGAGGTTGTCGATTTGGAAAAAGAACAACGTGAAGCCGTGGGACTAGTGATTCAGCGCGATCAGTTCCCCGACAATCTCTTCGCGCCACCACGCCGCAAAACGCTGATGGCAGACAATGCCAATCCCGTATACGACAAAGAGATGCATGCTGAATTATTCAGTCAAGGCAGCCTGATGCTGAGGTTGGTGATTCAAATCAGCATGCTGCTAGCGATTCCTTTGATGGCGGCGTTTTTATTCCTGATACCTAGCTATGCGGCCTACTATGCAGGGTTTGTCTTGGTATTCAATATTCTCGTCGCACCTGTATTCATGGCGGGTAGTATTACTAGCGAACGCGAGCGCCAAACGATCGACTTACTGCTTACCACGACAATCTCATCGTGGCAGATTCTCTGGGGTAAACTGCTAGCGGGTTATCGCGTATCGTTTGTCCTGACTGCCTTTCTCATGTTCCCAATGCTCCTGGCGTTACTACCGCTGACGCCCTTGTTTGAGAATTGGCTGTCGATGTTAGCCTATTTTTTGATTTGTATTGTCGCATCGATTTTCAATACCGTTTTGGCGCTCTTCTACTCCACGATCGTTCGTAAGACAGCCACTGCCATGATGCTGACTTATGCGACTCTCCTGTTTCTTTATTGCTTACCAGTCGCTGTTTATTTTCTCGTCTGGTCTTTTTCCCCATCGGAAACCGATATTTCCTCGCTTCGTTTTATCGGTGTGACCAGCCCGTTCATGGCCGTTGACAGCGCGCCGCTTACGGCCATGCAGGTAGGGACCATCGGAAAAGAAGCCGTCGCCAAAACGGGTTCATGGCCTTTTATCCTTTGCTACGTTGGCATCACTCTTTTCGCTTCAGCCGTTCTGCTAGGCATCAATGTTTTACTCTTCCGAGCTCGTTGGCGCCTGACCGGCCGCGGATAATGCACCGGCGAAAGGAATCCAATTCTTTGATATCTCTCGCTGACAGGCGATACGACCGCGATTTCCAACAAAGCTGGTATGAAGAGTCCAATCGCTCGAGAATCCACCTTCGCAGGACGCCGCTCGTGGTTGACGGTTTGATTCTCTAGCGAGACAATTCATAGTGAATGAGTGTGGATCTACCCGGACGCAGGAGTGCTCGCGCACTGCCGCTACAACTTTTAGCGTTGCAGCATTAGCTGCCCGGTAGTTTTTACCTGCCGTTTGACATCGTTTGTTTTGACTGAATTTTTCTCACTTGGCTTGCCTATGTCTACCTTACAGTCCCAGGATCCGGCGATTTGGAATGCCATCGAACACGAGGCAATTCGACAACAAGAAGGGCTCGAGATGATCGCAAGTGAGAACTACACCAGTCCTGCTGTCATGCAGGCCGTAGGTAGTGTTCTCACCAACAAATATGCCGAGGGCTACCCTGGAAAACGCTATTATGGGGGCTGTGAATTTGTTGACGTGGTGGAGACGATTGCAATCGAACGAGCCAAGGAACTGTTCGGCGCGGAACATGCGAACGTACAGCCTCACTCTGGTTCCCAGGCAAATACCGCGGTTTACCTCTCAGCATTGCAACCGGGCGATGTAGTACTAGGGCTCGATCTAGCCCAGGGTGGACACCTGACCCACGGAATGCATCTCAACATCAGTGGCAAGCTCTACAAATTCTTAGCCTATGGCGTTGACCCGGTTCATCATCGGATCGATTTTGAACAGGTTGCAAGACTCGCCAAGGAACATAAACCGAAAATGATCGTCGCCGGAGCCAGCGCCTATCCTCGCGAAATCTTTCATGATCGATTCGCCGAGATCGCAAAGGACGTTGGGGCGAAATTATTAGTGGATATGGCACACTATGCCGGTCTCGTGGCTGCAGGTGTTCATAATTCGCCTGTTCCCTATGCGGACTATGTAACAACCACCACACACAAAACATTACGCGGTCCTCGAAGTGGCTTGATCTTGTGCCGAGGCGAATATGCCAAATCCATCAATAGTGCCGTCTTTCCAGGAATCCAAGGTGGACCGCTGATGCACGTGATCGCCGGTAAAGCGGTCTGTTTCGGTGAAGCTCTACAGCCTTCTTTCAAGGACTACGGCCACCAGGTCATAGACAATTCAAGAACCCTCGCGGAATCCCTGCTGGCACACGGAGTGCGACTCATCAGCGGTGGAACGGACAACCACCTCGTCCTGGTCGATGTCACCAGCTTTGGAATCGGTGGAAAGATCGCGGAGAAAGCCCTCGACGCTTGCGGCATCACCGTGAACATGAACATGATACCGTTCGACACTCGAAAACCTATGGACCCTAGCGGGATTCGAATCGGCGCTCCCGCGCTGACAACCAGAGGCATGGGAGCAGATGAATTCAAAACCATTGCATCCTGGATTGTGTCAGCGTTGAAGTCTCATGACGATACAGAGCGATTGAGCCAAATCCGAAACGAAGTCAAGCAGCTAGCTAGTCAGTTTCCGGTTCCCGCCGCTGGTTTAGCGGTTGCTGTTTAAAGATAGAATCCATGACTTTACCGAAGATTCTCATTGCGGATGACAACGCACAAAACCGCGAATTGCTCGAGGCGCTTCTAGCTCGAATCGAGTGTGAAACCGAGTTCGCTGTCGATGGACAAGACACGCTCAATAAGGTCGTATCGTTTCAACCCGATTTGATACTTCTCGATGTCATGATGCCGAAATTGAATGGGTTCGAAGTCTGTCGAAAGCTGAAATCCGACACAGCGACGTCTCGAATCATGATCCTGATGGTGACGGCACTCAGCGAGCTAGGAGATATCGAACGCGCTGTGGAGGCGGGGACGGATGATTTCCTTTCCAAGCCGGTCAACTCCCTCGAGCTTCACAAACGTGTTAGCAATATGCTAAAACTCAAAGGAACCGAGGACGAGCTGGAGCGATTGCGGGCCTACATCCGCGCGATGGAAGAATCCTGACGGCTATCTACTACGGTTTTTCTTAAGAACCCCGAGTACGCTACACGTTGCGGCTCGATCTTCTGCCCGGCCTTTCGATTTTCTACGGAGCGCGTGGCTGCCCCTTACCGTGGCATCACAAAATTCCACAGTTGAGAGGCCCAAGTACTCGGCTTCAAAGATAACGCTACCGTAACCAATCCACCGCGAAACAGATGACGATTTCCCGAGGGAAAGCGAACCAAGACTTTGTACCTGGATCGGTTCAGAGTGGACCGGTCCCCGGTAACCCATGACTTGTAAAGCGAATCCCCCTCCAAAGCTTCAGGCAACAAAGTCGAGGGCTCCTCCGAAAGCCTTTCGATCGTACCCCTGAAAACATGGTTGCGTGTTTGATCGGCTGACAGCTGTACCGGATCGCCAACATGCAGTTGCTCTGCGATGCTCCCATCGACATACAAATGAACTTCTGACAACGGACAATCATCCATACGGGTGCTATGAAAGTAGCCGATCAACTCCCCCCGAGAAACCCATGGCTGATTCAGGGAAGACCGCCGCATTCGCATCGTTTCCGCTTCGCTTTTCAATGCGACTCGTTTCCATTCCCACTGGGTGGTGAGTATTTGATGAAAGATACCTGTGGCCGTAGATCGGATATGGAGCCTATCGATTTCCATCTTTGTACGATTCAATCGATCTTGAGCTGCATCAAGAAGCGACTCGGTCTCTTGAGCAGATTGGGTGACTTCCGGAAACCGTGTGAGCACCTGCAAAAAGTGGTCTCTTTTGAGCTGTAGACGCTGGACTTCATACTCTTCCTCAACCTGCTTCAGCAATTCCTCAATCGAACTTCCTCGTGCGATCAATTCCTCATTCGTGATTGTCTCGCCATCGACGGCTATCTCCTCTAACCATGCATCATGCGGCATAAAAACGGGAGATAAATCCCCGGACTCCAAAATGCCCCGGGTATAAAAGGTAGTGGCGTGACGCCAACCACCTAAAGTCCAAATCACGCCCACGATGGCTAATGAGATCCACGTTAGACGCTGGATCAATAACCAACGACGGGAAGATCGTTGTCTCTGCAAATTCAACTTTCGTGTCATGAGTGGGCGTACGGTCCCCCACACGAATGCCAGAAAGAGAATACTCGGAAGAATCGGAGCCAGGTCCCTGAATTTTCGATCATCCAACCAAACATACATTCCGAGAAACAAAGAAAAGATCAAAAACCATCGATAAGCAGAAGATCCAACGAAGTAGAGGGCCAACCCAAAATCCCGAAGGGAGCAAGTCACGTCCGATCTCCACCTGAAGCAACTGAGCGTAGAAAGACATTTCAAAAATGCGTCTCGACTCTGCTGCATGAGATTCACGATCCCCAACCAATCGCAGAGTACAAAATAACCGTCGTACTTCAAAAGGGGATTCGCATTAAAAAACAAAGTGCCAATCGTGCACGCCACCACGATTTGCAGCAACCAAGTCTTCATGAAGAATGTTTCTGTCTCAAGCCATAAACAACCAGCTATCAAGGCAATCCAGCATTCCACGTAGATACCTGCACCGGCAATTGCGATGCGAGCCCATCGGTTCGCAACCAACCAAGAGCCGCTAGCGTCGCAATACATCGTGGGGATCCCTAGAAACAAAAGAAGCCCTACTTCACGACACTTGGCACCGAATCGCTCACATGCCATCGCATGCCCCAGTTCATGAAGTACTTTGATTGCGATTAGAACCAAAGCGAGCGTCGAAACCTGCCAAACGTTGAATTCTGTGAGGCGATACAAACCGTCTGTCAGCTCCCGGCTACGAAAAGCAAAACAGACCAAAAGATACACCCAACAGATAACTAGGACGATCGCAGAGGGTAACGAAAACAAGGCTTTTGAAACTCTGTGTAGACCAGCTAAAAGAGCCGATGGGTCAAACAGAGGTATTCGAAACTGAAACCAGGGAATCGCCGATCCATGCGAAGAGGTACTCGTCAGAAGACCTGGAGAACGTTCCCAACCTACAGCATGAAGCAATCGATGGGCATACAACTTGCTCACCGAGCTTTGTAAAAAAAGCATGGACTCTTCCCGAGGAAACCAAGGTATGAATCGCCTGATCAATTCGGCTGCTGTGATCTTTCCATCCAGAGAGATCGCTATATCCCTTTCGAACGTATTGAGCATGAAGTACTCATCAGATAGTGGATCATGAACAATCCAATGCTCTGCCGATGTGCCTTTATCGCGACAGATCCACTCCAGATCTTTCCGCAGTGAATAGGGGACAGCGTCTGCAAAGGTCATGGTACTATTAGTATGACCTGAACGGACATTCCTGGGCGAAATAGGTTTTGTGAGTTATCGAGTTCCAAGTGCAGCTTTACCTGGTTATTTACAGGGTTTTCTGTAGGACTCACAAAGACTAACTTGGCGTTCTGAAACTGGCGATCCTCTTTGTGAAATCGGACCTCTGCCTTCATACCCCTGGAAACACGGCGAGCGAGTTCGGAGTCGATCAAGCCTTCGATACGCAGAGTACGTGTTGAAATAATCTCGACGACCGGATCGCTCGGTTCGACCCATTCACCGACATTCCGCAATACGTCTACGACCAAGGCGTCCGACGGAGATCGAATACTATGTCGATCCAGGAATCGAGCCGCTTTCTCCAATTCGAATGCCATCAGGTCGCGAGACAATGCATTCATTTGTTCATCGACGGTCGCTCTCTCCACTTCGAGATCTGCCTTCTCTGCTAATAGTTTGTAACGGTCGACTTCGTTGGCCGGATAGGTGTCTGGCGCAATCTCGTTTGCTTTGAGTGTTCTTGCTAGTTCCTGGTTGGCTACATCTGCACTCTTTTTTGCGAAGAGCAGGTCTACTTTGCGATTCGCTTTCAGTGTGGCAATCTCAAGAGACAGTTTGGCCCGCTTTACCTGGTTCTCTGCATCATCCGATCGGACTTTTGCGAGAATGGAATCGATATGCACATCATCTCCCTCCTGGACCAAAAGCCGTTCCAGCACACCCTGGACTCCTGCTGCGACCGAGATACTCTGCGGGGCTTTGATCAGTGCGGACTTCACCTCTACCCGACTCCCGTTCAGCTCTTGCGATTTCAGGAGCGGCAAAAAGGTGCATTGACTCATGATCATGAAGCTGACAAACACGAGGAGCTGTTTCTGAATTCGATGCCTTTCGCCGCAAAACGCGAACCCTCCAGTTTGAATTGGACAAGCCTCATGAGCAATTGGGTACCATCTGGAACGAATCCTAAGGGGGTAATCGCGGTTCATGGCAGGTTCTCATCTGTTGACGAAAAAAAACTGGGCCAATTCCAGAAGCGTTGCCTCATGCTATCCCAAAACGGGCGCAACCATACATAAATCTGAGGTTTGCGTCCCGCATGCAATTGGATCGAGACTCCCATCCCTGGACGAATGCGATCAGGCAATGATTCGGGACGCACGATGATATCCAGCACAGGTCCAGCGTTGGTATTTCGCATCGAGGAGGCAATATGATCGATCGTGCCCTGAAGTGGTCTAGAAACGGAGTTCGACGGCATTATCGTGACCTCCATGCCTTTCTCAAAGGGCTCGACGGGAAGGTAAGCTAGATCGATATCCGCTATGTCCGCTTCCACAATCCACGGACCATCGGTATCAAAGACTTTTGCCACGGGATCTCCACGTCGAACGGGAATGTCACCTCGGTTGACATCGAGACTAGACATAATCAGGGTACCATCCATTTGAACAGATATGGCCAAACGGCTTATCTCCTCGTCGACGATTGCCTTCTGCTGTTCCAAACTTTTTTGTCGAATGCTCAACTCGCTAATTTCCATGGCCGTTCGCTGAAGATCGGATTCCGTTTGTCGGGATGACCCATTGCCAAGCTGAGAGAGCAGTAATGAAAGGCTATTCTTTTTCTCGCGGATGGCTCTCGCCTCCGACTCTAGCGCTTCGCTTTGAGCTAGGAGCGAAGGACTTTCGAGCATGAGAATCACGTCGCCAGCACTTACGGAATCACCATCTTTTGCATTTTGTCGTTTGATAAATCCATCCGAGGGTATGTAAAGCACCTGATAACGCTCTGGATAGAATTTACCCTCCGCTTCGATCCAGAAATCGATCGGTCGAGCTAAAAATACTAGAGCCGCAATCGTTGCTAGAACGGCAGCCAACCTTCGCCAGCTCCGCTGGTATTTCGGTCGCTCTTGCGAAATCGTTGCCAGGTCACATACGAGGTTTGGTGAAAAGCCAGCCAGGCAATCCACTCGGTCTTGATAATCCTCTGGATTCGACCATTCCAACAACAAATAGTTTGTGGCTCGAGACAGCGTCTGCTCACGTGCACCCTTCGGTATTTCCGATCCATCGATCGGCATCACGACGCAATGCGCAACTCCCTGACGTTTTGCAAAATCCCGCAGCAACGCTTGGCGAACAGCTAAGGCATCGGCGGACTGATGGAGTTGCATGAATTCCGAATAGGTCGGTTCAATTCTTTTTAAAAGTTCCCGATTGGCACAGTCACTCAATGCACGTAAACAGTATACACCTGCCTCGCTCCTCTCCAACCAAACGACGCGCGAAGCTCGCAACAGAGATCGACATCCGTTGACCCAGAGATTCTCCTTCGCAACTCCTTGACCAGCCTCTGTGAGCATGCCATGGAGGCTGGCATGATTCGATTGCAGCTCATACAGACGAATCAACAACGTCCGAGAATGGAATCGTTCCAGGATCTCGACAAACCCGTCCACAATCGCTTCATGTTCTTTTTTTGCTTTCGGATAAGAACCTCTCCCCCATTCGACGACCAAAAAACAAATCGAGGGATCAGTGCGAAATTTCCTGACAATCTGCGGCGAGGCAGCGGGAACGTCGCGTGATGTTTCAAGCACATCGCGGACTACTGGGATCCGAAGCGGCTCAAGCGACTGCCATAGAATGTCTTCACTCGAACCTGTTGTCGCTTGAAGATAGAAGTACTCGTTCCTGTAAGAACAGAGAACATACACCTGTTCCGCGGCTAGCAACTCTTTCAGGACTCGCAGAAACTCGGGCAAAAAAACAGACGGTAACGATGTACTCGCTGCCGAAACCTCTAACGAATCAAGCGCTTGATCAAAGAGATCCAAAGGAATTGCACTTCCTATCTTACGCAGTTTACCCACACTCTAGATTGATAGCCGGCAAATCTTTGCTAGCCAAAACCAATGTCAAATTGGGATATGCCGGTCTAAAAGGTATACACGATCCTAGCCTTGCTTGCCGAACTACTCAAGATAGGGTTCTCGGCATTGCGCTGAGCGAGAGAAGCATGGTTTCACGACTTACAGGAGGTACGGTCACTGATGCTGGTACTTCGCAAGCGAGTCGTTCTGGTCATCATGTTTTCTGCAACGATCCTAGGTTGCGCCTACCGAAGGAGTACTCGATTCCAAGCAGAAGACTGTTCCCCACCGAAACTCATCCCGAGTTACGGCGTGAACCAGTTAGAGATATCGGATCCACATCCGAGTTGTTGTCCTACCTCAAGCTCGGTCGAATGGGTACCACCCCATGAGATTGCGATCACTCAATTGACTCCTGATCGGATTGTTGGCTTGTCGTTGCAGGAGGCGATCCAATACGCGTTGACCAACTCGCCGGTGCTTCGTGAACTAGGAGGGACCATTCTACGAGCCCCTCAGGCCGTTTTTACGAGGAACGATCCTGCAATCGTTTACAACGACCCTCGATTTGGCGAAGAGGCAGCACTGGCTGAATTTGATGCAACGCTTAATTCCGCGTTGCTCTTCGAGAACAACGATCGTCGACTAAATAATCGCTTTTTTGGTAATCAGGGATTCTTTCAGCAGGATCTTCACAATTACAGTCTCGGACTGACCAAACGATCTGCTTCCGGAACGTTGATGACCGTACGCGGGCTCACGACCTATGACAGCAACAATCAACTCTCGAATGACATTGGACCTTCCTCCTGGGAGCAAATCGCGGAATCCGAAATCCGTCACCCGTTGATGCTCGGGGGAGGCACCCAATTCAATCGAATCGCCGGTCCCGGAGCGAAGCCTGGTCAAATCAACGGGATCCTGATTGCACGTATCCGCACCGACATAAGTCTCACCGACTTTGAAAAGTCGGTGAGGGATTTTGTTGCAGATGTTGAGAACTCCTATTGGGATCTCTATTTTGCGTATAGGGATTTAGAGGCTCGAGTGGACGCTAGAGATATCGCTCTGTCGACCGCTCGTAAACTCGAAGGACAATCCGCGACACAAGGCTCCGGGGACGCTGCCCAGGCCATGGAGCAATACTATCGGTTCGAATCCGATGTGATCGACTCCGTCAATGGCAGACCGTTCGATGGGACACGTACCAATAATGGTAGTTCCGGTGGGACTTTTCGAGCAGGTGGTGGTTTGAGAGTTTGTGAGCGAAGGCTCCGACTCATGATCGGATTTCCGATCAATGATGGTCGCATGATCCAGCCGACGGATGAGCCTTCCGTCGCACCGATGATTCCGGACTGGCAGGATGCTTGTTCGACAGCCCTACTGAAACGAGAGGAGATCCGTCGGCAACGATGGATTGTGAAACAAAGGGAAATGGAATTGATCGCGAACCGTCAATTCCTACAGCCCCAGTTGGACGTGATCGCACGTTATCGCTTTCGAGGATTCGGGAAAGATTGGATCAATCAACCAGCTAACGAAAACGCATGGCGAAACATGCTAGGGGGAGATTACCAGGAGTGGCAGGCCGGCCTCGAATACAGTTTGCCTGTCGGGCTTCGACGCGGGTATGCGGCTGTCAAAGCCTCCCAAGTTGCCCTCCATCGGGAGATTCAAATCTTACAGGAACAAGAACGGAATGTCGTTTTCGGGCTCAGCAATTCGATCAACGAGACGCAGCGATCCTTTGAGACTCTCCAGCTCCAAGAAAGACGCCTCCAGGAAATCGTGCGTCAATTGCAATCGTTGCAGGCCAAATCCGAAGCTGGACAGGATCCTGCGTTGGACGTACTGCTGGAAACACATCGTCGTTTGCTGGATGCTCGCATCAGGTACCATCAATCTCGGATCGAATATTCGATAGCACAAAGGAACTTCCATTTCGAGCGAGGCACGTTGCTCGAGTATTGCAACGTGGGACTGAATGAAGCGATCTCCGACGCGGAAGCCTATGAGGATGCTGCTGTTCGAATCGCTGGACGTGGCGCGATCCGATAATCGACGCTTGTTCCTAGCCGACGCCGTTTTGGGCTCGATTCTCTTAAATCAAAATTCCACGAGCGTTGCTATTGATCTTGTCAAACAACACACTGCTCGACGGCGTCTCTCAAACCGGCGACGGGATCTCCCAGAGGAATGAATTCATGGGCTAGAAAGCCGTCAAAACCAGCGTCCGCGATCGCGCGAGCGATCGGCGGGTAGCGTAACTCTTGCTGGTCGTTGAGTTCATGGCGACCTGGATTCCCCGCCGTGTGGTAATGACCGAAATACTTATGATGCCGCTGAATCGTACGGATAATATCCCCCTCCATGATCTGCATATGATAGATGTCGAACAAAAGCTTGAAATGATTCGAACCAACTTGCTTGACTAACTCGACTCCCCAATCCGATCGATCGCACAGGTAGTCGGGGTGATCCACTCGACTGTTGAGCAACTCCATATTCAGTATGACATTCTTCTTCTCAGCAACTCCAACGACCTTGCGCAGGGCTTCCACGCAATTTTTCATGCCCGTCTTACGATCGATTCCGCGGGCATTCCCCGAAAAACAGATCACGTTCCTGAATCCTGCAGCCGACGTGGCTTCGATCGCATCCACAATTTTGCTCAAGGCCGCATCATGAAATTTGGGATCACACAACCCATCAGCCAAGGAATGCGTAGAGACCATCGTACATACCAAATTGTATTTTTTGAGTGTGACGAAGTCGGAAGGTGTCAATAAGTCGATACCAACTAATCCTAGCTGGACCGCTTTCTCACAAAGCAACTCGAGTGACATCTTTCCAAAGCACCACCGACAGACCGATTGTTTTAAGCGACCCTGCCTAGCTGCCACCTGAGCAATCTCCGTTTGTGCGAAAGAAGTCTTTGCCAAACTGGCGGTCGCAGTACCTGCTACGGCCACCGCTCCAAAATTCCTACGGGAGAGCATATCTCGTGTCCTTGTGAAGCTATTTTGAGCTGACAACGCCTCCCAAAAAAGCCCCGCTGCTCGGTCGATGACCGGCAGCGAGGCCAAGGGAATGTATTCTCTGGGAAGACGTATTTATCGAAACTCCTGCATGGACGATCAATTACCCAAATCCCGGATTCGAATATTTTTGAATTCGACCCACATTGGTTTACCTGCATGCAGTTGTAACGCGAGGATGCCATCCAAAAGCGCGGATTCAGGGTGGTTGTCGGTAAAGTCGACGACTAATCGATCGTTCAGATAGTGCTTGATGTTATTCCCCTGCCCGACGATGACGACATCGTTCCAATCGTCCAGCTTGAAGATCTTTCCGAAAGCAGCTTGATCGACAAACGTTGAAAGCACTTTCTTACCCTCCTTATCCCAAACAACCTTTTCTCCAACCATGCACATACGTCCGCGTTTTCCTCCCTCATCGTAGATGAATGCGGAAATGTTTGGGAATGTCATTTCATTTCGCAACTCGTGCTGATACCCCCGCACAACCCATTTGTTTCGAGGATTTCCATCAGTAATATGCTTGGACCGATATTGAATTCCAGAGTTGTTTGATGCATTGCAACGAAAAGAAAGACGCAATTCGAAATTCTTGGTGTTGCCACCTTTCCAAATCAGAAAAGTATTACCGCTTGCAGGGTTCTCTGAGGTGGTTTCTCCGTGGATCACTCCATCTCTCACCGTCCATAACCTGGGATCTCCATCCCATCCACTCAGATCCTTTCCGTTAAAAATACTCTTTAGACCGCTTGATTCCTTGGGAGCTTTCTCCGACTCCTGCGAACGGGAAATACCTGGAACTAAGGCTACTAAAAACGCAACAACCAGTAGACGACTCATCGAATTCACCTGAGAGGGTTGGGGAAGCTGACTCTCGGCGAGAGACAGCGTATAAGCTTGTAGGCGAGCGTTGTAGGGCGAAGATTTCCAGTCGGAATCGTACCCTGTAGCAATCAGTATACATTCCTGATGGGTTGGGTGAGACAGCCTGTTGGTAATACGCGTGAATCCTAGCCCTGCACAGAGTCAGGATTCCCGATCGACAAACCAGGGAGTAGGGACCACGGTTGGAATAAAGCAGGAGATGTTCGCGGGTCGGCTGGCGAGAAGGATCCATCCGCTTCTAATTCGATTCGGATGCCGTACCTTGGCGCCAACCCCATCGATGCAGGTTGCGAGAATCCGAGTATCGCGAAGCCGATCCTGCAGAGCCTAGCACGACAACGACAACCTTCCTCGCATTCCTCTGACTGCACGAGACCAGACAGGCCCCAGCCGCATCCGTAGTCCCCGTCTTTACCCCGATATACCCATCGATATCCAATAACTGATTTGTATTTCTCCACGTGATCGATCGGGTATATCCCGATACGCTTTTGAGCTGGCCCGTGTACTCTCGAGTCGAAACGATATTCTGCAGTAAAGGGGAGGATAGAACGTGGCGCGCTAGTATCGCCAAATCGATACAAGTACTCTTATGTTCAGGATGAGTGAGTCCGTGAGGATTCCGAAAAACGGTATCGAGCATACCCATCCGTTTAGCCTCCGCGTTCATCGTTTCCACGAACATCGCTAAAGGATCGTTGCTGGCCCCCCCAGGCTCCTTCAACCGCTCACCAAAGTGCTCTGCAAAAGCAACCGATGCGTCGTTTCCAGAGGGGAGCATTAAACCGTAAAGCGCTTCGCGTACCGTAACCGACTCGCCTGCACGAACGTCGGAAGTCGAGCCAACCGTCTCGTCTGCACGTCGCGAGTAAGTTATGACTTCATCAAGAACTGCCGGGTTCTTTTCCGCTTCTTTCGCAACAAGCCATGCGGTCATCATCTTCGTTGTACTAGCGAAGTCCAGTTTCTGCGTTGCTTTTTCGCCGTCAATCATCTTCCCGGTAGTTGCATCCACGATGACCCATGCCTTGGCCGATACGAAAGGCCTTCCATCGATTCGATCCAATTCTTTCTTGGGGGTGAGAGGCTTCAGTTCATTTTCTTCGGGATTCCCGATTCGAATCGGCCCTAAGGCTGCCCAAGTGGCGGAATCGACTTTACCTGTTGATTCGAGACCTGCTTCGGTTTGAAAAGTCTTTACGGCAGATTCCGTCATCGAACCAAAGTCACCATCAACCGTTAAATTTGGCGATGGCTTTAATTTCGAATTCAGCCCGCGCTGTAATGCTTCGACAATTTCTCCATTCGAACCTACCTTCAACACACTCGGAGCAACCGGGCTACCCACGCCAGGCGGATTGAACCAATCGTATGCCGCTTTCCCGATTTTCGAGCACAATAACTCACCCGCGTTATCCTCCGTCCAACGCGTATCTTTGTTTTTGGCCGTGAGAACCACCATCGCCAACATCCCCTTGGGCGTCTTGAATAAGCCTGCATCGGTACGTACATCAGAAACCGCCCCAGTCTTGTTATACGACTTAACCGATTTGGGGAGCGAGCGACGAAGCTTTGTGTCATCATCGCAGGCAGCGAGATGCTCCAGCATTTTCTCGCTGGCCTGAACGGAAACCAATTTTTTCGTAGATAGCAGCTCGAGCAGCTGGAGCATGTCCAAGGCCGTCGTACTTCCAAGACCGAATTTTTGGCTACGCTCTGGAGCGATCGATGTTTCTCTCCGGAAGACTTTTGCATGGAGTTGAGTTTCGGGAAATCCCATTTCGGACATCGTTTTCGCCACGCTGCCTAATCCGATCTGATCAACAACCAGATTCGTGGCTGTATTATCGGAATACCGAATCATTAATCGCGCAGCTGTTTCCACTGGTATTTGCGTCCCAGGTTGAAAATGGTCTGTCAAGATTCCCGAACCAGGAACCCGGTCCGCTTCTTGCAATCGAATCGATTTGTCGAGCTGCACGTTTCCTGCTTCCACTTGCCTATAAAGTTCGATCAACACAGGAAACTTGATCAAACTCGCAGTGGGCATGACTTCCTTTTCGCGATGCAGAAATAGCTCTCCCGTGTCAAGATTTTTGATCGCGACCGCAACTTCGCCCTGATGAGCTTCAATCAAAGGCTTGATTTCATCCGGCAATCCAGCTAGCGCTCGCGGTCCTAAGGAGATAGCTAAACAGACAACCCAAGCGAAAAAAAGGTGCTTGCGCATCATGGAACGGAACTATTTACTGTTGGGAGAAAGTAAGACGGTAGCAATTTTTTCGTATCGTAATCGCTTTCAAGTTCCTATGCATTGAGACGTTTCAGGAATCTGGAAAGTCCTTCACAGTATGGATTCAGGAAAATGAAACACGGGACGACGCCGAGCTCCAACAAAATGGGGAACGAGTAACCCAGGTATGCAAAGATAACCATCTTCGGGTTCGCCGCCGCATAGACAGTCTCGGCACTTCTCGAAAGGGATTGCAACGTGGGACTTCCAACCGCCTACGATGAAAATGGATTTCTAGCTGCAGCGGACTGTGCAGCCCCCCCTAATTGGCCGTTTCCGTGCAACCTAACTGCTCGGGCAAAATACCGATGGGATCCTCGTCCGTTCAAAGAAACGGACAGGAAAAACTATAAAATTTGAGCTGTTTCTGATTGGACGTCCCCTGATAATTTGTCCTGTTTCAAAAAGCCAGCCAAACGCTCCAGGAGCAAAAAACCCCTTTAAAGACCCACAAAGGCTCCCAATCTCACAGAGATTTCGCCGCCAGGATTCAGCTTCTCCAATCCTCTTATTTCCATGTACTCAGCAATTCCCCATTTTCTCGCCCAACTCGGTATTCTATTTTTGGCCGCGGGAACTTTTTCAAAGTCAAGTTACTCCGAGTTATCGAGAATTTGATACACGGGTGATTTATGGAACCTCGACAACCTGAAACCAATGAACTGATCAGCGGGATGCTGGACGGTGAATTGACTGCCGCCGAGGCTCGACGGATCGATGCGGAACTCAAGGACAATCCCCAGCTCCAATGTAAATTGGACGAGCTGTCCGCTTTGCGATCTTCGCTGCTAAAGGGAAGGCCGACCGGAAGATTGCCCAAGGACTTTGCCAGGGCTGTGATTGATTCAGCCCACAGCCGTGCGGTCGAAATGGGAGAGGACTCTCCACCCTGGTTGGTCCCCAAAAGGCCCAACACGCATCGGAATGTTCCGAATTATCGCGAGAGGATTTGGATCCCTGTTGTGTCGATAGCAGCCGCGGTTTGCTTGGCCATAGCTTTCTTTTCGTTTCCGAAGCAGGATCGAAATACTGTCGCTCTTGTACCCCTCATCGAGAATTCTCAATCCGAAACAACCCAATCCGAAATGAATCAAGATTCGGCATTGGACGTCATTAACTCCTCGCTTGCGGAGTCCTCCTCCCCGACAGAAAACACGCAAACTGTTGTGGATCGTGCTCAAGAGACACCCGTAACCAAAGACTCGCTGACAAACTCCCTAGCGGACACAAACTCTCGGGCGGACACAAACTCTCGGGCGGACACAAACTCTCGGGCGGAACAGTCGCCGCCTAAGGAGTCAGATAATACCTCGGTGGCAAAGGATTCGGTGAAGCCCGAATTAATCGCAGAGTCGAAATCGCCCTTGGGTGATAGCCTCAACACAAAGAGCCTGCCGTCCACACCTAAATTTTCTACGTCTGCCGAGCCCACGAAGAGTCGAGTTTCGATGGTCGTGGTTCTGTCTATCACAATGGATGAGATTGCCATTAAGAATCGTGCACTCGACACCATCTTCAACAAGTATGGTATTGCGGCAGTCGACGATTTGGCGATTGATGATGCTGAACTAGGGTCGCTCCTATCGAGTGGTTTGGCAGGGTCGCTCAGCAAGGATGGTGTGAACGTTTTGTTCCTAAAGGCGAAATCGTCGAGCATCGAATCGGTTTATTTGGATGTTTTAAGACAGGAAAAGGACTTCCCTGATATCGGCCTCAACATTGCCATGGATGATTCCATCAGGAAATTGATCCATCAGCTGAGCGATATCGATGTTGGGGCACAGCGTGGGGTTGCCAAGCGATTGGCTGTTCAGTCTCCCGATGGACTGGCCTCCACTTTCTCGCAAGGAACGATCCGGTATTCACGGATGGACAAGAGCTCGCGTGGGTCAAAGCAGCCTTTGAAGGGATTTTCTTCCGGGGCTGGCCCCGACGAGGAATCCTATCTGCTAGTCGTCGTTAAGCGTGCGGATTAATGAATGGGTTCGCGTGGCGCCCATTCCTCATTGTATCGACCGAGAAGCTGTCGTGATATCCCAGGCCCTAATCCCAAAGCTTTTGTTTTATCTTTTGTGAATACAAGGCAGGAGATTCCCTCAGCTCATCACCGCTCCCAGTCGCTTCGAATAAAATTCGATGCATATGAAACCTAGACACAAAAGAATCTGCTTCGTCGCGGTGGTATTGCTGATCGCCACAATCCCCGCGCTGTACCTAACATTTCCCAGAGGGATCTACATTTTGATTCACAACGCAGGCCCCGAGAGCTTGCAACGAGTGAGTCTCTATGTCAGCGGTGCAAAGTATGAAATTGGCGAAATAGAGAATCTCGAGACGCGGAGCTGTAGGGTCTATCCCTCAGGGGAGTCGGATGTTGAGATCCGTTTCTTAGCGAAGGATGGCTCTGAGTCAAAACATCGTATCGATGTCTACCTCGAACCAGGTTATCGTGGGAGTATCGAGATCGAGATCCGAGACGGTCAGATCGTGAAGACAACAAATACGGTTTCAGTTTCCCTTTTGTAGGTTCGTTTTGTTAGCGATTTCGTTGAGTGGCCATGGAATCAATCTCCGAGCTGTCCGATTGCCATTGAGCTCCTCTTCATTGCAATCGACTGAACACTTGTCTCAGAGACTCGTCGGTCGAGGCTAAAATAATATCGATCTGTAAGGAAGTTCCAACTTTGGAGCATCTCGACAAAGGGACTGGAAGTGAATTTTACCGAACTTTCGGTACTAGGCTTCCTACTTTGTACTCAGCTCCAATGGATCCAATTCAACTTTCGACCTAGTAATGGAAACGGATAATTTCGATCTCTCTCGAGAAATGAACTTTCCCTTGAGCAGGTCGGGAGGCTCTTTGGCTTCCGCCACCCCGAACTTGGGTCCATCCGATGCCGCTTTCAACTTTGGATCTGGCCAAACCACGGTCACCCGATAATTACCCTCCGCGATTCCTTCGTCGGCACCGGTCACGGGAGCGTACACTCCATTTTCGTCAGCGATTGCATTAGCAACGTTAGCGTTCGTAGTAGATTCTGGATGGAACAGAAGAGTAGCGCCGACAGCTGGTGCTCCATCGACCATGATCTTTCCTTTGGCTTTAATTAGAGATGGCCCACCTCCACCACAACCGGCGAGCATGAATAGGCCGAGGGAAACCATCCAGAATTGAGACGTAACTTTTACGCAGGAACGATCACCATGATCTAGACCAACGGACATCGGCTTAACTTTCATAAAAGGGGGGCTGAGCACCCAAGCCTCAACGGAAGTGAACGGAGGTAGTCGCGAGCGAATTCGTTAAGGCTGGAATGATTTTTTTATAATGAACCAAAATAAATAGGCGAGAGATTTGATACTCCCGCCTACTGAAATTGACACTACATCAGGTTTCGCGGAAAGATTAGTTGTCCGCGGTAACCACCTCTCCCGCATCACGGGAAAGAAGTGCGACAAAGACCTGATTGTCCGTATTTTGGCTGAAGAATCCAACGGAACCATCTCCTCTGACACTCTGGATACCACCGGTATGGAAGGAGTAAGGATTATTCGCGTTGAATACGTTGATCACTGCACAGCCTTGGGCACCGCTGGAAGCCGCAGGACTCGGTACGACCGCCGTGTTGATACCTCTTACTTGACGTGCAATGTTCCAGTCGCCGTAGAAGGAGTTGAGGTTGATAAAGGCTGGCTGTACGGCGATGTTACGGCCCATGAACCATACCCCCTGCTTGCCAGCGATTTCTAGAAAGCAAAACGTATTCGACAGTCCATCGGAGACTTCTCCGAACTTGACGGTGAATTTCGTGATGGGGTTGGTAGTACCCAACATTCCATTCTCGGTACTGGCATTGGGCAAACCGACGCATTGAGCCAGCCAAGCATGGATACCTCTCATCGGCGCGTAGTCCGTTCTCGGCAAGTTGTAGGGAACGTTTGCGGGCATGCCCAGGGGCGCGAAATAAGGGCCATAATTCGATGGACTCTCTGGAGCAGAAGGGCAAATAAAGGTCGGAACCCTTGCCATCGCTGCTGGATTATTCCGGGCTCCTGGAAATGGCGGAACATTGTTCACTGGATCCAACAATGCCTTCTTGCTGTCGAAAAGGTTAGTAACGTTGCTCTGCTCGAGATACGGCAGCAATTGACCCAGAGGACCATGCGGGCTGCGAGCGTCTCCTGTCAGAGCAAAGTAGGGGTTCCCCGTCGAAGCATACGTGTCCGTCAGCGGAAATTCGCGACGCCAAGCCGGCACGAATTTATAGGTGGATTCGTGGTTATGCAGAGCTAGTCCGAGTTGCTTTAAGTTGTTTGAGCACTGCATACGCCGGGCGGCCTCGCGGGCCGCCTGAACCGCGGGCAGCAACAGACCCACCAAGATTCCAATAATGGCAATCACAACCAGCAATTCCACCAGAGTGAAGCCCCTTCGATAACCTGCGTGTTTCATCGTAAACCTACTAATAAAAAAGAAAAAATAGACTACAGACCACTGTTTAAGATATCCAAACGTGTCCCTTAAGTCAAAGAACACACGCTTAGCATCCCATAAAAGCGATTCATTTACCCGTAACCGCCTTACCATTCAGTTCGGCTTCGTAACGCACGGTGGTTAAATCAATCCCTTTGTATGGCAATGAATCCGGGGTAATTCGAATCGCAGAGGTCACTACCAGCGGGAACGGACCGCCGACATCGAAGGTCAATTCGACAAAATACGCAGTCCAGCCAGCCTTGTCTGATGGTTTGGAAGCGACATAGGAACCGTCCGCGGCAGGCTGCAATTCCGTACTCTGAAATGCCGGACCAAGGGTCATCAACCTGAAATCGCGAGCTTTGGGATTGTTGGCCTGCCAAAGCAGAACCTTCGAAGGCTTGGATTTTGTTTGAACCTTAATCGAACCATCGTTTTCAAAGGTCCAACTATATTCAGGACGGGGCTTTCCTTGAGCGACCAGGGAATAGAAAGTCGCGATGCTTTGAACGGCATCCGTATTTTTCAAGCCATGATCCGCGTTAGGGACATACCTCAAGAGCTTTTCACCGAGCAACTGATTGTAGTAAAACTGAGAGGAATCCGGGGCAAAGAATTGATCACCACTTCCATTGACAATGTACTTGGGTAGCGTCAATCGCCCCCGGTAGAAATACGGATCAACAATCTCGTACAACTCTTTAAGTCGGGGATGATCGAATCTTTGCAGAATCCTGTGCTGATAGTAATTTCCGATCGCTTCGGTCCAAAAACCATAGGCTTCCGCATGGTTCCGCAGGGAGGGCTCGACATTGACGACATCGATGACGATCGGAACGATTGCTTCCACACGCTTATCCGCGGCACCGGTCATCCATGTTGTCCAGCCTCGTTTCGACCCTCCGCCCACGACGAATTTTTTAACGGAATGATTTCCACCTTCTTGTGAGGCAGCGAACTCCGTGATGCAGTCCATCGCGCGGACGGCGCTCTTCACCATGGGTAGGCGAGGCAGCCAAGTAGCATCGCCTGTATCCAGGAACTGAGACCAAGAATAGCCGATCAAATCATCCTCGGTGCGCGGGGTTCCATCGTTATGAAAAACGAGTGGTTGGTTCGGAACATTTTTCAGTTCGGCGACGATCCCACCTGTGGACATCGCGATGGCTGCCGTGATCGCATCGGGACCTGTGGGAGCTTTGCTGTTGTGACTGCCACCACCAATCAACAAAAAAGCTTTATCGGAGGTGACTTTCTCAGGAATCGTTACGACAAGCCAATGCTCCCAAACCGGCCGATCCACATCTTTTTCGGAACGCCAAGTTTGTGATTTAAGATGGATGATGGCCGTCTTCATTCCACCAGAGGCGGATTGATTCTCGACTTTCCAAGAGTAAGTCGTATCCGGCTTCGCGACGTAGTCGTCCAACGCTGTCCGCTTGCTTCCCGCGGGCGGCTCTCCGAGGCACACTCCACTGAAACCGGCAACGGCGATGAACGAGAAAACCCATTTGACGATCTTCATAGAAACACTCATAAAAAGGACTCAATCGAGGCCGGTTCAGTCCCTTTGAGACTCGGCCTCGTATTACTAAAACTGTTTAAAGATACTGTTCGATTGTTCTGTTTGCTACCTATGTCGAATAGATTTTAACCTTGGTACCTTCCGAAAAGCGGTTAGTCTTAATCGTTCCGCAAGCCAACCATCCTTACAGTAGGGGAGTTTGAAATGCCGCGTTGGACCATGGCTCGCGCCAAAGATTTCATCTCGGACCGCAGGGCCTTCCTCCTATCGGGTGGATCGTTAGCCGTTTTGCCTTGGGTGGGCCAAATAGCGAGCGGCTATGTTGAGCGGAATCCTGCTTTCGCTACGGATCCGTTCCAGTTAGGCGTTACCTCTGGCGACCCAAGTCCGTCGGGTATGGTTCTTTGGACTCGGCTCGCTCCTTCGCCTCTCAACCCTTCCGGGGGATTGCCTGAAACGGATTACGAAGTGACTTGGATCGTTTCGAGCGATGAATCGATGAAGAAAATTGTGCGTTCGGGAAAAAGCCTAGCAACCCACAAGCTGGGGCATTCCGTTCACGTCGAGGTCGACGGGCTGGAGCCGGACCGATGGTACTGGTATCGATTCCACTGTGGCGATGCCGAGAGTCCTGTAGGCAGGACCCGCACAACCCCCGCGGCTGACGTCATGCCCGCGGTATTGAAATTCGCATTCGCATCATGCCAGCACTACGAGAGTGGTCTTTACACCGCGTATCAGCACATGTGCCAGGAACCTCTGGATTTGATCATCCATCTGGGCGACTACATCTACGAGGGTGCTGGTAAGGATGGTTCATTACGGAAACATGCAGGGCCGGAACTATACACACTATCGGATTACCGCACTCGCTACGCCCAGTACAAGTCAGACCAGCACCTGATCGCTGCCCACCAGTGCGCCCCGTGGCTCGTCGTCTGGGACGATCATGAATTCGACAACAACTATGCCGATCTCATCTCCGAGGAAAACGGTATCGACCCGACTTCCTTTGCTTTGCGAAGGGCCGATGCCTATCAGGCCTACTACGAGAACATGCCCCTTCGTTCCTCGGCCATCCCGGTCGCACATCAAATGCAACTGTACCGCAGAATCGGTTATGGGCAATTGGCACAAATCGACATGCTCGATACGCGACAATACCGAACCGATCAGCCTAATGGCGATGGCAGTAAATCAGTGACAGGCGATGCCCTGAGCCCATCAGCGACGATGCTGGGCCCCGCGCAGGAAGCCTGGTTGATCGACGGTTTAGCGAAATCGAAATGCCGCTGGAATATTCTGGGACAGCAAGTCATGATGGCGCGCGCGGACCGGGCACCTGGCGAAGATCGCAAATTCAGTATGGATCAATGGTCTGGATACGACGTCGCTAGAAAACGGCTCTTACAGACGGTCTCGGACCTCAAAAAGACGGGAACGGTGGTCCTGACTGGGGACATACACAATCATTGGGCTAACAACCTGCATGTCGACTTTGACAATCCGAAAAGTCCCGTCGTCGCCTCGGAGCTCGTTGGTACATCGATCTCTTCAGGCGGGAATGGGATCGAGAAACCGAAGTACCTCGATGCCTTGCTCACCGAGAATCCGTTTGTGAAGTTCCACAATACCGAACGTGGTTATGTGTCTTGTACAGTGACCCCAGAGGAATGGAGAGCTGAGTTTCAAACCGTAGCTTTTGTTGACAAACCCAATGCACCGAAGATCACCCGCGCGCAGTTCCGACTGGACCCCTTGCGACCCGGTTTAGAGTCCATCTAGGTGCTTGCCTCTCTCAACGACTCAGTTGCTGCCATACTTTGAAACAGTTCTCGGAAAGTAATTTCTGCAAATTTGGTGGGGTATTTTGCTTGGTGAGCGGAACGAAACGATAATCCTCGACAGTAAAAGAACCAGCAGTTCTTCCATACTTGTATTCGTTCGTGAAGTTCCCTTCTTCCGTCAAACCTAACGCCAGGGTTCGATTGGGGACAGAAACGAACATCCGATCGATCGATGGCGCCGCATCCGAGCGTTCATTTCGAGCGCGATTGGCTACCAAGGTCCGGAATAGTTGCTTGGCTGTTAGGACCCCAGGATCTATCAATTCCAGTTTCGGACTGATCAAATCTGAGTACGGCGTCGTACCATCGAGGCGTTTAAAGGTTCGGAGGCGTTCCAATTCCTGAAGGATACGTTCGGATTCAAACGGAAAGTGGGTACAGCCAAGAATAATGCTGCTCAGCGGCGTCTGGCCTCCCGACCGTCGGTAACTCTCAACCATGGAAACGACATCGTAGCGAACATAGTTTTCGACAGACTTCAGACGCCAAGATGCTGGATCAGAAATCTCTCCCTCCAACCCCTGCGGATCAAACCCATAGGCCTCGATCAAATCGGACTCAATCTTCGCCGCAGGATTCGATGTGCTGGGACCTTGGTAACCAATTGGCCCACCTACGAACGATGGATTCCCCTCAATCGCTCCAGCCAAGCCAACACTACCCTGCTGCCATACCGTTGGCTGGCGCTTGCCGGCCAGCCCCGCCGACTTCGATATGGCTTTGGGATAGGCCCCACTGCTGCAGGTCCCCAGAGTTGCCATCACGCCAACCCCACCTCCTTGCCCGGTTCTCGGTAATTCCTGAACGAGAGCATTCGCGCCCGCTTCCACGACGCCGATAACGGGAACATGTATCTTCCATTCCTGAAGCGCATAACGGATATCTTCCAGCCCGTACGCCGTAGCCGTATTGCATGCGATGACGATCGCTTTGACCGATGGCTTGTCAAAGCGAGGTGCTATAGCCGTCGCATCCGACCAGTAACGATCCCCCAGAAGGAAAACAACATCGCGAAGGATGAATTCTCGTAGCAGATCCTCCTTTTGGGCGGATGCATAATTGCCATAGGGCATATTCGCTTGATCCCCCAAGTAGACGAATCTCTCCCCTTGAAAATCCGGAATACCATCCTGCCCAGGTTGGCCGCTCGTGTTGTTGTGTGTATCGAGATTCAAAATAGTTTCGAGGACCGTGAGGCCTCCGATCCCCGAATCAAAAACGCCAATCGGTAGAGACCTATCTATGGACGTCCGAACATGGTCGGGTATCGAATAAAAGTCCCCCTTTCCCTTCGTCTCTAAGATTTCCTGCGTTAATTTTTTAACTGCTGGACTCGGCTGGAAATCCTGCGCCAATCCTGCAAGGGACGAAGACACGAACACCAGTACAAAAACACGATAGATCATCTTTCCCTTCCTGGAAACGCTATGCATTCGGTTCGACGGAATTAAGATAGGGAGCTTGTTGAACCAACCATCCGCCAATAGCTTTAATATAAGGCAGTACAGCGTACGGGATCGCATATTAAATTCAATGGAGCATTCTAAAGTTCATCGAGGAATGTCCGAGCGAGGTCTCTCGACTTGAAGCACGGCAATTGAATTTCGACGGATCGTTGGTTGTATATAAATTCTCAACGTACAGCATTGATTTTGAAGGAATTGATTTTGAAGAAGAGTACTAAGAAAACGGGTAGTGTTTCCCAGGCGATTCGCGACTACGCAGCCGCCAATCCAACCCTGGGACCGACCAAGATTTCGAAGGATCTGCAAGCGCAGGGGATCAATGCGTACCCCGCCCTAGTGAGTCAAGCTTTGCGTGAAAAAAAGTCCGGCAAGTCCTCGGCGGGCAAATCCTCGAATCGCAAGAGTCGAGGACGTCCTGCCAAAACTGCTGCATCCCCACAAGGCTCACAGGATTACGTTGCCGTGATCACCTCCGCAGCTGAATTTGTGAAAACGAGCGGAGGTATCGAAGAGGCAATGCGAGCCCTCAAGGCATTTCAAAAGATCAGTTCCGTTCTGGACAAAAATTAGGAACGCGTGCGGTCGCGAACCCTGCCATCCTCGTTCTCTTGCCGTGAACCGCATTCGCTGGAAGCTCATTAATTCGAAAATGGGCGATCTGTAGGAAAGATCGTCCAGGGCTCCTCGACGCAAATTCATCATGGATGGCGATACGTCGGACAACTCTACCGTTAGGCGAGCGTCCAATTGTCTAGCAATCGAGTCGTTCCTAGCCGAGCCGCAATGATTGCCACCGCAGGTGCAATCGTTTGTTCCAGCGGCTCAAGTGAATCTCCATGAACGATTTGAGCGTAGTCGATCCGATCGACACCGGAATCGATCAGTATCCGACGCATTTCTTCTTCGATCATTCTCGATGAGACAACTCCCTCCCCGACTAGCTCAGATGCTCGGCGAAGAGCCATCGATAACCCCAAAGCTCTCTTCCTCTCTTCGGTCGACAAATAGCGATTTCGGCTACTCATTGCCAATCCATCGGCTTCGCGAACCGTGTCGCAAACCTCCAATCGGATAGGTAGATTCAAATCCTCGATCATTTTCCGAATGACAGCAACTTGCTGATAATCCTTGCGACCGAAATACGCAATGTCGGCGGGTACCATCATGAACAATTTCAAGACGACGGTAGCCACACCTCGAAAATGTCCTGGTCTCAATTCCCCCTCCCACCGTTTTGCGACAGATGGGGGGTCGATGAATGTCGAGTGATCGGGCCCGTAGACTTGCTCACGTTCCGGAGCAAAAACGTAATCGCAACCGATTGCCTCTAAACATTCCAGATCCGCTTCTCGAGTTCGCGGATATTTTGCGTAGTCCTCATTGGGCCCGAATTGCGCAGGATTGACAAAAATCGTTGCGACAACAACATCGCACTGCGACTTGGCTCGCTCTACCAGGGAGAGATGCCCTGCATGCAGCGCTCCCATGGTTGGAACGAGCCCCACCCGCTGCCCCTCTTTCCGCTCGAAGCCCACTCGAGCAAAAATCTCATGAGGCGAATGAATCACTTGCATATTTGGTTAGCATCTGGGATGAGGCACTACGAGAAATAGTGGACGGCATTTTGAAACACTGCCAATCCATCGCCGAACTCCGGCTGGGCATCTCTGCGCGTCCAGAAGGGATGATTTGTTGCAAATAGATGCCGCTCTGGATGAGGCATCATCCCGAAAATCCGTCCTGAGGAATCACAAATTCCTGCAATATTCAATTCCGCACCATTTGGGTTTTCTGGAAATGGGAGGATATCGTCCCCACACGCCCCTGCCGACGTGCAGTAGCGTATAGCCAGTTGCCGCTTTTCTCGGAGGATCTGTTTAGCCTGTTCGTCTCGGAAGAGGATCCTGCCTTCTGCATGGGCCATCGGCAGATACATGTGCTCGATGTCTTTGAGGAAAACACAGTGAGACTTGTCCGGACGCAGATGCACCCAACGATCTTCAAATCTTCCTTGTCGATTCCAGGTCAACGTGACCGGTACCGCACCTTGGATCTCGTCAAAGAAAACGCCCAGCCGCATCATGACCTGAAAGCCGTTACAAATTCCTAGTACGAGTCGATCCTCTTGCTTGAACAGTTCTAGAGTGTCGCTCAAAAACGTTTGCAGCTGGGTCGCGAGGATTCTTCCCGCTGCGATATCGTCGCCATAGCTAAATCCGCCGGGGAAGCAAAGAATCTGAAAGCCTCCGGCCAGCGAAGGATTCTCGATCAATTGATTCACATGAAGCCGTACGGGTTCAGCACCAGCCATCTCAAACGCAAAAGCCGTTTCAACATCGCAATTCGTACCTGGGGCTCGCAGGACGAGAACTCGGGGCTTCGCCATTCCTTGTGATTTCTTTCTTGGGGTGCGGCAGGGTAGTTAAGAAACATCCGTTGGGTTTGATTGTACGCAGGTCGAGGAAAATCCCGGACGTTATCGAATCAGCGCCAAGCGCACTCTTATCGAGCGATGACTCTTGAAGACTGCAACGATCGAGTTTCTCGCTTGAGCCCCCGACACCATCGAAATCTTTGCCTGGAGCATGGCACGTACTCCCCAAAATTTACTAGATTCCCGGGGGAATCACAGACCAATTCGATTGCGAGCCGACGAGGAGTCCGTTCACTTGTCTCGCAGCTCTTCGACGTTGACATACCGATAGGTACCGCGATTGGTGTCTGCCAAGGCTCTGATCCAGCCCCCATCGGATTCGGGTTCCCCCGCTCGAAACTGAATTGTATGGATCGTCGTTCCCGCTTTTAGCGCTCGTTCGTGAACATCTGTCAACTCGGATTGCGTGAGCCCTGGCAACTCGCCATCCGTCATGAAAAACAGCACATCTGGAGCGAACGATAAACCGATCCTCAAGGCTTTGACATGTTCGGTACCCCCGTTCGCGACAATTCCCCTGACAAACCGAGATGCTCTCGATTTCTCCGTGTCTTTTGCGAATAGAAGACGATTCGTGCTACCCTGTGGGGATAAAAGGGTGGTTGGGGAATCGTTATAAAAAACGATCTGAAACTGGTTGCTGTCTTTGAGAGAATCAAGGCTATTGAGCAGTTCGCGTTTGGCAACGGACATCGGTGCTGCGGATTGGACGTTCATGGAATCGGAACGATCGATTACATAAACAAAAGAACTACCAATCCCTTCGACCCCGAGGAACGTGGTTTTCACGCTGTTCAGTCCTTTTCCCGACCCACGATCGGTCCCTGCAACGTTCCCTGCCCCACTCCCCAGGCTCGTTCCGACATTCTTTGAACTGGAATTGTCGGCGACCGTTTGACCAGGCAGTAGGTCAGCGACCAAGCTTTCTAGGGGAGAAACGCCTGGTGTGGAAACCTGGATGGTCGGTTTGGTTTGCGAATCCTGCTCGGAGTGTCGCGTCGATGCACCTCCCCCGCTAAGAATGTACTCGGTTCCCTGCGAAGTCTGATGCACTAGAGCGATCCCAATGGGTCGGTCCGACTCCCCCTGCGTCCCCTTCGAAAGCGGCCTCCAGAACAGAACAAGGCTCACAAAAAGAAGCGTATGGAAAATACAGCTGGATAGCCAGGCTCGCGAATCCGACCAATGGCGATTCTCCATTCGCGGCGCGGATTTATCTCTTTTCACAAGTAAATCAGGGCCTTTTTGAGTATTTTTCGTCACCATGTCTACTTTTACTTCCGTGTCCTGACCACTCTGAATCAATGGTTCGCTTCGCAGCCCAGAGCGCAGAGTTTGCTCCTAGGGGACCAGTTCGGGGCTGAAACTATTGTTAAACTAGACGGTTCCATGTTTGTGTCCATTGTACCCGTAGCGATGGGGAGTAACGAAAAGAATGTCGACTCCCGATAACGATTTCCTCTCTGGCGATGAGATCTATTCCTCGTTGGGTGGAGATTTGCATGGTTTGGCCGACGCCGGCCCGGTCACTCTCTTTGAAACCCCCGCCTCAAGCTCGGAAAGAGTCGGTTCACCCTCCACCGGCAATGCCCATTCTCTTTCCATCGATACCGATGCCTTCACCGGCCCATCCGAAAATACTCTTGCACCCTCGAGTTCGATGGATTTTCGGATCGAACGGCCATTTGCATCGGGTGCCCTGAGCGACTTGTATGTCGCGATCGACTCGCGACTCCATCGGCGCGTCATCCTTAAACGACTGAAACCCTCGTTAGCGGGTAGTGAGCGTAACCGAAAACGGTTCCAACAGGAGGCGCAAATAACGGGGCAACTGGAACATCCGAATATTGTTTCGATTTACGAAATGCCCAGCGTCTCTGAGGACGAGCTGCCGTTCTATGTCATGAGATGGATTCGCGGTAAGACACTTCGAGATGTTTGCAAGGAATTTCATCGAAAAAGAGCAGAGCAACAATCCAGTCCGCTGGAATTGATACGATTGCTCCAAGCGTTTGTCGACATATGCCAGGCTATCGGCTATGCCCACTCGCGTGGAGTGATTCATCGTGATCTCAAGCCCGAGAATATTGAAATCGGGGACTTCGGTGAAGTCGCCGTACTCGACTGGGGTTTGGCCAAGCTCTTGAGGGAATCGAATACCCCCTCCGACGAAATGGAATCCGATACTATCGACGTGGATTGGCGAGATGGAGAGACCATGTTCGGTTCTATCTTAGGAACTCCGACCTACATGGCGCCAGAACAAGCCGATCCCAACCTAGGCCCGGTGGATGAGAGGACGGATGTCTTTGGTTTGGGTGCCACTCTTTTCTTTATCCTCACGGGCGAAACCCCGCGGATATGGACCAATCACAAAGAGGCAACAGAGCGCGCCGCGACTCAACCTATCGATTCGCCGCGCCGTTGGAATTCCAGTATCCCCCGTGCTCTCGAAGCTGTTTGTATGAAGGCGACTGCTTTTGAACCCTCCAATCGCTATCCGTCGGCAACCTCGCTAGCAGAGGATGTGCAAAGGTTTCTCGCGGATCGACCCGTCAGCGTATTCAGCGAGCCCTGGAGATCGCGAGCTCTCCGGTGGGTGGGGAAACATAAATTGCTTTGCACAAGTCTGGTAGGGCTAACGATTGCGGCAGCCTTTGCATCGGCTTTAGGGGTCATGCTGTGGTGGCAGTCTTATCTTGTGCTGGATCAGGACCATATTTTGGCCGAGCAATACGCAGCGAACCTCATGAGCAGACGAGGAATTACACTTTGCGAAGAAGGACAGATTCAAGAAGGATTGTTTTGGTTGGAACGGAGCCGACGGCTCATCGCCGACCATGATCCTGAAATGGCGGAAGAGATCAAGATCTCCATTGCATTCTGGTCCGAGCCTTCCCGAAATTCGGCCAAATAGAGAAGCCAGCATTTTCCGACTCGCAAACTCGATCGACTCAGGATTGGCTTCTACTTGCGATCAAATCCTAAAAATCGTTCCCCGACACTGTCACGCGCTGGTTCAACAGGGATGTCCTGAAGCGGTCATGCTCCTATCGGGACTCAAAACTCAAAGGATTCCAGCTATAGGGCTTGAGCGAATACGATCTGCGACTCACGTCCCACGAGCGAATAGATTCTCAACCGAATCGCTCTCTCCTATTTCCCGCGCGCGTACGAAAACGTCCGCCAAGAATACTTCAGTCGAGATCCTTACTGCCGGCCTCCCAACGCGTCGCTTTCGCTTGTAGAGTACACCATGTGGTTTTGATAAAACTTGATTCCCGAGAAATCATCAACGATCAATTCGACAAATCCCAATCATCACTATGGCCGCAATCGTCACCCTGATTGTTATCTCTTTGGTATCGCTCATCGCCGTGCGGGCGGGAGCGACCGCCTTGATGATGACAGGACTCAGTTGGGATGCAGCGAGTTTTCAAAGCTATTCTGCATTCTTCGGGGTGGGATTTACCACTCGCGAAGCCGAACTCGTTGTGAACCATCCGGTACGACGAAGGATTATTCGGGACTTGATTTTGGCGGGCAACATTGGAATCACCTCCTCGGTTGCTACGCTCGTTGCCACTTTGGTTCAGAACTCGAATGGATTCCAGCCCTTGCTGATCGTTTTCGTTGTCTGTATCGCCTTGGCAGTGCTCGTTGGCTTCTCACGAGTTAGTTGGGTGCAACTGGCGATGGATCACGTCATCCAACGAACTTTGAAAAAGGCTGGAATTGTTCGTGTCATGGATTACGAGCTGCTTTTGCGTGTACAGCATGGGTACGTCATTCTCGAGGTAGATATCCTGGAGGATAACAAACTCGCCAATACGTCACTTCGTCAGTCCCGACCCTGGGATCACGGGGTGATCGTTCTGGCGGTCACTCGCGATGGTGAAAAGCAATCAGGAATACCAAATGCGGAAACGATCGTGCGACCGGGAGATGTCCTTACGGTCTACGGACGAGAATCCGAAATTCACAAACTCTTCGATACGATTCGGGGCGATGAAATACAGAGTCGGCATCCGCCGCAGGAGCACCCAGCCCCGTTGAAAAAACCGGAGCCACAACCATAAAGTAAACCGCAAAGCGCTAGTGCCAAGAATTGGAAGTTCGAACCCAAATGAAGTGGTAAACGAGCCCGAAGACTCGCTATTCTTTTTGCAATATGGGTAGTGAATTAAGATGTTGCTCCGTGCTTCAAGTTTGTTTTCTCGCGACGAAACCAAGCAAAGGAACAGCCATGCGCGGCAAATCTGCGGCACTTCGTTTATCACAGAAGAGTGGGCAAGCGCCTGCACTGAGCGAAGCGACTTGGCACCGAGCGAAATGACCGCTCAGGCCCGCATGGGCCGACAGAATGAATGCCGGGGCGACGAAGTCCCCCGGTCGCAGAGTACCTCACTCTTCCTCAGGCC
>JBBAXA010000006.1:0-146850 GCA_040396935.1 Pirellula sp.
CCAAATTCAGTCGATGCGAATCGCTGATACGCTCGCAAGTGTGGGCAGCTAAACACCTATCGGCTGCGATTTCTTCCTTCTAGGCTTGTTCGTGCTTTTGCTTTTTGAAGCTTCTGCAAAGTATCGCGTTGATCGATTTCACACCTCGATTTTCGAACTCTTCCTCAGAACTCCTCCGCGGTGCGATCTTATGGAGAGACACTTAAGATTCCTCCCCTTCGTCCCATCGATGATCCGACATGTTCCTGTGTTCGAAATACTCTGGTAAGTTTCCGTGTTCGAAAAATCGACACAACCGACAAAACTCGCTCGAAGGCTCACACGTTCCCCTCAAATCCAAGGGTTTATCCGCATTTTGCGTGAACGGCACATGGAATGTGCCTACTACCTTGAATTTTGTCGGCTGTGTCAAAATCATTCCCCTCCCAAGGGCCTGGATCCCACGGTAGACCAGGGTGGAGTCTTCTATTTTGGAGCGTTGGGAGGACAGCGTATCGACCTCCATGCAAACTCAGCCTTTCTTTGCCGCGGTCGAGGAGGGCCGCCTCCGCACAATCAGATGATTCTCATGAAACCCGACCACCTCCACCGGCGTTTCCTCATCCAACCACCCCTCCTCACACGTCACATTGAAGATCTTCTCGCCAATCGAAGCGCGTCCGCCAGGACTGCATCGGGATAACGTCACCCCTTTTCTCCCGACATAAGCTCGCAGCTCCTCGACAATCAACTCCATCTCATGCTTCTCCCGATCCTGCGCCGGAGGCTGTAGCTTGAACCAACGCACCATCGGCGAATTCGCGAGCTGCTTGCGAAACAATATCGCTAACCCGATCAGACTCAATGTGATCAGCCCGATCTGACCAAAGCCCTGAACCATCCGACCACGCTGGTAATCGTTCGTTGGCCAAACAAACGTTTGGCCAGCCAACAACAATCCCAACCCCAGCATCACCAACCCACCCACTCCGAAGACACCAAATCCAGGCAGCAGAAAAAACTCCAGTGCTAAACAGACAATGCCACCACCGATCAGTAAAACCTCCAGCCACTCCACCGTTCCATCGAGCATCCGCAACCAAAAGAAAAGTCCAAAGCAAACGGCCGCTAAGAAACCTGGAAAACCAATCCCCGGCGAGCTCATCTCCGCACTCAACGCCGTGATTCCCACCGCGAACAGGAGAAACGACAACCAAACCTGACTCGCCAACCAATCCACAAACTCCTCCGAGGCATTGGTCCTGATTTCGTCCGGCAAAGACTCCAATCCGAACTTGCTCCCGACGGCAGCCATCGTAAGCGGATTATCCGACACCAGCTTCAACTCGCTCGCGACTCCATAGCTCAATCCGTTTGCAAAGGAGAACTCCCCTCCTTTCGTCCACTGGGGAGCCATGGGATCATCCTCGAGCCACTCCGGTGTGTTCAATTGGGTTCGACCATCGAACGAAGTGTATTCGTAGATCGTAAAACTGGGACAAATACAGCCCAGTACCTCCCCAATCGATCTGCCCGATGAACGGGCTAGCGCTTCGAGAGCTGCCCTATTCTCAAGACATTGTGACTCCGTAATCGACGCCTCGCCCGGTCCGCCGAGGATCGCATCCGGATGCATCATGATGTTATCGCTTGCCAGAGCGATCAATGCAGCATCCCCTAGTGCCCGCCCCGATACGTAACAGACCACTTCCGCTTGAGTCGACGGAATATCGGAGATGTATTGCGCTATCCGCAGACTCTCCGAAAGCTTGCCACCCGGGGAATTCAACTCGATCAGTACGAGATTGATCTTCTTGTCCGCCAATCCGGATTCGATCGCACGAATCAGGCGATCAGCCAATCGTGTTGTAATATGACCTCGTACCTGCGTGCGCATGGCTACTCGAGGTCCGTCGAACATCGGCTGCTCCGTGATCGGCCTGTTGAGACGCAGGGCATTGGATAACTGTTCGCGGTTTCCAGCGGTATGAGCCACCCATCTCCACGTACGCAACTCCTGACCCAGAAACCGCGCCAACTGGTTGTTCGGCACGAGCTGTGTTTCATTCCACTCCTCTCCCTTCCGCTCCCGCTTGGCTAGCTCCGGAACCGTCACGAATTCACTCTGACCTCCGACTTTGTCGATGCGCACGAGAGACTCCGCCGGATCCACCATCGAAAGCACCGCAGCCGCCGGCACACTCCCACGTTTTGCGGCAATGTCCAGGTACGCTTGCCGGATCGTTGTATCGACAGTCGCTTCGTCTACGGACGCTTGCCCTATTTCCGCATCCGATGCGATGGCGATTTCTTCGCATGCCAACGCTATGAGTACTGCATGTCCACCGATGGATTGCGGCAAGTAGGCCACGCTTTGAAATCTGGCTCCTTTGGGCCCGGTCAGCCAACGAGCGATAGACAGAGCCCGCTCAAAGGGAGTACCACGTCCGACGAGCCCGCCTCCGTCATGTCCGAGTTGGGAACCTGGCTTGAACTCCAGGATAACGATAGGGCGTTCTACACCACTCGCTCGAGCCGCCAACGACTCCAAGGAGGCCAAGAGCTTTGTCTCTCTGACGGCGTCCAGCGGGAATTCGATACTCAGCGAAGTGGCTTGCCGCATCGATGCACCTGGTACTTCCACTTGCTGAGCATAGCACGTAGTTACCGAGGGGTATTTCGCGAATGCGACACAGACAAAAACGAAAAAGGCTCGCTGAACGCAGCGCGAAAAAAAACAATAACGCCCCGCGGATCCTCCTAGGGATTCGGTGCGGGCAGCAGGTTCATTCTGGATCGGAAGCATACCATTCCTAGTACGGGGAGTTTGGTACCTGATGCGTACCCTCGTTTGTTATTCTATGAAAAGAGATCAATCTTGGCCTACTTCTGCATATCCCTCTAGGCCGATCGATCTCCCGAAAGTGGGGTGAGACAACTTCATTCTTTTGTCGATTTTTCCCGAAATAAAAGTTTTCGAGTGAACCTATCCTACGATACCATAGTCTCAGAGGGACGCGGGTCGCGAGATCCCTTGGGGCGGTGGCTCAGGATGTCGTGTTACCCCCATTTTTGTTTCTTAATCTCTCATAGTGCGCCGGACGGCGGCGGGAGGATGTAATGCTTCAGCTGAATATTGCTCAACGATGTGTCAATACAGTCGCCTCGGTGCGAAATTGCGCGTTTGTGGCAGTCATGATTGCTGGTGTTCTCCCGCGTCATCTACGCAAGCGCACAGGTACGTCGAGCGAATTTCTCGGGTCTCAGGATTCAGAGAAAAGCTCTTGGTTCTGTGAATGGCTCAAACGCTTCACGCGGCATCTGCATTCCACGCAGATGCAGACCGTGATGCAGCCCATACCCAGAACGATCGTCCGAGACGGCTTCAGATAGCCAGCTCGCTCGGTCAAAAGAGCCTTAACAGGCGACGATTGTTGCACCCTTGTTCGCCATGTGCAGCACTCGACAACGTACCCGGCGATACCCATGACGAAGTCCGAAGAGAACCGGTTCGTTTTGAGCGTTTTTCGCTCGAAACCTACTAGATTTTCCTCCTGGATCGATTCGCTCACCCCCCTAACGTGATCCTTTGGGAGCGTTACGGCTGAGCTGACCGATGGACTCTCGTTGGGATCCAACGAACAAGACCTCCGGACAGCTACTCTGTACCGAGAAGGTCGCAACGGAGAGAGATCATCCCATGTCCACGTCAGAACTAGCATTCAATGAAGCTTGCATGACCCTCAACGAACTGGTCGTATCCGCGAAGAGCGGCGACCGTGAGGCGATGAGGCAAATTCACGCGCGTTTCGAAAAGACCGTTTTCTACATCGCGTATGAACGACTACGGCATCACCAAGAAGCAGAAGACTTATGCCAGGAAATCTTCATCCAGGCATTTCGGAAATTGCATCAATTGCAAACAGCCGAAGCCTTCAGCGGCTGGCTATGCCAAATCGCTCATCGTATGTCCATCAACCGAATGACTCGTCGTCGACAGCCTGTTTCCGTGGATCAAGTGATCCTGGAAGCGACGGTGGCTCGCAACAGCGATCCAATCGATACACTCCTTTCGGAAGAACGATCCACGCAAACGCATTCTGGTCTCGAGCGATTGCGAGAGCTGGATCGAATGACGCTGGAAGCCTTCTATTTGGATGGGCAAAGCCTGAAGGACATGAGCATTTCGTTCAATGCTCCAGTCGGAACCATCAAAAGGCGATTACACGTCGCTCGAAAAAGACTTGCACAGAAGTGCGAGAGATTGATGCGAGTCTGACCCTCTGGCGAGGCTGGAGCGTCGTCAGTCGTTTCTGTTCAAGAGAGCCATGGCCGTATGCCATGGCTCTACTTGCATGGGACACTTGGTATCCTGGGTCAGGGAGAACAAAGGGTCGAACGCATCAATACTCGATCGAATCCAATCCAGCATCGAATCACCCCTCCTCGAGATCGCCCTCGATCCAGTTCCCCGTTTTTGATTCATCGCGGGAACTGCATTGGTAGATCCAATACCCGGAGCGAGTACACAATCCGTACCGACCGTGACGCATGAGCGATCGTCGGACTCTTTCCGGCTGTTTTGAATGCGGATGTCTTGTACAATCGTGGTTTAGCCTCCAACCGAGTAAGCGCGATGAAAACCGAATTGATCCTTTGTCCTGTCGATTTTTCCGTATGCTCTGAGATGGCAGTGGAATTAGCCAGTCGACTTGCAGTACCAAACCATTCGCGCGTTCTGCTGCTGCATGTTTCGGATCCATCGAAAGAGGATTCCCACTCCACGACATTAGCGGAGGCGTTTTCAAACAATGCTCGCACCAAATTGCGCGATCAAACGCTCGAAGAACGCAAAATCGCAGTCGAGCATCTGAACATGAAAGGGGATCCCGCGGAACTCATCGTTCAGGTAGCGCATGCCAAAAAGGTAGACACCATCGTGATGGGAACGCATGGCCGATCGGGCTGGTCGAAATGGATGATCGGCAGTGTTGCTCAGGCGGTCATGAAATCTGCGTCCTGTCCCGTGATCACCGTCAGGCCTCCTGCAGAGGACGTATAGAAAGATAGATTTCCGAGCGGAAAAACTCATCATTCTCTGCATTCTCTCACGTTCAATTTGTGCTCGGATCGAGACGAGGGAGTGTTTTGATCTAGAAGACGTCGATCGCACGAGCGCTCTATTCTCAAAACCGACCGTCTAGGAATCCTGCAATATTCTTTTGCTCCGCGATCTTTTCACCAAGACCATCCCACCAAGACCGTTTCCCGCGACAGTGGCCTTCCACAGAAAAGATGGATGTGTTCCAACTTTCGACCGGTTATCGAGGCCTTAAGCACCATCGGTCAGCGGAGTTGTAACTGGAATTGCGGAGCTCTCGAATCCATAAATCACCTTGGCGTGCTGAGACTTCAATGTAACGCACGGACTCGATCGGGTTATTTCACTCAATCAAAGAGTGCTCTGACAAATTCGTCGGGTTGGAAATCTGCAAGGTCATCTAGTTTCTCGCCGAGCCCCACGAATTTGACTGGCAATCCGAATTGCTCTGCGATGGGAACGATCACGCCCCCCTTTGCGCTGCCGTCGAGTTTCGCCAAAACAATCCCGGTACAGCCAGCAGCCTGGGAGAATCCCTTGGCTTGAGAAATGGCATTTTGTCCTGCGGTCGCATCGAGGACCAGCAATACCTCATGCGGAGCATCGGGAATCTGTTTGCTGATGACCCTTTTGATCTTTTCTAACTCCTGCATCAGGTTGTTTTGTGTCTGCAATCGGCCAGCCGTATCCAGAATACAAACATCAAAGGATTCGGAGACCGCCTTTTGCACAGCTCGATAGGCTACGGTTCCCGGATCTGCTCCCGGATCTCCCTTCACAATTTCGCATCCGATGCGCTGCGACCAAATCGTCAATTGCTCGACAGCAGCCGCTCGAAAGGTATCTCCAGCCCCCAACAGCACCCGATTACCACCTCGTGTGAGTCGATGAGCCAATTTCGCTATCGAGGTTGTTTTTCCAGAGCCATTCACCCCCACCACCAGGATCACCGTCGGCCCCGATTCCGCAAAGCTGAGCGGCGCCTGCTTGCTCTTCAGCGCTTGCCCGATTTCTTCACGTACGATTCGCAGCGTGTCAGACATTTCAATACGTCTACCGCGATATTCGGAATGAATCGAATCTTTGATTTTGGTCGCCATCGAATTCCCCATGTCGGTTTTAACCAGAATCGCGTAGAGCTGACTGAGGAATTCATCGTCGACGAGCTGACCTTCTGTTTTCCACAGATCGCGTATGTCGGTGTGAAGCCATTCGTTGGTTCGGTTCAGAGCCCGTCGCCACCAACTCGATTTAGCCTCCTCTTCGGCGGCATTGTCCGATCTCGAAGCCTCGACATTTTCACCTGAGGATGGAGAACTCGTAGATTCGACGTCGCGTTTGCGTTTCCAGAAGACCATGCAATTTGAAGCGGTTGTAGATAGATAACGAAAGACGAGGGACGACCAGACCTCAGAACATTTTGATCGTTTTGAATGGTGATGGGTACCGCTAATTTCCTGGTTTATTCGGAGCTTGACTAGCTTATTTAACCGTCAACACGGTATGCACTGCTAACTTCAGCTCTCCGACCTGCGCCGACGCTTCGAGTCTTCCGAGCAAAATATACTTCCGGAGTCCCAAGGGTAACTTTTTTAGAAGTTGGGGAGGAATGAAAGCTTCAGTCGCATGGCTTTCGGATAGTAGTGGAATGGGAAAGGCTTGTAACTCGCTGCTCTCCTGAACGATATTCAATTCCTGGATCGTTACGACAAACTCATCTTCTTGTGGCATGGTAATGTTGTCGAAGCTGCCTCGATTCGCGAGGGTTAGAAGCTTCTCGTAGGCTGGTTTGGAGAGCATCTGGACAGCAAACCTGTCGAGTTCGCGCTGCCACGCTTGGAGTGAGTTACCGCGGGATTCGCTGGTCTGCTTGGAGAGTTTGACGCACGATTCGAAAAAATCTTTCGCCAGGTTTAGCTGTTGTTCCCTGGGCAGCGCGCTCCAATCCTTCTCCATGTTCTCTTGGATCGCCGAAATCTCGTTGAATGTCGCCCGAAGCAAACGTGTTGGATTCATTTCAGCTTCGGGCGATTGCTCGACTTCACTTTTGGTTTCGGAAGAGGGTCGTTCCACAGGCGAAGGTTCTGTAGCCGAAGCGTCTGCAGGAGAAGTAACTTCTCTCGGTTCACTCGAGGATCTGCTTCTATCTCCCGATGACGGACTCAAGGAACCGGTTCCGTCCAGCTCGGCTTTTGGAAGGCTTTTTCCTATGACTTCGGTTTCCTCAGAAGCGGAACTGCTACCTGGAACACGATCGGAGCGGCCGATTTTCGGGGACGAACTTTCCGGATAGAGACGTCCATCTACCCCGAAGCGACTTCCTCGAAGATGGCGAGGGACAATCCATGGGACATATTTTGCCACAGTGGGTCCGGTCGATCCTATGTCTTTTCCGAATCCGTACCATAGGATCGCGGTTGCCAGCGGGAATGCTGCTAGCCCACCCAGTACAGGAGGTATGATTCTTCGAATCCACGATACCCCTTCGTGTTTCGAGGGCCGCCTGCGTTGCATGACCCAGGGCCCGGACAATTCCAACGGAATCTCCGATAGTTTTTTTCTCGTCTCCCCGTCATCAGTCACAGCCGTATCCAGGGGACGGCTCCCGCCGTCATTCGCAGATAGATGGCTTGGATAGTAGTAGTCGATAGTTTCTCGAGCCATTGCCAGATCTGATGCTTCGTCGGTTTGTTCGGTGGATTCACCGATGGGAAACGCCTCGACCGAACCCTCCGGGATCCCTCCGTTCGCTGGTAGATCCTGGGCAAACTCCAGATATTCGGAGGGATTTTCGAGTGGTTGCGAGGTCGTAGCAGAGTCTCTCATATGTGTTTCGAGAAGTCGGGCATGGCAAACAGGGCAGGAAATACCTACGGGCGCTGGAAAATCAGAACCGTTGTCCGCCCCGAAAGCGTTTGGAATTCGAGATTTCTCATCCCTATCGGGTAAGGGCGTGCCGCATGCGGGGCATTGGGGAATCTGTTTCATCCTGGGCTCGATTTTGTTGGATGAGGCAATGTTTTGATTGATAAAAGAGTAATCGAATTCGTTCAACCAGCCGTGGCGTCACTCGGCCCTTACCAACAGAATAAGGTAAGTTCGCTACAAATTGTGTGGGATCTAGGGAGTATAGTCGGCCCGCGTAGGATTCTAAGGCTTGGCTTCGGCCGATGTTTCGAACATACTCTAGTGATAAAGCATTCAGTAATTCCGGTTATTAGAAGGCTTCAGACATTCTTCGTTGCTCGATTCCCTTCCCCCTGCCTGTCCATGCTGTTCAATAAAGCGAGACTCGGTCTGCTGGCCATTGTTTTCCTTGTAGCACTCCGATTCGTCATTGGATTTCATTTTTACATGGAGGGAGCGAGCAAGGTCCGCGAGGGGAACTTTACCTCGGTCGGTTTCTTGACCGCTGCCAAAGGTCCTCTCGCTGACAAATTCCATCAGCTCATTCCGGATTACGAAGGATTGTTCCGTTTGCCAGAACTGCGCGAACTTCTACCATCCTCCGAGCAAAAGCCTACGCCGGACGACCCGGACAAAGTTCTCTCGTACAAGAAATTTTATGCGTTCCTTGATGGCTATGCAGAATCAGCCTCAGCTCTCTATGCGTTTAACGAGGATCAAAAGGAATCTGCTAAGTCCTTGGTTGCTAAGGCAAAATCGAGACTGAAGTCGGTGGTTGATGACTGGAGCCCTCAGATTATCGAATACTTGAAAGCTTACGATCGAATCGCCAAGAACAGCGAAGATAAAACAAAAGCGGAAGTCGAAGGCTTGCGAAAACAAAGAGATGAAATTGAGGCCAAATGGAGATCCCTCACGAAGCCAGCATTGTCTGAAATCGACAAGATTACAAACGAGTTGGAGAGCGAGATCAATGCCTTAGCCACCTCCGCTCAGGTTGGAACAGGGAAGGAGAAAAAATATGCGAAGCTCAAATTGCCAGGGACCGGTCCGATCGATGTGAAGATCGTTGATAAATATCTACCTATATTCGACATGGTCGTCGGTATTCTGCTGATGCTCGGATTGTTAACTCCTCTGGCAGCTTTGGCCGCCGGCATTTTTCTTGCTTCGGTCGTGCTTACACAGTTTCCAGGATACCCAGGTACACAGCCTACGTACTACCAAGCAATTGAGATGCTCGGTTGCTTTTTCCTCGCGTTTTCAGATGCAGGTAGGTATGCAGGGCTGGATTTCCTGCCTTGGAGTTTTTGGAACCGTCGATCCAGTAAAGTCGACGAAACAGCAAGACGTTAGATACATTCGTTTGATCATCAACTAATTGTTCCTCAAAGGGATTCTTGCCATGAATCAATTGACACCAGAAGAACGAACCACGGGCCAAAACAACTACTATGAAGCCGTGGGATTTACGAGAAGAGAATTCATGCAGGGGATCGTCGCTGCAGGAGCCGTTTCAGGCGGCGGATTGGGAGCCATGTACTTTGGCTATTCCAAAGTCAACGATCCTGTTCGCGTGGGCGTGATCGGTACCGGGGATGAAGGCAACGTTCTGATCGGGGGCTGCAATCCCGACTATGTAACCGTGAAAGCAATTGCCGACATTCGTCCGTATAGCATTTACCGAGCGTTTCACGGCGACTGGTCCTCTCCAGCAGCGAACTCCGCTCGCCCTGGACTCATCAAGCAGTACAAGTACGCAAGCGAGGCGGAAGCACGGAAAAATGTGAAGGTTTACGACGCTACCAATGGTGGAATCGATGCGCTGTTGAAGGACGATGAAATCGAAGCTGTGATCATCGCCCTGCCATTGCATTTGCACGCTCCGATCGCTGTGAAAGCCATGATGGCAAACAAGCACGTGCTAACCGAGAAACTGATGGCACACAACATCGCCCAGTGCAAAGTCATGGCCCGAGTCGCTGCCCAGAGCACCGACCAAAAGGGAAATCCAGTCCACCTCGCGACGGGTCACCAGAGACACTACAGCGTTTTGTATGACAATGCAGTGCACCTCCTGCGATGGGGCATGCTGGGCCAGCTTCACCACATTCGTGCTCAATGGCATCGTGGTAACCTCCCCGGCAAGGATTCTTGGCAACCACCCCTTCCGAGTGGAGAGATCGGTGATGCCAAGAACAATAAGATCGCCAAGGAACTGGCCAACTTTGAAAAAGATCTCAAAGCGGCTAAGAATTCTGCGGATATTGACCTGCTCACGAAGAAGGTCGCTCAATGGAAAGCATGGATGGACGACATCAATGTCGATGCCGAGAAATTTGGCTACATCGCGAAGAAGTTAGGAGATCGCGATCGACCAGCCATCGAGGAGTTGGTCCGATGGCGGATCTTCGAGCGAACAGGTGGTGGACTCATGGCCGAACTAGGCAGCCATCAATTGGATGCCGCGACGATCTTCTGCAGCGCACTCCGAGCAGACGGCAAGAAAGCTCATCCGCTCACGGTGCATGCAGTCGGTGGACGACACATCTTCCCGTATGATCGCGAGTGCGAAGACCATGTGTATTGCTCCTTCGAGTTTCCTGGCCCGGAATACAATGAGAAGTTTGATGCCGGCTACTCGTTACCCTCCGGCGCGAAGAAGATCGCTGGATACGACAACGATCCTAACAAGCGAATTGTCGTCACCTACTCATCGATCAACGGCAATGGCTATGGGGGTTACGGCGAAGTCGTCATGGGCAGCAAGGGAACGATGATCATCGACAAGGAGCAAGAGGTCATGCTCTACGCGGGCTCCGATACGGCTGCATCCGCTGGCGTGAAGTCGACCAAGGGAGGTTATGCTCTCGATACCCAAGCGAGCGGTGGGTCATCCGCGCCGATCGCCAAGGCAGCCGCAAACGCTGGTCCGGTGAGTCGTGGATACACCGAAGAAATCGAACACTGGGCCTATTGCATCCGCAATCCTGACCCAACCAATCGTCCCAAATGCTACCCGGAAGTTGCGATGGCCGATGCAGTCATTGCCCTGACAACCAATGTCGCGATGAAACGGGCAGCGAAAGGGGATGCTGGATTTGTCAAGTTCGACGAGTCTTGGTTCGACACCAAATCCGACGATACACCGGACGGCAGCAGCGTCGAGAGAGAAATGGAAGAACTCAAGAGCTATAAGATTCATGGCGCTGGTTCTCAAACGGCTTGAGCGGCTGGTCCTAGATCAACGATCGAGACACTTTTCGGTTGATTCGACGCGTGTCGAGAGGAGCAGAAAAGTCCTTTCGCTTTAGATCGAACCGTTCTCCAAAAGGGAAGGCCCAAGAATGCGAGTTCCTGGGCCTTTTGGTTTTGAAACCGCTCCATTGAACCGCTCGTTCTCTTTCCTCCAAAGCATGCTCTGAGTCTGACAAATAGGACGGCAGCGAATCCGGCCACAGACATCGATCCACGAATCCACTTGGTACTCATGACAAATCCGAACACGCCTAATCACCAGCAAAGGCTGATACCTGGCAGGTTGTTTGCGATTCCATTTGTGATCGTGTTAGTATTTTTGTTATGGCTGGTTTTCTCCATGGCCAATCGATTTCAAGGCATCATGAAACAGCTCGATGCAACTCGCGCGGTTTGGCCCAACGCCTCGGCAGCATTCCTAGACCGCGTCGAATCGATAGACACTCAGGTGAAGGAACAGCTAGGAAACGACTTGGTTTCGAAGCTATCTGCTCTTCAAGCGGAGACCAAGGCAAGCACTCAGTTCGATCAGCAGAGCCGAGCCGTTGCCGACATGTACAAGCTAGTAGGTACTCGGGAGGAACTCAAAAATTCATTGAACCATCCCGAAGTCTTATTTGAGCAGGTAATCGCCTCTGAGAAACTGCGAGAATCTCTGCAGAGCGACTTTGTGGGTCGGTGCACCGTATCCGGTCTGCAGTTGAAACTACCACCTGTTTTCGTTCCGTCCCATTGAAAGGGTATACGATGGATTGGAACACGTTCCTGGGCCATCACCGCCAACGTCATTGGTTTCAAAATGCCATCTCCTCGGAGCGTCTAGCGAGTACGTTCCTGATGGTGGGCCCCGAAGCGGTCGGCAAGCGAACGTTTTCCAGACTGATTGCAAAGACGCTGCTCTGCACGCGTGCCGAACCCCGGAATTTCCAGCCGTGCGGGAACTGCGAATCATGTGCCCAGGTCGAAGCCAGCACGCATCCCGATCTGATCCAGATCCACCGTGAGCATGATCGAACTGCATTATCGATCGATCAGTTCATCGGTCCCGAAGAAGCAAGGATGCGGCAGGGACTGTGCTATGAAATCAGAATGAAGCCATACTCGGGGCGTCGCAAAATAGCGATCATCGATGATGCGGATACGATCGGCGTCGAAGGTGCTAACAGCTTGCTAAAGACACTGGAGGAGCCGCCGCCAGGATCCGTGATTTTTTTAATCAGCACCAGCCTGCAACGACAGTTGCCAACAATCCGTTCCCGCTGCCAGGTGGTTCGTTTTCAGGAACTATCAAAAGAGGACTTGGTAACTCTCGCACTGCGACAGGGCTTGGCAAAAGATGCTGGACAGGCGACTGCTATTGCCGCTGCATCAGGCGGTTCGTTGGCTAGCTTTGCCATCCTTAGTGATACGCTATTGAATGAATTTCAAGTAGAAATGGAACGTCAACTGGTGCAACATCCTTTCGACTTTGTCCGGTTTGCAAAAGCCATCCAGTCCCATATTGATTCCATCGGTAGCGAATCTCAGGCAAAGCGTGAACGACTCAAGCAGTTGATTGAATTCACACAACAACACTTTCGATTGCAACTCCTTGAAAGAGTATCGTCCAAGACTCTCTCGCCGGAATCCAGTATTGCAGCAATACGTCGTTGCCTTCTAGCCAAGGAGCATGTCGATCGCATGGTTAGTCCGGCGGCGCTCATAGAAGCGTGGTCCGCCGACCTGTCAGCTTTTGTTCACGAGTCTGGTCCAATTTGAACCCTTCAACGATTCCAGCCAGTCGACGTCCTTATGCCATCGCGGAGCCTCATATCTCCACCGCGATCTGGCTCAGTCAGTTGCGTTGGGTTGCCATTGCCGGCCAATTGCTGGTTATCGGCACCGTTCAATGGTTCCTGCAGATTCAATTACCCCTGGCTCCACTGTTGATCCTGGTAACTTGGACAACCATCAGCAATATCGCTTTGCGTTATTGGGCCAATCGGTTGGAGATGGGCGCAGCGGCTCATTCGGCTACTCGAAATACCAAAACCCAATTGTCTATCGACGACAACATCGGGAATCGGGTATTGACGGCAATTCTGTGTATGGATGTGGCTACGTTGACAGGCCTTCTCTATTACACGGGGGGTGCTTCGAATCCTTTTCTAATCTTCTATTTCGCGAACATTGCAATCGCAGGCATGATCTTGCCCAGGCGATTGGCTTGGCTCATCGCATTCCTATCGTTCGTCGGCATCATCGTCCTGCTAAATCAATCGATTGAAATTCCAGTCATTTCGAATTCGCCGTTGGCCCATACTGCACCTTGGGGGGTCGCCAAGTTTGCGTTTCTGGTCGCCTTTGCAACGTGCTGCTCCGTCATCACCTATTTTGTGACGATGCTCGCGGGAGAATTGCGCGCCCGCGAGGTGCAACTGGCGGTTGCTGAAACGGAACGGGAGAGAGCCAGACGGCTCGAAGCATTAGCCACACTCGCCGCGGGGACAGGTCACGAATTAGCTAGCCCACTGTCCACCATCGCGGTAGTCACCAAAGAGCTCTCCCGAAATCTCGAGAAGTACGAGGTGTCTGCAAGTGTCCGTCGAGATGTGGAACTCATTCGGGAGGAATTGAATCGTTGCAAAGAGATTCTTCACCGAATGAAAAGTGGTGCAGGTGAAGCTGCAGCCGAAAATCTTCGACCGGTTTCGATGGAGGAAATTGTGAAGACAGCGATCGACGCGATGCGAGAGCCAACTCGGATCCTGATCGATTTACCTCAGGAAATCGCAAAAAACTCAGCCGTTCTACCAAAGCAAGCCATCTCGCAGGCCATTCGAAATCTGTTGCAAAATGGACTGGATGCATCTCCTGAGAAGGAAAAGGTTCAATTGAAGATTCGAGAGATACGACCTGATAATGGACCCGCTTCCGTTTGGAAAATCACAATTACGGATCGCGGATCTGGACTTTCCGACGAAGTATCGCGAAGAATTGGCGAACCGTTTTTCACCACCAAGGAAGTGGGCCAGGGAATGGGTCTGGGTGTATTCCTGACACGCAATGTAATCCACGGCGTAGGGGGTACGATCGAATTTGAGTCCCCTGAATCAGGCGGAACCGTTTGTATCATCCAGATCCCTGCTCAAACATGAGGGAATCCCCAAGGGAATTCCGTCGTTTCAATGCCGGGGTGCAAGCGAAAACGGATTTGCTATATTGTCACAGGTATTTTGAATCATCCTTATGACTGAGAGTTTGAGATGCGTTGGGAAGGTCGAGAAGAATCAGGTAACGTCGAAGATCGTCGCGGAATGGCTATCCCTGCTGGTGGAGTCCTCCTCGGTGGAGGTTTGGGAACCATTCTGATTTTTATCATCATGACATTTCTTGGAGCGAATCCAGCCCAACTCATGGAACAGGCTGGCCAAGCATCCGACAGGGCACCGGTGAATCGCCCGCTCGATCCAGCTCAAGACCCAGACGCTCCACTCAAGAAGTTCGTTTCGGTTGTGATGAAAGATACCGAAGACGTTTGGAGTAAGTTGTTCCGTGAACAACTTCGTGCCCGGTATCAAGAACCGAAACTCGTTCTTTTCACCGACCAAGTGAAATCCGCTTGCGGAGTCGCTTCCTCCCAGGTCGGACCTTTCTACTGCCCTGCGGACAATAACCTGTATCTGGATTTTGGCTTCTTTCGCCAAATGAAAAATGAATTAGGCGCCCCCGGTGACTTCGCAATGGCGTACGTCATCGCCCACGAAGTCGCACACCACGTTCAAAACCAGCTAGGACTCTCTGCAAAAGTCCAATCGATGCAAGCACGAAGCAGCAAAGTGGAGGGAAACAAATTGAGTGTTCGACTCGAACTGCAAGCGGACTACTTGGCCGGAGTCTGGGCACATCATGCTCAGTTGAACAAACGCATTCTGGAGCAAGGCGACCGGGAAGAAGCCCTCAACGCGGCGAGCCGCATCGGTGATGACATTCTGCAAAAGCGAGCCCAGGGGCGAGTGAACAAGGACTCGTTTACCCACGGAACGGCCAAGCAGCGAATGTACTTTTTAGCTAAAGGACTCCAAACGGGAGATCTCGAAGCGATGATGCAGTTGTTCGAGATGTCTGATTCGGAACTCGAGGCGATCAACAACTTGTAAAGGTATGCTGTGGCAGTCAGGCTCCCGGTGGTTTTATGTCAGCACGAGCGTCGATCGGGAGGTTGCACCGATCTGGAAGAGCAATGGATCACATCCCTGCTCTTCTCGGAACGGCTCGATGCTACGCTGATTGCCAGTCTCTCTCTGATTGAGAAAGATTCTACGGATCATCTCTGCCTGGAGGGGCTCAAGGGTGATTTTGTCTTAATCTCTTGGGACTCCAAGAAACTGGCTATGGACAACATGCTGCGACTGGGCATGAACAGTCTGGAGCTCATTCCTTTAGATGGCTCAGGCAGATTGCAGGGCACAACACCCTCGTCTTCCAATTTGAAGAAGGTCTATTTCTTGCAGTTCGATCTTCAGCAATCGGCTGCGAAGGGTATCTCCCAGGTGAAAAGCTTACTGGATTCCTTATCGACACCTGTTTTCCAGTTGAGCGGTTCGATACCCCTCCGAAAGATGTCGGAGCCGCCTCACACCGCGATGGCTGAGCCCATGATTAAAACCTGGGAAAACTCGGCTGGGAATTCACACACCGATTCTGTAAAAATCCACACCGGCGAGGGTTCGTCCCGCCAATCCAATATCGATGATGAATTCCCGAATATCGATTCATTGGTTCGGGAGTTAGATGATTTTGAATAACTAGCGTTTTCGCAACAGACACATCCGAAAGGCGGCTCGCATATGACAAAGTTTCCATCCTGGATATGCAGTTTTCTTGCGGCCTGTGGATCCTGGTGTGTCTCCTACGATGTCCGAGCACAGGATTTCGGAAAAGATACTTCACTACGATTGATTCCAGTCGATGCCGACATCTACGTAGGATCCTACAGGCAGTCCGAGCAGTGGAATCAGTTTCTATCGGAACCATTTGTTAAGAAACTGCTGGACCTGCCGGTCGTTCAGGAGAATCTCGAGGAATTCCAACAGCAATGGAAGAATCGCGAAGGAGCCTCCGCGAACATCCGCATGGTTTGGGACAATCCTAATTTCAAGGAAGCTTTGCAGTTCCTGCAGCAAATCGCGAAAGACGAATGGTTTTTCTTCGCCGATAAAAGCATGTCGAGTATGCTCCGGGCTACTGCGGCGATGAACGAGGAGTTTCAATCGATCGTATCGCGACAAGCCGCAGGGGATAATCTAGATGCCTCCGAATTGTTCGACAAATTGATCGACGGTGTCGAATCCTTAGTGATTCCCACGACGGTGATCGGCGCAAGATGCGAGGACGAAGATTTAGCGATTACCAAAGTGGATCAATTGGAAGCTGCGATCCAGTTAGGGGCTTCCATGGCTCCAGAAGCTTCGAGATTTGTGCGATTGCTCAAGCGAGTGGAAGACAGTCGCGGGTCGCGCCTCACCATGGAACTCAGCGGCAAACTGATCCCCTGGGAGCTGGTACCGACCACCGATGCATTCGATGAAGAGGCAAGAGATAACCTCAAGGATGTGCTCAATCGCAAATCGATTGCTATCACCATCGGGACGCTAGACAAATACTTTGTCGTAGGGTTTTCAGAACGAAGTAAAGACATTCTCAATCTAGGTAAGTCGGCGAGTTTGCTAGAACATCCGGACATGGCACCAGTCCAAGAAGGTCTAAAGAAAGCCATTTTCTCGATCAACTACGTCTCTGACTCCTTCGCGCTAGCCAATTTCGACTCACAGCTCAAAAACTTCTTTTCCAAGAACTTTTCCAGCCTGTTGCTCCAAGTCGAGGGACAAACGGAGTTGAGTGACGAACTCCAAGATCTCTTGGGAGGCATTCGCGCTGATTTGCATTGGATGGATGATGCTATCGGCCAGTATGTGCCAACACCGAAAGGCTCCGCTAGTTACAAGTATTTCACACCTGAAGGCTGGGAGCAGATGACTTACAACCGAACCAAGGCTGTACTGCAGGATGGTTCAAAACCCTTATCGCTTCTCCAACATGTCGGTGGAGACCCGCTGATGATGTTGGTTTCGAGACTGCACAATAAACCCGAATACTTTCAATTGATGAGGCAAATCGTCCAACGTTTCAAAAAGCACTTGGATACCGCGATGACGATGGATCTGGAAAACTCGGAAGAGCTCAAAAAAGCGCAGCCTGTCCTTGAAATGGCTTGGCCACTTCTCGTTCGGTTGGCAGATGCATGGGAAAGCAAATTTTTATCTGCATTTGGCGGTGAGCATGGAATCGTCATGCATGCCAGTCATTTAGCTGCCAATCAATGGTGGAACGAAATGCCACCCTCGGACATTCCTTTACCTCTTCCAGAGATCGCTTTGATTTCTGAGGTGAACGATATCGCAAAAATAAAGGAGGGCTTTAAAGAGGTGCTTTCTGTTTGTGATGAGGTAGTGGATCTTGCCAGAAAAGTAGAACCTGATTCCGTTCCCAGCAATTACAAGATTCCCGCGCCGAGCAAGTCCGAGAGTCCTACCGGTGAAAAGATCGGTTATCCCATTCCAGACGATTGTCCCGCTCCAAAAACCATGATGCCTCATGGCCTATTTGCTGGCCGAAACCTCTACCTCGCCTACTCCGAAAAGCAGTCGGAATTAGTCGCCCAAGGCTCCGAGCTAAAAATCGGTAAGGGAGTTATCGACAGCTCGTTACCCCTTGCAAGCGCCTCGTACCTAAACATCGGTCAAATCCTCGCAGCAGCGAAACCTTGGTTACGATATGCCTTGATGCAGAGCCAGGAGGATCTCGATCGTTCCTTGATCGATTCAGATGTCGATGAACTATCAGCTTATGCGATCACGAGTAATGATGTTTTATCGATCTGGAACGCTCTGGAATCGATCGGTCAATTTTCGAGTGTGACCACAATTCAAAAGGATGGCAGCTCGATTCTCCGCTCTGCCTATTCACGTTAGCGGTCGTAGACTCTTAAGACCAAACCTTAACAAGGTTTCTCGATACAGGAAACCTTGATACTCCATCATGGATAGCGGAGTCTGCGTACCGGCTATTGATCTATGAGCTCTCGATTGTAGTGTTCCCCAAGCCTCTAATCAAACCGCTACGGGAGCAGGAATGTGTGGGTGGGGATCGTAATCCATCAGCTCGATATCCTCATACTGGTAATCGAGAATACTCGCTCGAAATTGCTTGAGTCTTAGGTGCGGAAAACTCCTAGGCTGCCGTTCCAGTTGCAATTTGGCTTGATCCAAATGATTGTTGTAGAGATGCGCATCTCCCAACGTATGAATGAACTCACCTGGTCTCAAGCCTGTCGAACCGGCCATCATCACCGTCAGCAGTGCATAAGAGGCGATATTGAAGGGAACGCCCAAAAAGAAGTCCGCACTCCGTTGGTACAATTGGCAACTCAAACGGTCGTTGGCGACATAGAATTGAAACAAGAGATGGCAAGGTGGCAATGCCATATCTTGAATGTCTGCAACATTCCAGGCACTCACAATGAGCCTTCGAGAATCAGGGTTTTTCATAATCATCTGCTGTACCTGAGTGATCTGGTCGACAACACGCCCATCAGGACACTCCCACGATCGCCACTGCTTACCGTAAACAGGTCCTAGATCTCCATTCGAATCGGCCCATTCATCCCAGATCGAAACACGATTCTCTTTCAGATAGGAGATATTGGTGTCACCTCGCAAAAACCAGAGTAACTCATACGCGATACTCCGAAGATGGAGTTTCTTTGTCGTGAGCAAAGGGAATCCCTTGGCTAAATCGAAACGCATTTGAGCACCAAAGAGACTTCGTGTCCCTATCCCGGTTCGATCACTCTTTTCGTCTCCACGCTCGATGATCTGACGCATGAGGTCAAGATATTGTTGCTCCATGGTTTTCTATCCTTTCTCGGAGGGTAGGATAATCGCTTCGAAAGCTTCCTTCGAATGAGATGCACGCGCGGCGAGTGTCCAGTGCCGATCGCTGGTTTGCTGGATCGACTCCGGTGGAATCCCCAAACTTGCAACTAAAGTCCGAATCTCTGGTAGAGTGAGTGACGCGATCAAGCTCTGCCTCAGCATTTGCCTGCCGTGGTCGTCAGCTCCTCCATAAAGATCCACACGCCTTTCGACCTCTTCCATCGATTCAGGACGGATCAAATCGCGGATGAATAGAACCCCACCCGGGCGCAAAACGCGAACACATTCTCGAAAGAAATCATCGTGTGTAGGTAAATGATGCACTAACGAATTCGAAAAGACCGTGTCGAAGTAATCGTTCTGAAATACCATTTTTTTGGCATCTCCGAGATGGAGTTGGACACGCATCACGCATTGGTAGACTTCAATGTTGTAACGAGCCAACTCAAGCATCCATTCCGATGCGTCGGTGGCCATGATGCGAATCTCTCGATTCATCTCACACAACTCCACAGGAATCCATGCAGTTCCCGTACCGACGTCCAAGCAATCCAAGCCTAACGGCTCAATCGAGAGAAGATCCTCAGCAAATCGGCGGTTCACTAAACTGTGATCCATCGCATTGTAGGCTCTGGCTTCGTCGTAGTCGTCCATGACTTCCGGCTCTAGCACACGCTCCAGCATGGATTCGATTCCTCGTGTGGTTAGTGTTTAACAGCAATCCGACGGAGTCTCGTGCATTCCCCTTCGGCGGGGCCCAGCTATCTCACGGCCAGTGTAGGTAATTTTGTTATTGCCGTCGACAAAGACAACCTTCGGCTCCGGTACACGCAGTTCGGGGCCAGTTTCCTGTAGGAATCCAAAGGTAGCAACAATGATCACGTCTCCAGGTCGAACCAAATGAGCAGCGGCTCCATTGATACAGACATCGCTCGAACCCTCTTCTCCCAAAATAGCATAGGTTTCTAGACGGGTTCCGCGAGTCACATTCCAAATATGAACCGATTCAAACGGTGCGATATTTGCCGCCAACAGTAGATCTGGAGGTAGGGTTAAAGACCCCTCGTAATGGAGATCGGCCTGTGTCACCGTCGCACGGTGAATTTTTGATCTTAGAAACTTACGTAACATAATCCAATTGTGTCTGCGGACGCACTACTTCGCTAGCCCGAATTAACGCTTCGACTCGGGAGGCTGGGATACTCAGCGAATACTAGGCTTTAGGGAGTCCCATTTGGCACTAGCAATCCGCGTAGCCCATTTACGAATGAATTCGTGAATGCCATTTCATGCCTTCACCCGATTCAGCCCGTTTCCGATTCAAAACTCGATCATCCCATCCAGCGTTGAGAGGACCTCCCCCGCACTCAGCCGCCGAGCCCGGTCTTTCGGTCCACCGTCGCCGCAACATCGGAGTGCGCCGTGCACGGAAATCCCATGGGGTTTCCAGCGATCCATTTGGGCTTTCCATCTCCCGTTCTCAAATTTTCAACTACGGGTTTGTCGAGAAGGACTCATTTACAGTCGAACGCGATCCGAATCACGAATGAAAATCCCAACAGTGATTTTCGTCGAGTGATTTCCGTACGATCCCCCTTCCCTAGAGATAGCCACGAAAACCTAACTCGTCGACGAGAGCGGTTTTTAGTTCACGAAGAGCTTCTGCAATCCAGTCGTGCGTTGTGGAGGCGGCCGATGGAATCCGAATCCCAGCCAAAGTGTCCCGAGGGGTATGGTTGAAAGGTCGACGAGAGGTCAAAAAGCTGTCAATGCAGCAAGCGTTGATCCCCTCGCCCAGCCATCGGCTCCAATCCTTGGATTTCGATGCGTTCGCGGATAACCAAAGTGCGCATGACTGCCTCGAGTCACCACGTGCCTTCACTGCTTTCGAGACGATCACGCTCGCATCGCTGAATTCCAAAACCGCGTTTGGGTTCAAATCGTATTGGGCGCTGGAAATGATCTCGATCCAATCGACCCCGCTATCGATCAAATAGCGGACATCGTCGTAAATGGTGTCTTCCAATGCTACGACTGCAGCACCTACGGCAATTCGCTGGTGAATTGCTTCGCGAATCGCAGAGACCTTTTTACCGAGTTGTTCCATATCGAACAACTCGATCGGCATCGCGGGTTGCCAATGCGCGAAAAGATTCGACGGAATCTTCTTAAACGGAACGCCGAACATTTGCAATTGAATGGCTGCAACGCCCTGAATCGATTCGATTGTGATCGACTCATCGATGCCGACTGGAGACATTCGCTGCTCGTTCGCAGCAATCAAATGCCTGGTACCGTTCAACCAAGGAATTCTTAAGGTATGCAGCGTAGCGGCAAGCGACTCAGCGAGCCCATCGCTCAAGTGCGAGTCGTTCAATATCCGAGAGTAGATCGGGAGTTCCAACTGCCAAACCGTCCCACTTTGCAATCTTACCACCCAAGCACTGGGGGCCTTCGCTACCTCCGAACGCAGCAGAGGGTCCAATCGATTGGTGAGCGGTTGTTGATTGCGATGCATCGCCTAGCCAGGATTCCTGCGCAGGTCGAGCCACTCGCTATGGTAAGTTCCGCCTTTGTCCGTCCTTTGGTAGGTATGTGCACCGAAGTAATCACGTTGTGCTTGGAGCAAATTGGCGGGCAGTCGGGCGAGCCGATAGCTATCGTAATAAGCGAGGGCTGTTGTAAAAGCGGGGGCTGGCAGACCTAAATGGGTCGCTGCCATAACCACCCCTCTCCACGATTCCTGTGCTTTAGTGATAGCTTGCTGGAAATAGGGATAAAGTAACAGGTTTTCCAGATTCGGCTGTGCGTCAAAGGCTTCTTTGATCCGATCGAGGAATTGAGCTCGAATGATACAGCCACCACGCCATAACAACGCGCAATCGCCGTAATTGAGTCCCCAATTATGTTCTTTACTGGCTTCTTGCAATTGGACGAAGCCTTGTGCGTACGAACATATTTTCGAGGCATAGAGAGCTTGCTTTACCGCTTCGATAAATACCTTTTTGTCTCCGACAAATCCTTTGATCGATCCATCCAAACTCAAATTGTGGGATGGGCTAGGCCCAGGTAGAACCTTTGATGCTCGAACGCGTGCATCCTTCATCGCAGAGAGACAACGAGCATAAACCGCGGTGGTAACCAAAGTGCTGGGAACGCCGAGATCCAGCGCGAGTTGGCTCATCCACTTACCCGTTCCCTTGGCCCCCGCGACATCCAGGATCTTGTCTACGAGAAAACCATCTCCCCCCTGATCGTCTTTCACGCTGAAAATATCGCGAGTAATTTCAATCAAGTAACTCTGCAACTCACCTCGATTCCAATCGGTAAAGACATCATAGAGTTCTTCATTCGTGAGACCCGCCGCTTCTTTGAGCAGGAAATACGCTTCGCAGATCAGCTGCATGTCACCGTATTCAATCCCGTTGTGCACCATCTTGACGTAGTGCCCCGCTCCACGAGGCCCTACCCATTCACAACACGGAATGTCATTCCTCGGACCGACTTTTGCCGCGATTGCCTGGAACACCGGTTTAATCGTCTCCCAAGCCGCTTTGCTCCCTCCTGGCATCAAACTGGGCCCCTTGAGGGCACCCTCCTCACCTCCGGAAACCCCCGCTCCCACATACAGCAGCCCTTTGCTCTCAACATAGGCTGTCCTGCGTTCCGTATCAGCAAAATGAGTGTTGCCACCATCGATAACAATATCGCCTGGCTCTAGGTGAGGGAGCAGTTGCTCGATTAGGTCGTCGACTGCGGGCCCGGCTTTGACGAGCATCATGACGAATCGAGGTCTCTTGAGATTTTTCACCAAATCGATAATCGAGTGGCATCCAACGAACTTCTTGCCAGCAGCCCGCCCCTTAATCAATTCGTCTACTTTATCCGTAGTCCGATTGAAAACAGCGACTTTATAGCCACGGCTTTCGACATTAAGGGCCAGGTTCTCACCCATAACGGCCAAGCCGATGAGTCCAAAATCACAAAGTTCGCTCATGGGATCGATAGAAAGTCAGAGAATGTGGCAGCACTGGCAATCTCCAGTAATGATTGGTCGGATTTTAGCCCCCCCGCTGGATCTCAGCAACCGACACGCAGACTGATCTTCCTTTCAATGCCAATGATTTGCTATGACCCAGGATGATCGGAGTGAACAAGAGGGGGCGAACCACGCAGCAAATCGAAGATCGATGGGCCGTGTAGCGACATATCCTTGGATGGATCCATGTATGGACAGTGCGCAATTGAAGAAACTTATCATCGCGGCTAGTGGTCTGACAGCCACCGTAGCGCTGGTATTGTTGACTTTGGCTCTAGCTCAGCGAGACGCCCGCTCAGGAAACGCCGGCGATGTGGCACTCGACTTGGCCTACGCCAAGCGCCCCGCCGAAGGGATCGTTTTGGATCCCGAGAGCGACAATGCATGGCCTCCGCCGCCAGTCGTCCGAGCTAATGACGCCGAACCGAATTCGTCTTCGCTTAAAAAGACTGCAAAGAATCCGATTCAAACCCTGATTTCTTACGGATCCCAGGCGAACAAATCAACTCGGGGCGGCGCATTGGCGGAACCGCCTACTTTATCGAATATGCCACCCCTCCCATCGATGGGAGGAACCGCGGAATTGCCAGCGACCAGCCTTCTACCTCAGAATTCCAGTTCCACATTGAGGTCGAGCGACCCAAGCCTCATTCAATCGCCTGGCAGCACGAGTGCTACGGTTCCCCCACCGATTCCCTCGAACGTAATCCCTTTCCCATCCACGGATGCTGGTTCCGCCGCCATGCGTCACGACATAACAGGTCGTGAGACGCCCAGCGAGGGGTTGGGGGCGCCCGGCGGTAACCCGACGACAACTCGGAGACCTGAATCGGGATACGCAGCACCGAGCGAACCGTCGAGTTCACCGTTCTCAAATCGAGTCCTGCCCCAAGACATCGTTCCGTCGATCGAAAGAAACAATTCGATTACCGGCGAATTGCCAGGAACCGCAACGGCGACTTTGCAACCACCTACGGTTCCAGCCGCGTCCGTTCCCACCAGTCTCCCAGCAGCGAGCCCCTCCCCAGAAGCAATGCAAGGTCGATCCAACACCGCGACGATGCCTATGGCAGCAGACGACGCCTCTACTCGGGTCCGCAGCCAATCTCCGGCCTCTTTTGGCTCGCCCGAATCACGTATGAATTCGCAAGTCATGCAAGGTAACAACCTTCCCAGGCGTTCCTTGGAGGCTGCACAATCATCCTCGGACGATCTTCAGAAGAATGAACCGAATGCTGCACCATTGAAAAAAACATCAAGTAGCGGGTTCTCGAATAACGCTGCGGTTTCGACTCTGTCGGTATCTTCGTTCACCAGTCCCGCTCCAGGTGTGAGACAATTGGATGGATCGCAAAATCCGAGCATGGAAATCCAGAAACGAGCACCGGCGGAAGTTCAGGTTGGCGTCCCCTCTACCTTCTCGTTGCTCGTCCGAAATGTGGGAAATGCGACAGCTTACGACGTCGCTATTCATGATTCAGTCCCTAAGGGAGCCAAACTGGTCCGAACGAATCCGAATGCCCAGGTCGATCCCTCAGGAAAACTCCTCTGGAAGCTCGGTGAAATCGCCGCTGGAGCCGAGCAGGTGCTCACGGTTGAACTCACACCGGAATCCGAGGGGGAGCTAGGCTCAGTGGCTAGCGTGACATTCGCAGCCCAGGCATCGGTTCGTACGATGAGTACCCTACCAAAGCTCCTCGTTAAACAGATTGCAAACAACTCGGTTTTGGGAGGCGATACGATTCGCATAACCATCGAGGTGACCAATGTAGGAACCGGCACTGCTCGCGATGTCGAACTGGAAGAAGATGTTCCAGCAAATATGCGGCACAACATAGGCGTTTCGACCCTGGGCTGGCCGATTGGCAACCTGGCACCCGGTGAATCCGAGCGTGTTGATATTGAGTTGACCGCAGTGGATGCAGGCAAGGCGATCAATAAAGTACGTGCAGTATCTTCAAACACAGCGACATTTGAGTCGACAGCGACCATTGATGTCGTTTTGCCCAAGCTGGTTCTAGGACTTGAGGGACCAAAGCTACGTTACCTGGAACGACAAGCGACCTATCGCGCCTCGGTCCAGAATGCCGGAACTGCTGTTGCCAAGGATGTCGAGCTGATTGTTTACCTACCTCGAGGGATGGAATTCAACAGTGCTGCAAATGAGGGTACCTACTTCCCTGATCAACATGCTGTCGTTTGGTCGCTTGCGGAACTGGTTGCTGGTGCCAACGCAACAACCGAGGTTGTCTTGCTCCCAGTCCAGGAGGGTGAGTTCGTACTGCGAATGCAGGGTACGGCCGAAGGTGTAAGAGCAGACGCGATGGACAAAAAAGTTCTCGTCGAGGGCCAAAGCGAGTTGGCGTTCTCAATAGAAGACGACAACGACCCTATCGAAACCGATGGATTCACGACCTATTTCGTGCGGGTGACGAATACGGGAACACGGATTGATAGTGATGTCCAATTGGTAATCGAACTCCCACTCGGAGCTAAGATTGAACAAGTAAATGCACCGGTCAATTACCAAATTGCGGAACGCATGGTGGTGTTTTCACCGTTACCGCAAATGCAACCGAAAGATCAACAGGTATACCGTCTATCCGTGCGGCACTCGAAGGAAGGGACTCATGTTCTACGAGCCCAGCTAAAGAGCAAGAATCGTCCAGTACCCGTTGTCAAAGAGGAAAGCACACAGGTTTATATCGACAGGTAATCCAATCAACGCACCTGCAATCCATCCCAAGTCCTGACGAAGGAATTGCCAAGGAGTCGTTCTTTGACTCCCCTTCGCCGCGCCCCATTTCTCCCGTACTTAGTACGATGGCACAGACAATCGGTACCTCACGACCGCAATGCACGCTGGGTCGTAGACGGTTCGTCGCTCTCGAGTCACTCTGATATTTTGATTTCGAAAAGCTTCGACCAATTCTTTCCGGTAATAAAAATCCGTTTGCGATCCGCGTCGTAAGCGATTCCATTCATGACGGCTTCTCGATCCCGCTGCTGCATTGGATAGACATTCGTCAGATCGATCCAGCCCAAAACGCGTCCATTCTCCGGTGAAATACGAGCGATGCGATCCTCATACCAAATGTTGGCCCATATCTCCCCCTCGATCCATTCCAACTCATTGATATTCTTAATCCGCTTGTCGCGATCTGTCACTTGAATGCGACGCTTTTCCCGAAAGCTATCCGGATCAATAAATCGAATGACGGATGTACCATCGCTTGCGATCAGTTCCTTCTCATTATCCGTGATGCCCCATCCTTCAAATGGATACGAAAAGCTTCGCTCAAATTGGAAGCTGTCCACGTCATAGACAAAGCAAGTGAATTCCTTCCATGTCAATTGATAGAGCTTCTTGCCGAGGACCGTAATTCCCTCTCCGAAATACTTTGTATCCAGCGAGGCAATCTGTTCGACCCTTCCATCTTCGAGTGCTACGCGTCGCAAGCTAGAGCGACCATTCTGCCCCGTTCCTTCCAAAAGCTTCCCGTTGTAGAAAACCAATCCCTGTGTGAAGGCCTCGGGATCATGAGGGAATGTTTGCACAATGGATGCACGATAGATCTTCGGCGGTTTAGCGGTTACCGCATTCCCGCAGCCAAAAATGGCTGCCAGCAGAATCGTTGCGAACAGGCTTACCACCGAAGACTGCGATCGCTGCAAAACAAATATTCGGTTGGATCGGTAAATCGAAGGCATTATTCGCTTAGTCAATCTTTGGATTGGTGATTCGCCCCATCGGCACGAGAGCGATTGAAAGATCCCTGCCCCTCAACGCGATTGTCTTTTTCCTGTTCGCGAAAAACTACAAACACAGGTCTTTCCGAAAAGTACCTTAAAATTCCCAAATCCGCCGTCCACATTCTTCCGATACGAAATTCGCCGTCGCAGTGGAAGGCTAAAAATTTTACAGCAAGAAAGCATCCTGCGAGAGCCCAGCCTTAGCGGAAGAAGATAAAACCCGGATCTATTGCTGACTAAATGCCTGATCGCGTAACGAGGGATCACCGCTCGCATCGGCAATTGGATCCAGACCTCCTGTCAGGCCAAAGCCTTCCGACTTCATTTGAGCAATCAACAGATCTCTTATCGCATCGATCGATTGCAGTCTCAATTCAAAGTAATTTCGGCGGATAATCAAAACTTCCAAAAAGTTGACCTCACCCGCAACATACGCTTGATTTGCCAGCTCCAGTGTTTTTTCTATATCGGGAATCAAGTTCGTTTCGTATTGATCGCGAGCTGCCTTAGCCGCTTCAAACTCCCCGGAAATCGATGCGAGCCGTGCTTGCATACTACGTTCGATCCGTTCGAGTTCCAGTTGCGCGATGCAGTAGTCTGCATAGGCAGCAGCAATGTTTCCTTGGTTCCGATTGTAAATCGCCAATGGGGCCGAGAGCTGGGTATTGATCATCCCGGAATCCGTACCGTTGTCGACACCCGCTCCGAGCTGGAAGGTCAGATTAGGGGAGCGCTGGATGTTTTGACGTCTCCAATTCGCAGCCGCTCTTTCCCTGTTCGCCCTAGCGACCTGAAACTCCGGATTGCTATCTCGTAATTCAGCGAACACGCTATTCCAGTCATACGTTATCGCACTCGCATCCAAAACACCCACGACCCCGTCAGGTGTGACTTCGACCCCAGTGATCGCGGAAAGCTCTTTCGCAAAGGCTTTCGAAGCCACCTCGGCTTGAGCCTTTTGAAGCAGAACCTGGTTCAGCTGAGTCGTAGCCTGTAATACATCAATTTGCGAACCCTCTTTAGCTCTCTTTCTTAATTCGGTAAGCTCAACAGCTCGCTTCGAGGCATCCGCAAATTCCTGCAGAGTGGTCTCTTTCTTTCTGGCTGCTAAGAGGTTCATGTAGGCGATTCGGACATCTGTCTTGATTCGAGCTTGGCGAGTCTGCACTTCACAAAGCTGCTGACGCACCGTGGCATTCAATACGTTCTGATTGAGAGCTAACTTACCTCCTGTTACAATTTCCTTTTCGACGAAGGCGGTATGCTGGTCGGTACCACGATCCGCTAGTTGCTGACCGGAGTATCCCAAATTGGGATTCGGACGAAGACCGACTTGGGTTCGAAAACCAGCTGCCTTTGCAGCCGAGAGGGACAATTGCTTGAGCGTCGGGCTGTTTGTCAAAGCTAAATTTTCGAGATCCTCTAGCGTGTAACCCGACGAGGACTCATTTGCCGACATAGGGACATCCCCTGCAATCTGCAGAAGCTCGTAAGACACCAGTTCGACATGATTCGAGCCGTCCTGAGTGTTCGATCTGTCCGGATCCTTAGCCACGGATGTAGCGGGATGAGCCGCAGCCTGAAGCGTTTCGTTTCGCTGAACAGACGCAGACTTGCTGGAAAGCAATTCGGGCTTGTGAGTGGCACAGCCGTGCGCCCCAGCGATCATTGCAAGAACAATACGAATAAAATTGCCCGGATGTAGAGTTGCTTTTGCCATACGAATAATTCCTGAGCGATTTCATTTCTGTGCCCGGAATCGTATCGTCATGCAATTCGTTTGGGATAATGTCTTCCCCTGCCACGAATCCACCTTGTACTGAAGCCACTGAATAAAAGAGGCATATTCGTCGCGGTCGAGTCAATTTGCTAGCATGCGAATCGAGCAGCAATGCTATCTATTGCCACGAATCAGTTGCGAGAGGTTCTCGCTGGAAGAGTTTTGCCGTGCGATCGAAGTGATGTTGGCCATCGCTTTGGTTTGTTCGAAACCGAAGTTCGTTTCGATCAGTCCGAGTTCATAAGCGAGACGATCGGAGTGACCTGGTAACAGCACTCGCCAATCAAAAGGAATTCGACCGGGTCGCAGTTTGTTGATATGGTCTACGAGGTTGGTGGTGCAATTGTTACGAAGCGTGTCATAGAATTCAGGTGCTTTCTGCAGCTTATTCGCCCGTGTCAGAATATCGATTAGCAAATCTTGAACCTGATCGGGCGTGGCCCGCCCTCGGTATAGGTAGACCTCCACATCGCGGACGTTGGTCCGTAAGGGAATCACATCTCGTTCGTCCGCAATCACATACATCAATTCAAATCGATTGCTCGCTCCACGAATAGGGGAATAGGATTCCCCATCATCCAAGCGAGCTTCCACGGAGATCGCAAAGTATTGACCGTTGGCTAGACCAAAGCTCAGCATGGTATGAGCCAAAAGCGTTGTCTCGCGGAATGGGACGACGACAAAGTCAACGGTTCGTATGTCATCCAATTTGAAGCGGAGATCGTAATGTCGCACTTCGTAGTCGGTTTCGGAACGATAGCGACAGTTGCGAACATGTCGAATAATGACTTGATTTCCATCGAATTCTGAGAATGGTAGAATCGCGAGATCGGGGCGCCAGATCCGACCGATGGATTTAGGCTCCTGTCGCTGAAAAGGTCTGGAAACAGTCCAGGTTTCTCCCCCCACCCTACGACTGTCGATCAGTCGATGACTGCACCCAGAGAAAACGATGAGATCTGGTAAAAGAAATACGAGAAGAATCAGGTACAGAGAACTCCGTTTCCTAATTGCACCTCTCATCCCAAGTAAACCTCCTCTTCCTTGAGTTTTAGATAGCAAAGAACTCTTCCACGGGTCAAGTGGAAAGGTTTGTTCTTTTAATGGTGTCTGGGAATCCGTAAGATCCTGATTCCCTCGACGCTTCCCCAGCACGATCAACCATGTGGATTATGAAGCTATTTGCTGAAGCGAATTTGGTTTGGGCGTACCGCCTGTTCCTTCTGCTGCTCATCCCTGCCGCTATCAACGGATGTGTTTCGAAGGATTCTTATCGCTTCGGACGATTGCGATCGTCTGCTGTGCCCTATCGTACAACACCGGTCTCCATGAGTTTAGGAGAGGCTGATCATCGAAGTCTAGACAACATCGAGGGGGCAATTTTTCTCCCATTCGATTCCATTTCAGAGGTGATCCCATGGAATCGTCCCATTGGCTCACTTCAATCTCGAAGACGCGAAGCCGTCAATCAAGCTGTAAAATTCCTAAGTCAGAATGATCTAGCAGATGTTCACGTATCGGTTCGCGACTATCAACCGATAGACCAGTGGCAGCGTTTGATAAAAAACAATGAAGTGCATCCCTTCTGGAAGTATACCGATGGGAGCTTTCGCGTTCTGAGTTCTACATTATTACCGGAACGCGTGCTGCGAATCGATCGATACAATCCTCACACCAAGACGTTGCATATCAACTCCGGGAATCCGGCGAGTGCAGTCCATGCAGCGGCCACTGCGAAAGACTTTTTAGGTAACAAAAATCCTGGAGTCTATGCGATATCCCAGCATGTACCTCTCCTGCCTGTATGGCAGCAACTGAAAATCACGAAGGATTCCCTCCAATACGCTCGCACCAACGAGGACTGGAGCCTGGAAAAGGGGATTTATCCCAAGGCCTATGCAAAGATCGGATCGAGCCTATTGTCTGATGCTTATGCATTCGTCCCAGGTTCGGGTGGTTTACCTTTCTTTGCAGCCCCCGCGGTCTCGATGGCCGGACGTGTGTTCGGACGAACGGCAGGAGAGATCCAGGTACAGCGACTGAGTCAGCACCGAAACCTATCTGCTCCGACTGGTTCCGTTCGACGATAGAACCCGGCAAATTATAGAGTTAGCGGTTAGTTCAACGGCAACCGATTGCGTTACCGATCAGGTATTTGTGGAACAGGATGGAATAGTAGCTTGTTGAAGTCGCCTATGTTCTAATAAGACGCTTTCGCTGAAAGCGACCTCTCCGCAAGTCGGCAAAACTATGAACACAGTATGGCAATTTGCAACCTCTCCGACCATTCGCTTCGGTCGAGGTTGCCTCGGTGGCCTCACGCACTGTTTGACCCAGCGGCAAATTCGGCGACCGATCGTGGTTAGCGATCCTGTAGTGCTTTCGATCCCTGCTGTGGAAAGCGTGATTCGATCCTTGGCTCAGATCGTTGACTCCAAGCAGATATTCGCCGGGGGGCAAGCGGAGCCTACCGTTGCGACAGCAGAGGCGGCCATTGCTGCAGCCAAGGCTGTCGATGCAGACGCGGTAATCGGAATTGGGGGTGGTAGCAACATAGATGTTGCAAAGATCGTTGCCGTCATCCTGCATCATGGCGGTTCCGCCGACAACTACTTCGGGTTCGATCGAATCCCTGGCCCAGTGGCTCCAATCATCGCGGTTCCGACGACCGCAGGAACTGGAAGTGAGGTTTCTCATTCCGCGGTTTTGACCGATCAGCAAGCCCGGGTCAAGGTAAGTACGTTGAGTCCATTCCTACGCCCATGTTTAGCATTGGTGGATCCTTCGTTGACAGACTCTTGTCCGCCTCAAGTGACAGCACACAGTGGAATCGATGCACTCGTCCATGCGATCGAAGCGCTAACCAATCGCTCCTTTGAGTCGATGGAATCCGATTCCAAGGCGTACGAGGGGAGCTATGGATTGACGTCGTTACTAGCCATGGAATCGATCCACCTCATCCATAGATTCCTGATCCGCGCCTTTGAACAGGGCAATGATCAACGAGCACGCGACGGAATGTCTTACGCTGCATTACTGGCCGGCATGGCATTTTCGAACAGCGGCGTTGGTCTAGTACATGCATTGGAGTACCCCATAGGTGCATTGACCCACTGCAGTCATGGGGAGGGAAATGGACTACTCCTTCCTTATGTCATGGAATTTAACAAGCCGATGTGTGCAGGCACCCTTCGCAGTATCGCGTCTATTTTCCTAAGTAAGCCTCCTGAAATTTGCTCCAGCGAAGATGCGATCGAAGCAGTTTTCAAACTTCAGAAAAAGCTTGGCATTCGCACCCGCTTGAGAGAGCTAGGTTTGGCAGCAGACCAGCTAGCTTCGGTGGCGGAAAAAGCCATTGCGATTGAACGGCTGATGATGGTGACTGCCCGCCGCCCCACGCTGGACGATCTTCATAGTATCCTTCAATCGGCTTATTGATGATGGAGCAATTCCTTCGCCAAAGACGCAGCTGCTTCTCAGGAGCAGCAACGCTTCTCTGGGACCTTCGAGCAATCGAACAGTATTCGGTTTTTCGTTCGATCGAAGTCTAGATCGGGAGTACAAAAGGATTCACTTCGTCAGCGAAGAGTCGCGGTACTCGGCTAGACACCTCTCATTACCGAATCTCTTTCTGACTCCGACGATTTCTTCTCAAACTCAATCTTTTTTTATTCAATTGCCGACAGTGTTCGCTTGGAGGAAATCAATCGGATTGAATCCCGAGTTCGGATTCGAGATGGGCGACTCGTTTTGAAAGAGACTCGATGAGCGACTTGAGTTCCTCGATCTCCGCAGCCAATGGGCGAGAGCTTTCGCTAGGATGTGCTGGGCGAGTAGAAGCCTCTGGATGATCGTCTGTATCGATCGAAAGTCTGTTGCCCGCGGTTGCTTTCAGTTGTTCCAACTCCCATTCAGGATAGAGATTGTGACTGATCAACTGTCCGCGCCCCGGAGGTGTTAGTTCCACGATTAAGTTCTTTTGTTTGAGCGATCCCAAAAGGGTTTGTAATTGCCCAAGATCTTCGATGGGTTCCATTCGCGATGCTCGGGTTCGCAATTCACCGATGGTTTGCGCTCCTCGGAGCAGGAGTTCCGTTATCACCGCCGCTTCGATCTTGTCCAGATTCATCCAGTTGTAAGCGAAATGCCGAACCTTGGAGACTCTGCCCGAGCCTTGTACGAGAGTAACGGCTCCGAGCTCTTCCAATTCGCCGACGATGGTTTCCACCTGTTCCATGGAATAATTTGAAATAGGATCTCTATTGCTCTTTTGGTTGCATCCGGTGGTAAGCCCACTGAAGGTCATGGGGTATGCGTCGGGTGTCGTTTTCGATTTTTCCATCAACGTTCCGAGTACCCTTCTCTGTTTTGCAGTGAGGGGTTTCCAGAGGATCGTGGTAGTATCCGACTTTCGACTCAAGGAAGTACTTGCTTGATTTTCGGGGGCATCCATCATTGATTCCTAGGAGAGAACTTCAGTCTTTCCCAAAAACCATACCAGGATCCGATCCAGTCGAGAAGGGCGTCGAGGCTCTTTGCTGTCCATCCACGATCGAATAACGGAGACCTTCGCAGACAGGCAGTACAACAAACAGATTCGGCGTGATTGAAAAATAGATTTACACTCGCTTCTCCAATGGGGAAAGCGTGTCCAATCGGCTTTGCAATTCAGACATAGATGAGTTTGTTGAACCGAGTGATTCCCAAGTCTGGAATGACAAATGGATATGCGAATACCCAGGAGTCGGGTCGCCTTCATTTTCCTGAGGGAATCGAGCGAACCTTTCGGAAATTGCAATCAATTCAGATTGCTAAGTTCTTGCCACTTGCGTCGCGAACCTACCCAAGGAATCGGAACAGCATCAGCGAGAGAACGGAAGAGGGGAATGGCGTATCCTTCTAATTGCGTTGTTTCAACCTCGTTTTTACCTGCTCGATATCCACGTCGGATGGTGCGGAGATACTCAACTTCCCGATAACACTCTTTGCTTTTTCAAATTCACCTGTGTCGATCAAACGATTGGCATAGCGACATCCAATCGGAATATCCATCGGAGCGAATTGATGCGCTTGACCCAAATTAAAAAGCTCCTCGTCCACGTCCCCAATCTCTCTAGCTGCGTTTGCAAGCCAGAGGAACTTCTCCCCTTGCGACTTCCTTGTTTTGCTTATGGTCGCTTTCGCGCGCTCCCACAGCATGCCATTAACATCTGGATATTTGTCCTTTGTAAAGACATTGCGTGCGAGCTGTTCTAGCAGTTCCAATCGTTGAGGAAAGATACCGATATCGAGAGTATTGACATCTCGCTCGTTCACGATCATTTTTGCAACCTTTAAAGCAGCGGCGGGGTTGGTACGCATCGTTTGTTTCCAAACCTGATCGATTTGCTGGTCGGAAAGTTGCTTCCGAAACAATACAGAGGCATCAATCATTTGCTGCGGATAATGCCGCGCCAGTCGTTCCGCAGGTGAGAGCAATCTCGACATCTCTTGGCGACTACATCGAAGATTTGAAACAATTCTTCCCCAACAGAGCCTCCAATCCAGAGGGGAGAGTGAGTGTGCGCGCGCATAGAGATCAGAGGCTTGCTCGAGTAAATCCGTTCCGGCCTTACCCTGTACGATCTCTAATGCTCGCTCCTGGCCTTCCTCTGTTTTCTCCCGATCGAGAATCGCTTGCAAAATCACAGGACGGGTATTTGGCCATTCCTCGCTCCAGTCACCCGTTACCGGCTTTGCAGCTTTGGCCAGTTGATTGACGCGGAAATCGAAAATGCAACCATCCGCGAGTAACTTCAATGCATGTGGATTGGTTTTCAATGACTCAGAATCCAGCGACCACATACCAAGTAGCTTCTGAAGCCGCTGTCGATCCTGCTGAACCCGCGGTTTCGCTTCCTCGCTCTTAACCCAAGCATCCAGTTTTTCAGTCGCAGCAAGATTATCCAAGGATGGTTTTACGACGTATCCGAGACCTAAAACTAAAGCGCACAAAACAATCAATTGAATGCAAGACGATTTAGGGATTGAGGTGGATTTTTTCCCACTGTCAGCTCGTTCACGTTGGTCTGCTGATTTCTTGACCATGGCCGAAACGTGCTTGATCGACTCCATACAAGCACCGAGAAGTAGACAGCCTGGAATAAACAGAGCAGGAAGAATGAGTGCAAAATCCACAACCGAATGGGTGAATTGACTAACGAGCAAAAAACCTGCAGCAAACTTCGTGGTATAGGCATATTTCCATGCATCCGTGGGAATACCGCGTTGAATTTGTATGAGACAAATCAGAAAGGAAATGAGCAGAGTGCCAAGTCCGATCCAACCGAGTTCGACACCGCATTGGAAGAACAAGCTTTCCGCATGATAAAACCAAATCGGAGCTGAGGGATCCTGGAATGGTAAATAAGCAAAATGAAAGGTCCCGAGTCCGCTTCCCCACAAACCGTAGTACTGCATCGCTTTCCAAGCGATAGACCAAATGTACAGTCGTCCATTAATTGCATCCAATTGCAGATCAAATTCGGAAAGGCTCTCCAATCGTTCGCGAGCATTCTCGTCAATCTGAAATGCCAGCATGCAGCCGACTGAAGCAAATAAAAGTACCGCAACTGCAATCCATCCTGAACCGCTTCGGTCCTTGATGGCGACAAAAATCGTTGCACCGATCAATCCCACCAAGCCGCCAATCGCAGCTCCCCGGCACTGGCTCAAGAGAAGCGAGACCACGATGACAATCGTACATAAGAGCGCAGCAATCTGTGGAGTACTGAGATCCGACAGAAAATCCTCAACCAACCCCTTCACACGTATCAAAATATTCTCGTCCGTGAATCGATAACGAATGTCTATTTTCTTACGACGAAGATACATCAACGTCCAAGTGAGAAGACCGATGCTACCCGCGAGGCAAACATTGAGAAAACCTCCTGCGGAGTTTTTGGATTTGAAGCAAGCAAAAGATCCTCCAGTCTCTAGGTCTAATAGATTCTTAGCTTGATAAGAGAATGCGCCATGTAACCCGAAGCATGCTACAGCCACACCGGTAATGGTGATCACCAAGAAAAGAAAGAGCTGACCGCGACGGCTCGAAAAAATAATAGCTCCGCAGGCTGTCATCAGCGCACATATTAGCAGTCCAGCTACTCCAGCTCTGGTATGGATAGGCTCAACACTCCATGCGAGCTTTCCGGGCTCGAGTCTTTGCAGGTCGCAGGGAACCACATTGGGTTCAATGCCTTTTAACTCGATTGCACTGGATGCAATCGCTCGAGGTGCCTGGCTTATTCCCAGTGCCCAACGCTGCATACTGATCGAAGCAGATCGATTCGAGCCGAGATCGGATACAGGCCGGTCAACAGTAGGTATCGACTGAAGATACGCGAGTCCAGCGAGGCCAACGAACACCCACGAAAGCCAAGGCACCTTTGGGAGTCTTAGCCCCTTTGAAAGGCAATAAAATGCGTGCAGTGCCAGGACCAGGCAAACCAAAAAGGAAGCCAGAAGGAGGGTACGTTGGGAGCTCCATTCCACGGATCCTAAGAGCCATGGGCTCCCCAGGACCATCGCCGCGCACAGTAGTTGTAAAACCAGTATGAATCCGCCTGAACGACCATCCGTTGCATCGCCTCTGCTGGGGGAACGCGATTTACGGGAGGACGATCTTCCCTGGGATTGAGTGACCCTAAGGGAGTCTCCGACGCTAGTTTTGGGGTTTGATTTCGAGTTTTTATCCATGATTCAACCCCTAGTTTACAAGGGACTTGAGCCAATTCATGCATATTCTTGTATTTAATGCCAACGGAATACCACTCATAGCGGTTCATGCCAGTTGTTTTCAGTACGAAACCACTACGTGTATTTGCTAGCGCTTCCGGTAATATTGTTTCGTGCTGTACATTCGCTAAATTCCAAACCTGACACGGTCGATACTCTCCACGGGTAGAGGAATCCATGGAGTGTATGCATTCATACATTCTTGCCTCACCTATGAATCGAAGTTAGGGGGCATCCGAATGTCGGTCAAATTATGGAAACGCGCCGATCGTGCGCAATCCAATTGCAGTTCGCGAAGGCGTTCCATCATCGCGGCAATCCTAGCTGCTGTAGTACTTCCGCTCGGCGGTTGTACGGCAATGCACAATAGCTGGACTTACAACAGCTATTGGAACGAGAAGATGCTTCGCGACAAAAACACTGTCGCTGCGAGACGAGCTTGGAATGCTCGTTCAGCCTGCTTTGCGAACCAGAAGGACCTGAAGGACTTCGCGCGAGGCTTTCGTGCAGGGTACATGGACATCGCCGACGGAGGAACTGGTTGCCTCCCGACGTTTCCTCCCCGCGAGTACTGGGGTTGGAAGTACCAGTCGTGCGAGGGGCAGGCCAAGGTCGCTGCATGGTTTGCTGGTTTTCCGCACGGAGCGAGAGCAGCGGAAGAGGATGGAATTGGGAGTTATTCCCAAATTCAAACCTCGATGCCGGTTCAACAGCAGTACGCACAACATGGCATGTTAGATCCAACATACCAAGGGATCTATCCGATTCCTGAAGCTGCTGTACCAAATGCATTCACAGGTGTGACCAAGCCTATGAACCAAGGGGAGCTGATCATGCAGAATGATTCGGCACCTACACTGCTTCCCACGGATCAAGCAAACGCAAACTAAACTTCAGCCTGTCCAAGCGACGACTACCGGCCGAGTTCGCTCGAGCCAACCTCCCGAACAGTTTTAATACAATTGCCCGCAAGGGATTTGAGGTACGAAAAAATGTCTATGGAATGGAATCCTATGACGAACTCATCGATACCAGTGCATTTAGTCCGGTTCCTGAAACGAATATCCGATTCGTTACGGCTATCGATCATTCTCGCGGTTGCGAGCTTGAGCACGGGCTGCATGTCGATCACCCAACCCATCACGGGAATTCCCGTCAGACGTTTGCCTCCTCAATTTCTAACCGAATCCAAGGCCAATTTGGTACCACTTGACCCCTCCAGGCTAGGTCAGGAAAAGCCAAGACAGCACATTGTCGATGCAGGCGACATCCTAGGCGTCTACATCGAGGGGATTCTTCCTTACTCCGATACCGATCGGCCGCCCGAACCACCTCCGGTGAACTTCCCCTCCGAGGGTAGCACGCTCGATCCCTCGATTGGCTTCCCGATCGTCGTTCAGGAAAACGGTACTATCTCGTTGCCATCGATCGATCCCGTCAAAGTCAAAGGACTGACCATCGAGCAGGTCACAAAGCTGGTCAGAAATGCATATATCGAAGCGAAGATCGTCAAGGACGCATCCAAACTGCAGCCGAGTGTAACCCTCATGCAAGAGCGACTGTACGACATTGTCGTCGTCCGCCAGGATATGGCAGGTCTCAACGCCAATCAGCAGGCTCAAGGCATGGGAATGGGACGCGGTAGTTACGTTCGTGGGAGCGATCAAAGCTCATCCGGCAAGATGATTCGCTTACCGATTTATCAAAATGATGTGCTTCATGCGTTGATGGCGTCAGGGGGACTGCCCGGTATCAACGCGAAAAACGAAGTCAAAATATTGAAAGCCAGCCGAATTGATCATAAGGCGAGAGACGCCTTCATCCAACAATTCTATCAAACATACATGTGCAATCCGAATCCATGTTCATGCCCACCACCGCTGCCAGACGATCCGAATATTGTCAAGATTCCAATGCGATTGCCACCTGGAGTCACTCCTAGTTTCAAACAAGAGGACATTATTCTGGAAGACGGGGATGTCGTCTACATCGAGTCACGCGAAGCAGAAGTTTTTTACACAGGCGGACTCCTTCCTGGCGGAGAATTCTTGCTACCAAGGGATTACGATCTGGACGTGATGAGCGCGATGGCGATGGCGGGACGCGGTGCTGGATCGCCGGGACAAGGAATGGGAGGAGGAATGGGTGGGATTGGAATCGGTTCAATCGGAGGTGTACCCCCTGGAGTCCTCTACATCCTCAGGAAAACACCTTGCAATGGACAGATAACGATTGAGGTCGATTTGGCCCGTGCGATGCTCGATCCTCGAGAACGTCCGTTGATCGCTCCGGGAGATACGTTGGTACTTCGCTTCAAGCCATGTGAAGAAGTATTGAACTTCGGCCTAGGCAGCTTCTTCACCTTCGGTATCCAGGCAATGCTCCAAGGTGCATTCAATCGATAGAGTCAACCAGTCATACTCATAGTCAGTGAGGGGGGGCGAGTTCGCCCCTCACTGCATTTGTTGACTTCCTTCGATCGCGGATTCGACGATAAATGGATGAGACTTGTCTCCTACCACATTTCGTCAAAATCAAAATCGACCTGTCGATCGAGCGACCATTCCCGGAATTAGCGCCCTTGCATGGCCGGGAACATCTCGCGAGCCATCTGAATAGCTGCAGGTCCAACCAGCACGACGAAGACGCCAGGGAAAATAAACACGACTAGTGGAAAGATCAACTTAACAGCCGTTTTCGCGGCCTTTTCCTCAGCAATCTGTTGGCGTTTGATTCGCATCGATTCACTTTGAACGCGTAGAGCCTGAGCGACTCCCGAGCCAAATTTATCCGCTTGAATGAGCAGAGTTGCCAGGGTTCGCAAATCCTCGACCCCCGTCCGGCTTCCCAGGTCTTGTAGCACGCTCGCCCGGACTTTCCCCATCTGAAGATGCAAAGTGCATAACTGGATTTCCTCGGCCAGAACACGATACGAGGATCGCATCTCCTCTGAGACCTTCCGCATGGCTTGGTCTAAGCCCAATCCTGCTTCCACACTGACGACCAACAGATCGAGACAGTCCGGCAAGCCGAGATTGATCTGCTTCTTCCGACTACTCCGTAGCGCATCCAAGACCAATTCAGGAATGAAAAACGCGATACCTCCCCCCAGGACACATCTCAGAAGAACGGTCTGATTGAAGCCGGTCATGAACAGAGTCGTTCCACCAGCGAGGAATACACCAATGAAGGCCACGATCACCTTGATGGAAAGAAACATGGCAGGCGCCTCTTCGGAACGAAATCCCGCCTCCGAAAGCCTTTGAACCAGTTTCCCTTTCTCGACTGCTGTTTTCGGTTCGAGATGCTTCGCTAAAGCCGGTGATGCCTTCTCCAAAGCTTTTGTGAATTTCTCGACGCCTACCGCTTTGGCTTCCGGCTTCTCATTTCGTTTGCGATCATTGAGCATATCCAATCGGCTTTCCGCCGAGGCTTTTTCATCGCGAGAAAAAGAATCCAAAAGGAACCATGCCACAGCGCAAACACCAATGAACACAGCCACGATGACAATCATCCGTTGATCGATGGCTACAAGAGCGAGAGAATGCACGTTTGAGCCCTTAACTTTTAAACTTTGATATCGATGATTTTGCGAATCACAACCGCTCCAGCCAATTGCATCGCAATGGCACCGCCCAACATCCACTGACCCATAGGATCTGTGAATAGCTTCATGACGTACTCTTTATTCAGACACAACATCATGGCAAAGAGTCCTGGGGGTAAGGCCAGGAGGACTACTCCTGAAAGACGCCCTTCGCCAGTTAAAGCCTGGATTTGACCGGCGAGACGATAGCGAGCTCGAACGAGTCGTCCTATCTTATCGAGGATTTCCGCAAGATCCCCCCCGGTGGTCCTTTGCAGTATGACCGCGGTTGCAAAGAATCGCAGATCGAGATTCGGTATGCGTCTGGTCATCGATTCAAGAGATGCTTCGAGGGAAACACCCAAGTTTTGTTCTTCGAAACAACGCCCAAACTCACGAGCCAACGGATCTTGCATTTCCTCGGCGATCAAACCGAAACCGGCACCGAGCGAATGTCCTGCTCTTAGCGAACGACTGAGGAGTTCCAATGCGTCGGGAAGCTGAGCGTTGAACTTGCCAATCCGCCGCTTCCGCATGAAATTGACCCAAATGAACGGAAGAAAAAAGAGAACAGCACCGGTGATCGGCGCGAAAAAGATCGGTATCGGAGCGAACAAACAGGCGACCGCACCGCTGATCGCAAAACCGACACAAAGCAGGGTAAATTGAGACAGCCGAATCTTCAAATCAGCCTGTTCCAGCATCGTCTTGATATCAAATGTCTTCGCCATCCACTCATCGACGAAGCTCGTTGGCCCCTCCAATGGATTGCGCAGTTGAATCAAATCCTGATCATCCAGTTCCGTCTTTTTCTTTCGAGTCAGGTTTCTCAAGCGGGATTCGGCAACGGAGGATTCCTCGCCTCGAAATGCAATAGCCACAGCTCCTACAACAGCAGCAACGCAAATGCCAACCGAAACCGCGATGATCAAAATCAGCATATAGCTCTAAGCTCGCATCATGAGACGTTGTCGGAACGCGCTGGCAGGCAAACGAATTCCTGCCGCCTCTAATCGCGGCATGAAAGAGGGTCGAACACCTGTCGCCTCAAAATAGCCACTGGCCCTTCCGTTTTCGTCGATGCCATCTTGCACAAATCGATAGATATCTTGCAGGACGACTGTATCTTGTTCCATCCCTTGAACCTCGGTGATATTGAGGACGCGGCGTGGACCGCCCTGGAGGCGATTCGCTTGAATGATTACGTCAACCGCTCCGGCGATTTGCTGACGAATCGCCTTCACCGGCAGCTCAAAGCCCGCCATCATGACGAGCGTTTCGAGTCTCGCGATCGCATCTCGAGGCGAGTTGGAGTGGATCGTAGTCATCGAACCATCGTGTCCCGTGTTCATCGCTTGCAGCATGTCCAGGGTCTCTCCACCTCGACACTCGCCGATAATAATGCGTTCAGGACGCATTCGGAGTGCGTTTCGCACCAAGTCGGTTGCTGTGATAGCCCCCGTTCCCTCGATGTTTGCCGGCCGTGTCTCTAGCCGAACGACGTGCTCCTGTTGGAGTTGCAATTCCGCAGCATCTTCGATGGTTACGATTCGCTGATCATTGGGAATGAAGCTACTGAGCGTATTGAGTAGGGTCGTTTTTCCGGAACCTGTACCGCCACTGATGATGATGTTGAGCCGAGCTTTAATACAGCCCTCTAACAACATGACCATTTCCGGCGTGAATGCTTTGTAGTTCAACAAACCCTCTAGCTTCAGAGGATTGGATCCAAATCGGCGTATTGAGACCGCAGCACCGTCCAACGCCAATGGCGGAATGATCGCATTGACCCGTGAGCCATCCTCCAAGCGAGCATCGACCATCGGGCATGTCTCATCAACTCGACGCCCTACCTTGGAAACGATTCGATCGATAATCTGCATCAGATGCGCGTTGTCTCGAAACTCAACAGAGGTCTTTTCCAATTGACCTTTGCGCTCCACAAAGATGTTTTTCGGGCCATTGATGAGAATATCGCTGATCAGAGGGTCCTTGAGGAGCAATTCGAGTGGACCCAATCCCAGTGTCTCATCGAGAACTTCGTCGATCAGCCGATCTCGTTCGGAACGATTGAGATGAGTGTTCTCGCTGTCGCACAAGTGTTCCACCACCATGCGGATCTCTCGGCGAAACGATTCTCCTTTTAAATCACCGACTCTCGACAAATCGAGTTTATCCACCAATCGTTGGTGGATTCGTCGTTTCGTATTATCAAAGTCGTCCTGCTTAGGTTGGTCCGACGAACGTGTCGAATGGATTCCTGGTTTCATGATTGCCTGCGTCGCTTGCGTTCATTTCGCGAGGCTCGACGCAGCAGAATAGAGCTAAGACAACAGCAACGTTTCCAGCTCCATGGCGGTCGCAACGACCTGATCCGCGCCGAACTCTCGCAATTCGGTCTCGGGACGAAATCCCCAGGTAACTCCAATCGCATAAAAACCAGCCTGGACCGCAGTTTTCATGTCGGTGTTCGTATCACCCACATAAGCGATACGATCCGAACCAACATCAAACTGTTGCGCCATCCATGCAGCGCTACTCGGATCAGGTTTGCGTGGAAAACGTTCTGAATGGCCGACGACTAGATCGAAGGGAACTTCGGGAAAGAAGAAAGATGCACAACGTCTGGTAAAGCTATCCGGTTTGTTCGATAGGATCCCTATTTTCAGACCCGATTGCTGAACGTAGAGAAGCAAATCGGTCATCCCATCGTAGGGCTTGGAATGAATATTCCAACGCGTGGAGTACTCCTTCTCGAACAAACTCATGCATCGTTGCTTTAGAGTAGGATCCGACTCACACTCCGGTAAGACCCGCTGAAAAAGCATCGATACTCCATCTCCGACAAAAAACCGATAATCGGAGATCGGATGGATCGGTCTGTGGAGTTCCACAAGCACCGCGTTTGCTGCCTCAGCAATGTCTCTGAGAGAATCCAACAAGGTTCCGTCCAGGTCAAAGATAGCTGCCCCAAATCTCATTCCAAATCACTTGTTCGATGGATTTTTTTCATTTTCGACCCAGAGCTCAGCCGTATCCGGGTGGTATCGATAAACCATACCCTGAGGTAGCTGCGGTAGATTGATCTTGTTGTTCTTGATCTCCTGCATGAATTCATCGTGGTTTTTGGGTGCTCGCCCATTGGTAGCCTTGTATAACTCCATCATCTTAGGAATCTGAATGTTAAAAACCATGCTTTCCTTCATCTTGAAATAAGCGTTGACCGGTGCTGAGATCATCGCACTCGGATTGTTCGGAGAGACACCTTCCAAACTATCTCCCTTCACGCCAACACCGACTTTAGCAACCTGATCTGGCATGGCAGGTTGATTTGCAGAGGCCGCTGCGGCTGTGGCCGCCTGGGCAGCTTGCTGGTCGCGAAGTCTCTCTGCTTCAGGTTTGCAGCCCATACCTAGTAAGGCAACGAAGATGGCGAGCGACATAGGTCTCATGAATCGATGCTCCCGTTTTCTACTCAACAGCTAACTGTAGATTCCAACCAACTACGGATTACAGATTGTAATCGACCTCGTCACGATGGCTGGAGGTAGCGAGCCAAAGAGTCTCGAAGTTCTCCTGGGATACTGATTTTCCTTAGCCCCTGCGAAGCATCTGCGGATCGAACGCAACAGACGGACACCGAGATTCCCTCGGCCACAGTTCCTCGTGGACCAATGACCTCGAAAGCATAGGTAATAGACGTTACCCCGAGCTTTTGAATACTTACATAGATGAGGAGGCTATCCTCGAACGATGCAGTGGAAAGAAAATCGGCACGCACGTGAACGCGAGGCCAGGTAACGGTTTCCGCCTGGAGCGAAAAGACAGTTGTTCCTACAGATCGCAATAAAGCGTGCTCAGCCTGCTCCATATACTGCATTAGAGCAGAAAAATGCACTATACCGGCAGCATCGGTTTCACAAAACTCAACCAAACGCCGATGCACAAACGCATTCGGATGGGAGGGGAAAACCGGATCAATCCCCGACATATGGCATCAGTGCCATAAATCGAGCTCGCTTGATGGCTTGGCTCACTGCGTGCTGGCTCGTCGCTGAACAGCCAGACTTCCGGCGGGAAACAATTCGCCCGTGCCGATTCACCAACTTTGTTAGAAGTTCAATGTCCTTGTAGTCGACATACATGGGACGAGGACGCTTGCCATCCACCAAGAGCGGATCCTTCTTCTTTACCTTAACCTTCATGCGAGCTCGTTTGCGTGGAACTCGCTTGCCATTGGGAGGTCGTCGACCGAAGGATCCTTGAAAATCTGACATATTGGGAGGTGGTACTAGACTTGTCCGAAGAGGCTAATGCCGGAAACCGAAACCAAAACCAGGGGTCGGATAATATCCGCGAGACGATCCGTCATCAATAGGCAAATTTTGCGGTTGCCACGATTTTTCTTGAGTTAAGACCTGCTGAAACCTGCTATATCCAGCAAAAACATAAGTGGATTTCGCTTTAAAGGCCCAAATTGGGCCTTTCTACAAAACGTGGATGAGGCGGGCTGCCGAAATCCCAGGGGTCATTCTTTCCGGATCTTTCGAGTGGATGCACTCAAAATGTCTTCTGTCCTTGCCTCCCTACCGACGCCACTGCGAACGACATTTGCGATTTTGGCGATGCCCAACAGCGCCGCTTCGATTGCCGTGCTGGAGCACGCCTTGAGAAGCGAGATGCCAGCAATCCGGATGGCGGCTTTGCAAACGCTACTGGGAAGAGGAAAAGAGCCTGAAATGCAGGCAATTGTTCGTTCCATTGATTACTGCAACCACGATGAATTACCGTTCCTCTTATCTCATGCCTCTTTATTGACAGCACCGATTGAGGCAGCCCTAGCGGACAAAGATCCTGAATTTCGCCAAAGAGGATTAGTGGCGATCAGCAAATTGAAGGTCTCTTCCCTATTCCATCATCTCATCGGTATCGCGGAATCTCCTGACGATCCCCAGCAGATCGTTGCGACTCAACTCCTCGATACCGTTTCTACGGATCTTGGTGCGAGTGCTCGTCAAAGGGTCAGCCTTGACTCCAATCCGAATCGTCAGCAGTTATTGCGTGATCTGACGGATTCGATTGCCAGATTTTCAAAACATCGCGTAACCGCCATCATCGATTGCTGGCTCCTCTGCTCTCACTGGGAGGATCACGGATTTCGGGAATTGTTCTCCTCTGTCGCCCCAGACAACGCTCCGGCCATTCTCAAACGGATGCGGCAGCTTCATCGGCCGGAAATCGGAGAGCTGCTTTGCGGTACACTATGGAGTAAAAGTACCAGTAGCTCCATGTCAGACATGATGCTCGAATGGAAATCGAGCGAAATCCAACGATTTGTTATCGCACTTGAGAGACGATTCGGTCTTACTTCGAACTTGGCGAAGAATCTAAGCACTTCGCCTCTCCCATGTTTAGTCGAGCTTGACTTGAGCCATACTCAAGAACCTCTCGATTCGGATCATGCCTCTTTGCTACGACTACTGGTAGCTTCCAATGTCACTCCAGATATTGTCCTGAGAAATGTGAACGTAGCGATCCACTCAGACAAAAAAGAAGTCTTAACGGAAGCAGCCAATGCGATTCGTTCGTTGCGAACCATGAAACCGGAGATCGTCGTCATGGTGTTGAGCGATTGTTTCGATATGCCGGACATCGATCCTTACGAGCCCCCACCATGGAAAGGATCTCTTCGAAAGGAATTGGATCGGTTGCTTTCGAAATACCACGAGCTCCCATCAGTTGTACGCAATGCGGTCGATTACCTCTTCTCGGAATTCCGATGCGAGGAACTCTTTCAACATGCCGAGTATTGGCCTGATGCCCATGTGAGAGTCTACGGCAGAATCGTCAGATTGGTGGATCGGAACTGCGTATTCCACCTGCAGGCTGAGGCCCAATCCACCTCGAGTACCAAAAGGGCAAAGGCGATTCGCATGATTCGCTATCTGGGCAACGACGATCGGTTGATGGAGATTGCCAAGGAGCACGCCAACGACGAACACGAAACCGTAAGAATTCAAGCGATCCAGGTACTCGCAAATGGTGACAACCGACAATTTGCATTGGAATGGATACGCCCTCTGTTAAAGGATGAGGATCGCTCCGTAAGAGCTGCTGCTGAACAAGCGTTAGAGAAGCTGGGCAAAGAGCCGACAAATGGGTTTAAAACACAATGACTGAATCGATTCTTGGTTGGCTTCGCGAGGAAACCTTTGACCGCTACTCCCTGATGGCGGAGATTCTGCGTCTAAAGGGTTACGAAGACCGCCCCATGCCTTGGTTAAGCATTCTCGTGTGGTCGATTGCGACCATGATGATCCTCCTCGCTAGTTGGAAAATCATTACCAGCTTGCTGGCTTGGTACAAAAAGCCATCGGACTGCCCACAAAAGCTGTTCCGCAAACTGGTGCAAAAACATGGATTGTCCGCGAGCGAAACCAAGTTGATCTACAAGCTTGCTTCTTCCATACCTAGTTCTCTACCATCCTCGATCTTGTTTGTTGATCCGTCTCTCTGGAAGGCACGGGGTGCGAGTCCCACCGACATCGAAGTCCGTAGAAGAGTGTTTCAAAAGATCTTCGGCTCTCCTCTGACGTAAGCGAAACGAAGAAGTGGTCTTGTTTTACACGTCGACAAAGTAAATGGCTGGGGATCGTTGAGTAACGTGAGCAAGTTCCTTTTCCGGAAGTAGCGAACACGTCTCTCGAAACTATTTCCGGACATTTTGAGTCGATTTTCGACACTAGTACGATGGTAGGCTCGAGCCGGCTCGAGCCACCTGTTTTCCCATGAACTCTTACAACAGTTCGAGAAATAGTCCGAGGGAATGAATGGTGGCGATTCGCTGTCCCCCTCGACGTTTCTTTGATCCCAAGGCTTTGGGTACACAGATTCGCTTCTAAAATCGGCGGCTCGATCTTAGAATTCATTTCGATAGGAACATTCAATCCCAACCTTAGACGGAGAATCGTATGTTGACCGACGTTGAGCAAAAATTGAAATCGATGGGTCTCGAGCTTCCACCAGCTCCAAAACCGGTTGGGCTCTACAAGCCGATGTTGATCGCGGGCAATTTAGCGTATGTCTCAGGGCATGGGCCGCTCAATAGCGATGGTAGTTTGATCAAAGGTCGACTCGGTGCCGATATGGACATCGAACAGGGGAAATTAGCTGCCCGACAGACAGGACTTGCGATGCTCGCGACGTTGAGGGCGGGATTGGGATCGCTCGACCGAGTTTCACGCGTCGTAAAAATACTGGGTTTGGTCCGCTGCACGGATGATTTCGAGCAATCTCCGGCGGTGATCAACGGTTGCAGTCAGCTTTTTGTGGATCTTTGGGGCGACGATCATGGAATTGGAGTTCGCAGCGCACTTGGTACCAATGCTCTGCCATCTTCGATTGCAGTTGAAATTGAAGCGATTTTTGAGATTCGAGCGTAAATAGGCCTTGAGGAACCATGCTACCGATCGACAATCGACAGGATGTCAGATCGTCAAACGCTTTCTTATCTCAGCCGCACTTTCGAAGTCGCGGGTATTCAACCGAAGACGAAATATGGTCAAAACTTTCTCATCGATCTAAACATACTGGATGTTTTGGTTCGCGGAGCAGACCTATCTCGTCGTGATGTTATTTTGGAGGTGGGAACCGGTATGGGTTCCCTGACCAGGCACATGGCTCCCCATGTCGGCCAGATCGTAACCGTTGAAATCGACCGCGAGTTGCAAGCTCTGGCAAAGCGAGAGCTTGACCAACACCCCAACATCACGATGCTGTCTCTCGATGTCCTGAGGAACAAGAACCATCTTCGCGATGAGGTACTGGAATGTGTCCGCAGTAAGCTAGAACTGATTCCGAACGGTCAATTCAAGCTAGTCGCGAACCTCCCATACAATGTCGCAACACCGATCATCAGCAATCTTCTATCCACGAATCTGGTACCCGAGCGGATGGTTGTCACCATCCAACGCGAATTGGCGGAGCGCATTGTGGCACCGCCGGGCTGCAAGGACTACAGCGCCTTGAGCATCTGGATGCAGTCTCTCTGCGATTGTGAAATACTCAGAATGTTACCCTCGTCGGTTTTTTGGCCGCGGCCGAAAGTGGAATCGGCGATTATTCGCATTCTTCCGAAACCGGAAAAGCGAGCTCGCATCGTCGACCTACCCTATTTCCATACAACCCTTCGAGCGCTATTTTTCCATCGCCGAAAATTCCTTCGTAGCCAACTTCTCACGGCTTCTCAAGACAGATTGTCGAAACCGCAAGTCGATGAAATACTCGCGCGGCTGGGACATTCTGAAAGCCTTCGCGCCGAACAATTATCTGTAGAACAAATCATCGAGTTGCTCGAAGCCACTCGACAAGCTTCCCAATTGTAAATACGCACCCATTCATGTTCACTGGACTCGTAGAAGGAAAGGCTCGCATCGTCGCTCTCGATCGTGAGGGTTCAGGTATTCGACTGGGCGTAGCCATGGGTTTACTCTCAGACGACGTCAAGCTTGGGGATAGTATTTGTGTTTCCGGTTGTTGCTTGACCGTAGTTAGAAAAGAAGAGCAAAATTGCTGGTTCGAACTGGGTGCCGAAACATTATCCAAAACCCGGTTCGCATCGATGGCCATCGATCAAGCAATCAACATTGAGCGGTCGTTGAAAGTTGGCGACAGAATGGGCGGGCACTTTGTGACAGGCCATGTCGATGGTCTGGGGACAGTCAGCCACCGAGGCAACGATGGCCCCTGGTCTACATTCCGATTTACGGCTCCGCGGAATTTGATGTTACAAATGGTTGCCAAGGGATCGATTACCGTGGACGGCGTAAGCCTCACTATTGTCGATGCGAGCGACACAGACTTTAGTGTTGCCTTGATTCCGCACACACTGGATGTGACCACTCTGGGGATGTTGCAAGTCCAGGACCAGGTTCACTTGGAAACGGACCTCTTGGCAAAATATGCACAACGGGTTTTCCCGTGAGACCGGGAAAACGACCACCTTTTACGACTTGGGACGAGCCCCCATCCTCTGCGAGTGAAAACCTGTATGAATCTAGAAAACTTGACAGCCATCTCTCCACTGGATGGTCGTTATCGACAGCAGCTATGCCAAACGGCCGACCCTTCCGAAGGACCTCGGCTTGATGAGTATTTCTCAGAGTACGCCTTGATTCGCTATCGTGTTTGGATTGAAGTCGAGTACTTGCTGATGCTGTCAGACAAAGGATTCTTTCCTCTCAGCGAGGATAAGCGGTCGCAACTGCGAGAAACCTATGAGCATTTCAGCCTGGAATCCGCTCGGAACGTGAAGGCCCACGAGAAGGTTACCAATCACGATGTGAAAGCAGTCGAGTACTTTCTTAAAGACCGGATGGACGCTTACGGTTTGAGCGAATATCGGGAATGGGTGCACTTTGGATTGACATCTCAAGACATCAACAACACGGCTATTCCTCTCTCTTGGAAACATGCAATTGAAAATGAACTGATCCCACGTCTCGTCATCCTCATCCACAAAATCCACATGCAGGCCGAGCAATGGAAAGAGGTACCCATGCTGGCGAGGACGCATGGGCAACCGGCGTCTCCAACACGATTAGGCAAAGAGTTTATGGTCTTCGTCGAGCGACTCGAGCAGCAGCTGGAACGACTGTCAGACCTACCCACCTCCGCCAAGTTCGGAGGAGCGACCGGCAATTTCAATGCACATCACGTCGCCTATCCGACCACCGATTGGATCGCATTCGGAAATGAATTCGTCAATGAACGCTTAGGGCTGAGAAGACAACAGTTCACCACTCAGATCGAGCACTACGACGATCTCGCTGCCCAAATGGACGCGATCAAAAGATTAGGCACCATCCTGATCGATTATTGTCGCGACGTCTGGACCTATATTTCTCTGGACTACTTCAAGCAGAAGATCAAAGAAGGCGAAGTCGGCTCCAGCGCAATGCCGCACAAAGTCAATCCCATCGATTTCGAAAATGCTGAGGGCAACCTGGGGATTGCCAACGCAATCTGGGAGCATCTATCCCAAAAATTACCCATCTCGCGGCTTCAACGCGACCTCACCGATTCAACAGTCCTTCGAAATATCGGCGTCCCCTTCTCGCATTTTGTCTTGGCCTTACGATCCATTGAAAAGGGGATCGACAAACTGGTACTGCATCAAGAAAAGATACACAGCGACCTGAAAAACAATTGGATTGTGGTTGCTGAAGCTATCCAAACGATTCTGCGAAGAGAGAAATACCCCAATCCGTACGAAGCCCTCAAAGCACTCACCCGAGGAAACACGCTAGTCAACGAATCGACGTTCGAGTCCTTCATCCGACGGTTGGATGTTCCGACTGCGGTACAGGAGGAATTGTTGCGAGTAACTCCCTTTGATTACACCGGGGTACATCCACCCATCTGCGAATAGAATCGCTTCGACAGCCCGATGCGGTAACTACCGTGTGGCGGTATGAATCGGAACGTTGCTCAGGTAAGGATGAGAGATGCTTCGGCTGGTCGAAATCACCGTCAAGCTCGCAATGACCAGAACCGTAACGATAACCGCGTATTCGATAGGGCTTGGTCCGTCACCGCTGTCGAGCAGCGAGTCGATTCGATTGCGAATGAATTTCATAGTTTTGCTCCTCTCCGAGTTCATCGGCTTTCTGCCAATGGTTACTGCAGACAATCGAATGCCTGCGCAAAATCACTACATTCGCCTTTCTCCCCGTTTTGTAACGTCACCTGGAATTTCCTAGCTTGACTTTCAGCGACCCACTCCTACAGTCCACGGTCTTTCCAAGGAGAAATGCGGTGCAGAGAAGAGATTTTTTAACGTTGACGGCTGCCACAACTGCTTTTTCGGCTAGCAGTCGATTGCAAGCCGGCGAAATTTCCAAGGTTTGGAGTGGGTGGCGAGGTCCCTCGCGGGACGGCATGGTCGATGATTCGAAATGGCCTAGCTCTTTGGAACCTGACCGACTGGCTCTGCTTTGGTCCAAACCCCTCGGGGATAGCTATTCGGGACCCGTGACAGCAGGCGACCTTGTTTTCACGACGGAAAGCAAGGCAGGCAAGGAGTCAACCATGGCGTTTCAGATCGATTCAGGCGATCAGGTCTGGAAACAGGAATGGAAAGGGTCGATGAACGTTCCGTTCTTCGCAGCGAGAAATGGGAATTGGATTCGTTCGACCCCTGTCACCGACGATTCGACGATCTACGTCGGGGGAATGCGAGATGTTCTCGTGGCGATGGATGCCAAAAGCGGTACTGAGAAATGGAGACTTGATTTTGGAAAGAAATTCGGCAAGCTTCCGGACTTCGGAATGGTTTGCTCGCCAATGATCGACGGGGACCATCTCTACGTTCAAGCCGGCAAGGGGCTCCACAAGTTAAATCGCGCAGACGGATCCATCGTATGGTCCTCCCTCTCTGACTCGGGGAACATTATGAGCAGCGGTGCATTTTCTTCGCCTGTGATTGCAACGCTCAACGGTATTCGACAACTTATCGTCCAAACGAGAACGTTCCTGGCAGGCGTCGACCTAGCGACGGGAGACGTTTACTGGAAGTACGAAGTCGCTGCATTCCGTGGAATGAATATCCTAACCCCCACCGTTTGGAAAAATGCTATCTTCACTAGTAGCTATGGTGGAAGATCCTTGTTACTCGACGTCGAAGAGAACAAAACGCCTAAGGTTCGTTGGGAGAACAAAATCGAGGGCTATATGTCTTCTCCTGTGGTGATCGGAGATCACCTCTATATGCATCTCAAGAACAAGCGTTTCGGCTGCTTGGATCTGTCGACAGGAAAAGAATCGTGGGTCACGAAGCCATTTGGAGAATACTGGAGCACGCTCACGAACGGTCAATCGATCTTAGCTCTGGATCAGACAGGCAGTCTCCGATTGATCTCTGCAAACCCTGCTGAATTCCAATTGCTTTCGGAACGTCAATTGACCGAAGATGAAGAGGCGTGGGCTCACGTCGGCGTTCTTCCCCAGCGAGTCATCGTTCGAACTCAAAATTCGTTGAGAATGTATCGCTGGGTGTAGCGTTGCTAGATCACACCGCCGTGTACTCGATACGGCGTCATGTGATTCGGTTGGTCGAGAAACCAAAACCTCTCCCACTCCTGAACGATGCCCCGCAAGTTCTCCGAAGTGTAGATGAGCTGCTCTGCTCTTCGAGCAGGTCTCGCAGAGTAGATTGGAAGGGCACAACCGACCAATGGCATCGTGGTACAGGCCACTAGAAGCAACCATCCGAATCGCCGTTTCATCTCTACTCCTCCGTGAAGTCGTAACATCCTGACATCTATCTCCCACTAAGGGAGAGTTGTTTCCGAGTCCTCTTCCGCGACGAGTTCCTCATCCGCTGAGTCGATCCGGCCCGAGGCGATGTCCTCGCGAATCTGCTGAGCTAGGGGGGTACCTTCGATGGAATTGACCCGTTGTTCCATGATCTTTCCGGGCTTGAACGTCACGACAAACTTCTCTGGGACCTCGACCTGACGCCCCGTCCTCGGATTGCGTGCTTTTCGTGCTGCCCTCGTCCGTACTTGGAACACACCGAAATTTCGGAGTTCGATTCGACCTTCTTCTTCCAGCGTTCGAACAATCGCATCAAATGTTCGTTGAACAATGGCTTTGATCTGCTGCTGGTTGAGGCCGGTTTCATCGGAAATCGTTTTCACGATCTCTTTCTTTGTCACGGCTATCCTCCTAGTCACGATGAGTAAACCTAAGTCCTTTATTAGCCTAGGTTTAAACAAAGTCTAGGAAGACGATTCGCATTCGTCAAGGTAGTTGACAAACACGCATTTCCGCGGCAATCCGCTCATCCCGTAGAACTGTTTTCGGCTGAACAACCGTCAAACTTGATGTTCGTTCTCTGAATACGGCGACTTTTACCGAAAAAGAAGACTGTTTCGTTCAGGCTGACTTTGACATCATTCGTCCACTTACTCCCAATGAGACGGGAGTCACCCCGCTTGCGCCTGCGTATTTTCCTCGCTCACGGCGGAATTGGATCTTCCAACGGGGGCTATCTTGGGAATCGTAAGATCATCCGCTCGAATCGAGAAGGGACGTGAAGATCGCCGTGCTTTTTGTGCTAGCATGAAAGGCTAGTACCATGCTTTTCAGCCACCTTTAGGGCGATCGATTGCCAGTGCACTCTGAAGTGAATTTACAAGACCTGGGAGCGTCTGACGGGATCGGAGGAAACCTGGCGGCTCGATGGGACGCTCCACAAGCCTTCCGCAATTATGCCAGGTCCCTGCAGTTATCTTTGTTTGCATTTGTGTTCTACATCATCGGATTCTCAGTGCTAGCGTTTGTGGCCCTTCACACATTGGCTTTGAACCGGCGGGGTGTCGTACTACCGGGATGGCATGGCCTAGCTAGCCTCCTGGGCTACTCGATTATCCTCATGGGGATGTTCATGAGTTGGTTTAGTAGATCGAAAAGTTTAGAGTTTCGATTACCTCTGTCATGGAGATGGCTTCTGGATCTCTCACTCTGGAGCGAATCGATTGGAATTATTGTGCGTTTAGTAGGAAGACAAGTCGTCGGAGCTCCACTAGCACGTTTTTGTGTCCTACCGCTCCAAATCATTTCATGGTTTGCGTTTTGGATTTTCCTGCACAAACTGTGCAGGCTCATGGATCGTCCTCGACTCGAACGACTGAGTTTGCTCAATCTCGTAGCTTGGATCACGGTCCTGATCTTTGCGTTTCCCATTTTGTTCCATCGTTGGAATCCGGCCTGGATACCGTTGCTCTGGTTCCGGTTGTCAGCAACGATTGCAGTTTCGGGGATCGGGATTGGGATCGCCGCAAACATTCGTTTGCTCTGGAGACTTTCCGCTGAGCTGAACGAATATGCGACAGACCTGGAGGACTACGTTCGAGAAACGAGCAAAACCTCTGGGGTAAATCCGAGCCGAGAGGATTTTCCGTGAACAATGAAAAGAACCCTCTTATCCTTTCCCGATGAACCGATAGCGATCGTGCTCACTGAGTTCGAAACAAAAGTCCTCTTTGTTTTTCGTCTTGAATCCCCGACTGTCTAATGCTCGGCGATCAAAGTCCTCGAGCATCGATGCCACAGGATCGGATGGAATCAGCCACTCAGAATTTCGGACAAGAACCGACCCGGCAGGACCAGCCGATGCTCCATCGTGTGATGGCTGGGGTGAGTATTCCCGGAAAAGAGAACTCAAAGAGAATGTTCTTTCCGCTCAAAGGATCGGAATACAGGGTTTACTTTACCGGAGGTTCGAGCTTTTTCGCGAGTTGCAAACACTCCGAAAAGGAAGGAAACTATTTGGGTAGTGGAAGAGCTCGGTCAAACTTTTGCACGATTGATAGGTTACTCCATTCCACGGGTTTTGTGTTGTGCACCATTTCGCCTCGAGGATCGCATTGCAATCGAAAATGGCTTATGTCGCCATCAAGCCTCTGCTTTTTTTCGCTCTTGGGATGCAGCTTTACAGATTTCGAACGGTATGAAAAACAGAACAGCCAAAACTCCAAGAGACGATCGGGTGAGGATTGCGATCGGCATAGCATCGATGGCATTGGTATGTTTCTTCTCAGCGCGATCGGTCGTGTCGAAGGAGCTACCGGCAAATGTACATCGATGGATGACGACTCATTGCTTGGAGTGCCACCAAGAGAGAGATTCCGAGTCGCGGCTCAACATCAATGCATTGATAAGCCGACCGTTGGATCCTGAGGTAGGGCCGAGCTGGATCAAAATCTATGAGCGTGTCGAGTCCGGAGAAATGCCTCCCGACGATTCCCTAAGTACCAATGAACGCCGGATGCTCTTAGAGGAGCTTTACCCATCTTTGGTGAAAATAGAGAAAGAGCAGATTGAATCGCAGGGCAGGACGGTACTGCGACGATTGAATCGATTCGAATTCGAGAATGCGCTCCGAGATCTACTCCATGCTCCTTGGTTGCAAATCAAAAACATGCTCCCTGAAGATGGTGAGATGGAGCGTTTCAATAAGGTGAGTGAAGCTCTCGATATATCCCATGTGAATCTCGCGCGAATGATGCAGGCAGTCGATTACGCATTGCGGGAAGTCATTGCTAAAGACAAATCGCTCTACAAACCATCTGTGACTCGCTACTACGCACGAGAGCAACCAGGCTTCAATCGCAAGGTTCACTTTACTGTGTTCAATCGAAGTCCTGAGCGAGCGACGTTTCCACTCATTGCATACCAGGCGGATAGAAAGGTGCTCAGCGATGAAAAGCAGCCGTTTACCGTGGGGGCAAGCGACCCTCAACTGAGGGAGCAAGAGTCGTTCGGGGTCGTTGCGAGCAGTTACGAACCCATTGAACCCAAGTTCAATAATTTTCGCGCTCCCGTATCCGGACGATTCAAGCTCCGATTCAAGGGATACACATTCTGGGCTGAGGGAGAGGAGAAAAGGTGGTGGAGACCGAGTCGTGAAAAAATCTCGATCGGCAGGCGTTCCGAACCTATTGCGATCTATGCAGAAATCCCACCTCGGCAATTGCGAAAGCTTGGGGAGTTCGATTTTCAAATTGAGCCAACCGTTCAAGAGTTGGATATCTATCTTTTGCAAGGAGAGACCATTCAGCCAGATGCGGTTCGATTGTTTCGCTCTCGACCACCTAATTTCCATAATCCACTGGCGCAGAAAGAGGGTATGCCTGGAGTTGCCTTCTCCTATCTCGAGGTCGAAGGTCCAATCATCGACGATTGGCCAAGCGTTGGGCATCAAATCCTCTTCGACAACCTACCTCTGAGAGAACGAGAGGGACAGCTCGAGGTTATCTCGGAACAACCGCAGGAGGATGCGGAACGATTGCTGCGGAGATTCTTGAACAAGGCCTACAGCACCCATCCAAGCCAAGAGCACATTGATTCGTTGATTCGGATTTTTCGCTCGGCATCGGAAGCGGGACATTCCTTTCGAGAATCGATGATCGCCATGTATACGGGTGCCTTGTGTTCGCCATACTACATTGGATTCCTGGAACCAAATGGTCCTCTGGATAGCAAATCTGTGAACTCCCGGTTGAGCTCTTTCTTATGGAACACTCCCTCGGCAGAGGAGCTGCGAGAACTCACGGAAAGTGGCCAGCGTACCAAGCCAGACAAATTAAGAGAGGCAGCGCGACGCATGCTCGAGGACAAACGAGCTGAGCGATTCATAGAATCGTTTTTGGCTTATTGGCTCGATCTGCGCAAAATCTACGACACATCCCCCGACGAGTTCCTCTACCCAGATTATTACCTGGATGATTCGCTCTTAGATGCCGCTTTACTCGAGACTCAGCTTTTCTTTCGTGAGATAATTTTGAAAAATCTACCTGCGAGGACCTTGGTGGATGCAGACTTCGCATTTGTCAACGAACGACTCGCTCAACACTATGGGTTTCCCCACTTTGAGGGTGTGGCTTTACGACGGGTTCCCATTCCGAAAGAGAGCCCTCGTGGAGGACTGCTGACTCAAGCGAGTCTGCTGAAAGTAACCGCCAACGGTACGACGACATCGCCCGTCGTACGAGGAGCTTGGATAAGCGAGCGGATTCTCGGAAAACGAGTCCCTTTGCCTCCCAAAAGCGTACCGGCCATCGAACCCGACACGCGAGGAGCGACGACGATTCGGCAGCAATTGGAGCTCCACCGCTCCGACCCGAGCTGTGCGGGTTGCCATTCGAAGATGGATCCCATCGGTTTTGCTCTTGAGAATTTTGATGTGGTTGGGGGCTGGCGAGACCGCTACCGAAGTTTGGGGGAAAATGGAGAGCAGGTCGAGGGCTTTGGCAAAAACGGTCAGCCATTCACCTTCCGGCGCGGTCCCGCAGTCGACAGTGCGGGAGTACTGGAGAGTGGCGAATCTTTTACGGACATTACATCGCTAAAGAAACTACTAGTGGCTGATGAACGTCAAATCGCTCGCAATCTGTTGAAGCAACTTATGATATATGCTACCGGATCGGTTCCTCGATTCAGCGACCGCGATGAAATGGAACGGATTTTGGATCTGCTCGAACCCAGCGGCTATCCTGTCGGTACGATGATTGAAGAGATTGTCTGCAGCCCATTGTTCTTGAACAAGTAAGTACTACCATGCCGACTCTATTGAAAAACCACGCGATCGATCGCAGGTTCCTCTTAAAAGGATTGGGGGTAGGGCTTGCTCTCCCATGGTTGGATGCGATGCGGCCGGCTGTTAGCAAGGCGGGAACTCGCGACGAGTCCTCCTCGCCACGTCGAATGTTCGGGATTTGTAATAACCTCGGGTTGTTACCGGAGTATTTTTTCCCTGGTTCTGCTGGCGTAGGTTACGAGCTGTCCCCCTATCTGAAAATACTTGAGAAGCATCGAAACGCATTCACTGTTTTTAGCGGTGTATGGCACCCAGACGTCGATGGAGGACATCCAGCGGACAATTGTTTCCTAACGGCAGCCCCACACCCAGGGAGCGGAGGGTTTCGTAACACGATCTCGTTGGATCAGCTCATCGCCGAGCATATGGGTCACCTAACCCGATTTCCATCGTTAACCCTCGGAGTCAATGTCAAGCAAGGCCAACGTAGTTTGTCATGGACCGGTGCTGGTGTTCTCATTCCCTGCGAAGAGAAACCATCGAATGTCTACAAGCAACTATTCTTGCAAGGTAGTCAAGACGAGATAGCTCAGCAGCTCCGAAAACTAGAGCTGGGGCGGAGCATCATGGACTCAGTCGCAGATCAAACGAAGTCCCTAACGCGAAAGCTTGGACCAAAAGACCGCGAACGTATCGATCAATACATGACCGGCGTTCGTGATCTCGAACAGCGACTCGCCGCTGCAAAAGCGTGGGAGACGGTTCCAAAGCCTAAACCGCCCAGTGGCCCCCCAATCGACAAAAATGATCCTAAGGAATACATGGCTAAAGTTCAATTGATGTACGACATGGCCAAACTAGCCTTGGAAACGGATTCGACACGAGCGATCACCCTGATGCTCGACAGCGTGAGTTCGCCCGCGATCGATGTCGATGGGATCGACATTACCGATGGCTATCACAACTTATCACACCATGGAAAAAACACCGAGAAACTCAAACAGCTAGAAGCAATCGATCAATGGCATATGCGATTGCTCGACAACCTCTACTCATCCTTGAGAGATACCAAAGAAGAAGATAGCAATTTGCTCGATCGAACCATGGTTCTGTACGGAAGCAATCTCGGTAATGCAAATACTCACGTGACAACCAACCTGCCAATCCTTTTTGCGGGTGGAGGATTCAAGCATGGCCATCACCTCGCATTCGACACGAAAAACAACTACCCCTTACCCAATCTATTCGTCTCCATTCTGCAGCAAATGGGATTGCCCATCGATCGTTTTGCGACGTCGACCGGTACCATGCGTGGCCTAGAACCGACGTAGCGTCTTGGCAAAAAGTTGTATTCACCGATGATTTACGGGACTCGATTCGAAACATGGACTTGCCCCCTGATCCATCCTTTCGGCTAGAAGCTCGGCTTTGGCTCTTGGATGGCTTGAGCGACGGCTTGACCATCAATAGACGCGTCCTTAGCTCCTAACCCTGGGTGGGAATTGGCTGCGGTTGTTTCTATCGGAATTCGAAAATATCTAGGAATGGATGTTCGAGGACTGTTCCCGGGGCCTAAAGGTATTTCTCTCGTCTGGAACGATTGCGACAATTAGCTAAACTCTGTCGCTGTAGTAGTACGTTTCCCCGCTTGGAATAGCAGCAAATGCTTGATCGCAAATTCGTTCTCGAAAATCTGGACGCCGTCAAACAGAATTGCCTGAATCGAGGAGTGCCTGCTGACGGTCTGGATCGTTTCGCAGTCGCTGAATTGGCGCGGCGGTCCAAGCTGTTGGAAGCCGAGGACTTCAACCGACAAGCCAACGATCTAAACAGCAAGATGAAGTCGGCGACCCAGGCAGAGCGAGAGTCCCTCAAGGAACAAGGGAAGAAGCTCCGGGAGCAGAAGGAGGCTGCCCAGCATGAGCACGATCGACTCGACAAAGAGATTTTGGAGATCCTGGCTCATATTCCTAACATGACCAATCCAGCTGCTCCGATAGGTCGGGATGACCAATCGAACCTCGAAATCGCCAGAGGCAAAACTCCGGTTACGAAATTTGATTTCAAGGCGAAAGACCATCTGGAGCTCGGCAAACTTCATGACATGATCGATTTTGAGTCCGGTGCCCGAGTGGCGGGCGCAGGGTTTTATTTCTTGAAGAATGACGCCGTGCTGCTGGAGTTAGCCCTACAGCAATTCGCAGTGCAACATTTGGTTCAACGCGGTTTCGTACCCGTTTCGACTCCAGACGTTGCGAACACGGATGTACTTCATGGCATTGGCTTCATTCCAAGGGGTCCGGAAACGCAGATCTACAGCATCGAGAATACGGACCTGAATCTGGTTGCTACGGCGGAGATCACCCTGGGTGGAATGTACTCTGGCTTAATACTGGATACCGAACAACTCCCCTTGAAACTTGTGGGGATCAGTCATTGTTTTCGAACTGAAGCGGGTGCTGCAGGCCGCGCGTCCAAGGGGCTGTATCGTGTACATCAATTCACCAAGATCGAAATGTTTGCATTCACGCTGCCCGATCAAAGCGACTCCGTGCATGAGGAACTCCGGCAAATCGAGTGCGATCTGTTCGATGCGATGGAGATTCCCTATCGTGTCGTGGACACAGCAACAGGTGATCTAGGGGGCCCTGCCTATCGAAAGTATGATCTGGAAGCCTGGATGCCTGGTCGTGGAACCGAAGGTGAATGGGGCGAAGTAACGAGCACGTCGAATTGCACCGATTATCAGGCTCGCCGACTCAACATCCGTACCAAAAACAAAAATGAAAAAGGGACTCATTTCGTTCATACCTTAAACGGAACTGCCATCGCGATAAGCCGAGCCATCATCGCCATTTTGGAAAATCACCAGCAGGCGGATGGTACCATCCGCGTCCCGAAGGTGTTGCAGCCTTGGATGGGGAAATCGACGATCGGATAGTTAGAAACAAACCAGGGTTCGACGCGTCCACTCCCTCGATTACTCACGTTCGACTCTTCTGGGTGAAGCAGACAAGTGGGATGGAAGATTCGGTTACATTCAGCCCGAAGTTGACAGCAAGCCCGAGTTAGACAGCAAGCCCGAGTTAGACAGCAAGCCCGAGTTAGACAGCAAGCCCGAGTTAGACAGCAAGCCCGACGTTTGAAGAAGGCCCGTCGGTACAGACGGATCCGTCCAGGAGAGATCTCCCCAGTCCCCCTTCTTACAACAAGTCAAACAGTGCCGCTGGCGGGACTCGAACCCGCACGGGGCCATTACGCCCCAGCAGATTTTAAGTCTGCTGCGTCTGCCATTTCGCCACAGCGACAGCACTGACATAGTGTATCGACTCGAAGGCATTCGAGCTAGCCGATCCACACGCTCTAGGATTTGCTCTTGTGGATGCTCAGGCTGGCTTTCCATACCGCAGATGGAGGATGCCCGAAAATCCATGCTCAAAACGAAGTAGCGTTCAACAAACTCCCCGGAGCGTCGGAGGTAAAAGCTGGGAGAAGATTCCCCTGACCTTCGAACCAAACTCGAGAAACTCTACGTGTGCCATGAAAAAAGAACTTCATTGCAGGAAGAACATCTTCCCTACCGGTCGCCCTCCCCTTGCTCGAGCACAAACAGCTGATCGATCCCGCTTATCTGGAAGCGTTCAGACTCTCCGCTCGGCCATCGAACAAAGAGCGAGTCGATCGACTTTGATACTCCAAGCCCAAAATGGATTCGATTACCGTAATGACTCTGATATCCTCGCCCAGCTCGCACCTCGTCGATTTTATTCTTCCCATCGACGGTGATCGTGACGCGAGCACCAATCGCATCGCGATTACTTTTCTTTCCGACCAAAGAAACACTGATCCAATGGTTGTTTGTTTTCGAATCGTTCCGAATGATCGTGGGGGCTGAATTGGAGTTGAGAATGATGGCATCGATATCCCCATCATTATCGAGATCATCAAATCCGGCAGCTCGACTGCTTTCGATAACGGCCAAGCCACTACCTACCTCCTTCGAAATATCCGAGAACTTTCCAGAGCCGTTGTTTCGCAGCACAGTGTTCGGTAGTTTTAGTGAGGTTCGGTCATCCATCAGTTCCACTCGATCAAAGTGACCGTTAGCTATAAAGATATCGAGGTACCCGTCATTATCAAAATCCATCATGGTGGTTCCCCAATTGACATGCGGATACAAACTCGTAGGGATTTGTGCTTTTCGAGTCGCATCTTCGAAGATCCCACCTCCTAGATTCCGATAGAGAACGGGCATTTCGGATTGGTAATTGGTTAGAAACAGGTCTAGTTTCCCATCCCAATCGTAATCGCCGCAGTCGACTCCCATGCTCCCATTGATCTTTCCTTCAAAATTGCTTGCTACGCCAGCTAGAAGCCCAATTTCCTCGAATCGTCCTGATCCATCGTTGGAGTAGAGGAGGTTGGGTGAACCATCTTGTGCCACAAAAATATCGGTGTCACCATCGTCGTCAAAGTCGGCTGCCACAACACCCATGCCTGGCCCTTTCACGAGCCCGACGCCTGACTTCTCGCTTTGATCTTCAAAGGTACCGTCACCTCGATTTCGGTAAAAGTGATCCGTCATCTTATTGTAGTATTGAGGACCGGCCATCAGGTATTGGCCCTTGGATAGAACGGGCACATGGTTTTCGTAGGTAAAATCGACATAGCTAGCGACGAATAAATCGAGAAAGCCATCCTTGTCCGCATCCAGAAAACAAGCACCTGCACCGACCTCTTCTTTTGCCAGCAAGCCGACTTTGTCGGTCACGTCAGTAAAAGTCTTATCACCGTTATTACGAAAGAGTGCATTCCTGCCGAACGTCGTGATGAAAAGATCCTTGTCTCCGTCATTATCGTAGTCTGCTGCGACAGCTCCGAGACCATATCCCCGAAACACCAAGCCTGCTTGTTCGGTCGTCTCTTCGAATTTCATGTTTCCGAGATTGCGATAGAGAGCATGCCGCAGCGCCGTTGGGGATTCCCTCGAACCTTTGAGAGGAGCTCCGTTGGTAAAGAAGACATCGATGAGTCCATCGTTGTCGTAATCAAAAAGGGCGATTCCACCAGCCATCGCTTCGACGATGTATCCGATCCCACTCGCACCACTGCTGTGGATAAAGGAGATCCCTGAATCCGAGGTTACGTCTGTGAGACGGATCGTCGATGGAGATCCCTGTCCCAAGGCCGGGCCGGTCGGAAAAGCAACCATGAGCAAGCCCAACAGCACGAAGGCTGGACTCATGAAGCTAGGAAATCTTTTCAAGTGCTGGATGGACATTACTTTGCTGCCTCGAGTTTTTGGGCAAATTGGTTGGCTTGCTCTGCCCCGGAACGATCATTCATTTTCTCACAAATTCCAGCGAGAAATCGAAAACCTTGGGGCGTTGGCTGTCGCTCGATAGATTGCTGCGCGTACCAACGAGCAGATACCAGATTGCCCGACTCCAGATAAAATTGGGCCATGGTGGCGTAGGGCTCGAGAGCTTGAGGAAAAGCGTTAACCGCTAATTTGAGCGCGGCCTCTGCAGCACTCCGATCTCCTTGTGTCGCGCACACTTTTGCCAGGTCCACATAGTCGCTAAACACCTCAGAACCGAGTTCCAGGACTCGCTCGCGCACGGTTCGTTCTTCGGGAAGCATTTTGGTTTTAAAGTACAGATCGGCAACAGCCCGTAGCGAGGCAAGACTCGAGGGGTCGATCGCGACGCAACGAAGCAGCAATCGTTCTGCTTCAGTAACATCTTTTTTCTTATAAAAAATCGCAGCAGCCTCCGTGAAAACAGATGTAGCTGTGCGTTTAATCTCCTTTTCGCTTAATACCTGGTAACGTTCTGGTCCCGATAGATTATCTCGGCTCTTTATTTCGGAGTAGGTTTTCAAGTACTCGCGTGCTTCATCACGCTTTCCTTGTCGCAGGCAAGCATTCCCGAGACCAACATACAGACTGGCGGTCTCGATACCTAACTCCTTCGATTTACGAAAACACTCCTCCGCCTCTGATGGCTTACCTAGTTCTAACTTCGCCTGGCCGAGCATCAGCCAATGGGTAGCTTCGTTAGGAAACTTCTTGAGCGAGGCTTCGATCACTTGACTCGCCTCCTCGAATTCGCCCGAATTAGAGAGCGCCAATGCAAAGTGATGCGTCAGATCGAGAGAGTCGAATCCGAATGCGACAGCTCTCCGTAGGGTGTCTAGGGCCAGGGCATTGTTGCCTTGTTCGATCGCGATCGAAGCGAGATTGATGTAGTGCAATTCACGTTTCGGATCAATTCTCAAGCACTCCTGCCACATCGATTGGGCTTCGCTATATTTCCGCGTTTGCGCCTTGAGCATGGCGACCACATGGAGCGCATCTGCCTGATTTGGAAACTGGGTCTTTAACCGTTCAGCTAGCAACTCGAGTTCTGCCTCGAGGGTATTGGCAACACTTTTGAACGGTATCTGAGCGAGCAGAACGCTCGAAGGGTTGCGATCGGGAATCCTGGCTGCCTCGATATTTTTTTCGGCGATGGCCCGATCTCGTTCTGCATTCGCCGTAAGGAGCATACTTTCAGATTGAGCCAACTTTTGCTTTAGTTCCACGATCGTTTCGCCAGCTTTCGATTGAGCGTCCATGGTTGCACGCACCAACGATAGCAGATAGATCGCAAGCCCCATGGAAACAATAGAAACAGCTAAAGCAAAGCCACCGAGCAGGTTTCGGTGCGAGTTTGATACCATAGTTCGTTCGATTTGGTTTGAATGGTTTTCTCCAGGTTTTGTCATGGCTTGATCGAAAGGTTGAGTTCCGTGACGCGTGGATCGTTCGGCGCTAATTCGTTCGCTTTCCGAAGATAGTTCTCGCAGTCCGCCATTCGTCCACTCTGTCGTGCTGCCATGGCCATCAAGAGTACCCATTCGACGTTGAGGGGGTCCAACGTACTAGCCTTCTTTGCGTATTGCTCCAATTGCTGCATGTTGCCACGAGCCATTGCGATTTTGGCCAGCTCACCACAGAAAAACGGGATCTTTGGAAACTTTTCCATCGCAGTTATCAAAACGGTTTCCGCTTGACTCACTTGCCTGAGCTGCATCGCGACACTAGCAAGATTGACGTAGTTGTAAGGATTCGCTGGCTGCAGCTCGAGCAGTTTCTCGTGTACTGCCAATGCTTTTTCGTATTCATTCGACTTACGGTACACCGAGGATAGATCCATGTAGAGTTCTCCGTTGGATGGATCCTCGGCCATCGCCAACAATCCCCATCGTTCGGCCAATTCAGATCGATGGTTCGCCAGGGCGACAGCACTGGCGTTTCGCAACAGCGGTACGGACAGTCGATGCAATGCCTCGCGGTACTGATCCTGAAATCCCTTGTCTTCATTGTCTCGAACGTCGCCGTTCGGCTCGACCTCCCAGCCCTTGCGAAGTGCGTCTGTCTGATCCTGAGAGGATCTCAAGCGATCAGCCTCATCCTTTTTTCCCAATCGACTGAGGACCGCTACGAGGGAATTGATAGTCGTGTTTTTCCGATCGCCGAGTTCCATTGCCTTCCGAAACGATGCTTCGGCATCGGTAAACTGTCTCAACTGCACCAACACGGTGCCAATCTGCCCCCAAAGCCCTGCATCGGTACTGAATCTCCGCAGCCCCTCGCGAACAACCTCTTCTGCTTTGACCAACTCGCCCATGCTTGAGTACGCCTGGGACAACTTCAAATAATATTCAGCGGTCCGTGCCGAGGGGTCTTCGAGTTTGGAAAGTAGTTCGATCCCTTTTTCGTCATCCCCTTGGTCGATCAAAAGACCGGCTAAACCAACAAGGGGTCCAGCATCGAGGCTTCCCATCGCTAGACACTGTTCCCATAATTCAACTGCTTTCTTCGTTTGTCGAAGTTCGGAGTGAATCATCGCTGCTACGTGATAAGCCGCAGGATCGTTTGGGAAGTCCGATACTAACACCTGAGCTGCGTTCCGCAGCTCCTCCTGCAGTTGTTCCGTGGACAGTGCGTTCGTCGCGTCCGGTAACATGAAGTGCGAAGATTCGATGGTGGTTTTCGAGGATAATGGCTCATTCGGATTCGTGCTCTGAGACTTTTCTAGATCCTCCATCGGGGTTAAGTAGACCAGCAATCCCAAGACCGACAAGGAAGCAAACAGTGCAAAAGCGGTCAAATAAGTCCAGCGGATTCCCTTGGCTGAATCGTTCATTTGGCTGGCAAGTCTGTTCATCCGATCCAGAATTCTCTCGAGGTTTTGCGACCACAATCGATACGACGAGCGGCAGGAAAAAAACATGTCTCGCAACTTGCGATGCACCGCGAAACGTAGCGGTGGCAGTGCGTGAGCACTTCGGTGTCCTGGTAGATTGATCCCTGCTCCTCGCCTGAACGCTTTAATTATACTTGCTACGATGGTTATGAGAATGAGAAGGTAGGTTGCCTTCTTTAGATCAAGATAGAAAGAATCTAAGAGTAGCCGCGCATTGGGCGATCTGTTCTAATTCTCATGAGAATTTTTTGGTCCACTCTCCTCTCGAATCGACCTGACTTGATCAAGCGAAACATGCTGAAAAAAACCCTCCTCGTGTTGTTGTTCTCCGTCGCGTTAACGACCGGCCTCACCTTTCTTTTACAAAAGACCTATCCCTACGTTCTGGCCTCAGAAGAGGCCCGAAAATCCGTCGAGGTAACGCCTGCCCAGCAGGCTGAATTGAACGGAGCGGATCGTTCGAACGACATGATTGCCTTTGCGATGATTGGGGCTATTACGTGCGGTTTGCTGCCACTCGCGATCGCGACGCAGAGAGATGCGAAAACGAATGGACTCGGAATCGTAAGTGGGCTGGTTTTGGGTGCTTTGGGAGGCCTGGCTGCAGGGTGGTTGGGGCACTGGATCGAAGATAGCCCTTTGTTTGATTTCGGCGACTTGATGACGCACACACTCATTCGATGGATCTTGATGCTGATACCTGTTGCGATTGCGTTCGGAGTTGCCAACGGGCTGACCAACGGGAAACTCAAATCGATTGGTCAAGGTATCGTCGGTGGGATTCTTGGGATTTTCGTGGCTTCAACCATTTATGCGTTTCTAGCGGGTGTCATCTCGACTCCAGAGGGACGGAATAAAATACTTCCATTCCATGATGCGAATCGAGCGATCATCATTGCTGCTGTTGTCGTTTGCATGGGACTGGGAGTACTTCTTCAAAATCGCAAACAAGCGTCTTCTTCTGACAATCCTTCAGAGGAGCGGTCCAAGATCGCTTGATCGACCATTGCAAGCTGGACGAACATCATCGAACCAAGGTAAACAATGCAATGCGGATAGGAGACGATCGTATTCCATGCATCCGGCAAGTAGAGAGGCTTTTTTTCCTTCTCGGTTCACTCGTCGGCCTCGCCACCCAGCCGGCACTCGCCCAGAACAAGTTTCATTTCGTCGATAATCACCGAGTTGCTGGTCTCGTCCACACACACCGATGTGCAGGAGATCTGCCACTTCTCCCCCGATTGATGGTCGCCGGTATCGCGATCTTGGATTACGACAACGATGGTTGGCTTGATATCTACATGCTCAACCAAGGACCCGTTCCAACCCTGGGACTTGCGAAGTGGGAAAACCAGCCAAGGATTTCAAATCGACTCTATCGGAACGTAGGAGGTGCTTTCGTCGATGTTACAGAATCGGCTCAGGTGGGGAGTGGCTCGTTCTCGCTCGGCGTTGTGGCCGGAGACATCGATAACGATGGTGACCAGGATTTAGTCATCAGCAACTACGGACCAGCAGAGCTGTTTTTGAACAATGGAGACGGCACATTCAGCGAGCAATCGGCCGCGATGGGAATGTTGGGGCAAACTAGTACCTTTGGTGCGGGGATTGCCTTGCTGGACATCGACTCCGATGGTGCCTTGGATTTATTCCTAGGCAACTATGTTGACTTTTCCATGAGCCGGTTTGAGTCAGCGATTAAATCTTCATTTCCTTACCCTCCTGGCCCAAAAGATTTCCCAGCATCCAAAGATCAGTTGTTTCGTAACCGCAGAGATGGAACCTTGGAGGATGTGTCCGTTTCATCCGATATTGCCAGGTTTCCTGGGCCCACGATGGGTGTCATTTCCGGGGATTGGGACGACGATGGCGACGCCGATCTCTTTTTGTGTAGCGACGCTGCCCCCAATCAATTGCTCGCCAACGATGGCCAGGGACGATTTACCGAACAAGCAATCGAGATGGGCCTAGCGTTCGATGTCGCTGGTAACGTGAACGGGAGCATGGGTGTTGACGCCGGCGACTATGATGGGGACGGAAAGATTGATTTACTCGTCACCAACTATACGGGGCAGGTGCCTGTGCTCTATCGAAACCTCGGATCGGGTGTATTTGAGGACGTTACCCGGCAGAGCCGGATTGGTCGTTCGCTACTACCGCACACCAACTGGGGAGTATCCTGGAACGATCTGGATCTCGATGGTGACCTAGACGCCTTCATCGCGAACGGCCATTTTTTGAGGAATATCGAGGAGATCGATGATCGAACCGCATTCAAAGTCGCCAATACTCTGATGGAGAATGACGGGAATCAATTTAAAGATGCGAGCCGTTATTCGGGTCCAGCGTTCAGCCGTGAGGAAAGCAGCCGAGGAGCCGCATTTGGGGATCTGGATAATGACGGGGATATCGATGGGATCGTCATGAATGCCGACTCAGAACCAACTTATCTTTGTAACGAAAAGCAAACGAAAGGTGCGTGGATCGCCGTCGAATTGATCGGCGTCATGTCGAATCGAGACGGAGTAGGTGCGAAAGTTACAGTCTCAGCCGATGGCAAAGAGTTCGTACGTTGCGTTCATGCGGGTCGAGGCTATCAAAGTCATTACGGAACTCGATTGCACTTTGGGCTCGGTGAGCGAAAGACGATAGGATGGATCGAAGTGAAATGGCCGAGCGGACACAGAGAACGATTCCGAGGAAGCCGCGTTGGCTCGAAAGTGCAGTTGGTCGAGGGTCATGGTCAATCATGACTCGACTCTGCGCTCCCTTCTTATTTTGCATCAGTTTATTTTTTTCCGATCTTTTCACTGGATCGCCGAAAGCACATGGACAGACGCCCAGTACCTTTGGTGCACAGATTCATAAATTGATTCCCCGTGAACATGGCATAGACTTCGTGCATTCGGATGGGAGTAACGGCAAACACTACATCATGGAGACCGTGATTGGATCGCTCGCTTTGTTCGATTACGACCGCGATGGCTGGATTGATCTCTACCTGACGAGCGGCATTCCGCTACCGGGTTCTCCGCCAAACTCGGAGACTCGATCGCGACTGTTCAGGAATTTGGGCGGTTTGCAATTTGAGGATGTTACCGAAAGAGCCGGTATTCTGGATGGTGGTTACGCAATGGGGGTCGTCGCAGGTGATTTTGATCAGGACGGGGATTCCGATCTGTTTCTAACCCACTGGGGGAACAACACTTTCTTCATCAACGAAGGAGACGGAACGTTTCGTGATGCCACGGTGGAGACCAGGCTATCGACTGGTCAACGATTCGGGGCGGGAAGTCTGTTTTTCGACATGGATCAAGATGGGGATCTCGATATTTACAGCGCCAGCTATGTTGACTTTTCTATGGACCGTCATCGAGTGAGAAAGATTGATGGCTACGAGTTCTCCCTCGGGCCGAGCGACTATCCCCCTTCAAGACACTTTCTGTTTCGGAACGACGGAATGGGAGGATTTGAGGATGTCACTCAGTGGGCAGGGCTCTCGAATCTTAAGGCTGCAGGGATGGGTGTACTTTCGGCCGACTTTGATGAAGACGGAGACATGGATATCTTTGTAGCGAACGATCAGGCAGCGAATTTTTTATTGCTCAATGATGGCGAGGGCCGGATGACGGATGCCGGACTAGCGTCGGGGGTTGCCTTCGATCGCTATGGAAAAGCCAATGGCAATATGGGTATCGAATATGCCGACGTCAATGCAGACGGTCAACTTGATTTCCTAACAACGACCTATCAAGAAGAGATGCCCGTCTACTACGAGTGTATAGATCCAGGGGTGTATCAAGATGCTACGAATATCGCGAAGATCGATGCCAGGCTTTATTCCCACGTAACCTGGGGAGTTGGGGCAATCGATTTCGATAACGATCGAGACCGTGATCTTTTTTTCGCCTGCGGGCATTTCTTAAAAAATTTGCATTTCATCGATGATCGAACTCAGCTCAAGGTCCCTAATTTTCTATTAGCCAACAATGGTCGTGGCAAATTCACGAACGTTTCTTCAGCTGCCGGTTCAGCATTGGCCGAGGTTCAAAGCAGCCGAGGTGCTGCCTTCGACGATCTGGATAATGATGGAGATGTCGATTTGGTCGTTCTCAACGTGAATAGCGAACCTACGATTGGCATTAATGAAGTGGTCAATGGAAATCGAGGGCTAGCGTTGGAAGTCGTCGGCGTCCGTTGCAATCGAGATGCGATAGGAAGCGTAGTCGTATTAGAGACCTCAGATGGAGTTCGTCAGAAACAAGTCGTGCTGGCGGGGAGAAGCTATGAAAGCCATTATGGCCATCGGCTGTACTTTGGACTAGGTCGTAATCCAGTCGCTTCGGTCGAAGTAACTTGGCCATCGGGGCATTCGGAAAGATTTCTCCCTAAATCACAGGACGGTTCCCATGTAGGAACTGAATTGCTGTTAGAGGGTACAGGGAATTGGATGCGAGGTGAACGCCCCGACCGATAATCGATTGTCGCAATACAAAGACTATTGGGACAACCCGAACAGGATCATATTGATGCCGATGCGAAATGCATCTTCTCGGACATATCCTTTGCATTGCATGGAATGCTTGGACTCCATCGCACAGCTAAGATCATTAGGAGAGAAAAGGGCAATGATCCGCCCGTTCCATTCCAGAGCATCGATTTCTGGTGGGCCTTCTCGCTTGGATCGATTCAAATCGCCTGTTGATAGATTCGGGTCGACTAATCGCATGCTCGATAGATCGTAGCCATCGAACCCGCTGGTTTGATCGCGTTTCATGAAGTTATGTTTGGGATCTAAAGATCGCCATTTCGAATCCGGAACTGCTTTTTGGAGTTCATCGCGCACTGAATTCGTAAAGTCTTTGGATGCGCAAATCGAGTCTCCCAGAATGAATCCACCATTCTCAAAGTGTCTCCTCAAGCCAGACCTTTCAGCATCACTCAACACAAATTTATTTCGACCATGGATGTAAAGTAGGGGATATTTATCAATTTCAGTATCTGCGAGAGAGATCATCGGTACATCCCGATCGATGAGCGACCGAGTTTCTTTGTAGTAGACATCCAAAAGATTGGGAACCGCTTTTGAAGCATCGTTATCACCACCCGCATGGCGTATCTTGGGTAACTTCAATACACCGCGAGGGAGTGGTTGATAATTCGATGGCGCGCGAACGATCTCAATGGCATCCAATTTGTCCTTAAGTTCCCTGCCGGTCGCATAGGATGCCACATTCACCCCGATCTTGACGGCGTTTTCCAGATCTCCCTCGATTGCAGGACTGCTTTTGGACTTCCTACCCCACGGCCGTACCAGTTCCCACCGACACGATAAACTGATCGGGGAGTAGATGACGCTCGTACGGCAACAGGCATCCAAACCATAGAGCCAAAACTTTTCCGGCATTGCTTTGGGATCGATCTTGGTCTCTGCAGCCCAAACGATGTGCGATGGCGGCAGCTTGGTCAAAGGTTTATCGAAAAGAATCTCCATCTCTGCTCGAAAACTTGTATCGAATGCCTGCCCCGAGCAGCCATCTCCATTGCAGGCCTCTGCGAAAATCAGCCCACCGTTTTCGACGTACTTTTTAAGCAAATCCCTTTGAGGCGGCGTGAGGCGAAACTCCTTGGATCCGCTGATGAATAGAATGGGAGTCTCGAGCAGCGATTCTAGTGTGGCACCTTCCAATCGAATCATCTGCCATGCGAGTTCTCGTTTCCAAACTTTCTCGATTTGTCCCGTTAGATTTTGAACCGCACGTCGGTGCAATTGCCAATCCCGGGTATTGCCATAACGAAGATGTCCAATCACGACCTGGCGTTTCCCTTTGCTAAGAAACAGGAGTGCCATCGCTGTGGACGTGATCTCGGTCTCACCCAACGACCCGCGGACTACCCCGCTAATTCCCGCTTGTTGGCGGATAATGAACGCAGCCCCCTCGCGATACCAATCGCGATTACCAAAGAATCGTTGCCCCGTTAGGCGTCCGACCCTCTCGAGTGCGTAGAGATAGTACATTCCCCAGCTCGCAGCTCCAGGATTACTCTCCACCGTAAAGTTGCTCGCGAGCCAGGAAAAACCAAGAGAGACGCGATCGATCGGCCCATCGCCCTCCAATCCGCAGCACTGCAATCGGTCGTTCACAATTTTGGCATCTGCTTGAACACTGGCATCCTGCAAGATCAGCATCGAAGCGATTCCCGCGCAGGTCATGCTACCCGTGGTGGATCGAACTTCCCGATACTTCCAACCCGTCCCATTGAAAGCGCCTTCCCAATAGCGAAGGGCTTTTGCGATATTTTCCTCTGGGATATCGACACCGAGCTTGCTCGCTTCCCACAGAGCGAGGACGGCGAATTGTGAATTGGATTCATCCGGAACCCGATTGGATTCCGAATACCCCCATCCACCGGACGACTCCTGTAATTTTAGAAGCAGATCGACATCTTCCTTGATTTTCGGCATATCCACGGCTGGTTCAGCCGCGCATAGTACCATGCAATGAAGAGCAACCTCATAGGTTTCTGTCGGTTTGGCCCGACGAATCACCGCCAGGGCATTCTTGATCGCAGGGTTGGTGGGACGTTCTCCCGCATTGAGTAACGCTAGAGTAACAAGTGCGGTTTGCCCACAGCCTTTGTCTTCGTATCCAGGCCATCGACTCTTGTTTGGACCATTTTGGATCTGCTGCCCATAGAGATAATTGATACAACGCTGGATAGACTCCGTGACTTGTGCGGGCGTAGGACCAATCACTTGGGCCCCCGACCGCTCCATCGTGGCGATGGCGACTATCAAAACCGTCCATCCTACGATCACGTTGCAAATCCAGGAAAACGGTACATTCTTTCGACAGCGACAATTCATTCTTACCCCGCCCTGAGTTGTTTATCAGACTTTACAATACCGTTTTATGTCCTAGACGTCGAGATTTCGATTGATGCGAGAAATGGGAATGCAAGTTTTGAATTACTTTTTGATCGGTTGTGCCTGCCTGGCTTGGAGCGAGCCTCTTCTCAGTTCTGACAGACGTCCCAATGTTCTGTTGGTTTGTGTTGATGATCTCAAACCTCGTTTGGGTTGTTATGGGGATAGCCTTGCTAAAACTCCCAATATGGACAGTTTCTCGAAACGCGCTATGGTCTTCGATTTTGCTTACTGCAATCAAGCCGTGTGTTCTCCTTCGCGCAATGCCTTGATGGTCGGCTTGAGACCACAGACACTCGGTATCTATGACCTAGCGACGAACTTCCGAAAATCGCGTCCGAACGCCGTGAGTTGGCCGGAATTATTCAAAGCGAATGGATATCAAACACAGTCGCTTGGGAAGATCTTTCATGTAGGCCATGGAAACATCGATGACGAGCGGTCCTGGTCGGTCCCGTCGTTTCGCGCAAAGAAGGGTGGCTATGCAATCGAAGCGAATAAACTAGTACCGGAAAATTCCGAATACAAGAACGGAACGCCAACCGAGTCTGCGGACGTACCAGACGATCGCTACGATGATGGGAGCGTTGCTTTGGAAGCAATCTCGAGACTCCAAGAATCGGCAAGGAAACCAGATCAACCCTTTTTCCTTGCAGTTGGGTTCATCAAGCCCCATTTACCGTTCGTTGCACCGAAGAAGTACTGGGACCTATACAATCCAGAAGAGATTGGCATCGCGAAGATCCAAGAGCCTCCCCAAGGTGCTCCGAGTTATGCGCCCCAGTATGGTGGAGAATTGCGAAACTACCGAGATGTGCCCAAGAGTGGCACGCTCCCTACCGATCTCCAGAGGCATTTGATTCATGGCTACTTGGCCAGCACGAGCTATATGGATCAACAATTCGGACTGTTGATGCGGGAACTCGAGCGTCTCGACTTGGAGAAGAATACGATCGTCATTCTTTGGGGAGATCATGGTTGGCATCTCGGCGACCACGGAATGTGGTGCAAGCATACAAACTACGAACAGGCAACACGAATTCCGTTCTTGATGGCAGGTCCTGGAATTCGCGCTGGTCGAACCAAGGCGATGATCGAATCAGTCGATGTTTATCCAACGGTGTGCGAATTGGCGGGAATCATTCCTACATCCAAGCTAGATGGAACGAGTTTTCGGTCAGTACTGGAGGGGACCTCCGATGGTATTCGCGACCACGTTATTCATGTTTATCCGCGAAGCAAATCGGGACAGGGGAATGTCCTCGGTCGTGCCATTCGTACACCACGCTATCGAATGGTCGAGTGGAAACCCATCGGTGGATCCGATTCAGATGCCGAATACGAGTTGTATGACTACATCACAGATCCCGAGGAGACGAAAAACTTAGCTTCCGAAAAAGAGGATGTAGTGCAGCAACTGAAAAAGTTTCTTGCGAGACACCCTACCCCGTCACCTCAGATCTCCAGCGAGACTAAGAACAATAATTCGAAACAGGATCGAAATTCGATGTTTGATAAACGCGACACGAACCGAGACAATCGATTGACACGTGAAGAATTCCTCCAGGGACAGCCAGACCCGAAAGACGCACCGAATCGATTCACCAAGTTTGATGTCAACGACGACGGTTTCCTCAGTCGCGAAGAGTTTGTGAGCAGCGGTAAGACTACGACAAAGCCATAGGCCCTAGCCAATGCCGGATAGAAGCAGGCCAAATCTCGGTTCTGCCTGGCCGGATACGCCTCCCAACGCACCCTCGGTGCCATGAGACGTGGAACCAACTCGGTACGAGTAGATCATTGCGAGAGCGAAGCAATGGAGAAATTGGAATTCTATATTGAAGGGTTGGATTGCGCTGAGGAGGTCGCATTACTCAAACGCGAACTCATTCCACTCGTCGGTGAACAAGTTTTATCGTTTGATCTGCTCAAGTCCAAACTGACAGTAGACATCCGACCATCTGGATGCACTGAAAACGAGATCAAAGCAGCGATTGCAAAAAGTGGTTTAAAGGGAACACGTTGGCAAGCGCACGTAGCATCCGACGTACCACCGATTCGGCTGCAACGGAAACGAGTCTTACTCACCGTCGTTAGTGGTTTTGCATGCTGCCTAGGGATGGTAGCTGAATTCCTCGACAACCAAGGATTGACTCTGATTCCTGTTGGGGCATTGAAGACGATTTACAGCATGGGGATCGCCACCGGATTTGGATTGGTACTGCCCAAAGCGTGGAAATCATTTAGGTCTCTCCGACCTGATATGAATTTATTGATGACCATCGCAGTATTCGGTGCCATTGCCGTTGGAGAGTGGTCTGAAGCCGCCACGGTCTCCTTTTTGTTTTCCCTTTCCTTATCGCTCGAATCCTGGAGCGTTGACCGAGCCCGAAATGCGATCGGCAAACTGATGAGTCTCAGTCCACTGATGGCAAATCAGCGGCTCTCGTCCGGTCAAATCCGTCAGGTCTCCCCGCTCGATATCGAGATAGGATCGATCGTCCTCGTACATCCCGGGGAGAAAATCCCCATCGATGGAACGATCCGTACTGGTACAACGAGCGTAGACCAGTCAGCCATCACTGGTGAGAGCGTGCCCATACCGAAGGGAAGCGGAGATCCCGTGTTTGCGGGTACGCTCAATGGAGATGGTCTTATCGAGATCGAATCAACGAAACTAGCAGACGATACTCTGCTCGCTCAAATTGTAAAAATGGTGGGTGATGCTCATTCGAAACGCGCTCCTTCGGAGCGATGGGTTGAGAAATTTGCATCGATCTACACACCTCTCGTCATGATTGGCGCTCTACTCGTTCTCGTCGTGCCACCACTGCTGTTCGGTGGATCCGTTAGCGAATGGTTCTACCGGTCACTTGTGTTGTTGGTTATCGCGTGCCCATGTGCCTTGGTTATATCTACGCCGGTCAGCCTAGTAGCCGCCCTGGCTGCTGCGGCCCGGTGCGGTGTCCTGATCAAAGGCGGTCTGTTTGTTGAGTTACCGGCTCGACTGCGCGCTATTGCAATCGATAAAACGGGGACCCTGACCGAAGGGAAACCTGCGATCGTACAGATTGTTCCGAAAAGTGGGCATGATGAAAATGAGCTGTTACGGATCGCGGCTGCATTGGCTAAGAACAATTCTCACCCACTCGCCCAAGCCATCTTCATGGAGACCGCCAAGCGTGGAATAAACCCGCTCGATGTCGAAAAATTCGAAATCATTCAGGGTAAAGGAGCTCGTGGACTTATCGATGGGAAAGTCCATTGGCTTGCATCCCGCAATTACCTTAGTGAGCTAGGTCAGGAAACGCCCGAGATTCGCAGGGAACTTATGGATATTCACGCCGCTGGTCTCTCCCTGGTGGTCGTCGGAAATGAATACCATGTCTGTGGACTTCTTGCGTTTGGCGATAGACTTCGATCGGAAAGTATTGCGGCAGTTCGAGACTTGAAGGCACTCGGGATCCAAAAAATCGTCCTGCTCACAGGAGATCATGGAGGTACGGCAAATGCGGTCGGTGATGCTGTCGGGATAGTCGACATTCGGGAAGAGTTACTACCCGCCGATAAGGTGGATACGATCGCCTCGCTCGTGGAGCAATTTGGAAACGTGGCCATGATAGGTGATGGAGTGAACGATGCTCCAGCGATGGCCCGGGCTACGATCGGAATCGCGATGGGCGCCGTCGGTAGCGATGCTGCTATCGAAACCGCAGACATCGCCCTAATGTCCGATGATCTGAGCAAAATCCCCTGGTTGATTCGACATTCCCGAAAAACGCTTGCTACCATTCAGCAAAATATCGTTTTCGCACTCGCGGTAAAGCTGATCTTCGTCATCCTCACTTTTGCAGGAATATCATCCCTCTGGGGTGCAATTGCAGCCGATACAGGTGCCACTCTTTTGGTCGTCGCCAATGGTTTACGATTGCTCAAAGCGTAGGTTTTGATGCTTTCGATACACCTCCGTGTTAAACTCAATAATCTGTAATCCATTGAGATCTATTCTTTTTCAAAGAAGCTTATGAGCCGGATTCAACATCACTGGAAACCGTTTCCTCGTACCTATGATCCATTTTCGCTATCTTTTCTACTTCTGCCATGGATTTTGATGATCCACTCTCTGACCGAAATGCATTTGCTAGGTCAGTCTAGAACGAATTTCATTGTGTGTATCGCAGACGATATCAACTGGGATGATTATGGATGTTATGGAAGCCCATGTGCACGGACTCCCCGTATCGACGCTATCGCCGCCCGAGGGATGCGATTTACGGGAGCTTATCTAACGGCTAGTAGCTGCAGTCCCAGTCGCTCAAGCATGATTACGGGACGCTACCCGCACAACCTGGGTCCAGCAGCGGAACTACATCAACCAATCTCAGCCAACATCCCTTGGTTACCGGCGCTGCTCCGCGAGCATGGCTATTTTACGAGCTTGGTTGGAAAGAATCATATGTCTCGCGAAGGAACTAAGGTGGGCCAGGAGACATGGGATCTCATCGACAATGGGTTGACGCCGAGTAACCATGGAGCGGAATCCAAGTGGGCTCAAGCGATTGCCGATAGGCCAAAAGAGAAACCATTCTTTTTCTGGTTTGCTGGGATCGACGCCCATCGGGAGTGGGAAGCTGATAATGAATGGGACGAGACAAAATATGGCCCCAAGCATCGTCCTGAGGATATGGTCGTACCTCCATTTCTGGTGGATGAATCAAATACTCGCCGCGATCTAGCTTCCTATCATAACGAGATCACTCGATTTGACTATTTTGTCGGTCAGGTAGTAGACAAACTCTCAGAGCAGGGAGAATTGGATAATACGCTACTACTGGTATTAGCAGACAATGGACGACCTTTCCCTCGATCCAAGACAAGGCTCCATGATTCGGGTATGAAAACAGCACTGGTTGCACATTGGCCTAAGGGCATTTCCCACGCTGGAGCTTCGACCGATAGCCTTGTGAGTGTGATCGATATCGCACCGACATTTCTTGAGCTTGCAGGTATGGACTCGCCTCCCAGTATGCAGGGCATTAGCTTTTCGAAGATCCTTCGTGATTCGAAGGCGACCACCCGTCGATATGCCTTCTCGGAACATAATTGGCATGACTACGAAGCTCATGGTCGCGCGGTACGCAGCGACGGTTGGTTGTACATTCGGAATGCCCGTACCGATTCGCCTTGGCAGGGGCCTGCCGATTCTGTTCGTTCTCCTTCCCACATCGCACTTCGTGCACGGCGCGATGCCCGTCAGCTGACGCCCGCGCAAGCCGATGTCTTTCTCGTTCCACGACCTCGAGAAGAGCTCTACTTGACTGAAAACGATCCGAATCAGCTTCAAAACCTCGCATCCGATTCCCGGTATGCCGCTGTGAGAGATCGCATGGCCGCGATTCTTGACCAGTGGATTGAAGAAACGGGGGATACCGTTCCTGAAACACTCGCGTCCGATAAGTTTGACCGGGAGACGGGTGTTGCCCTTCGAGGAAAGAAAGATGCTGTTACTCGAGCGGAATACCCAGGACAATCCAGGAATGCAGCTTCCCTCAATTCACCGGGGCCACGTTAGGCGAGCGGCAGGTACAAAGGTACCGTTCAGCTTGCGATGCACCGCTAAAAAGAGACACCGCTAAAAAGTAGTATCGGCAAGGCGCAAGCAGGTCGGTGTCCTGGTAGATTGAACGCTGTCCCGCCCCTCAGGAGCTCTCCAATTGCTTTACAAGGAATCGACTCGATTGAATACGCTACATCTGTTTCTTTTTTCGAGCCTTTTGCTACTCAGCTCTCTTTGCCCCTATGCGATAGGTCAAAACAAGCCGAATATCATCTTCGTTATGGCAGACGATATGGGATGGGGACAAACGGGTTACCGGGGGCATCCGGTTCTCAAAACTCCCAACCTCGATGAGATGGCTGCCCACGGATTGCGGATGGAGCGATTCTACGCTGGTGGTCCGGTTTGTTCTCCCACACGGGCTTCGGTACTGACGGGTCGCTCGCATGATCGAACCGGGGTTTTAAGCCATGGATACGCGCTGAGGCTTCAGGAAAAGACGATTGCTCAAGCACTACAGAGCGTCGGATATGTAACCGGGCACTTTGGTAAATGGCATTTGAATGGCCACCGTGGTCCAGGAGCACCCATCTTTGCGGACGATCCTAGGAGCCCTACTGCTTTCGGATTTCATCAATGGCTATCGGTTTCTAATTTTTTCGACCGAGACCCGGTGATGAGTCGAAGTGGTACGTTCGTGCCCCTCGAGGGGGACTCGTCCGAGATAGCTGTTTCCGAAGCGGTAAACTTTCTGCGAACTCATCGCGACCAGGGAAAACCCATGTTCGCGGTCATTTGGTATGGATCTCCTCACAGTCCTTTTAAAGCGCTACCAGCCGACAAAAAGGATCTCGCCAATCTCAACGAGTCTTCGGCCGATCATTATGGGGAACTGGTGGCCATGGACCGAAGCATCGGAACATTGAGGCGTTCCCTACGAGAGTTGGGTATCTCTGACAATACCATGGTTGTATTTTGTAGCGATAACGGAGGATTGCCCAATATTTCGCCCGAGACTGTCGGCGGTTTACGTGGGAACAAGAGCACGCTCTTTGAGGGGGGCATCCGGGTTCCGGGAATCATCGAGTGGCCGGCGATGATCCAGCATCGTATTACCAGCTATCCCGCGTGCGTGATGGATCTGTTCCCCACGATTGCGGAAATCGTAGGGTTACCTGATCATCTGATGACACGCCCCATCGATGGTATCAGTCTCAAACCTTTGTTCACTCAAGATCTCAAAGAACGAAAGGCTCCCATCGGTTTTCGCTACCAGAATAAACGCGCATGGGTCGATGATCGATTCAAATTGGTCAGCAACAACCTTTCGACTGGTAAAATCGAGATGTTTGATCTGATCAACGATGAAAAAGAGTCACGCGATATCAGCCACGAGCAGCCAGCCGTATTCGCCCGAATGAAAGAACAACTGTTGCTATGGAATCAAAGCGTAGATAAAAGCTTTGCCGGGAAAGATTACCCCGAAGGAAGATTAGCCTCTCCAGATCCAGAGCCTGTTAATTGGTACGAGTTACCTGGTTATAAGCCTTGGCTTCAGGCGTGGGCAGAACGATGGGAGTATCGTAGCTATCTGAACCGCAGTACCGAAAAAAAGAAGTCCTCGGTTCCGGATTAGGCTTGAGGATGTCGATGGATACGAGACAGATCTTTTCGAGAAGGAAGTCAACGGCGCTGTACGACGATCCTCAAGCAACTTCTACGGATGCAATCCATAGGATTGCAGTAATCTCTTTGGAACAAGCGTCTCCTATAGGCTTTCAGGGACTCACAACACTGCGAATCGCATCGATGGCACACCGAAAACCGAACCTACCTGAAAAGGTTTGCGACTGTTGCAAACGACCCTTTGCCTGGCGAAAGAAATGGTCGAAAACCTGGGATCAAGTCCGTTTCTGTAGCGAACGCTGTCGCATGGCAGCGAGGCAAGCCAAAACACGAGCGAAGGGCGAGGAAAAACAAATCGACGGATAGTGGTCGAGGATCTTTTTCAGCAAGCCCATCGGCTGCAAGGGCTGGATACCTACAAACAACTTAGCCACCGAAACCTCGAAACTCAGGTGGTGAGTTGTTGCCTACGACGCTCGGCGATGATATTGCCCCAGGTAAACAATCCCAGGGCAAACCAAACAAATAGAAAACCAATCGCCTTGGACGGAGACACGTTTTCTCGCAGCTGGAGCCAACCGATCAAAAACTGCAAGGTCGGCCCGATGTACTGGAGCATACCCATCGCGACCAACGGAACCGTCTTCGCTGCGGATGCAAATAAAACGAGAGGCAATGTTGTGATCGGGCCTCCCAAAACGAGCAGCAACCAAGTTTGCGTCATTCTCTCACTCGAGCTCTGGAGAACGACTTCGTAGTACAGCAACATCGTTACCGCGATAGGAGCCAAAATAGCTGTCTCCATGCCAAGCCCGGAAATCGCTGGGAGCGTTGTCTTTTTTTTGACTGCTGCATAGAGGGCGAAAGAGGTTGCCAAAGCGACGGCAATCCATGGGAATCGCATCGTTCCAATCGTCATCACGATCACTCCTGTCATGGCGATCGCGATCGAAAACCACTGCAATCCGGAAATCCGTTCCTTAAAAAAGACAACTGCCAGGACCACCGTGAGTAACGGATTGATGAAGTAACCGAGGGAACTCTCGATCACAAATTTATTCTGCACGGCCCAGATAAACACCAACCAGTTGATGCTGATCAGCAACGCGGCTAGGAGGCAGAGGGCTAATCTCTTTCTTTGCCGGAGCAATTCCCTCAGGCTCGACCATTGCTGCATAGCCGAAATACAAACAATGAGGGTCAAAAGAGACCAAACGATCCGATGGCAAATCACCTCAAAGGAATTCACCTCGGGCATGAGTCGCCAATACATGGGGAAGATGCCCCAAAGGGTGTAGGCTGCAATCGCTTGCAGATACCCGATTCCTTTTCCTCGCATTGAATAAGAGCTTTAAAGCTTAGAGTTTTCCATCCAGTGCCAACTGGTGAAAGAAATGCGGAACGGAATCTTGATTCTTCAGCAACCAGTCGATCCCTGGTTCATGATTCATCGCTTTTGTGATCGCCTTGGCCGTGGCCTCACGATTTGTTTTAAACAACAGTTTTGGATCATAATCGACATCCACAATCGACGGGTCCAACCACACCGAGACAATAATTCCCAGATCGTTGGCCTTATTTTTCGGAATGGCTCCTGATCGAACAGCATCCAAAACTCCGTGAGCGATGGCAGCTTGCACAGTACCCATCAAGATATTCGTGTACTTCTCACTGTTGACGGTTACTTTGCTGACCATGATGGTCGCCGGCTTGACCTGGACATCGCTGTTGAGGATCGCAAACACCTTGGTGTGACCTTTCACCTGAGAGCCGATCAGATTCGCGAACGCATATCCGACGGGTCCATCAAATTCACCGATGATGACTTCTGGCTCAGCAGCAGACCACGCTGGCTCAGCCTCGACCAGCGCCTCCCCAGTTCTCAGGATGATCCTCCCTGGATTCTTCACTTTCGATTTGGTCGATTTCGAACTCGATTTCTTTTTGGCCATGATGTTTGCTTTGAATTCATTGAGAAACAGTCGGTATCCATCAATTATTCTAGGTACGATCCTCGAATGTACCACCACAAATTCGATTCACTCTACCTGGACCGGCCTCATGCGGGCTTTACCTCAAAGCCAGGACGATAGGATTTGGTAAGGAGTCGATTTGCCGACTTGGAATTCCCGATCATGAAGTTTTGAGAATCCCATTCGATCATGCTCCCGGGTAGCTTGGCAGCGATATTGCCTAGCTGGACTGCTTCCGCAACCGGTCCAGCAAAGTCGAACCCATCGGTAGTTTTTTTCCCTTCGAGAACGGCATCGACCCAGGCATGCCAGTGATTTCCGCCCGGAACTTTTTCTGTGATCTCTCGCTTCTTTCCTCGTTCGTAAATCGATGGCATGCCGACGTGGGGTAACAACATGACTCCAGCCTCGCCGATAAACAGCGAGCCGGATTTCGGCAGGGCGACACCGTCGGGCAACTGGGCGAGTTCGCGGGGCGGCTGCAATCCTCCATCTCTCCAAGTGACCTGCACCGTGCGGGCTGAGGTGCGTCGTGTCCCTGGAAATGTATAAACAACCGTTTCGGGGCCTGGCCATACTTCCTGATTGATTCCATCGTGGATAGCACTAACGGAAACAGGAGCGGTCAACTCCAGCGCCCCAAAGACCGGATCGAGCAGGTGGCAACCAAAGTCTCCTAACGCTCCAGAACCAAAGTCCTGCCAATCCCTCCATTTGAATGGATGGTACACATCGGGCGAAAAAGGACGCTCGGGAGCAGCACCGAGCCACAGGTCCCAGGCTACATTACGAGGCGTATCGATCGCCGTTGGCCGATCGATTCGATTGCAGTACTGACGGCCGTTGACGCCTACCCACGAATGCACCTCATGAACTTTGCCAATCAAGCCATCATGAATCCATCGTACACCGGTTCGATACTCGCTCGCTGAATGGATTTGATTCCCCATCTGTGTCGTCAAGTTCTTCTTGGCAGCCAGTAAGCGCATTTGACGTACTTCCCAAACGGTATGTGCCAGCGGCTTTTGACAATAGACGTGCTTGCCTAAGGACATCGCCATCATGGCTACTGGAGCATGCATGTGATCGGGAGTAGAGACAATGACTGCATCCACTCGATCTCCTAGCTTCGCGAGCATCTCACGGTAATCAACGAAGTGATCGACATTCGCAAATTGCTTGTCTGCCTGGTCGAACCTTTCAGAATCAATATCGCAGAAACCAACAAATCGCACCGAGCTATGTTTACCGACATTGGAAAGGTCGGCGAATCCCATTCCTTTCACTCCAACGCATGCCACATTCAATTGTCTCAGGGCGCTGGAGCCCGTGGTTACGCGAGAACCCGCGAGCGCAAGACTGCTACCTACAGCAGCTTGAGTGATAAATCCTCTGCGAGAACTCCCAGGGATGGTGGATCGTCCTGTCATAGTCATCGGAAAACTCTTTCAGCTGAACAGAGCAAGTTTGGGAAAGTCGCCTTGGATGATGCCACCGGAAGCGACACCAAACCACTCTTCCATCAACGTCCTGTAGACGGAGCGGAAATCGACACAATATCTTATATCACCATCGTCCAGGTTCGTGAGATTGGGAGCTTCCCCGGACAATAGTTTTGGAAAGTTGGGACCCGAAAGATAGACAGGCGCTGCGGCGCCGTGATCCGTTCCTTGACTTGCATTCTCCGCAACACGGCGCCCAAATTCACTAAATGTCAACGCAAGAACACGATCGGATTGCCCACCCTGAATGATTGCCTCGTGGAATGCAGACAAGGCCTCCGACCATTGTCGCAACAATCCCGCATGAACCGTGAGTTGATTCGCATGGGTATCAAAACCGTCGAGGGTTACATAATAAACAGAAGTTTGCAAGCCGGCCAAAATCAATCGCGCTACGGCCCTCAGCTTTTGTCCCAACGGAGTATCCGGGAATGGAAAATCGGGATGGTTTTGCCCCAAAGCGGATTCAATGCGCTCGCTTGCATCAATCGCTGCTTGTGTGCTCGAAGATACGAAACCGAGAAGATCCTCGGGGGCGGGTGATGCCTTGTCTCTGGGTTCCTCTTTGGATTGCGAGCCTGGAGCCATCAACCCTCGGGATGCGCTGCGAACCGATTTCCATCGGAACTGATCGATCGAACCAATCGAAGGGACAGGAACGCTCTTCTCCACGAGAGCGAGAGGTAACGGCTCTGAGCCGAGATGGATTCCGGGCGCGTCCGCACCGGAAGATCCATGAGATTCCGCGAACATCCTCCCTAACCAGCCTGCTCGTGAGCGATTCCTGTTTGATGAGCAGGTATGCCAAATATCCATCGACTCGAAATGCGAACGATTTGGTTTTTCATAACCGACCCCCTGAATGATCGTAAATCGCTGTGCATCCCATAAACGATCGAGCGGTCGGAGGGCTGGATGGGCGCCGAGGGATTCATTCAGAGGAATCACATCCGAAGTAGGAATCGCGAGTTTTGGGCGCGCTTTTCTGTAGTCCTCGTCTCGATGAGGGATGATGGTATTCAGTCCGTCATTTCCCCCAGACAACTGAATCACAACGAGTATTTTCCGATCGGTTGATTTCCCGGTCAAAACCTTAGCAGCCACAGATCGCATCCATGGACCGGGAAAACCTCCCCCGATCGATAATCCTGAGACGGCACCAGAAAATTTTAAGAAACCTCTTCGTTCCGACATACGCATGTATCCTGAGGATTCAAAGAATTACGACAAATGCAAAGCCGGTATCGTACCGACGATTTCCAAAACACGATGCCAGGAGTAACTATCCGAATTGACTTTAGATAAGATTTGGCTCCGTTGGAGTTCATCTAAAGGCTGGCCAAACAGTGTCGCCCCTAGATAGTCCACCAATGAAGCAGGGGTACGAAGATTGTTCCGTTCGCACCATTGGGGCAACGAGCTAGCACCGAATTTCGTATTCTCGTTTCGAGCCATATCATAGATTAGGTTGGCTCGGCCGATCAACGTTGATGAATTGATCCATGCTCTTCCTCCTTCCCAACCTTTTACATTGGGTGGGAAGAAAAGGCCTTGCCCCAGCATCCTCAATCTTTCTCCTAGTTGCTCCAAATTCGTCGTAGCCTCCATGCTATGTAGTAACTCCATCGCTAGTTCCAGAGGAGAGCGGACTTTTTTTCCGATGCACCAACCAGAAAGGAAGAGTCGGCTGGTGAGGATCCGCATAATAACATGCTTCACCGAGTGATTCGAACTGACAAATTCATCGACAAGCGGTTGGAGAAAATCGTTATCGGGTTCTGGCTCATCACACACAAAAAAATGAAACAGCTTTTTCACGATAAATCGTGGCATCGAGTCCTGGGTGACGATGTGATCGATCGCTTGCTCCCCTGTTTCGATATCCGTATTGCCCAGAATCGTTTTTCGATCCGGGTCATGCTGATACGAGTTGAAGCGAAACTGCTTGCGTCGAATTTCCCAACCCGTAAAGCATCGGGCTAATTCCTGAACGTCTTTCTCAGTGTAATTCCCCTCGCCGAGGCAGAACAGCTCCATGAGTTCTCTCGCGTAATTTTCGTTTGGATGGGCTTTGCGATTTGATGCGCTATCCAAATAAATCAGCATGGCAGGATCCTTAGAGATGCTTTGCACCATATCACGAAAGTGACCGAGAGCATGGTTCCTCAAGGTTTGGTTTTGCAACCACATCAACTCGACATCCTGAACCTTGTCTGCACCAGTTGCAAAATGCCCATGCCAAAACAGGGTAATTTTCTCGACGAGCGGCGTGGGAGACTTCAGCATCCGATGAAGCCACCAGGCGACAAGTTTTGGCATCGAACCGCTAGCCAAGATTGACTTGGAAAGCGTCTGGGATTCATCTTCGAATTCCTGGTAGATATTCGAGTTAGTGGGTAGCAGTAATCGGCTGACCAATTCCTCGGGTGCCAGGTTGAGCGAGGCGTCGATTTGCTTCCTGGGTCCACCAAAACCCGCACGTCTCAAAACCAACGCCACTCGACTTGAATCCCATGGTTCCTCAGCGGAAGCGCTCCACGTTTCCCATGCTAATGCGGGATCGATCCTTTGCCACTTCGTCCCCCTGGATATTGTCTTGTCCGCGCTCACGGATTGCCTCCATCGGTATCAGAGGTTCTCGCTTGAAAACGCATTTCGATTTCGATATCCGCTCGTGGATCAAAGACCAGCCTCGCATCGATCTGTTCGATCAAGCTCAAAAGAGACAACAGCGTTTCTACCTCCCTCGAGGCTGACTTTTTTGAGTTCCCTTTTTCCAGCATATTCTGTGCGATCAATTGATCTCGATTGTCGTTTAAGAGTCGTTTCACTTGAACCGTATCGATGGTCATTACCGTGTGGTCCGTCGGTTTTACGTTCATGGGAGACAAACGGCTGGCTTCCGTAACCAACTCCTTAGCAAGATGGATGGAGCTCGCCAATACAATCTTGTCGTCATAGAAAGCTAATGCCGGACTGAAATTGAATTCGATTGGCAGACCATTTGCATATTTTTTATCTGCATCAACTATATACTCAGCCCAATAGATCTTAGACGACTCAGTGAGCGCCGAATCCAAGTCGAGTTGAGCCCTCCCCTCCATGGCTCCAACGATGTTTAGGAAGCCGACAAAGCTCTGAAAGATTCGCTTCAGTTCTCGCTGCATTCCCTCGGGATGCTTCAACGTTCCGACGAATGCAAAGCTTGGCAATCGAATCGAGGGCTGGAGTTTGTTCGCAAAACTTTGCTCGCGAACCAGGAGTTGTATTTGAGGTTCGATCGCTCCCAGGATATCCGCACCGAAATCCTTTCCAGAAAAGAGAGTGGTGAGCGTGTTGTCTGCCTGCGCTAGCTGGTCGTTTGTGTTTTGATTGAAAAGATCACCTGCCCTAAGCCATAACTCGGAAAGATTACGGTACGTACTCAGCGTCGCGATCGATCCATGATCTGGGAAAGCTGAGACTTCGGTTCCACTGGCTTCAGGACCCACATAGAACTCATGCTTGTCACGAAACCAAGCCTTCTCCGATGGGGAAGTTACACACATCCGGGCCCTATTCTCCTCCCAAGTGAGAATCCCAGCCGCCCAAGGTGTCTTTTTCGCAAGCATCAGAACACCTCCCAAAAGGAGCTCTGCTGCGAAATCCCGAGGCTTGTTACTAAACAATTCCTTCGCGATGCCTGAACTGCGTACTGCATCTACATCGGCGATGACCCATGCGATCGGGCTCTCCTGGAACGCAGGATGAAGTTGTAGGTCCGCTGTCGCATTACGATAAAAATCTGTCGAATTCAAACCGGATATACTTGGTTCGTTGAACCGATCGATAACCGTTTTGGCCAATTCGCCTCGATTGCATACTAGAAGCGTGTCATCCATTTGAGCGAAGATCACCTTGTTGATCTCAAATCCCTCAACCCCTCGATAGATCGCTTGCTTGACCGGATCCGGTTGTTTTTTATTGGTAGCGTCATTACGAGCCAGCGAGACGATTTTCGCCATGTAGTCTTTGAGCCATCGATTGCTTCGAGCTTTTGAAAGCAGCACAACCCCTTTCGTCTTTTCCTCGATGGCGAGATGAACTCCCTCCAGCGACAGATACTGAGCCAGTCTTTCCAGCTTGGCTCCGAGAAGAAGCTCGACAAAGGCGATACCGCCGCGTAGCTCTTTCAATTCATCCGAGTTCCATAGTTCTTGAAAGGCCTCCGAGTCCTGAATCGTTTTACGCAGCGGATGTTGCAGGATGTTCTGGGCTGGTGAAACATGAACATAAACCATCGTCGACTCGGGGAGCAGGCGAATCAGCTCCTCTCCGATCGCTAGCTGGCTAGCAGACAGGCCGCTGAGCAGCAAAATCCAAACGACAGCTACCCAGTGAAGAAGACTAGGAATACGGTGGAACATCGACTACCTCTCGCGTAGATTGATCACGGAACAGTCCATTGAATTTTAACGATAGCCAACCTCCTATGGCTATTCGGATAATGAAGAGAGTGAGGATTTGCTCTTTTGCCAAGCGATGAGGGGGATGAAATCCAATTGTGAAGCGGCTATTCAGATTGCTAGGGGGAGACTGTTGAAACCTTGGCCTTTTGTCCTGCCCGAAAAGCCCCCGCGTTTGCGACGATCACTTGTTCGTTTCCTTGCAATCCCTCGAGGACCTCCACATGGGTTGAGGAATTGATTCCCGTCTTCAGAGGAACTTTTGCAAGAGTTCCTTCATTGCTAACGACCAAACAGAACTTACCTCCGTCTGCGGTCAGGACAGCAGCCTTGGGGAGAGAAAGACAATCCATCTTTTCCGCGACGATCAATTCGATCTGTGCGTACATTCCGGGTCGCCATTCGTTACCGCTGTTATCAAGGTCGATTTCACAACGGAGTGTTCGTGTACTCTCTTGAAGAGCCCACGAGGTCCTCGCAACTCGTCCTTCGATGATGCGACTTTGTAACGCAGGAATTTTGATCAACGCCCGATTTCCGATCTGAACGAGTCCCGCATCGGTTTCTGGTACATCAAATACGATACGCACGCGATCCTGTTGGACGAGGGTATAAAGCGGTTTTGTTTCATCCCCCCGTACGCTCGAGATCAAGCTCCCCAGGTCGTAGAATCGCGCGGAGATGACACCGCGAAATGGAGCGCGAATCTCTAAATAATCGCACATACTTTGCGCTTGCTGCTGTTGAGCTCTGGCCACCTCCAAATCCGCTTGAATGGTTTGCAGATCCGCCATCGCCTTATCCAAAAGAGCTTTCGACTCTCGAAGTTTCGCCTGTGAGGATCGAACACGAGCTTCAGCTTCCGCGCAGGCAGACTCGGTAGCGCGAAGGTTTTGTTTCGTTTCATCGGCGATCTTCTGGCTGACGGTTTTGGTTGCTGCGAGGGCATCGATTCTTTTCGACTCCGACTGCCAGCGTTCCAATTCGGAGGTGAACTTGGAAACAGCAGCTCGGGACTCTTCGAGCATAGCCTCAGTGGATGCGACTACCGATTGAGCGACACCCACTCCCGCCTCGGCCTGTTCGATTTCCGCATAGGTTTTCGAAACCAGAGCTTTCTTTTGATTGAGTTCCTGGACCAATTCCGGTGCGCTAAGGACAGCGAGCAGTTGCCCCTGCTTGGTCACCGAACCATCTGCAGACCATTCAGGACCCATCACGGAATCGCCGATATCGACGAATTGCTTCTCCAGGAAACCGCTCACCTTTGCATGGACCTTTGCTTGGGCGAACGCCTCGATCTTTCCTGGCTGTTCGGTCTTCTGAACCAGTGCACCTCGTTTGGGTAGCGATACCGTCACGGTGGGCAATTCGGATGCCGGTGTCGATGGTTCCTGGCCTGGTGGCGAGGGAGTGCATCCGAGGACAAAAACTACCAGGATCGGCAAAACCATGCGTTTCATCATTCTAATCCCGTTGCGATTGGAGATCGCGGTCGAAGTAAGCGCTGTGATGATCCAACGGATGCAGCGAGGAAGATTCACGATTCGCAGTCGATTGAGACCATGCAAAAAAAGTTGGCAATACGAATATCGTGGCGAACGTAGAACCTAAAAGCCCTCCTACAACCGCGCGACCGAGGGGCGCAGCATTTTCGCCAGACTCGCCGATACCGAATGCCAGAGGAAGCATGCCTGCCAGCATGGCACAGCTCGTCATGAGGACAGGACGCAAACGCTCATTGGCCGCAGCAGCCGCTGCTACTGAGGCTTCTTCACCTGCGCATCGTCTGGATTCAGAAAAGCTCACGACAAGGATCGAGTTCGCCATCGCTACCCCTAAGGCCATGATGGAACCGATGAACGATTGAATATTGATCGAAGTGCCGGTAAGGATCAGCATCAACATCGAACCCATCAGAACCGCAGGTATCGTGGAAAGGGAAACGAGCGCGAGACGAAACGATTGATAGTTGGCAGATAGCATCAGGAAGATAGTGAAGACTGCGAGCAACAAGCCTGTCCCTAAACCGTTTAGCATTTGCTGGAGGGGCGGTATTTGCCCACGCAACTCGTAAGATACCCTCGCTGGTTTTGTTCCTCCTTGGCTGGTAACTTTCTTATCGATTGCATCTTTCGCGGCATCATCTTCCTGCTTCACTCTCGCGAGAAGTCTTTGCACGCTCGACGCGACAGATCCTAAATCTTGCGACACGAAGTTCGCAGTCAGCGATAACTCGCGTTTCATGTTGTAGCGATCAAATTCCCCCGGCATCGAGGACTCCGTGATCGTTGCGATATCCCTTAACAAAAGCGAGGAGTCCGATGAGTGGAACACAGGAATGGTCCCTAAGTCTTGGATCGATCGCATCGAGGGTTGTGGAATCTCCACCTGCACCTGATAACCGATTCCCGTCTTGGGGTCTGGCCAATAGTTGGGAACAACGAATCGACTCGAGGATGTTGCTGCGAGAACCGATCGACTGATCTGATCCATCGTTGCACCCGCCATCCCAGACTTTTCCCGATCGATTTTGACATCTAGGATTGGATAATCCAGGGATTGAACGATCTGGACATCCCTCAAATGAGGCTCGCTAGACCAAGCGTCTTGAACCCTCTTCGCAAATTCCCGCAATTCATTGATCGTACCACCTCGGAGCGCGACCTCGATCGGAGCCGATGCACCAAAGCTCATGACTTCACTAACGATGTCGGACCGTTCAAAGGAAAATCGAGTTGTTGGAAATTGGGATTGAAACTTCGATCGAAGGGACTCCATGAGTGGCTCGATCAACACACCTGAATCCTTATGAAAAGCAACCCGAAGGATGGCCTCCTCAGGCCCTCGCGAGAATTGATAAACCGAATTGATTGGAAAAGAGGCAGGTACGGTTCCGACATACCCTAAGCTCAATTGGACGGCTTCTCCACCAACCTCCTTGCGGATCTGCTCTAAAACTGCGATAGCCGTTTGCTCCGTCGTTGCAATATGCGTCCCGTCAGGATTCCTCAACCGAATACGAAATTCGCCCGAGTTGGAACGAGGAAAGATATCTACCCCTGCGCGAAGGACACAAACGCCCGTGATAAGCAAGCAAACGAGGAGATAAATCGGGATCGTTAGCAATCGGTGTTGAACCATCCAGTCCGACCCACGACGATGCCATTGGGACCATTTCAACCAAGTGGGGTTAGGTGATTGAGAATGTGTCTTGAGAAGCCAAACACATAATACCGGTACCAACGTACTCGATAGCAGGTAGGATCCAACCATCGCGAATCCTACAGCCAACGAAAGTGGATAAAAAAGCTCGCGAGGGGCACCTCTCATGAAAAAAGTTGGGATAAACACGGCGACAATACAAAGCATGGCCAGCAAGCGAGGGATCGCTGTTTGTCGATTCCCTTTCCACACCGCCGTCGCGACCGAGTTGGATTGACTCAATTGAGTGTGGATGTTTTCGATCTCTACCGTCGCCTCATCCACCAGGATCCCAACAGCCAGCGCAAGACCACCGAGCGTCATCAAATTGATCGTTTGGCCCGTCCAGTACAAGCCCAGGATCGCAAAGAGAATTGCCAGGGGAATATTGAGAACAACGACAAGCGCGCTTCGCCAGTCTCGCAGAAATAACAAAACCATCAGACCTGTCAACAGAGCCCCCAGACAACCCTCCAGCGTTAGTGTTGAGACGGCTTGTGTGACATAGGGAGATTGATCGAATTCGAAACTGACCGATATATCCTCCGGCAATTCTTTTTGCATAGCCGGTATCGCTCGCTTGATTTCATCGATCACGTTCATGGTCGATGCATCGGCTCGTTTTGTTGCCAGAATGTAAACAGCTCGACGGCCATTGATGAGGGCGTATCCTGTCGTTAGGTCCGCGGAATCCTCAATGCTACCAATATCTCTTAAATAGACCGTCTCACCCCCAGTTCTGAGCGGTATCTGACCAATGTCCTTCAAGTCCCGAGCCATGGCATTGGTGGGTACGGCTGGATATCGATCGCCGACCTGGACGTTTCCAGACGGGGAGATTGTATTGCCTCGAGTGAGCGCCGTGATCACTTCGTCGGGTGACAGATTGTAGGCTCGCAGTCGAACGGGGTCTGCCCGAATCACAATGCTCCGTGCAGAACCTCCAAAAGGAGGCGGAGCCGACACCCCGGGCAAAGAGGAAAACATCGGGCGTACTTTGAACAGCGCTTTGTCTTGGATCTCTGCAATGGTTTTGGTACCACTCGCGAGAACGAGATATCCGACAGGTACGCTCCCCGTATCAAATCGCATCACGAATGGAGGTACCGTTCCCGGCGGCATCATGGCTCGAGACCGGTTGACGTAATTGATCGTTTCCGCCATCGCCTGGGCCATATTGGTCCCAGGATGGAAGATCAATTTCATCAGCGCTGTGCCCTGAACGTTTCTACTTTCAACGTGATGGATTCCATTGATGTACAGAAAGTGATACTCATAATAGTTAGTGAGTAGACCTTCCATCTGCGCTGGATCCATTCCTCCATAGGGCTGGCAGACGTAGATTACTGGAAGATTGAGGGAGGGAAAGATATCGATGGCCATCCGAGGGATAGGAACCTCGATCCCTCGCTGTTTTAGCCAATCATCCAGTCGCTTGGGACGGATGACAGTAAGACTCAATAACGCCATCGCGATCAACAGGACGATGACGGTCTTAGGTCGTTTCAGTGCGAAACTGATTGGGTTCATGGGACGAAATCTAACGGGTAGATGTAAACGCGTTACGTCGCGTCTGTATACGCTCTAAAGGGAGAGCAGGTGGCAGGAGTGTGGGGTTGAAGGGATCAAAACACGAAAGCTGGCTGGGCTTGCCGACAATCTATTCGGGTAACACGAAGTCCGATCTGCGGATTCGATTTTATAGCTCGGGTGTCGCTTGCCAGCCCAAAGCCCTTTGGAGTCGAAACTGAGCAATATTGTAATTCACGACGACCTGCACGTATTCCCTTTTCGCCACTGCCAGTGCTTGAATTGCTTGTAGGACTTCGATGGGCAATCCTAAATTGTTCTCAATACGCTCCCAGTTCTTTTGGAACGAACTTTCCGCTAAGCGAACCGATTCGGCAGCATAATCCAACTGCTCTGAGCGAGATTGGACCTGGGCGATGGCCTCGACGACTTCGCGGGCGATACGATCCATCGTCTGAAGATGCACGACGCGCGCCTGCGAAAGTCTCGCCGTGGCCTCGCGTTTGGCGGCTCGATCCCCAGCCCCCATTTGCCTCAACTCCCAAAAAGCGACAGCATCGGCATCAAATCGATCGCCGTAATTTGTCAAATCCCCTCCGAGCCCTCCACCCAAACCACCATAACTCGCGGCGAGAAGGACGCTCGGTATAAGGGGTGCATTCTTTTCACGATTAAGCCGCTCGACTGCCTCACACACCAAATGCTTCACCTCTCTCAGTTCGGGCCGTTGCGAAAGAGCCGTTGCAATATAGCTCTGGGTGGTTCCAGCGGTCTCCAACAAACGGAGCGGGACGACTTGGTCCTCGGCTGGTTGTAGTTCGGTCCCGGCATCCCAACGAATAATCTCTGCCAGCCGGGCAGATGCGATCATTGTGGCTTCTCGCATGCGGGCTTTTTCGATTCTACGAAGAGAGACTTCAGTACGAGCTCGATCGTAGTCGGATTCGAGCCCTTGGCCGACTCGCGAGTACTCCGCTGTGGAACGTTCGAGACGCTGGCACCGCTCGAGGATATCCCTCGCGACCGCCTCTTCTTGGGCAGCTCGAAGCAATTCCATGTAGCTCGTAGCGGCCAGAAGCAACTGGTCATTGATGGTTGCTGTAGCGCCCGCCTGTCTCGCTGCTGCGGTACGCTGAGCGATTCTGGGCTGGAAGATAGCATCGGCGAGATGGAATTGGGATACGAGCCCTGGAACGATGGGAGAACCCGCTCCCACCGCATTCGCTCCCAGCCCGGAATAGAAAGAGCCTCGACTCGTTTCAATCACCTCTCCCGCAACATCTTGGATCCGACCTTCGTGCTTGTTGTAATTCGCACCAGCGCGTATCGACGGAAGCTTCAAAGCTCGCGCTCGATCGAGATGTGCGTAGGCCTCCTGGATACGAGCGTTCGCGAATGCGATCTGAGTGTTTTCACCTGTGGTCAATGATAATGCTGTAATCAGATCAATCGTCGGGCCAGCAGAGCTCGCGACTTGCAAAGGAGCCTCGATCGCTGCTTCCCATTCCGATGAGAGTGGTACCTCGGCCGCAATCTGAACGACAGCGTCCGTCTGAACAGCAGCGGCCAATTCCACGGGTTGGGGTTGGCTTTCGGTTGGAATCGCAGTCGACGCGGACGCAGCGGAATGATCGACACGTTCCGCACGGAGGCGAAGCTTATCCTCACCCGCCGGACGATCGCTCGACCAGGGTACGGATCGACAACCTAAAAGCAGCGTTCCTGAGACCGCGACGAGTATCAAATAACCATAGGATCGCATCCCTCGTTGATCCAATCGATCCGGAGTTCGGACTCTTACTGTTTCATGAGACGTCATTCGCTTCGGCCACCATACCCCTGGGTATCCATTTCTAGATGCAGCCAATCGCGTATGGGTTATCGCGTATTGGTTAGATGAATTCCATCTTGGTCCCGAGCGTTCAGAGTCTGCAGGAGCATCTAGACTTTGGTTCTGGATCGGTCTCCGCGAGATGAGATTGCCGTCTAATCTGAATATTCGCAATGCAAGCAATTTGCGATCTCAGGAAAAAAGATACAGGCCGTACAGCTTGACAGTGTGGGAGCAGCGATGCGGCTTTTTTCCCTAGCCCCATATCGTCTGGAGCCCGTTCATCTCCAATCGCCCCAAGACGGATCGCGAGATAAAGCGATACATTAGCGTGGCAAGCTCTGCGGCTCTACGAGAAGTGAATACTGATTCCGAACCGGTGAGAGAATAGTAGAGACGGTATCATTCGGCCATCGGATTTCCAATCGTTCGATGGTTTCTTCTGAGGGGAGCGCGAAATGGACCAAGTAAGGAGCTTGTGTCAAATAGCTTCCGCCTCCGATGATCGTCCGCATCAGTTTACGTTTGGATGTGGATGCGATGAGCCTCGCACCAATTGCATCGCGATTGGATACCGTCCCGCACAATTGGAAAATCCACCAATTCCCCTTCTCAAGGCTTTCGTTTTGCAAGATTTCCGCAGGCTGGTTGACGTGTGAGAAAGCGAGATCCAGATCGCCATCGTGATCGAAGTCAAAAGGTGCGACTCCCCTACCCCTCCACTTCTTGGAAAAGTAATTGTCTGCATGGAACTGCTTACGGACGAGACGTTTTGAACCATTGTTCTCGATGAAGAGGGGATACTGATCCACGGAATTAGAGACGGGATGTCGCATCACATGTCCATTCGCCACGACAATGTCTTCATCTCCATCGTGATCGAAATCCGCAGCGCAGGTTCCGAATCCAACATAAAGATTTCCGATCGCCGTGATTCCAGTTGAGGTCGTGACACATCGGAACTGCAAATCGCCGTCGTTCTTGTAGAGAGCGAAGGTTTCATTTTCATAATTGGTCACCCATACATCTGGCTTGAGGTCAGCATCATAGTCAAGGATGGCCAATCCCATACTCCCATTTGCAAGTCCGCGCTCATCGAGTGCGGTTCCACTCTGCAATCCGATCTCTTGCAAATTCGACATACCCGTATTTCGATAAAGAAAATTGTTAGTGGTGTCGTTGGCCACATACAGATCGATATTTTTATCGTCATCTAGATTGGCTGCGATCACTCCGAGACCTTTACCATCTGGAGCGAGTCCCAAGTTTTGGTCACACCGACGAAAGGAACGATCCTGGTTACTCATATAGATCAGATCGGGCAGTCCAGGGAAGCGAGCCGGCGGACAAATATCCCGATCATTGCTGGCCGACGTACAGGGAGGATTATTGGTGATACGCCAGTCGACGTAATGCGTTATGTAGAGATCCGAGAAGCCATCATTATTCAAATCCGCAAAGGCAGCGCTGGTACTCCAAGATTGATCGGTTAAACCAACCTCTGCGGCACATTCGATCCAGGTACCATCTCCCTGGTTCCAGAACAACTGAAGCCCACCATGGCCGGTTATGAGCAACTCCGGAAAGCCGTCATTGTCTAGATCTCCCGATGCAGCACCGTGCGAATAGACTCCCAGCTTATTCACCAACGAGACCTCAGATACATTCAGAAAACGAACACCGTTTTCATTGCGCCATAGAGTTCCGGGGAGAGGTTGGAGGGCAGTGTCATTCGGGATCGAACCACCACCGGGGAAAAACAAATCGAACCATCCATCACGATCGAAATCCAAGGTGGCTAAACCACCACCGAGGGATTCGACATACGCATACCGATTCGATTCCTCCCCATTGCGGTAGACATGGTCCATGCCCAGCTGTTGAGCCATCTGATGGAATTGGGGGGACGAAATCGACGAGGTTTCTACCGAACGGGTTTTCGAGGTGTTCTTTTCCTGAAGTGGCGGGGATGAATTCCGTTGGTCACAGCCCGCGTCGAGTAGCAAGCAGTTGGCAATCAGAAGCCAGGTCAGAACTCGACGGGAAAGAGTCATGGGGCTCCACGCAGGAAAGTGCGATGATATTCAGCCAATTTCAGATAATTCTCCTGCTTGTCAGACTTGGAGTCAAAGTACTCAGCCAAAGCCGCGTGCGCTTTTTGGTTGGTCGGGTCGTAAGAGAAAACACTTTCAATCCAAAAGACTCCTGTTCGCTCGGATTCGTTTCGAAGGATGATTTTACCGATTTCAATTCGAGCATCGGTATCTTCTGGATTGGCTTCGATTGCTTCTTGTAGCACTCTCACTTGGTTGAGTTCATCCCGTGCTCGACGCGTGATCTCAAAGTTCTTTTCCGCTTCGTCTCGTTCTCCTAGGTTCCGAAGCGCTACGGCATAGGAGTATCGAGCGACCGTGTCCAAGGGGTGGTATTTCAGTGCCAATTCCAAATGCTTTTTTGCTTCGTCAAAAGACCCGATCTCGGTCTCAATGCATCCGAGATCCGATGCAGCGATGTACCGCTCAGGAACCTCATCGACTAAACGATACGATTCGAGCATACCTTCATATCCCTGCTCGACTAAATCGTTCAATATATTCCTGCAAGCGTCTATATCTCCCATTGTTCGAAGGCAGTTGGCTATCAAAGCCTTGACAGCCAGATCATGTCCACCTGGTTTGCATTGATCCAGCAATTGCTTGGCCTGTTCTGGTTGTCGATTTTGCAACAACAACTTTGCCAGAGCGTACCGGGCTTTAACGAAATTTTTATCTTTTCCAATCGCTTTTCGATACTCCGCCTCTGCCTTGTCGTACTGATTCAAGTGTTCATGGATTCGTCCCCGTCTATAGTTCGGTGTCGCGTTAGCTGGATCGATAACTTCCCACTGTTCCAATAGGACCATCGACTCTTTGAAGCGAGAGATCGTTGCTAGTCCATTCGCGTAGCTCTCGAGAATTTCCGCCACCTCGACTTGCTTCTCAAGCGACGAATTGAATCTCGCTTCCATTTCAAAGTCCAGCCGGCCTGTCGTTGCAAGAGCCAGATCCTGCTCCAACGCCAGACGTTTATTGTCAAATCCTTTATGGAAAGCCTTTCGAAGCAGCCCAGACATCTCTTCGAAGTTGCCTTCGATTCTGGCAACCCTTCCTTGGAGAAAGAGGGAAAGAGAGTTGTCCGAAGATAGATGTGTGGCTCGTCGAAGCCAACCTTTTGCGGTCGGAAGATCTCGTTTCGAGATCGCATTAGAAGCCATCGTATTGCAGAAACCAACGATGCCGCCAGTACTCAAAAACGCGGTCAGCAGCACAACCATCAAGATGAGCAGCCACCAAACACGTCGCAAAGAAGGTTTCTCCCTCGCCGCTTGCTGTTGCTTTCGTTGATTACGATCGGCTTTTTTTGAAACCATAGCGTTCAAGAAAAAAGCCGGACCTTCGCCCGGCAGGAAATCACTTGAAGCGAATGAATCTTCGTTACAGTTTGCTGAGCATATCCTTAGCCGCTTGCTTGATTTTCGCGGCGTCTGTCAATGCCATCAATTTGTCGAGTTCGGCAGAGAGGGATTTCGCCTTCTCTTTGTCTGTTTGGAAAAAGGCCTGATCGATCAAGCTTTGGACTACTGTTGCCCCACTTCCGAGAGGTTTTCCGCTGTCTACCACCTGCTGAAGAGTCGTTTTTAGTTGCTCCAACGGAGGCGGAACATCTACCTTGGTCACGTTCTCAATAGGCTTCTCGCCACAGCCGGTCAGAGCGACGACTGGCATACAGAGCAACAAAATCATAAGTGTTCTCATAGTTCCTCGATACGTTTGGTTTTTTCATCCTACAAAAAAACCCTCCCCGGCAATACCGAAGAGGGTCAAACATTATTCACACATTAATTAGTTCTCAACCTGAGCAATATCACCCATGATCGCACTGCCTAAGGCTTGGTACGATTGAAGGTTGACGTTCTGGCTGATGAACTGAACAGAGCCGTCTCCCATACCATGGATGACACCGCCCGTGTGTCGGCTGCGTGCTGGGAAGACCCCCTGAGAGTCACCCTGCCCGCAACCAGCACAGATCATACCTGCTGGAAATCTCCAGTTGGGAGGTGCAATGGTGTTGATCGCCGTGTTGTAGAATCCGGGAGCTGCCCATCGGAATCCAGCTGAGGGACGGTGGTTGGCACCCGCTGCCTGGGTTAATGCACCATAGGCATCAATTTGAGCCTGCGTCGGGTTGACCACATTGAATCCGGAGGGGAATGCAATACCGAAGGCAAAGTCACCCATGTTGGTTAACACAGCAGTCGTGTTGTCACCCTTAACGAATTCAGCCAGCATGAACGTATTCGATAGACCGTCTGAAACGTCGCCGAACTTGGTATCGAGGTTGCGCTTCCAGAAACCGGTTTGGCTTCCGGTTGGCGGGTTCCAACCGACATTGTTACCTTCGCTCATCGCATAGTTGTTTTGTCCGGTATCGGTCGAAGATGGAAAATCACGATCCGATGGACAAAGGAATCCTGCAATCCGAACTCGACCCAAAACTAACGGGGTGTTCGCTGCAGTGACCGGACCAGCGACAACGTTGTCGTAATGGTAAAACGTGAACGTGAACTGATTGAACAAGGGTTGTTGTTCAATGAAAGGAAGCAATCCGACGTGTGCCGAGTAGCCGTTCCAGTTCGATTGCTGCATTCCGAGTCCCTTATCGACCCAGGTTGCCAATCGGCTTACCCTCTTGTAACTGCTCTCGTAGTTATGAACTGCCAATCCGAGCTGCTTAACATTGTTGCTGCACTGCATTCGCCGAGCAGCTTCGCGGGCGGCCTGGACAGCGGGTAGTAGTAGACCTACTAATATACCGATGATCGCAATGACCACCAAAAGCTCCACCAGTGTGAAACCTTTCCTCACTTTTGACATAGAAAACTCCTGTTGGAAACGAAAAAAACGATAATACCGGCGCTATTGTCATATTAGGTACCGATCCAGCACATTGTCAAGGATTCCCGTGTTTATATTGTCAATGTAATGGTTGAGCATCACTCGAATTCCGAGCGGTCGGATCACTACTCGGATAAAAGTGCCCGAAAAAAGTTCCCGGTGCGTCGGGAGACTCGTCTTCGTAGAGTCGGTCTTCGGCCAGCCTCGGCTCGGACAATTCCTAGGAATATCGGAGATATCTGCATGGCCTTAGGGTTTAAAATCGGAAGGGTATTCTCACGGAAGTGCTCAACTCGACAGCATTTCACTATTCATAGTACTCAGGAGCCGCAATAGCCAGCGTCAGCTAGACGGAGAACGCACAGCAGCATCCTCGGGCCAAGGCTTCCGGAATTCCCTATTTCAAAGATTGCATATGTGCAATCAGCTCACGCGTGAGCTTTCCCATATCAGTACCTACGGTGCGACGAAAATGCTCCCAGCGATCGGCGGATTGAAACGGCACAAATGGGGGTAGCTGACCCGTCTGAACCAGGAGTTCTCCAAATGGCTTCGGCCGTTCGGTAGCCAGATAGTGCGTCAAAGCCCAGGCGACGGCGTATGCAACATCCGGGTCCTGGTCGAAGAGTTTATCGCTTCGAATCAAGCTATCGAGCGCAGCCGAAACTCGTTTACCATCGCGAAGGAGTACAGACCAGGTCCCTTGGCGAGATGCGGCCCATTGCGTTCGACCTGATCCATCGCGATTCGAGAAAGCTGGAGCCTCAAACATCGTTGCGAATCCTTCTGCGAGCCAAAGAGGACAGCCTGAGCAACGTTGATGGAGGCCCATGTTGAATGCGAGTTGATGAGCCGCTTCGTGGCAAATCGTGTCCAAGGTCTCCTGTCGGCTCATCTTCTTAGCATCCTCAAAGAGGATAATGCGATTGTCATGCTGAGAGTAATAGCCGACGCAGTTGTTTGGCAATGTAGCTTGATGAGCCCGAGCGTACTGGAGGAATTCCTCTTCATTCCCCATCACGATCGCGATCAATGGAAACTCGATTTCCCGTGTGCTGAATCCTCTCAAACGGCAAAATTGCTTCATCGAGGAATACAGCGATCGAAAGCGGTTTGCCCACTGCAGTCCTTGGGAGCCTCGCGTGACGAATACATACGGCCCCTCGCTTCGTATTTGAAATCGAGCTCCAAACTCCTTGCGAAGTTCCTCGATCAGTTGATCCTTATGAATCGCTTCGAAAGGGAGTTCGAGTACTTGTTCATTAACAATGGAATTTCTTTCGATTCGCTGGATCGCACCATCGTTACGCATCACCCAGGATTCATCCCTGAATTGTGCGATAGGAATACCGAATGCCTGGCCGCTCAGCGTCTGAACTTTCAAAACAGGTGGACGACTGCGTGGTGCTGGAGCTTCGAGGGGATTTCTGTCGGTGGAAACCATCCACCCCTCAGGCGTCGAATTCCTCCCGATGGATTCTCTGCTGACATCCCGTTGCGAGGATTCAGGGATAAACGCCCTGTAAATGTAAGACTCTGTATCAGAAGCCTCGCTAGGCACGGTCCCTGCCGTTGGATCGGAGTCGTCGATGTTCTGAGAAAGTAGCCGAATAGTAACCGGAACGAAAGGTGCTGAGAGTACGCAACCGACGAGGAAAATCCGAAGAGGATGTAGCGTTGGACGAGCCATGCGAAGGGATGAAGCGTTTACTGGAGCCTAATGAATAGAACCGGTCGGATGACACGCTGCCAGACCGGAGCTTATTCAGAGTGGGTAAGAGATTCTGATTGTCTGGAGAAAGCCTAGGTCCAATTTGCCGAGGTAGACGCCGGATTTTGCCATCCCTAACGAAGCGGTGATGTTATCTAAATCGCGGCAGCAAATGTGCCGAATAGTCCGTCACGAAATGCTGTCGAAATTTGGCAGTTGCAGGTTAGTACTTTCCTATTCGAAACGAAACGCATATCCCCTAGTTTTGGCACAACCGTCAAAGTGGACTGCTGGAAACCGAAATGATGAATCGAATTCGCCTCTGTATCGTTCTGCATAACCATCAGCCAAACGGCAATTTCGATGGAGTCATCGAACAAGCCTACCAAGATAGCTATCTGCCCTTCCTCGATGTCTTCGAACCCTATGAGCATTTAAAAATTGCTCTGCATACATCAGGCCCGTTGATGTTGTGGCTCGCAGAGAGGCACCCCGAATACGTGGAGCGGGTCAAGCGACTCGTCGCTGCTGGACGAATCGAAATTGTTGGTGGTCCGTTTTACGAACCTATTCTGACCATGCTTCCCAGCCGAGATCGAATTGGTCAAATCACCAAGTACACTCGGTGGCTTCAAACCCGTTTCGATACGGCTATCTCGGGGATGTGGATGCCTGAGAGGGTATGGGAAAGTCAGTTGATTCGCGACCTGGTACCGGCCGGGATGCAATACACCATCCTGGACGATTATCATTTCCGCGCAGCCGGCTGGACCGATTCTCAGCTAACAAACTACTTTCTCACCGAAGACGATGGACATGTTCTGCGAGTTTTTCCAGGGAGTGAGAAACTTCGTTACCTACTACCTTTTGCCCCAGCAACCGACGCGATCCAATATTGTCGAGAGATTGCGGAACGATCGCCCAATGCAGTGTTGGTTTTTGGGGACGACGGTGAAAAATTTGGGACATGGCCAAACACGAAAGAGCACGTTTACGAAAAGGGTTGGCTCCGACAATTCTTCGATTTGCTCACGTTAAATCGTGACTGGCTATTAACCTCGACCCCTACGGAAGTCATCACGGAAACCCAACCAGCCGGATCCATTTATTTGCCGGATTGCTCTTACCGTGAGATGACGGAGTGGGCGTTGCCGGTCGAGCGCCAGGCGAGTTACGACTCGATCGTCCACGAGCTGCAAAGCGACTCGCGTTGGCCGCAGATCAATCCTTTCATCCGAGGGGGCTATTGGCGCAACTTCCGTGTCAAATATTCCGAAGCAAACGAAATGTATTGCAGGATGTTAGATGTTAGTCGTCGCTTGGAATTCGCTCGCCGTTTTTCTACCGATCGCACAACACTGGCTGTCGTCGAAGACCATCTGTATCGTGCTCAATGCAATTGTCCCTACTGGCACGGGGCATTTGGAGGCATCTATTTACCGCATTTGCGAAATGCAACCTACAAGGAGTTGATCGCAGCGGATAATCTTCTCGATGCACTATCGGAGTCGTCCTTTGAGTGGGTCGATGTCAGCACCGAGGATTACAACAAAGATTTGTTCCCCGAGGTGCGATTGGCTAACGATCAGCTGATCGCTTATTTCGCTCCCTACAAAGGAGGTATGCTGTACGAATTGGATGTGAGAGGTGTCCAGCACAATTTATTGGCAACCATTCAGCGACGTGCCGAGCCTTACCATAGCAAAGTCTTAGCTGGGGCCAGTCAAAACCATGGAAATGCTTCGAGTATTCACGATCGGGTCGTCTTTAAACAGCAAGGATTGGAGCAGCGTATCCAATACGATCGCTTCCCAAGAAAAACCTTGATCGACCATTTTTTCGACACAGATACAAACGTAGAGCAGGTCAAGTCGGGTGTGGCGCTGGAGCGGGGCGACTTTGCTGAACTTCCTTTCGATGCAAAATTAAGACGCGGAAACGGAAAAATCCAGGTACAAATGCGACGGGACGGAAACGCATGGGGCATTCCTTTGACCATCACCAAAGGAATTACCCTCTTCTCGGGTAGCCACGCATTGGAAGTGACCTATTTGATTGAGGGTTTGCCCCCAAGGCGTCCATTCCATTTCGGAGTCGAATTCAACTTCGCAGGTCTACCCTCCGGCGCCGACGATCGATTCTTCTACGACTCCAGGGCCGAACGCATGGGGCATTTGGGTACGACGCTCGACCTGGAATCGACCGATTATCTGGGACTCATCGATCAATGGTTGGGGGTAAATGTTCAACTCACCATCAACCGACGAGCCGGGATTTGGTGCTTCCCGATCGAGACCGTCAGCCAGAGTGAAGGAGGTTTCGAGCTGGTTCACCAATCCGTGTGTGCCATGCCGCATTGGCTGGTGGTCGGTGACGACCAGGGGAGGTGGAGTGTATCGATGGATCTGATTGTGACGTGTGAACGAGAACCGAATACACGTTCCTCGCAAATTGCGTTCGCGCACGCCTGATTCCTATACGACATAGTTCCCGTAGAGTTCACAGCCCCATGGGTTCCATTCAGGAGTAGATCGTGCAGCTGTCACCCATCGTTTCCCAAACTTTGGACTTGGTCCAAAAGCAAGCCGAAGCAGATCAAGCCATTTCGATGGCAATCCTCGCGAAACAGCAAAGCGTCGCCAAACAGCAGGGAACTGCGATTGTCGAACTGATCGACTCCGTTCCCAAGACTCCATCGCGAGGAATTGACGCCCTCGCTTAGCACCGACTGGATCGGAAGGAGTTTTCCTCCTTCCCTAAGATTGCAGGGACGGATCCGCGGCGTGGAACCGCTAGTTCTTCATCGTCGATTGCTCGGTCAAGAAGCGAATGCAGGCTGGTGCCTTGACCTGGATAGACTGACCTGTGGGCTCCAGTGAACCGTTCCCACCATCGAGCTTAAACGAAAAAACCGAATCGCTCCCCTGGTTCTCGGCTAGAACGAATTGACCGAATGGTGAAAGCCGGAAATTGCGCGGGGTTTTACCGAGGGTGGGATAGTTCTCCACTCGCTTGATCGCACCAGTCTTCAAATCGATAGCCATGCAGACGATGCTGTCATGACCACGATTGCTGCCGTAAACAAATCGTCCATTGGGATGAACTAGTACCTCAGCCGTAGACATTCGTTCTGTATTCGTTCCTGGAGGCAGTGTCGATTCATGGTTGATGGTGGTTAGCTTTCCCTCCTTGGAATCCCATGCTGCGGCTGTCATCGTCATGTTCGTTTCGTTGATGATGTAGAGGTACTTTCCAGTCGGATGAAAGGAAAGATGACGTGGTCCCGCCCCAGGCGGTAGCTCCAAAAAGGGATGCGGTCCTGGTTTCAATTTTCCAGAAAGCTGGTCCAGCTCATAAACAAATACTCGATCCAAACCTAAATCCGCAACGAGCACCCAACGGTTTCCCGGTGCTACCGCGCTGCAATGCGCATTCGATTTCTTTTTTCCGGGGACAATCTCATGAACAATGTTGCACGACTCCTTCTGAATGGAGCCATCGGTTGCGAGAGGATAAACCACGACAGATCCGTTGGTATAGTTTGCAATAATGATGTGCTTGCCCGTTTCATCAACCACAACATGACATGGGATATCGCCATCGACCGGCTGTGAATTGATCTTGGATAACTTCGGCGTCTTGCCGGTCAGATAGGGAGCTTTTTCGGCTCGGTATGCAACCACCGCCGCAGGGTTTTTGGGGTCCTTTCGCATCGTCTCTGTTACGGCGTAAATCACGTCCAGAGTAGGGTGGAAGCAAAAAAAGGATGCATTGGCTTGTTCGGCGATCAGAACAGCAGGAGTCATTGCACCATCCCGATTTAACGTACTGACGTAGATTCCATCTCCGTAACCGCTAATAAAGAAGGGTTGAGCACGTACCGTTCTCTGAGATCCGACACCCAACAATGCTAAGGTAAGGAAATACATCGCGAGGAAAGGGATTCTTCTCAACATGATGACAAAGGAGCAAAAGAGGGGTTATGAAAAAGTCGGGATAGATCCGAAAGATGCGAGATACACGCGGAAACGTTTTGGATGTCGTAACGTTCGATGCCGGGGCCTTAGTATAGCGAAAGCCTTGGCGATTTGCTGTCGGCTGACAGCTTTCTAGGGAATCGTCTGTACTACCGATGCGCTCGATTCCATCAGGAGAACTGCCACGGACTGGGACGGCTTGAGATAGTAAGGTGTCCAATCCCTGGGAGATAAACGCAGAATTCCTCCCGCTAACGTCGTGATAGAGCCGCTATGGGCGATCGCGACAATCGCAGAGGGGCTGGGATCTGTACGACACGCCGACTCTAGCCAATCTAAACTTCGGCGCTGGAGTTCATTCGTTGTTTCTCCTCCTCCTGGACGGTAATGCAAAGGATCGTCAAGCATCGCATGGGACTGCATCACTTCTGCCTGTGGAATGTCATCCCACGGCTTGGACTGCCAGCTACCAAAATCTCGTTCCTTGAGGCGGCAATCCTGATCTGCGCCTAGCCGAAGCTGTCGAGCCAACCATAAGGATGGTAAAACGGTTCGCTGAAGTCCGCTGTTCCATACACGCTTCGGTTGTTGCTCCGGCGGTAGTCGTCGCAGGAAGGTTAGTGCATCGAGCAACGAATACTCCCACTCGGCAGCGAGGGGGACATCGGCCTGCCCATAGCACACCCCGCGGTATTCGTCGGCGACCTTAGGATGCCGAATCAGGATGAGATAACGTTTCTGAATTGCAGATGGGGCTTGCGACGGAATCAAGGTGCCAAACGCTCGATGGACCAGGGAGAGCCTGCGGACTCACGCCGATAACGAAAGCGGTCGTGCAATCGAGACGGTCGGCCTTGCCAAAATTCCATCAGCACGGGAATCAATCGATAGCCTCCCCAATGGCTAGGCCGTGGAATCGGTTGGTCCGCGTACTTTCGATCGAGTTCGTCCACCCTCATTTGTAGATCATGTTCCGAGTGAATCACCTGCGATTGGGGTGAAGCAATTGCTCCGAGCTGACTGCTACGAGGACGCGCGGAAAAATAGCTATCCGACATTTCGGCTGACGTTTTTTGAACACTTCCCTCCATGCGTACCTGACGCTCAAAACATGGCCAAAAGAAGTTCAATGCAGCTTCCGAATTGCTTGCGAGTTGTTCGCCCTTGTGAGATTCGTAGTTGGTAAAGAAGCAGAAACCATGATCGATCGCTTTGAGTAGTACGATGCGAGAGGAGACCCCGCCTGAACCATTTTGCGTCGAGAGAGTCATCGCATTGGTTTCAAACCATTCGGGAAGCTGGACCTCATGGAGTTCATTCCACCAGGTGTGAAACAGTAGAAACGGATCGTCGGGCAGCTGATCCCGCAGTAACGAACCGAAGGTGTAGTCTCGTCTCAAATCGTGTAAGGACATTCACAATCCCTAGAATGCAGAAGCAACAGCGTTTGGCACGGTTTTTGCGATCCAAGCGTCTATTCCCGTCTATTGGTTTGCCAAACTGACAACCGAAACTATTGTCCCGTCCTTCACAATCTCATCAATCCTGAATATTCGCAAAAACAAAAGGCATAACTCAGATGAGTCGTCGGAAACCCGAGAACGATCCGGAACCTATTCCTCGTATTTCCCTAGCAGGTTTTGCGTTGGTAGCTTCACCGGGACTCGCGGATAGCGTGTTCGGAAATTCGGTTTGCATTGTCGTGGAGCATTCCAAAGAGCGAGCGATCGGTATTTTGTTGAACAAACCTCTCGAGATCGATGCATCCCCGATTTGGGAGCAGATTCTCGACGGAAGCAAGTCTGTCGGCGCGAGTGCGCATGTCAATTTCGGTGGACCTCAGAGCGGACCCGTTCTAGCAATCCACGATGTCAAGGATTTAGCGGAGGGAGGGAACCAATTGGGGGTCTATTTGGCTGCTCAACAAGAACACCTCAAAGCGTTGACCGAATCCCAAAATGGTCGCTATCGACTTTTTATCGGACATGCGGTTTGGGGACCCTCCGAGTTGGAGCAACAAATCGTCCAGGGAGTATGGCACGTTTTACCAGCGATCCCCGAATTGGTCTTCGATGAAGAAGGATCGATGTGGATCAAGGCGATTCGAACGGTCGGCAATCGATTGATCGAGGACATCACAGGTATTTCGCAAGCGGCCGGTGGGATGGGATTGAATTAATCGGTCGTAACGGAAGCGGAATCGATTCGCAAGCGAAGGAGTTAGAGAGACGAAAGGGTCACAAGGACTCTATTTCTCTCTCTCTCAAGTACGTCGCATGGAGATCCTCTCCTCGCTGAACGACACGACTCAGTCGCCACGATCTGACATCCGCTATGAATGGGTTATTTGGACCTGCGACGGGGGAAACCCCTGCTCCACCCAAGATACGCGGAGCCAGAAAGCAATCGATCTGATCCACCAGATCGCGATGGAACGCGTCGCCAAAAACTTTGGAACCACCTTCGATCATTACGTTGGTGCAACGTTCGGTTCCCAAGGCCGCAAGAGCGGTTTCCAGGCTGGATCGATCTCTCGGATGAATAATCGTCCTGACTCCAACATCGCTCAATCGCTGGAGTCTCTCGCTCGAAACATCCTCGCGGATGACAACCCAGACAGGGGCCAGAGAGATCGACCGGATCAATTGGCTATCTAGAGGCAGTCGAGCTTGGTGGTCCAAAACGACTCGTCGAGCGACCCTCCGAGGAGCGTTCCCATCGGGTAATCTCGCTGTGAGCAATGGATCGTCCGAGAGAACAGTACCAATTCCAACGAGGATCGCATCCAAGTTGCTTCGCATGCGATGCACCTCCGCTCTCGACAGCTCATTGCTAATCCACTGGGGTTCACGCACCTGGAACGGACTGGCACTCGATGCGATCGCCCCATCGAGAGTCATTGCCCATTTCGCCATAGTCCAAGGAGTGTTCTGTTTTAGAAGCTTCAAGTAAGGAGCGTTGATCGCGCGGGCTTCGAGTTCGAGGACACCTATGTCTACCTCGATTCCCTGATCTCTTAGGAGTGCAATCCCCGAGCCCGCGACCTCCGGAAACGGATCCTGCATCGCGATGACAACTCGCTTGGGTTTCTTGCTAGCGACTAACGGAGCGCAGGGAGGAGTCTTGCCCCAGTGACTGCAAGGTTCCAGCGTAATGTAGACAGTCGCATGCTCGAGTTGAGCGCCGGAAAGATTTGCCAGAGCCTCGACCTCGGCATGGGGACCTCCATACCGGCGATGGTATCCCTCGGCTAGCACTTCACCATCGCGTACGGCAATACAGCCAACCATCGGGTTCGGTTCCACAGCCCCCCTACCCTGCAACGCGAGTTCAATCGCTCTGCCCATCCAGTACGAATCCTCGGATTCGTTACTCTGAGTTTGGTGCAACATGATTCGCCGTGATCTCCCTGGAACGATTTATACCAACCGTGGCTCAAATCCCAAGCTCAAACTGCGGCACCTTCCCATCTGGATTCCGATGGAATATCGAGACGGTCATGGCGCAATTCGAAAGGATTCTATCCAAAGAGAGCGATCCAACTCAGCCGATCGTTTTGGAAACCTTTTGCTGGCGGAATATCAATCCGCCATGCAGACACAGTCGCCAAAAGTCATGTAGTAGGCACATGCCATGCATTCCATGTGCCGTTCACGCAATAGGCGGGTAAACCATCGGATTTGATGGGACCGTGGGAGCGTTCGAGCGAGTTTTGTCGGTTATATCCATGCGATATCGCTTTCGATTTCCAACGGAGAGGACAGGAACTGGAGCGCAGATCCAAACCCTCGATGAGCAGGATATCACGCAGTGGCAGATCGTTGACCTTTCTCCCTGGATGGTCCGTTTCTCCCCTGGTCCACCCGAGTGCAGTCGATGCACTTTCAACCGCGGATCGCCAAAGCATTCAATAACGAGAACATGGTGGGCTGGGTCAAACCGCAAAGCTTCGATAGAGAGGGTTAGAAAGAACATCCCGACTCCTTCCCTCGTGGGACTTCTGGGGGGGCTTATCTGCATTCGAATTCAGGGACGCATCGGCATGACAGGAAATGGATCCTGATGGTTTCGATTTCCTTTTGGCATGCTGATGGTTGTTTTGGCACGCTGCTTGCAATAAGTGGGCTTCCAGTTCGGATCGACTGCCACTCGTCGGACATGCGGGTGGTATCGATGATTCACTTACTAATCCTTCAGCCAATTAGGGAGGACCAAGTCATGTCAAGTTTTCTGAATGGTGGTTTGGCTCGTTCGATATCGCCTGAGTCGTTGGCTGTTGTCGGCCGCGAATTCGATGGGCTTTTCGAACAATTGTTTGGCGGAAATCGCACTTCTTGCGATACCGACGGTTGCAAGAACGGAAGTTCCACTTGTGTGTTGCGAGCACCGCTCCATGTTTGGGAGAAGCAGGATCAGCTCCATATTTCAATGGATTTGCCCGGTGTTGCTAAGGAAAATGTGTCCATCACCTATGAACACGGACACCTAAGCATTGTTGCTGAGCGCAAGGCACCGGAGATCGTAGATCATAAGGATTGGCATAACTCCATTGCCTATGGGCAGTACAAGCAGCGAGTCGCTGTAGGGGAAAACTATCATCCTGATTCGATTGAAGCACAATTGAACGACGGTATTCTCCATGTACGACTCACGAAGAAGCCAGAGGTTCTGCCGAAAAAGATCGAAGTCCGCTAATCGAGAGTCAAACTCGAAAACAAGGAACAGAAAGGGGAGTCGCCATCGGCTCCCCTTCTTTCTTTTCCAAAGCACGGACTGACGCTATGACTTGAGAGATTTCGCTTCGGGCAAAACGACCCATCGCGCCGGTTTGTTCATTCCCATTTTCCAGACCTGGATTGTTTTTTTTCACCTTTGGATTTTTTGTCGGAAATTCTGCGACGTTGTGAACCGAGGGTGGGTCGGGTGGGCCTTCTGATTTTGGGAGGCAGCATGGCTTGCAAAATCAATTGTCGCAGGCGATCTCGACACGCTTGGATATTGCGGACCTGCTCTCGGTGCACTTGACTTGTGATTTGGAGAATTCCATCGTCGGTAATCCGCGTGGCAGCCAGAGCCTTCAAGCGAGCAAGCGTTGTCGGATACAATACGTGGGTGTCATTCAGATTCCAGCAGAGAGTCGCCTTTGAATTGACTTTGTTGACATTTTGGCCTCCCGGTCCGCTACTTCGAGCAAAAACAAGCTCGAGTTCGCTACCGGGAATTGCCAATTGATCATTGATAACGAGATCTTCCATCCAACCAATCGCTCACTTCCTCTGGTCGCATACTATGTCTTTGTCAACGAAAGCTTGTTCTATTGTTGTTATTCTTTTTGCATCGACAACCGTTTCCTGGAATGGTTCGCTGTTTTCTCAAGAAACCAAATCAGCCGCCGAGAATCTCTGGACCCGTCAGACGGGCGAGGACTGGCCGAGAATGCTCGGTCCACGATACGACTCCAAATCGAGTGAGAAAGGGATTCTCAAATCATGGGGCAGTCAAGGATTAAAAGTTGTTTGGACAGCCGGGACGGGAGTAGGGTACGGGAATGGTGTGGTTGCTAAAGGTCGATGGTTTCAGTTTGATCGATTCGGAAATTCGGAACGATTGACCTGCCATCGCGCGGAGACAGGAGAGATTCTTTGGTCTTGGGAGCAACCGGTCATTTATTTCGACCCCTATGGATACAACAATGGGCCGCGCTGCAGTCCAGTCGTCGACGAAGATCGTGTGTATGTGTATGGGGTCTCAGGTGCATTAGTTTGTTTATCCGTCTCCGACGGATCGGTTTTATGGAAACGCGATCTGAATGATGAGTTTTTCGTCGTACCCAATTTCTTTGGCGTCGGAGCGAGTCCGTTGGTTTACCAGCAGCTCCTGTGGGTCATGGTGGGTGGCAGCCCCAAAACGAGCAAGATATTGACGGTCAATGACCTTCCGGGCGCCCAACCCGACGGTTCAGCAATGGTCGCATTCGACAAACGGACAGGAGAATTGAAGCACAAAGTAGGAAATTATCTTGCCAGCTATGCGGCACCTGTCGTTCGCAACATGGATGGCAAAGACGTAGCCATCGCGTTTGTACGCGAGGGATTGTTGACGTTCGATCCAAAGGATGGCTCCCATCCGCACTTTACTCCCTGGCGATCCTCCATCCTGGAAAGTGTCAATGCTGCTGCACCCGTCGTGATTGGCAACAAGATTCTCGCTGCGGAAGCCTACGAGATTGGGGGATTGCTGGTCGAACTCACCAAGAATGGACATCGACCGCTTTGGAGGGATGAGAAGGTGCGGAAGTACCAGGCTGTCCGCCCCCACTGGACCAATCCGATCGTCGTTGGACAGAGCGTCTTTGTCAGCAGCGGGCGCAATCAACCCGACACAGACTTTCGATGCGTTGATTTCAAATCGGATTCTGCCGGTAAGTGGGATGACAAAGTGCAATGGATGATCAACAATCGCGATCGAATGACTGGGGTTTGGATCGAGGATCATCTTTTGATGCTGGGGGAAAATGGCACCCTGCAATTGCTACCCGCTGATTCCAAAAAGCATTCTGTCCTCGCGGAAATGGAGCTGTCGGAGATGATGGATAGGGATAGATCGCCTTACATCGCGCCTCCCAGCTGGGCCCCACCCGTAATTTCACATGGACTGCTCTACGTTCGCGGATCCAATAAAGTGATCTGTATGGAACTCATCCCGAATCGATAATTCCTCCCCTCGACTCTCAAAGAATCAGCGAAGGATAAGAAGGCCGCGGGTACATCCTCGGCTCTTCGCCGGGACTCCCGCAACGAACAATCCTGCAAATCAAACGAGACTTAGCAAACCAGGTTTTGGATCAGGCCAAGAGGGCTCGCACAACATTCCCATGGACGTCGGTCAATCGATAGTCCCTGCCTTGGAATCGATACGTGAGTTTGGTGTGATCGAAACCCATCAGGTGAAGCCACGTCGCTTGCAAGTCGTGAACGTGCACAGGATCCTTGGCAATCGAAAAACCGAGTTCATCGGTCTCGCCGTAGTCGAATCCCCCCTTGGTTCCTCCACCTGCCATAAACATGGTGAAACAATCGGGATAATGGTCTCGTCCGAGGACGGAACCGGATGCGGTTCTTCCTTCGCGAAAAGGGGTACGGCCAAACTCGCCGCCCCAGATGACGAGCGTATCATCGAGCAAACCTCGTTGCTTTAAGTCCTTGATCAGCGCTGCGACGGGACGATCCATCGTTTCGCACTTTTTAGTGAGACCATCGCGAATGTCCTCCGCCGGTCCAGTTCCGTGAAAATCCCATCCCCAGTCAAACAGCTGTACATACCGCACTCCGGATTCGACAAGACGCCGCGCGAGCAGGCAATTATTTGCAAGACTTGCGGCTCCGACCTTTGCCCCATAGGTATCGAGTGTCTCCTGGGATTCCTTGGAGATATCCATAACATCAGGAACGCTCGTCTGCATACGGAAGGCTAGTTCGTACTGGGCGATGCGAGTCTGAGTTTCCGGATGTCCTAATTCCTGACTTTGAATTCCGTTCAATTCCTGAAGAGTATCGAGTGTCTTTCGCCTCAAGGCCCGATCCATGCCCGGTGGGTCCGAGGCATACAAAACAGGATCGCCCTGGGATCGGCACTGCACTCCCTGGAACACGCTGGGTAGGAATCCGCTACCGAACGAGTTCTTTCCGCCATTGGGCTGCACACCGCTACTAATGAGGACCACGAAGGCCGGTAGATTTTCATTCTCGCTGCCGAGTCCATAAGTCAACCAAGAACCGAACGAAGGCCGACCGCTCCGAGGGGAGCCCGTGTAAAGCATCAACTCCGCAGGAGCGTGATTGAATTGTTCGGTATGCATACTATGAACGAGGCAGAGATGATCCGCGACTTTTTGAAGATGCGGCAGGCAATCCGAAAGCATGACACCGGACTCGCCACATCGGATGAACTCATGCCGAGTCCCTAAAAGCTTCGGTACCCCGGTGGTAAACGCGAATTCCCTTCCTGCCAGAACCGATGCTGGGGCATCCTTACCATCCATCTCAATCAATTTAGGTTTGTAATCAAACAAATCCAAATTGGGAGGCGAGCCGGTCATGTGAAGATAAATCACTCGCTTCGCTTTGGGAGTGAAATGGGAGACTCGAGGGGAAAGTGGGTTGTGGCTCGCAGTCGCCGGAGAACCTATCAAACTGTGAAGCGCGAGCGCTCCCAAGCCTCCAGATGCGTTCCCCAGAAAGTAGCGTCGCGTCTGTTCGTGAATAGTTCGTTCAAACGGGTTCATGGTTTCATCAAGAATTCGTCAAGGTTCAGTACGACATTACAAACCGCCGTCCAAGCAGCGAGGTCGATGGAGGATGCCCCCTCAGGCAAAGGCCCGAGCGGATTGGTAGCAAGCAACAGGGCTCGCTTCTCGTCCTGTCCCAGCTCCGCTTTCGCTGCATCGAACAGTTTCAAAATGGCGATGGATTCCGTGGACTGCGGTTTTCGCGATAACACATACTCAAAGACCCGAGAAACGATTTCGTCTGGAGACTGATTCGGCAACTCATAGAGGACAACGCGACGTGCGAGTCCCTGAGCTGCTTCGATGTAGGCAGGGTCGTTGAGCGTCACCAGAGCTTGTAATGGCGTGTTGGTGCGATCCCGCTTCAACACGCAAACTTCTCGGTTAGGCGCATCAAATGTCGCCATCGATGGATAGGGACTGGATCTCCGCCATTGAGTGTACAATCCGCGACGATACCGATCGGAACCCGAGCTGGTATCCCAATCGGTATTGCTACCGAAGGCGGCCCTCAGTCCACTGGTCGGTTGGGGTGGTCTGGTAGGTGGACCATACATCTTGAGCGATAACAACCCGCTGGCCGCCAGCGACGAATCCCGAATTTGTTCAGCCGTCGCGCGAAATCGCGGTCCCCTCGAAAGATAGACGTTATCTGGATCCTCTTCGTATCGGGCGGGAGTAACGGAAGAGGACTGCCGATAGGTATTGGACAATACAATCTCTCGGAGGAATTGCTTGGTGTCCCATCGTAGATCGAGCAATCGCTGAGCAAGATAATCGAGCAATTCCGGATGCGTGGGCAAATCGCCTTGCGAACCGAATTCCTCACTCGTTCTCACGATTCCAACTCCGAAAAGATTTTCCCAATAACGGTTGGCAATCACCCTAGAAGTCAACGGATTATCCTCTTGAACCAGCCAGCGGGCGAAATCGAGCCTGTTGAGCTTCCTGTTTGAGCTATCGCGACTCTGGTAGGCATGAAATGCGACAGGGAGTCCAGCATCCACCGAATCTCCGTGCACGCGATAATTTCCACGGAGTTGAATGAACGTCTTGCGCTGCTTCTCATCGGCCAATTCACGAAGAATCGGAACGCTCGTAGCTGGCTTGAGGTCCGCCAACTGTTTCGCGATCTTGACGCGCTGGTCTCGGAGGGGCTGTCGATTGACGAAGACCTCAGAGACGAAATAACGATGGAGTTTTTCCTCGTCATCGGGATTGCGTTGATCAGGCCCTTTCGCGACCAATTTCTGCACTTCCTGGGGAAGCTTCAGGAACGGTTCTGTTTTGTCGTCCGTCGAAATCGCTAGTCGGAAACCTGCGAGCACATGCCGATTGAATTGCGATTGAAAATCCAACTCGAATTTCACCCTCGCAGGCCGTTGCCAGCTTTTTAGCTTCTCACGTATTCCTGGAGAAACAGCCACTTGCAGTGTATGAGGTCGATCCACCGATTCTCCGACAGCCCATCCGGATTTGCGATCGGAGTCGATCGCAAGCTTAGGCTCGAAACCTGGTTGAAAATAGTCGGCACTGGCTACGCTCCAAACGATTTCGAGCGAAGGAGCTAATTCGATCGCTTGGCTCGCCTTAGCCTTTTCGAGTTGATACGAATGAACCGTTTCACGAGCATCGTTGAGCAGTAGTACACGGGCTCCATCGAGCCTCATTTCGACATTCCCATCGGTCCGATTCCAAAGGATCACTTTTTCGATCGTCGCGGTGTTTTGCAGCTCCAATTCCCACCATGGATCGTCACACGACTTTGTGTGTGTCACTGAGTTTTTAGAAAAGTCCCCGGTGGTATTGCGGTCGATCGCACGATTCGGCGAACCACCATAATCCTCGTTGATCTGGGTTGCTTTCCCGTTGGGTGCAAGATTGTCAGCGCCTGAAAAAACCTGGACCTCGGCTAATGAAAGGATGCGATCCTTACCGGGTAATTCGACGCGAACGTATTTCGCGTTCACCCCTTTCGTCTGAGGATCCATCACTCGAGCTCGGACGTCGGATAAGACAAAATTACCGTTGGCCATACCTGCGCCGCCACCTGGTAAGTCAGGATGAGGCAGGGATTCGATAGCCAGTCCGCGAAGCCCTTGCAACTGTTCCAAATCCTTTACATCCCATTCGATTGTGTAGGTGTCTCGCACTGCATCATTCTGGACGCGAATGTTTCCCGATGAATCGATGGTCATCGGCGCTTTCCCGCTCGCGCTAGCAGAACTGGGGATGATGGTTTTCCAATCGATTTGTGCCGATAGTTGATTTTCCCATTTTCTCTGGTCGGGAAGGGCATTGGGATCGGGAGCAGCGAGTTGGGTTTCAATGGATTGCTGTTGCTCCAACCATTCCTTTCGCATCTGGCGTTGTTCTGGAGTGAACCAGTCTAAAGTCGGACTTTCGTCGCGTCGGTCTGCATCCTGGGTTTGGTTAAAAATCGCAAAGACTTGAAAATACTCCTTCTGGGTGATTGGGTCGAATTTATGAGTGTGGCACTGAGCGCACGCCATCGTGACCCCCATCCAAACCGACATGGTTGTATTGACGCGATCGACCACCGCAACATTTCGGAACTCTTCATCATTGGTCCCTCCCTCGTTATTGGTGAGGGTATTCCTATGAAACGCGGTCGCAATCAATTGATCGTCCGTCGCATTGGGGAGTAAATCCGCCGCCAACTGCTCGATCGTGAATTGATCGAATGGCATGTTTTCGTTGAGGGCTCGAATCACCCAATCGCGATAGCCCCAAATGGTACGTTGAGGATCATCGGCGTATCCAGCTGAGTCAGCGTAACGGGCTAGATCCAGCCATTTGCGAGCCCAGTGCTCGCCGTAAGCAGGGGATGCCAAAAGCTCGTCTACCGCCCGTTCATAAGCATCCCATCCGTTATCCTTTAGAAACGCCTGTTGCATCTCGATCGATGGGGGTAAACCGGTCAAATCCAACGAGACCCGTCGCAGCAGGGTTTGTTTGTCAGCTTGCTGAGAAGGAGTCCAACCCTTCTTGAGAAGTTGTCGAAGTACGAGCTGATCGATTGCATGCGTCTGCCAGCTTTCAAAACCCGGTAGCGCGGGGACGATGAGCTGCTCTCGGTCAGGCGGACTGAGTCGATCGAAGGACCAATGCTTTGAGTAGGGCGCGCCTTCTTGAATCCACTGTTGGAGTTTGGCAATTTCGCTGTCCGTCAATCGACCCCCGAAGTGAGGGGGAGGCATACGCTCATCGTCATCGGTACTTGATACGCGGCGAATGAGCTCGGAAGTATCGGGGTTCTTGGGAACAATCGGAATCCGACCCGAGTCTGCCGGATGGGTCACCCCGTCAAAGCGATCGAGTCTCAGACCCGATTCAACTTTTTCCTCATCCGGACCGTGACAGGCAAAACAACGATTCGACAGGATGGGTCGAATGTCGCGTTTAAAATCGACAGGCGGCTCGGCGGCATGCAGGGGGATCGTACCTGAAACCATCAAGAGCAACGTCAATCCAACATAGATCGGTAGGCGGAACATACACGCAGGGAAAGGTGGGAGGCGGAAAACATCTCATTCTACCCTCCAATCCACTCCGAAAGCCACAACAGACTGTATGGGTTTCCGATCGGGTTTGACTGGAAAATTCCAAGAGGCCTGCTACAGTCTATTCGCGGGTGGTTGACCATTGGGAAGACCGTGAAAGATTCCGAAAAATCGGCTCCCTTGCCGTTTTCCATATTCCTTTACTACGACCCAGGAAAATGCTTGCCCTCAGACTCGCCATCGAAATCGAGCGCGTCGGCTATTCCTCGGGCACTTCTCTCGCGAACCACTTGAGACCCTGCACTACTTTCGAAGGATCCTCGCAATGGAACTTCCTGTCATCCAGTCCTCAACCCCCGAACCACTGGCATCAACGCCTACAGGCTGTTCGAGCCATTCGGTGTTTGAACCAACGCGTCGATTGCCCCCTTGGTTACGTCGTGAAGTCCCGAAAGGGAACGAGAATCGTTTCACATCCGGCTTGCTGAGCGAGTTACGGTTGGAGACGGTTTGCGAAAATGCGAAATGCCCGAATCGCATGGAGTGTTATTCGCAAAAAACAGCAACCTTCATGATCCTCGGCAATGTTTGTACCCGCCCTTGTGGTTTCTGTGCCGTGCAGCGGGGAAAGCCGGATGCCTTGGAATTAGATGAGCCGCTACGTGTCGCGGAGGCCGCTTCGCGTCTTGGACTGCGGCATGTGGTCATCACCTCGGTGACTCGAGACGATTTGCCCGACGGAGGAGGCGAGCACTTTTATCAATGCGTACTAGCTGTTCGACAGCGTACGGGCGCTACGGTAGAGGTGCTCACACCCGATTTCGTAAGACACCGACACGGACTCGATCGGGTAATCGATGCTGCGCCCGAAGTCTTCAATCACAATATGGAAACGGTCCCGCGTCTCTATCGTCGCGTGCGCGGCCCCAAGAGCGATTACGCTTGGACTCTCGAATTGTTGGCTCATGTGAAGCGTAGGAATCCTGTCATCAAAACGAAAAGCGGTCTGATGCTGGGACTGGGTGAGACACGGGATGAATTGCTGGAATGCCTGGCTGATTTGCGTCGTTTCGATTGCGACTTCCTAACACTCGGGCAGTACCTGCAACCTGGACCAAACTATTTACCAGTGGATCGATATGTGCATCCGGACGAGTTCGCAGAGCTCGGCCGAATAGCCAAGAGCCTAGGTTTCAAGAAAGTCGCTTCGGGCCCCTTTGTTCGCAGTTCCTATCATGCGAAGGAAATGGCGGACGAATAGACTCTGCCGTGAATCGTAAAAAGAGAGAGTTACTGGCGAGGATCAGGAGGCTTGTCGATGTTGAAGAGACGTCGACGATCATCGCCGAGTCGCGCGTTCCCTGGATTCGGGTAAAGGATCCCGATCAGCTATTGATGCGGGCTCTCGCGAAAAGCGATCAAGGGACCTTTGAATTGGATCCGTTTTGGGCCGCGGCTTGGCGAGCCGCTATTGGACTCGATCGATTCTTGGGACTCCTGGCGGCGCAACAACCATCTCGCGATCTCTCAATGCATCGTATTCTCGAGTTGGGGGGCGGAAGCGGAAGGGCTGGAATCTCGTGCGCTCTGCGAGGTGCCGACGTCGTTATCACCGATGCATCGAACACCGCGCTATTGGTTTGCCGATACAACACCTTTGAACTGCGAAATCGTATCGCCGTCTGCCGATTGGATTGGCGGAACACGAAGTCCCATCTCGGATCGTTCTCGACGATCATCGGTTCGGATATAGTCTACGATCCGAAACTATTCCCCATTCTCGAACCATGCCTGCGACGTCATCTCACCATCGGCGGCGTCATCTATCTGAGCGAGCCTCAACGCCACACCGGAGAACGATTCAAAAAGTGGATTCAGTCGGCGGGCTGGAAAATCGTCGAGCATTTTATCGACCTCCAGGATGGCGAAAAATCGATACGCATTTTTGAATGCCAACTTCAGACGTGAGGTCGCTCGAACTTATCACCGAAAACAGGTCCTGACATCGGTGATGGGATGACCATGGCGAGGCAAGCATCGAGCTCGATTGCTAGCAATAACGCCCCCAATGTCTCGTGCATTTTTTCGCAGTGTCCCCCGGAGAAGTTGTTATCCAAGGAATATGGCACGCGTGAGGCCCCTGTGGAATACAAGACTTGTTGAGGCGCAATAAGCTTAATAGGCAACAACCATCTGCGTTCTTTTTCTAGCTTCGCACGGATCTTGGCGCACGGATCGCTTTGTGGCTACCATCCCGTCAATCCACCAAAGAACCCGTCCAAAATCAAAACGATGCCGTCGACCGAAGAAATCCTCCAGCAAGCTTGGCAAGTTCATCAGCGAGGCAATCCTGGCAAGGCGGAACAAGTCTACCGAAGCGTCCTGGAGAAAGAACCTCGCAACGCCAATGCCTGGTGCTATTGGGGGATTGCGATGCACGATTTGAAGCAGTACGCACAGGCGGTCCAAGCGTATGAGAATGCGATCAAGCTACAGCCTCAATTTCCAATCGCTCTCAACAACATGGGGAATTCACTACGCTACCTCGGTCGTGTTGCGGATGCCGACGCAGCCTTTCAAAAGGCTCTCGATCAATCCCCCAAGTATTTCAATGCGTTGCGTAATCGAGGCACGCTACACGCCTGGACGGGTCGAATCGATCTGGCATTTGAATATTACCACCAGGCTATGCAGTTGAACCCGAACGATGCTGAATTGCATCGCAACTTGGGGGTGATCCATCTGTTGCAAGGGAATTTCGCAGAAGGCTGGCGAGAGTATCGCTATCGATGGCAATGCGCCGAAGCGATCCAACACGCCTATCAACAACCCAAGTGGAGTGGCGAGGTTCTCGAAGGCAAAACGATTCTTCTCTATGCCGAACAGGGGCTCGGTGACACCATTCACTTTGTCCGTTTTGCCAAGGAGCTCAAGAAACTGGGTGCGAAAACGATTGTGCATATCCAGCCACAACTTTTAGCTATTCTACAGAGCTGCAAGGGCATTGATGAATTGGTCCCTAACTCTCTCCGAGTCGAATCACCATTCGACTACCACTGTTCATTGATCGATGTAGCGGATGTCATGCAGATCGATGCCACGAATATCCCCTGCGAGATACCCTACCTAACAGCCTCACCCAACCTCGTCCAATATTGGCAGTCCGCTTGGAGTCGTTCTCTACCACCCGCCAGAGTCCGGATCGGAATCCATTGGCAGGGAAATGCCGACCATCAAGCCGACATGTTTCGTTCCTTCCCGCTGCAATGCATGCTGCCGATTGAAAAAATAGAAGGTGTACAGCTTGTTAGTCTTCAAAAGGGTAATGGTACCGAACAGCTTAAAACCTGGCCTGGCAAGGAGAAGATTTTCTGCCTACCAGAGGACGTCGACACGACCAGTGGCGCATTCATGGACACTGCAGCCATCATGCAACAGCTGGACTACGTCGTGACTAGCGACACGTCGATCGCACACCTAGCGGGCGCGCTAGGAGTCCAAACCTGCATCGTACTCGGCTTCACCCCGGATTGGCGTTGGCTCCAGTTTCGACCCGATTCGCCATGGTATCCGACAATTCGACTTTTTCGACAACGCGAGATCGGGGAATGGACAACCGTTCTCCAAGAGGTAGCAAACTACATTTCAAATCAACTCTCCCCCGGCGACACACGAGACTGAGAGAATCACACGACGAGTCAAGGCTATGGGAATGACGACCATGAAACTGTACACGGCGAACGAACCAGCCAATCGATTTTGGAGGCATGGAAAGTACATCGTTCCATTGGCATCTCTACTACCGATCAAGAAACGAATTCCTGCTCCGAAAGAATTTCTCAACCTGGCGGAGGCTGCGAGCAGCAACCATCCCTCGATCAAACGCCGTGTGATCGGAACGGATCGGCATTTCCATGCAGCACAGGTGGTTGCCTTGCAGGGAGGGGTTCAACGAAAACTTCCATTACCAGCCATGCCTTTCCGCGAACAATCGGTTTACCAATTAACGAACGGAGCGAGCGTTGGAAGGCACTGTTGTCTTATGACTGAGGATGGCTTTGCCGTCGAGGAAACGACCTTCCATGGGAAGTACGGTCCTAAGGGGGTCAGGCATTTTTCGTTTTTAGATCCACGCCATTGGATTCATAAACAGAGGGGAAATCTAACCGCGAGAATGCATGTCCCCGCAGCCCAAAAGCTCCCTGGAACGGCCCTCGCACTAAACAATTGTGCTTGCCATAACTACTACCACTGGTTGACCGAGATAGCACCTCGGATCGTGGCAGGACATTCCCTGGTGAACTCGTATGATCATTACATCGTCGATCACCAAGCGGGATTCCAGAAACAGATACTGCATCTGCTGGGGATCGATTTGAGGCGATGCATTCAGCCCCACTGTGAATTGAATCTGCTGGCAGATGCGTTGTACTGGGCAAATGAGCCGGGAGATTATCTGCTGAACTCCTTCGCCCGTGAGATCCTTAGGAATCGAGGACTGCAGCAGGATCCGCATCGAAAAATCTATATCAGCAGGAGAAAAGCCCTCCACCGACGACTGGAAAACGAGTCCGAGCTAGAAACCGCGCTATCCCATTTAGGTTTCGAGTCGCACTGCATGGAAGATCTTTCCTTTCAGGATCAAGTCCAGTTGATCGCCTCGGCAAGTCATTTGGTTTCGGTCCACGGCGCGGCCCTAGCCAACACCATGTTTGCAAGCTCTGGACTCAAGGTAGTCGAACTCATCCCAGAAGGCCGACCAAACTTCGATCTTTACCCAAACTTCAGCCGACTCTTTGGCCATCATCACGTGCTCGTGATTGCCCAGTGCTCCAAGCATCGACAAAAACTCTATGTCGACCCCCGGGAGGTCGTTGAGGCTGTTTCTCTAGCAGATTCTTTCAGTAAATAGCTCGATGAACTGTTGAAATGACGAAAAATCTTCGACAGGCGTTTGCACCCGGACGATGGGCATTTTTGACTTTCTCAAGTCGGAAGCTGTCTCAATACAACCGAATTCCACACAGCCGAATTACAATAGGGCACCTGCTGGCATTACTCCTAGCGAGTGATTAAAAACCGAGGAGAGGACGTCTTGCGACGCACCCTCTCCTCGGCAGCCTCTTCTCTCCCTGGCCCCACACACACTACCAAAAGCCAAGAAGAGAAAACCCTTGAAAATTGCTACACCTCGCCTCGCTTCGCTCCATTTTGCGGTTCTAGACTTTTGTGAGCTTGCGTTTTCACATCCGCGCCGGGAACGCTTCCCTCGGTAACCGGAACCGAGACTGCGGCATCTGGATGACTGACAGCAACCGTATTCTTGGCCTCTGCGTCGACCGAGCGCAAAAATTCTAGAGCATGCATGTACTGCTCCGACGACATCGTATCGATATTCTCTCGGAGCAATGAAGTGAGTGATTTGACCATTTGGCTTATCTGCAGTTGCGTGGAACTGCCATCTCCGCTGTTATCTTTATTCCTCGTGGCAAAGAGGTTATCGATTTCGCTTTTGATTGGAGCGTACTGCGACTGGCGAAGAATGTGCGGCCACGTAATCTGACCTGTTTCCGCATTGAATTCGGTCGCTGTCAATTTTTTAGGCATGTAGTAAGCGATGTACTTTTTGCGAGCTTCGCCGACGAGAGGCTTGCGACCGTATCGTCGAAGAAACTCCTCCTGCATCTCACGTTTTTCAAAGTACGCCTTGGTGTAGGCCACACTATTGTCGATGGCTCGACGTTGCGCTTCCTGATAATTCACCGCGGCAAGACTATTTAGATAATAGAGTTCACCGAGCGCATTCAACACCGAGGCATGCCCCCGTAGCGCACCCTCCGCCGCGGTACTCGAGTGATGTGTGAAACTCCAGTTGTTCGATGGATAAGCGATCGCCGGCCCCTGTGCCAACACGGCTCCGCCAGCAAATAAAACAATGACCATTCCCCCGAGGGGACTCCAAAACTGAGTGTTTGTGTCGTTTCTCATTCCCATGCCCCTAAGATGCAACCTGTTTCTCTACTGTTCCTTACTTCCCAATCCTTTTTTTACGGACTACGTCAATGCAACCTCTGTGCCAATCGGCACAAAAGCAAACAGCGGTATAATTACCAAGAAATTTGAACCGATGACTAGGTTCAGACAGAGATGGAGGGATCGGCTGGCGCAACACGTGATACTGGGAGTCTCAAAACGAGAATCGCAATGCGGATGGGAAAGTCGATTTAGACAAAGTAAATTTGAGGTGATTCAAATCTCCAAACCTTTCCAGCGACGGTTCACTATGCGGTTGGCGCGTACCCTGTTTTTTGTTTTCTTGATGCTTGGGGGCTTCCCTACGGCCCAGCGGGATCTTTGCCTCGCACAGCAACCGAGCGATCGAGGGCTGCCCTCGGATGGTTTAGATCCAGAGACTTCTTTCAAGAAGTTTCATGTCGCGGAAGGGTATCGATGGGAGCAGGTTTTAACGGAACCGCTGATTCGCCAGCCCTTGATGATCTCATTCGACGATCAGGAGCGACTCTGGCTGGTTGAATATCGCCAATATCCTGAACCAGCGGGATTGAAACCTCAGAGTCGAGATGTCCATTGGCGTATTGTTTACGACCGCATCCCCGATCCTCCAGGTCGTGGGGGCATACCAGGTATCGATCGAATTTCCGTTCACGAGGATTTGGATAAGGATGGTCACTTCGAAAAGCACCATGTATTCCTGGACAACCTCAATATTGCTACCGCAGTCGCTCCGGTTCCCGGCGGAGCTTGGGTGCTCAATCCACCCTATCTATCTTTTTATGCGGATAGGGATGGTGATCTCCGGGCAGACGGTTTTCCGGAGATTCATCTAGAGGGGTTCGGGCTGGAGGATACGCATTCCGTTGTCAATAGTCTCAACCTCGGTCCGGACGGATGGCTGTATGCAGCTCAGGGGAGTACGGTGACCGGTAATGTCCGTAGTTACGGTACGGAGGATAAGGCGACAAAATCCCTCGGGCAAGCGATCTGGAGATACCATCCGATCACTCGAAAGTACGAGATCTTTGCCGAGGGTGGGGGAAACGCATTCGGTGTTGCCTTTGACGATCACGGCGATGTCTTCTCCGGTCACAATGGTGGGGACACGAGAGGCTTTCACTACGTCCAAGGTGGCTACTATCGGAAAGGATTCACGAAACATGGCAGTCTGTCGAATCCCTTTTCTTTTGGGTATCTCATGCCGATGAAGCATGAACCGATCCAGCGATTTACCCATACCATGTTCCTGGAGGATTCGTTTTGGCGAGGTATGCAATCGCCGCAAATGATTGCAGTAGATCCTTTGCATGGGAAGCTCATCCATACGCGACTCGATCGCAATGGCTCGACTTACGATACCGTCGACCTGGGGGAACTGGTTAGCAGCAATGATAAATGGTTTCGACCTGTCGCGATTACCCAAGGGCCGGATGGCAGCGCTTATGTCTGCGATTGGTACGATTTCCAGGTGGCTCACATCTACGCTCACGTCGGCCAGCTCGATAAAGAACGAGGCCGCGTTTATCGCTTGATTCCCGGTGAAGTCCGACAGAAACCGATTCTTTCTGCCTACCCGAGTCTCACCAGTGCTCTCCAGCAACTCGAAAGTCCTATTCGTTGGCAGCGAGATCAGGCGCGACGAATGATTGCAGCGTCGGCATCGAAGGATTCCATTCGAGGAGAGTTGCTCGATCGCCTTCGTTCGACGTCGCAGCAGAATGCAGTCGAGTACCTCTGGACGATTCACGCCTGCGGATGGATGCCAGGTACGATTCCAGGCAGCTTCAATAGTGGTTCTGAGGCCATGCTGCAGGAAACCGATCTTTTATCTTGGTTTGATCACTCCCAATCCGATGTACGATCCTGGCTGATTCGCCTATTGTGCGACGATGGGCAAATCGACGGACTACTTTTGTCTCGTATGTGCACTCTGGCCCGAGAGGAATCGGACCCTCGAGTCCTATGCCAGATCGCTAGTTCTGCCAAGAGACTCTCGGCAGATGCTGGCACTTTGGTGCTGGCGTCTCTTTGCGCGAATTCCATCGATGGTTCGGATCTTTTTTTGCCATCGCTAATCTGGTGGGCCGTCGAGCAGCATTGCGATGCACACGCTCTGCTTCTCGAGCGATTGGTCAACAATCGCGAGCTACTCGCACGTCCATGGGTCACGAAATTTCTATTTCCCAAAATGGTGGAACGCTGGGCCAGGGAAACGAAGCTCGGAACGTTTGATGCCCTCACCTCCGTTTTTGCGGCGATCGCATCAATTCAAGATGAGACGGACCGCAGCGAATCCGCGAAGGGATCCGTGGAGGCTTTCGAGAGCGCATTTCAGAATCGTTCCTTGAAGAGTGTCCCTGAGAACGTCATTCAAAAATTGGTAGGCTTGGGAGTCCCCTCGCTACCCCTGGCGATTCGACGGGAGGAACCGGAAGCAATTGAAAAAGCGATCCAGTTAGTTCGCCAATCGTCGACCAAAAAGGAGCAGCGCGCCGGATTGATTCGGCTCGCCGGAGAAATGCGGCTCCAAGCTTTTCTTCCTGTTCTATTGGAGGAGATTCGGAAAGAAAAGAACGATGAGCTAGTCCTTCAAGCGTGCATGTTCGCGTTGGCATCCTTCGATACCCCGGATGTAGCCAAAACCGTGATCGATGTGTGGCCTCGCCTCTCAGAGAGCACCCGTTCAGTCGCCGGCGCGGCTTTAGCCAAACGATCCACTTGGGTCAGTACTTGGATAGAAGCCTGCAAGTCCGGTCGAGTGGAGGCGAATAGTCTACCGCTCGATTCACAAAGAGCTATGCGTTGGATCGAGGATGCGCGCGTCCAGGAAGAACTCGGAACACTCTATCCAGCCGTTTCCGGTTTTACGTTGGCAGCTGCCGATGAGGCAGCCGAAAAGGTCGCGCGATTTGTCGATGATCACGAGGGGGATCCCTATCGCGGGAAAGCGATCTATAGAACCCATTGTGGCCGATGCCATCGACTATTCGATGACGGCGGAAACATCGGACCCGATCTGACAGGATATCAAAGGGACCAGCTCAAAACCCTATTACGAAACATCGTAGCGCCGAGCCTCGAGATACGCGAAGGTTACGCCACCGAGTCTCTTGTTACCGAAGACGGCACGACGCTCGTTGGATTTGTCGAGAGCGAAGCGCAGGATCAACTCGTCGTCAAAGGCATCGATGGGCAGTCTCAGACGATCGCCAAATCGGATATTGTCGCCAGAAAACCGCAAGCTTTATCGATCATGCCTGAGCGGATTCTCGATGGAATCTCGCCGCCCCAAGTCAGCGATCTGCTGGCTTATCTTCGTAGCACGCAACCAATCATGGATAAATAACTCAAAAGCGTTCTCGGACTCTTTCTATGAGTGGCCACGATATTCAGAATCGAATCTCATCTCAAACGCCGCCAGGTAGTACGCGGCGCAAACCATCTCGCCCGAGCTCTTAGCCAAAGCAACCGAACGAAGGAGACCCTGGAATCGCGTTCCGTTCTGCAAATAGAAAATCACTTCCGCTGGATAAGATAGCCGAACTTCCTGAGCATGAAAAAGAGCAAACTATTGCCCGATGCGAATCCGATCGTCATTGAATAGGCGATCAGGTAAATCAATACATCATTACGGAAAGACAATTGGGTTCCAGAGCAAAGGAATTGCGAAACCTGCTGAAAAAGGAACGGGCCAAAAATCATCAAGCTGGTAAGTACGATCGAAGCCAGCAGACGAATGTGGGATAGCATCGCAAATAGTTGAACGATCGCAAAGAGCGACAACGCGATCGTTAGCCCTGCCATCCACAGGGTCGCTTCGGCGACAGGAAAACTCGGTCCCATTCGACTGCTTGGAATTACAGCTTTCACCATGGGAATGCAAATGGCGACTCCCAGTATGATCGAAAAAAGCAACCTGATGTTAAATTGATTGCTCGTTGCGGGAAGACTTTCATTTCCCGATTTCTTCAACCCCATTCGTATCTGACGAAGTACGAGGCCATAGAAAAAAGCCATGGAGAGAATGACCCCGCTCGAGTTGAGGAGGATAAAAATACCAATGGTACGTGGTGCCCCAATCCGCTGGAGCCCCAACACAAAAAGCACATTGAGCAACAAGGAAATGAAGCCAACGATCAGAAATCGCTTAGCGAATGGGCCCGGTCCGATTCCCATCATGACAGAGCAGCAATTAAACTCGCTGAGCTTCAAGCCCAAAGCGCCCGCACCGAGGCATGAGTAGAACCAGAAACTGAAACCAAAGAGAACTCGCAGTTGAGCCAGCCAATACGCAACACCCAGATTACCCACGACCGCAATTAGGAGACAGATAACGACTGCCGGAATCCACGCACGCGCAGCACGCCTCCGCTGAACTGATTCGGCATCGTCGTCATCGAGCACCGAACTATCGGAAGTAGACTCACATCCGAAGAGTAATTCCGGCGAGCCAGGTAGCGTGTAGTACGATCGAAAAGGATCTTGGTCTTCCATGCTGGGTATTGTAGGATTTTTAAACCATCTTGAAGAAACGAATTGCAGGCAAATATTTCTGACGAGACAAATTTCCGACGTTTAATGGGATGCGATGTCGATCGTCATACCGACTGGTGGATTCAACGATTGGATCGATGTGGGTCCAAGAATTCGCACCGGATCGAGTTCGTTTTCGATTTCCATTAGACACGTTCGCCTAATAAAGCGACAGCCTTTAGGGATGCCGAGGTCTCTCGCCGTCCTCTCTACAAATTGGAATTCATAATCCTCCCGAGAAACGGAGGAGGTTGACAGGAAGCCAGCGACGCTCAATGCCTACCGGAACGGAATCAGGCCCTGGAGGTAAGGTTGTTGCGGACGGGAGGGTCACTTATCCAACCAGGAGTCTCGTTCCTTTGCATGGACCGAGTGCGAGGAAACGACTGCTTGCAATTAAAAACACGGTATCGCGCACTTCGTTCCGATCGGTCGGACTAGAGTTTAGTCGTGCGCTAAAAGAATGGCGTGGAATGGCTTCCATCTGACTGTCGAATGGATCGACAGCGTTGCAAACCAGAACCCGCTGCGAACCAGAACCTATGGTGCGAGCGCGGAATCGAATCGACGACCGACTCGTTTACTCATAGTAGGTCCCGAAAAGAAATTACCAGCCAAAGCAAGACTCAGCAACGCGACGAACACCATAACCGCCGCTTGACTGCGAGCTTGTTCAGTCGAGGAAGCTTCTGAGTACTTCCGCTGCTGTTTCCGGTTTGGTCGTATTGATGAAGCAATCCGATCCCCACTCAAAACCTGCAACCTTGCTGAGCCTGGGAATGACTCGCAATCGCCAATGGTGTGCCTCGGGGTGATAGCGATGGAACGGACTGGTCTGAAAGACGTAATTGTATGCTGCCGAAGGCTGCGCTCGTTCGAGTGCCAACAGCGACGATCGCATCATCGCGGCCAGATCTCGCAATTCGTCCAAGCTCAATTCCTCGAAGTGACAACGATGTCGTTTAGGTAATAACGAAAACGCGAATGGAAATCGAGAAGCAAAGGGACATAAGACAATGAAATGCTCCGACTCGGCAATGATCCGCTCTTTGGCCCGCTGCTCTTCGAGAACCATTTGACAGATGTAGCAGGTTCCATATTTTTCGTGATGCTCTGTAAGCCGCTGATGCATTCGTTTCAAATCGCTAGGGACAAAATCCAAACAAATCAGCTGACTGTGTGAGTGCGAGAGAGATGCGCCAGCGTCCGCTCCAAAATTCTTGAAAATCACAGCGCACTGCAGATTCTGCTGCGCTCGCCAATGGAGCAATCTCATTCGGTAGGCTTGCAGTACGATCTCAATTTGCTCGGCCGGCAAAGCGGTGATGCTATCGACATGATTGGGAGATTCGATAACGACCTCATGGCAACCGGTTGCCTTTTCACGTCGAAAAAGGTGCAGGTTATCCGCATCCTCAACGGCCAAAGCGACCGATTGCGTGTGAACTCCAGCAACTAACGATCCATCCAAAAATGAGGAGGGTACAGGTTCACGATAAAGGGAGCTTTGGAATGCGTGGGTTTCAAATACGCTGCTCGCGCTGTGACCGATCGCAGGAAATTTATTCGGGACGACCCTTACCTTCCATCGGTCTTCTTGAGCAGCTAATTCTTTCGCATACTGCCCGCGGTGGAGTGGTCGAGTCAGCTCATGATCGGATGAGGGGAGCACGAGCGTGGGTTCGGGCGTTTCCTTCTCAGCGCCAAAACAAAACGGGCATGGATTGCTACGTTGTGGTTCGTTTTGTTTACCACTCGCTTTGAACTCGTTCGGTCGCTCCTCTCGGTTCGGAGCAAATAACACCCATCGGTCCGCTAACCAGTCGTAGCGAATTTCATGCATACCGATGGCTCCGTGTGCTAAGTCACTCTACAGCCGTCCTTCGATTGCCGCTTGCTCTCTGGCCCGACCGTAAACGATTTCATAAAAGGATGCGCTGCTGGACCACGACCAGTCTTGCCGCATTCCGTTGGCGACAAGTTTACCCCATTGCGAGACGTCATGCGAATACGTATTCAGGGCTCGTGAAACACATTCGTGAATTCCTTCGAGCGAATAATTGCTGAAGGCGAAACCCGTTGCGTGATCGGACGAGACGGCAGGAACATTCATATCAGTAACAGTGTCCATCAATCCGCCCGTGGCATGCACTAAGGGCACTGTTCCGTAACGCAGACTGTAAAGTTGATTCAATCCACAAGGTTCATAGCGGCTCGGCATGAGGAACATGTCTGCTCCAGCCTCGATTTTATGAGCCATGGCTTCGGAAAATTCGAGGCGAACGGCCAAGCGATCAGGAAACCGCTGTGCGAGCGAGGAAAGGACCGTCGCGAACCGCTGTTCACCGTTACCTAGAATAACCCACTGGGCAGGTAGATTCTCTAACGACGATTCCAACAGTGGCTTGACCAAATCCCAGCCCTTTTGGTCGGCGAGTCGACCGATCAAGCCGATGAGCGGCCAATCGCGCTTGGTCGGCAATCCCAAGAGATTCAGCAGATCACTTTTGCACAACTGTTTTCCATCCCGCCAGTTCTCAATTCCATAGTTTTGAGCGATATGCGCGTCGTGCCGAGGATCCCAAACGTTGTAGTCAACACCGTTGACGATCCCTACGAGTCGCGATTGCTTTGACCGGAGGATTCCGTCCAGTCCGCATCCATGTTCGGGAGTCTGTATTTCCCGCGCGTAGGTCGGACTGACCGTCGTCAAGAAATCAGCGAAAGCGATTCCTGTCTTTAGAAGGTTGAGGTCGCCGAAAAACTCCATCTGCTGCCAATTGAAATATTGCCAGTCCATTCCTGTGAGATGCATATCCTGGCTCCAAAATCGGCCTTGGTAAGCCAGATTATGAATGGTCATCAAGGAAGCCGCGTGTCGATACCACTGCTTCTGACCGAAGTTGGTACGCAAAAAAGCAGGAATCAAACCCGTCTGCCAATCGTGACAATGGATGATGTCCACCTGGATCCTGAGACGTTCTACCGCTTCGACAACGGACCGACAAAAGAAACAAAAACGCTCCGCGTTGTCCCGATAATCCCCATGCTCATCACCATACAGATGGTCCCGGTCAAAATAGTGAGGTTGGTCTACCAAATAGACAGTAACCGCCCCCTCGTGTAGCTTGACTTTTAGAATTCTAGATGCGACTTGTTTACCGGCCATGTCCACGACGAATGAAACGTGCGTATCTTCGACTGGCAAGCCGATATTCATAGCACGTCGATATCCTGGCAAAAACAAAGAACAATGGTGTCCTCGTGCAACTAATTGCTTGGGTAACGCACCGCAAACATCTGCCAAGCCGCCCGTCTTCGCAAACGGTACCGCCTCGGAAGCAGCCATCACAATATGCATTCGTGTGGTCTCTCTTGGTTGGAGTTTCGAGCTGCATCATATCACAACTTACTGAAGCCGTTCGGTCTTTGCGAGTCGGTTTTAGTGGAGGGTATTGACAGAGGAAGCGCAACACAAAGGAACGGGTTCGGTGTCAAGGGGATACAGTTTTCCGGAGATAAATCAAGGCTGTAGTTAGCAAAAAGAGAAACAAGTTTTTTTGTTGCGAGTATTGTTGCTAAGTTGATATTGGATGCCGCATAATGCCGACACTATAATCCGTCGAACGTCTGATCCTTATCCTCGTCAGAAAGGCCTCCAAGTGCTATCGATTCGTCCGACTATAGCCGAACATGCACTTTACGTTTTCGGCAGATCGATCCACCCGGAGCTCTTCCAAGTTTATCGAACACGGCACATTCAAAGAGATAAGTATTCTGCTCGCATCGATATCACTGGGGACGGGCATGTCATCACCTTCGTTCGCGGACATGCAGTTCTCTCCGAGGTGCTCTGCTCCTGCAAACAGTCGCTACCGCAACGCCGGCGAATTATCTCCTCCCCCCTCCGTGGAAAATCTCGTCAAATCGTGGAGAGACAATCCCTGATTCGTTACACCACCGAATGCGAACGTGAGGTTGTGTCACCCGATTTATTTTGGATGCTTCAATCGCAACTGAAGAACAGTGACTGCGACAATGACCTGATGCAGACCTTTGACTCGAGCGGCCGAATTGCCTACGGAGCGGTCAGCTACCTACACGTCGACGAGCGAGAGGGGCAGATGTTTGTGCAGGCATTCCATACCTTCCCGGACGACCACACCATCCTCAAGGCGACTTCTACCTTCAGCATCGCCTGATCTCATCGAGCCGGACCGAATTCCAACGTGGCGTGAGGCATAAAAAAACCACCAGGACACTGGAGCACCAGTGCGACTCCTTACCCCTCTTTCGAGGTACAGCGAGAACTACCCAGGACGCTGTAACCTTTGGCCGATATTAGCTGTCGCAGGCTGATTCCTAAGAGTCTCCCCTGGGACGATCCTTCGACGATCCCCAACGAGCATCTAGGGCGCCCTATCCGCCACACGTTTTCCGACTTCCTCCGTGCTTGGCTGCCCCCCCTCTGGCTCAACAAGGTACTCCGAGCTGCAGACTTCGCCTACACAGGGTCTTAGAGTTATACTTGGACCGTCGTGTGTTCGATTCTCTCATCCGTGCTCCTGCCTCCCAAGACCCGTGCGAGTCCTTTCACCTATCCGTTGCAACGCTCTTTTGGTTCCCATGATTGCGAGAACCGACGAGTTTACATACAGCACGCTCGCACCCAACCGCAGCCCTTTCCGAAAGGCCGCCTGACGAAAGCTGATTGCAGGCCAGCACGGTAGCAACTACCCGTTTCGTCCAAGTTCCAAAATGGAATTCTCCCATCGTCGTCTCTTCCTCAAAGCACTACCCGCGATTTCTGTCGGTATCCGGTGCCAACCATCTCATGCGGAAGAAGAGATTGGAAATTTTCAATTTCCAATCGATGGAGGTGTTTGGGATTTGCACGCGCACTTGGCTGGCATGGAAGGCGCGACACCTCAGGCTCGTATGCGACGACTTCTGCATTTCGCCGACCGAATGGGAATCGAGCGTCTCTGTGTTTATATGGGAATGTCGTTTTCCTATAACCCGACACCGTCTGAAATGCACAAGCAAAATGATGAGGTACTACAAGCCATTGAGGTTGCTCAGGGACGAGCTCTAGGCTTCGTCTATCTCAATCCTATGTATCCCAAAGAGAGTCTAGATGAACTCGAGCGATGCGTCGCCGATGGCCCCATGGTCGGTGTGAAGCTTTGGGTCTCTGCATTGGCAAACGACGCCAAGTTAGATGCGATTCTACATCGAGCTACGGAACTGAACGCCGTTGTCTTCCAACATACGTGGATCAAGACCACGGGGAATCTCCCGCACGAATCGACGCCTATGGATTTAGCACTCCTGGCTCAAAGGCATCCGCAGGCCAAAATGATTTGCGGGCATGCAGGAGGTAATTGGGAATTGGGGATTCGCGCGATACGAAGCCAGAAAAATGTACTTGTAGAACTCGGCGGAGGAGATCCAACGTCCGGATTCACAGAAATGGCCCTACGCGAACTAGGAGCCGAACGTGTCGTATTCGGAAGTGATGTGCCCGGCAGATCGTTTGCCTCGCAATTGGCCAAGATCGCTGGCGCGAGCATTCCACCGTCGGCCAAGAGTTTGATCCTGGCGGGCAATTTAAAGAAACTACTTCAACCGATCTTACAACAGAAGGGATTGCCGGTTTGAACGGGTCGATTATCGATGTTCAGGTCAATCTATCCCGATGGCCAACACGCCGTTTGAGGGACGATGATACACAGCAACTCATCGAACGATTGCTCCGGTTTCAAGTCGTCGAAGCCTGGGCCGGTAGCTATGACGGTCTGCTCCATCGAGATATTCGTGGGGTGAACGAACGTCTCGCGGCCGACTGCTCTCGGTTCACATCGCTACGCTTGCGCCCCTTCGGTACCGTCAACCCCAAGTCGCCTGACTGGGAGGAAGACTTAAGACGATGCGCTGAAGATTTAAAAATGCCAGGTTTACGCCTGTTTCCGAACTACCATGGCTACGAACTCGATGACTCCGATTTCCATCGACTGCTACGACGGGCTGCAGATCTCAAGATGCTTGTTTCGATCCCTGTTCAAATGGAGGATGCACGCATGATGCATCCTCTGTTGCAAGTGAAACCGGTGGACATCACACCCTTGGCCGAAATAGTATCGACGATTTCCGAATTGAAGATGGTTTTACACAATACAAATCGAAACATGCGAGCCTTATGCATTCCTTTACTACAGACGGGGAGGGTGTGGACGGATATCGCTATGCTGGATGGTTTGGGCGTCATCTCGGAATGGCTCGAGAATGCTCCTTTGGACGGCATCGTCTTTGGATCGCACGCCCCGTTTCATTACTGGGAGGCGAGCCTCTTGAAATTGCATGAAGCTCAACTCGAGAACTTCCGTCACCGAGCGATCTGCTTTGGGAATGCGAGGAGGCTTTTGGCGGAATGAGATGTCCGGGGAGACGAATCGGACCATTTCTCGATGGGAGAAAACATTCGAGATAGGTATCTTGGTTCCCGGTGATTCAGCGATGGAAATTCCGATTTCAAGAAACCTTCTCTTCCAGGAGCGGATCGATTGAATTATTTGACGCACGCTTATCGATTTTTGCACGATCCCTATTTCGTTGCAGGAGTAGCGATGCCCGATTGGTTGCGTGTGGTCGGAAAGCAGTATCGTGCGAGGCGCTCCAAGGCTTGGGCTTTGAGAGAGGAGTGCAAAGATGCTCACTCACCAAAGTCCCGATTTTATTCGGGCGTTGTCCAGCATCACGATGATGATGCCTGGTTCCATCAAACCGAATCATTCGTTTTGCTCAGCGCTCATCTAGCGGTCGAGTTGCGACGCGTGCATGGACCAGAAGCATCGGTCCGATCTCATTTTCTCGGGCATATCGTCATTGAGCTTCTGCTGGATCATTGCCTAGCTGCCCGGAATGAGGACCTGATCGAGTCGTACTACCAAACTCTGGATGAGCTCGATCCATCGCTGATCGAGGAGTGTGCTTCCCAGCTTGTAGGTCATTCGATTCCAGAGGTTTGGACCTGGATTGTGCGATTCAAAGAAGAACGATTCCTTTTCGACTACGGCGATGATAAACGATTGCTGTATCGTTTGAATCAAGTCATGCGACGAGTGGGGCTCCCTTCCCTCGGCGATGAGGTCTTGCCCTGGTTAGCGAACGCTCGGTCTCGCGTCGAGCAAGCCAGCGGAGAACTCCTCCGCCAGCGGGATCCATAGTCGCTGGTTCGACGGATGGGATTAGAATTTTTCCACAAGAGCTCTGGGGAAGAAACCACCTCGGCGGACGACGGAATCGATCGATTTATCGACTCAACGGATTGATACCTAACCACAACATGAGATTCCAGATCCATGTCTGAGTCCATGGATTCCATGTCGGATAGCTGACCGAAAGCATCGACAAACCTGCGAGCAGGCCCACGAACGATGTGCCCAACCGAGATCGCATCAACCGATCCACAACGGGCGCTGACCCTATCAACCAAAGCGGATGGAGCCAGAGAAGTTGCCGGAAGGCGGTTGTCGTACCACCATAGTTCCGTTGGCGAGTGTCGAGTAGAAATAGATAAAAAGCGAGGCAAACCACACTCACGGCGATCACCGCGACTGTCCACAGACGGTTCCCCCCCTGGCCTCTAATCAATGCCATGAACATGCCAGGGATCGCCAGAACCAGAAGTGGTGTGAGCGAGAGGATACCATGATGTCCAACCGTCGCATGAACCAGGTAGTGAGGTACCGATGGCTCTCCGAGGTCCAGCGGATTGTCTGGTTTTCGCCAGTAACTATCCACCTTTTTTCCGTCCATAAAGCGAATGTAATCGAAGTCGTACCAGTTTTCTTCTTTGCGACTATCCGCGGTGTTGACATCTCCCGCACCATAGGAATACGGAGGACTCCACTTCCCATGGGCGATGTAGTTGGTGCCGAAATAAGCGACGAGAACCAAGGCGACCATCGGCAGACCCAAGGCGAGCGTCGGCTTCGGGGCGCGAACGAGGAGCAATAAACCAAACATCGCAATCAAGCTGGCGGCCGGAAGCTCGCACGTGAATGCGAACGCCGCCCAGAAACCGGTGGCTAGGAAATCAAGCGTACGCGGGTTATTTTGCCAACATCGCGTAGCATACCAGGAAGCAGCAATGGCGCTGACTGCCCCCCAGAGATGGTTGTTCAAAGCAACTGCAAATGTCGATAGAAGCGTGGCGAAACAGATCGATGCCATTAGCACGACATAACATGCGTCGCTTTCGCACCACTCATCCAACAGCCTCGCAGCGAGCCACCAGGCAAAACCCAATGGCAAGACATTGACGAGGAAGAGTAAAACTCGACCTACTTCGAAGGGATGCGACCCCAAGGTCCATCCCGTTGCTTGATTCATGATCCAGTAAGGTATGGCAACGATACTCGATTGAAGTGGAGGTTTGCTGGAGTAGAGTCTTTGCTCTCCTTCGGCATTCCTGTGGCTGACAATATCCACGGAATCCCAAGCCGGTTCGTTTTCGATAATACCATTGATTTCATAGGTACCGAGTTCAACAAGCGATCGGACCGTCAGCCACCGACTACGATCGTTACCACTCAGAAAAGGTCTCTGCTTGTTACACTCCATGATTGCCATTCTGACCAATTCCGCTTCGGTGCCTCGAGTCCTTACGTTTTCCGAGTCTCGGCGTCTCAGTTCTATGGGCCAGTGATGCGAGGCACTCCTCTTCGCAGCTTTGACTTCCTCAATGACGGCTGGGTCTTGGAGAGAACGGGGGTCAAAGACCTCTGCCTTGACAAGCTGTTCGTCAGCGATATCCGGATTCTCTTTCCTCAATTGTTTATTTTTCTCGGTGGCAATGTCTTGCAGCACCGTCGAGATGGTTTGCAAATAAAGCGATTGATCCTCTTCTGATTTCGCTTCAGCCGCTTCGATGGCTAGTAGTTTTAGTTCCCAGACCAGGTCTTCGCGTCGATACTTGGTTTCGCTGAGTACTTTCTTGAGGAGGTTTGCTGTTGTCCATTCCTTTTTACGGGATTCCCAATTCTCCCTCCTCGCTTGGATCGGCCAGCGACGCGTCGCTTTTGCTTTTGCTGTTTTAGCGTCTTTCGCGGCTTCTGGGGTTTTTAATGACTGAGCATTGAATTTGAATTCGCGGAAAAGGGCTTCCTCATAGATTGCAACATCGTCAGTTCGCCCCTCTTCCAAGCCGAGGACGGCCAGGTATTTGAGTTCGTCGAGTAAATCTGTCCTGAGTGTTTGCTCGAGAGCTTGGGTGTTGATCGCGTTGACCGAAAAGATCCTCCCTGTTAGCTGCCCCAGGGAGAGCAATATCAAGACGCCGGCGACGGCCCTGCGCATCGGATTTGAAAACGTCGCATACGAACTTTGGTTCATTTCAGAGGATGGGCCAGAAGGGACTGCTGACATGATCTTGGATTTGGGAGTTGACGAACTAGGATTCGCTCACTCGTTGATGGATTCCTGAATCGAATAGGGTAACGTCCGATGCGCGGCATTGGCGACCACCAGTTCAGCCAGCAACCCCGTGCTTAGGAATTGAAGTCCAGCGATGAACAAAGTCATTGCCAGATAGAAAACAGGGCGTTCATGCAGATTGATCGGTTCCCATCCATCGAAGACCCGAGTCCAGATCCACATTCCCGAGAGGATGATTAAAAGAAATACCGCTAGCGAGCAAGCAAATAGTCCGATTCCGCCGAGTAGGTGCTGTGGACGGTATCGAAAGCGAGTCAGGAAGACGACGGTGAACAGATCCAAAAAACCTTTGAGTATCCGGGACACGCCGTACTTGGAAATACCGTGGACTCGAGGGTGATGCTGAACGGCTAACTCGGTGACTTTGAAACCTCTCGAGTTGGCTAGCACCGGGATGAAACGATGCATTTCACCGTACAATTGAATCTCACCGAGAACTTGGCGTCGATACGCTTTGAGACCGCAGTTGAAATCGTGCAAGTGCAACTTGGTCGCCGCGCGAAGGATACCATTGAATACCAACGATGGCCATCGCTTGTGCCAGGGATCGTACCGAGTTTGCTTCCATCCACTCACCACGTCGTATCCATTTTCCAGCGATTTCATCAGTCGTGGGATTTCGTCCGGATCATCCTGCAGGTCGGCATCCATGGTGATGATGACCTCGCCACGAGCGCGTTGGAAACCTGCATGCAAGGCGGCAGCTTTTCCAAAGTTCCGACGAAACCGTATCGCTCGGACCTTCGAAGTCGCTCGGGAAATCCGTTGAATTACTTCCCAAGATTTGTCCGTGGATCCGTCGTCTACGAAGAGGATTTCGTAGTCCCCCAGTTGGCTTTTCTCAATGGAAGCACCGATTCGTTCGACCAACTCGTCCAACGAATCCTGTTCATTCAATAGTGGGACGACGATCGAAATCATAGTGGAAGCATCGCGGGGCAAAGCCCTTATTCTAATCCATCCGCTTTTCCCAACAATCTGACCTGCCTGAGAGCAAGCGGAACTTGCTGACAGGCAAACCGGACCGAAATGCTTGGTGCTTCCTGTTAAATATCTCTCTTGCCTACGGAAAATCCGTTGTAAAATAAAGAATGTGGAGTCGGGAAATGAATCCGACTTCATCCCGCCTCGCCTCTCGCCGTCCTGAGTGTGGCCACCGTTCTTCCTGCTAATCAAGAACCAAAGATGCCTTCGCTTGTATCTTGTTTTACAACCATCCTCACTGCCGTTTGTTTTGTCTGCTTTGATCCCTCGTCCGCCTGGGTTTGGGGTACGGTTCAATACAATCGCGATATTCGTCCTATCTTGTCGGACAATTGCTTTGCCTGTCACGGACCGGATGCAAACAAGCGCGCGGCGGACCTACGCCTCGACATTCGTGATGAAGCGATCTCTAGCAACGCGATCGCTCCGAACAAACCGGAAGAGAGCGAATTGATTCGCCGAATCCTTTCCAGCGATCTGGAAAGTGTGATGCCCCCTCCGACTTCGCACAAATCGCTCACTCCGGCGCAAAAAGATCTTCTCAAACAGTGGATTGCCGAGGGAGCGGAGTATCAAGGTCACTGGGCGTTCATTCCACCAACCAAACCGGAACTGCCGCAAGTCCGAAACAATGCTTGGGGCCGAAATCCGATCGACCGCTTTGTCCTTTCCGAACTCGAACGACGAGGCTTGGAGCCATCTCCCGAGGCGGAGCTAAGATCGTTGATTCGACGTGTCTGTTATGACCTCACTGGATTGCCTCCGACTCCCGACGAGATCGAACGAGTCATCGCCGATCCAAGTCCCAATCGCTATGAAAATTATGTCGACGAACTTCTGAAGCGACCCGAGTGGGGCGAACACAGGGGCCGTCATTGGCTCGATTACGCACGCTATGCCGACACGCACGGAATCCATTTCGACAATTATCGGGAAATGTGGTCCTATCGCGAATGGGTCATCAAAGCATTCAATCGTAATATGCCATTCGATCAGTTCACGATCGAACAGCTCGCGGGAGACCTGCTCCCTAATCCAGATCTCGATCAACTGATCGCTACCGGTTTCAATCGCTGCAACATCACTACAAATGAGGGTGGAATCATCGATGAAGAGTATCGGGTCCTCTACACACGCGACCGTGTTGAAACCACGGGCCTGGTTTGGATGGGACTGACAGCAGGTTGCGCGGTTTGCCACGACCACAAATTCGATCCGATCAGTCAAAGCGAGTTCTATCAACTCGCTGCCTACTTCAACAACACCACCCAAAATGTGCGGGACGGAAACATCAAGGACCCGCCTCCCATCGTGTCGGTTCCGCTCGATGCAGACCGAGAAAGGGCTCGCGAACTGGAAACCGTTGGTACCCAACTCGAGCAAGCGATAGGCGCTCGTCGAGAAGCATCGAGGAAACCGTTCGAGGAATACCTGGCGAGCCCGCTGGCGAATCGAGAGCAGTGGGGCAATCCCGAGGGGATTCCGGCTCTGGAGACGCATATCCCTTTGCTCAGTTCTGAAAAGCGATGGCTCGATGTCGTCCATCAATCGGAATTCCACCGAGTGCCCCTCGATCACGATGCCAACCTGGTGGATGGGCATGTCGGAGAACAAGCATGGCAGGTCAAAGAGAATTTTCCCCAACTGCCCATCGGTGATTTGGAACGAGATCAATCCTTTACGGTCATGCTGTGGGTGAAACCGGGCTCGCCACGTCAGGATGGAGCCTTGATCGCTCGCATGGACGAAGCCGATGCGCATCGCGGTTGGGATGTGTGGACCGAAGCCGGAAGCGTCGGAATGCATCTGATCCACAAATGGCCAGACAATGCTCTCAAGGTCGTTTCCAAGCCTAAACTCGCTGCCAACAAATGGAATCATGTGGCGATCACTTACGATGGTTCGTCCAAAGCAGAAGGACTGAAGATCTACCTCAACGGCAGCGAGGTCGAAAAGACGGTTCAAGGCAAGGCGGTCAGCGAGTCGACCCGGACCAGCGTGCCGCTCACGATCGGTAAACGGCATACCACCTCTCCTGCGACCGGCGCTTCCATCCAAGATATTCGGATTTACAAGTCCCCTCTTTCCGTGAATCAGATCTCAACAGTATCGAATGGAATGAGGCGTTCCTTTTTGATCACCAAGAAAAACCGAACCAAGGAAGAGACGGAGGATTTGCTGACCTGGTACGTTGCAAGTAAAGATTCGGAGTCCGCTCGGCTCTCGGAGGAACTCAGCAAAGTCCAGTCGGAAAGGAACGCGATCAAAAACCGTGGTACCGTGGCACACGTCATGAACGAAGCAAAGACTGCTCCCATGGCGCATGTTTTGACCCGCGGTGATTACGATAAGCGTGGGCAAGAAGTGAAGGCGGCGACCCCCAAGTTTCTACCTCCCATGCCTGAGGAGTTTCCAACCAATCGTTTGGGACTCGCCAAGTGGCTGCTCTTGCCCGCTCATCCGCTCACAGCTCGAGTGACCGTCAACCGTTTTTGGCAGGAGGTTTTCGGGCAGGGTATCGTCGCTTCCTCTGGTGACTTCGGGACAACCGGACAACTCCCTTCACATCCAGAATTGCTGGACTATCTGGCTGTCAGCTTTCAAGAAGACCATTGGAATATCAAGAACTTGTTTCGACAGATCGTCACCAGTGCAACCTATCGACAGTCTGCGGGCGCTTCCCCGGAACGGCTCGCCATGGATCCGCAGAACAAACTGTTCTCCCGTGGCCCCCGATTTCGTATGGACGCTGAAATGATTCGAGATACCGCGCTGGCTGTGAGCGGTCTTCTCGTCAGTAAGATCGGTGGTCCCAGTGTCCGGCCTTACCAACCTCTCGGAGTATGGGAGGCTGTGGCGATGCCCGGCAGCAACACGCGGGATTACGTGATCGACAAGGGTGAGGGTTTATACCGTCGCAGCCTCTACACTTTCCTGAAGCGGGCGGCTCCTCCTCCCAACATGGAGACCTTCAATGCGACCGCTCGTGAGGTTTGCACGGTCCGACGCGAACGTACCAATACACCACTCCAAGCCCTGGTCACGCTCAACGATCCTCAGTTCGTCGAAGCAGCTCGTATGCTGGCGACCAGTCTGTTGCTCGACAAGTCTGTAGGCACAGACGTCTCTAATCGCATTCAGTGGCTAGCTCACAAATTGGTCGGTAGACCTTTCCGAGTTGAGGAAATCCATATCGTGCAAACAGGTTGGTTCGACCTCTACGAGTATTTCAAACAAAAACCAGATGGAGCAAAGGCTCTGTTGGCTGTCGGAGCAACCAGATCCGATGCATCCCTAGACGCGGTTGAATTGGCAGCCTGGACGATGATGGTCAATCAATTGCTCAATTTGGATGAGGTTCTAAACAAATAGTTTTTTCAGTCACTCCGCTTGACGAGATACAGATCGGAATGGTTCCGATCCGATCGCAGAGGCTGCACAATCGGCAAGAGATCAGAAGGCGATTTGGACGAGGCGACGCATCCTCGAATCCGTACTAGATCGTTTATTCCATCAAGAATTTTTGAAGAGTTGAGTTGTCCCTATGGTTCATCCTTTCTTTGACGAATACGTTCGCTACGAGACACGACGTCAGTTCTTCCGTCGCGGTGGAAATGCTTTGGGCACAGCTGCTCTCGCCTATCTAGGCATGCCACAGTTGTTTGCAAACGCATCCGACGCTGAGCGCGTCGGCGGCTTGGCAACGCTCCCACATTTTCCACCGAAAGCCAAACGGGTGATCTATCTGCACATGGTGGGGGGTCCGTCGCAGTTGGACCTATTTGACTATAAGCCTCAGATGAATGACTGGTACGACAAGGACTTGCCTGAGTCGATACGCAACGGGCAGCGATTGACGACGATGACCAGCGGCCAATCCCGGTTTCCAATCGCTCCGTCGAAATTCAAATTCCAGCAGCATGGTGAATCAGGCATGTGGATGACGGAGCTTCTTCCGGAGACAGCGAAGATTGTCGACGATCTTTGCTTCATTCGATCCATGCACACGGAGGCCATCAACCACGAACCGGCGATCACCTACATGCAGACAGGAAACATGGTGACCGGCCGCCCTTGCATAGGTTCTTGGCTTTCGTACGGTTTGGGGTCGATGAACAACAATCTACCTACTTTCGTTGTTCTCGTAGCCCAACCCTCCAACACCGAACAAATCCAAGCGATTTCGGCCAGACTTTGGTCCTCCGGCTGCCTCCCTGGCGAGCACGCAGGGGTCAGTTTCCGATCAGCAGGCGATCCGATTTTGTATATCAACAATCCTGATGGTGTCAGCATGGATGTGAGGCGAAAAACACTCGATGGATTGAAGCAGCTCAATGAGATGAATTTCAGAGCGGTTGGAGATCCGGAGATACACACTCGTATCCAGCAATATGAGCTGGCGTTCCGGATGCAGGCGAGTGTGCCCGACCTTACCAATATCAACAATGAACCCGATAGCACCTTTGAACTCTATGGATCCGAAGCGAAGAAACCTGGCTCGTTCGCTAACACCGCACTCCTTGCACGCCGATTGATCGAGAGGGACGTCCGTTTTGTACAAGTCTATCTCAATAACTGGGACCATCACGGAAACGTCGCGGGACGATTACCCTCACAATGCAAAGATGTCGACCGAGCGACCTATGGGCTAATCACCGATCTTAAGTCGCGCGGATTGCTCGATTCCACGCTGGTGATTTGGGGCGGGGAATTCGGGCGAACCATCTATTCGCAAGGTGGACTTAGCAAAGAAAACTATGGACGGGACCATCACCCCCGTTGCTTCACGATGTGGATGGCGGGTGGTGGGATCCGGGGAGGTACCGTTTACGGCGAGACGGACGACTTCTCCTATAATATCGTCAAGGATCCGGTTCATATCAGGGATTTCCATGCCACGGTACTCCATCTACTCGGAATCGACCATGAGAGATTTACTTTTAAGAACCAAGGTCTGGACTTGAGATTGACCGGTGTCGAGCATGCCCGAGTGATCCAGGAATTGTTGGCCTAGTCGTAAGCTCCCTATCGACTTCTATATTCGCGTCAGCTGTTGTACACGAAGCGTACTAGATTTCGAATGACTACCTGCCGTGCCTCAAAGCTTTGCCTGGACGCGAGGCCGTGGGACGTTTTTGGTCGAGTACGATTTGGCCGTTGATCAGAACCCACTCGACCCCACGACTGTACTGAAATGGATCTTGATAGGTCGACAGGTCACCGATTTCCTCTTCTGAAAACACCGTGATGTCGGCCTTCATTCCGGGCATGAGAAATCCTCGATCCCGAATCCCTAATTTGACCGCATTGAGGGAAGTCATCTTTCGAACCGCATCCTCGAGTTGGAGAAGTTTGTTTTCTCGGACGTAAAGGCCCAGGACACGGGGAAACGTGCCAAAGTTCCTCGGATGTGGGTTTCCCCGTCGCAGAGGACCTTGAATTGCATAGGCAGATCCATCCGAACCGATCGAACACCATGGTTGTAACATCGCCAAATTCATATCGGTTTCGGTGTGATGCTCATAAACGGTCGGGATCGAACCATTCTGTTCGATCAAAAGATCGAACAGCACATCCAACGAATCCCTATTGGGATTATCTTTTTTCTTAAGGGACTGAATACGATCCATGGTCATCCCTTCGTAGGGACCTTTACCGCTGATCAGCATGCGCGACCAATCCCCTCCAACCGCCGTGTAGTGGTTGTACCATCCGGAAATACCCCCGAGGATATCTTTCTTCATTCTCTGCCTCGTGTCGGCCTCTCGGAGTCGTTGCACGAGGTCGGTCAGACCACCCTCATGGGCCCACGGAGGAATGATGCTCGACAGATTGTTGTTGCCCCGAGTGTAAGGATAAACATTTGCTTGGACATTCACTCCACGCCGACGGGCTTCGTTAATCATCTGCACCAGTTCATTCATATGCCCCCAGAGAGATTGGTCTGCAATCTTCAGGTGAATAATGTCGACCGGAACGGATGCTCGCTCTCCGATTTCAATAGCTTCTCGTACGGCAGCGATGACATCCGTTCCTTCATGTCGATTATGTGTTGAATAGATTCCGCCGTACCTTCGCACAACCCCGCATAGATCGACAATATCATCAATCGTTGCTAATGATCCCGGCGGCATGGCCAGCATCGTTGACATACCGAAAGCTCCATCGCGCATCGCTTCGTCCAGCAGTTGCTTCATCTCCTCGAATTGCTCGGTCGTCGGTCGAGCGAAGGAACTCCCCATGACGCTTCGCCAAAGATTGTCCATACCGACATAGGTCGCGACGTTGACAGCGATGCCACTCGATTCCAATTCACGAAAGTAGCTGTCCAATGATGAAAATCGTTTTGTTTCGGAAATGCCATCTGAACGTGTTGTCCCTCGGAAGGGTGCAACGGACGATCCTTCGCCGAGGACTTCGGTGGTCACTCCCTGGAAAATTTTGCTCAGCGCGGCACCATCCTCCAGGAGCAAAAAATCTGAATGGGAATGAATATCGATGAAACCAGGGGCAACGATCAATCCTGTCGCATCGACTTCGCGTCTTCCAGTCCCCTTGATTCCATGCGACACCTCCACAATGTGATCACCTTGGATAGCCAGATCTGCATATCGCCAAGGGTTTCCTGTTCCATCGACCAGGCGACCGCCCCGAATCACCAGGTCATACGTTTCTTGGGACTCCGTCCTGGAACCTAAAAAAAGGGTCAGGACGAAAGCCCCAAGGTGGATCCATCGAATCATTTGAAAGCGTTCTCCTCGCAGCATGTCGCAATTCTCACGGGTCCGGAATCGGGAATCGTCTGAAAAGCCGTTGGCGCTCCGAATCATCGACTCTCCTGTTTAGGTTTGCGTACGTTTTGAAAGTCGAACCGTTGTGATACGATAACGTTGCAACCATCTACCCTCATTAGCACTCATGATTCTACTAATCGATAACTACGACTCCTTCACCTACAACATTGTACAGCGGCTTGGAGAGATCGATCCGACGCTCGACGTGAAGACTTTTCGCAACGACGAATTATCCATCTCGGATATTCGAGCGATGCAGCCGGAGAGGATTATTCTCTCACCTGGCCCTTGTACCCCGAACGAGGCGGGGATCTGTGTGTCCGTCATCGAGCAGCTTCATGCGGATTATCCTATCCTCGGGGTTTGCCTGGGCCATCAGTCGATTGGACAAGCCTTTGGTGGGAGGATTGTGCGGGCCCCCGAGTTGATGCATGGTAAAACCGACTCGATTTGGCACGATGATCGCGGCATGTTCCAGGGCTTGGAAAATCCGTTCGTAGCGACTAGATACCATTCTTTGGTCATTCAGCCCGAAAGTTTACCGGATTGTTTAGAGGTTTCCGCATGGGTGGACGACGCCAGGGGAAACCGAATTATTATGGGTGTACGTCACAAGCGGTTTGCGGTAGAGGGCTGGCAATTCCATCCGGAAAGCTTTCTTACCCAACCGGGGCCCATCCTTCTACAGCGGTTTCTAAGTTGGCACGGTCCAGTAGCTACAGTATGATCCCCGCCCGGTCAAACCCGTTCCTTTTCTTGTTCTCCTCCTGCGCGCTACGTTAGTAAGAATGATTTGCGTTACAATCGCTCGAACTCGACATAAACACACTATTTCCGAGCATTTGAATGTCGCTGAACTCGGCGCGAAACTCGTGGAATTGCGACTCGACTACATCGGTCGAAGTATCGATTTGGCAAGGCTTCTCAAAGGACGACCGACACCCGTCGTCGTGACGTGTCGACGTCGCGAAGACGGAGGACGCTGGGATCGAACGGAAGAAGAGCGTTTGATGCTGCTGCGATCAGCCATCGCGATGGGAATCGAATACGTCGATCTCGAATTGGACACGGCTAAAAAGATTCCACGATACGGAAAGACAAAGCGTATCGTCAGCGTCCACAACTTTGATGGCATGCCGGAAAACCTGGAATCGATCCACGAGGAACTAGCGAAAGCGGATGCGGATATTGTCAAGATTGCAGCTCAGGCAAATTCGTTCGAAGATACCGCGAGGATGTTGGAATTAATGCGCAAAGCATCGGTCCCAACCATAGGAATCGCTATGGGTGAGTTTGGCACACCCTCTCGAATTCTCGCCAGTCGCTACGGAGCACCCTTCACGTATTGCGTGTTCGATGCCGATCGTCGCGTAGCCCCAGGACAATTGAGCTACGATCAAATGACCAATGTCTATCGTGCGGAATCGATCTCATCCACCACGCAACTCTTTGGAGTTGTGGCTGATCCGGTTGCCCATTCCTATAGCCCACTCATTCACAATGCTTCATTCCAGGCACATCAACTGGACTGTCGTTATCTACCTTTCCGTGTCGCATCGCACGAACTCCGATTCTTTCTCGATTGGTGCAAGAAGGAAAAAATCGGAGGCTTGAGCGTTACCATTCCCCACAAGCAAACGATCTTACCACTCCTGACCCAGGCCGAGGCGGCCGCGCAGGGGATTGGAGCTTGTAATACAGTGGTCTTCTCCGGTGAGGAAATGGTCGGCTACAACACGGATTATCGAGCAGCCATGGATTGTCTAACCGAAGCGATGTCCCGAATACGCCCCAAAGCCGAAAACCCTTTCGAACGAGCCTCTGCCCTGATCCTCGGCAGCGGAGGGGTATCTCGGGCCATAGCCTACGGACTAGCGCAGCGCCATGCCTTGATCACGATTACAAGCCGGAATGCAGATGCTTCTGAAGCGTTGGCGAATGAACTCAGTGGCAAGGCGGTCGCCTGGAATGACCGCCACACAATCACCCCCAACATTCTCATCAATGGCACCCCCATCGGTATGTTTCCAGACATGGATGATACGCCGTTCCAAACCAACAGACTCGACGGAAACACCCTCGTTTTCGATACGGTCTACAACCCTGAACAAACACTTTTCATCAAGGGCGCCAAAGCCGCAAACTGCCCGATCATTACCGGTTTGCAAATGTTTGTTCGACAAGCAGCCTACCAATACCGCTTGTTTACAGGGAAGGAACCTCCGATCGATGTCATGGTAAAGACCATCAAGAAAGCCATCTCTCCGATCAATTACAAGGATGTCGAAGACGATGAGAGCGACGATGACCATGAACGGTATGGCGGTGCTCATTCCAGTTAGCATCTTCAAGTTCCTCGCATTTCCGAGGAGCTACGCCAAGCGGATGTCCACGCTCGAGGCTTGACGCTAGAGTCGGTTTTATTTCATCGAACCGCTTAGATGGAGAGAGATCGGTTCGCCACTGCAGCTGCATGCGCTGTCTGCCCC
>JBBAXA010000006.1:146950-150836 GCA_040396935.1 Pirellula sp.
CTCTCCCCGCTGTTCTACTCTCCCCGCTGTTCTACTCTCCCCGCTGTTCTACTCGCCGCGCTCATGGAATGGGGTACATCAGAAACTCAGTTAACACCTGGAAGCAGGACGAGCTGAACATTGATCTTCAATTGCTGATTATCTCGTAGGATCAAAAGATCGATCGGTCGCTGGATCGATGTGAGTCCGACTAGTTGAACAAGGTGTTCATCGTTGTCCACTTGAGTTCCATCGAACTCCACGATGATGTCTCCATATCGGATTCCCGCCAACTCTGCGGGCGAATTCGGTTTAATCACTTTTACAAAGGCACCCTTGGGTGGCGGGAGGCCCGGGATATTGGCATTGACTGCATTGAAAGCCCTCTCGACGCTGACACCCAAATAGGCTCGTTGCAATTCCCCACGCTCCATGAGCTGCTTTGCGACATTCACTGCGATATTGATCGGAATCGCAAACCCGATCCCCTCGTTCCCCCCGCTATTGCTGGCGATTGCCGTATTAATACCGATGACTTCACCCCGCATGTTCATGAGCGGTCCTCCGCTGTTTCCTGGGTTGATAGCAGCGTCGGTTTGAATGAAGTCTTGGAACACGATCGATTTCGAGCCCAGTTCCAGGTTCCTGCGTCCTTTGGCGCTGACAATGCCATAGCTCACGGAGTGATTCAATCCAAAGGGGCTTCCGACCGCGAATACGTAATCCCCGATGAATACCGATCGACTATCCGCGATCTTGGCACAGGGTAGTGCCGCCCTTTCAATATCGATAACCGCAATGTCGGTGGATGGGTCTTCGAAAACTCTCGTCGGGGTCAGTGTGCCCCCCTCCGAGGTTTCAATCCTGATGCTCTTCAATAGCGCGCCGTGAATCACATGCCTGTTCGTCAGAATGATATTGGCGCTGTTGATCGAAGCAATGACGCCGGAACCAGCTTCTTCAATCCTCTTTGGCTCCTTCCACACCTTGGTGGTTTTGTCCGAGACAGGTTCCTCCTTCACAGCCTCGATATGGACCACCGTAGGGGCCACGAGCTGTACCACGCGTCGAAGTAGAGATTGCTGCCTCTCAATGAGCTCAACCTCCTGAGAGATTTGGGCATACAACTCCTCTCTCGAACGGCCCGTTGAAGGGTCGGGATTCGTACGAATCGAAACCGGAATCTGATCATTTCCTCTGGGAGGAAAGGCCGGAAGCTGAGCCGCCAATGGCGAGATAAGCGCGCAACCGAACAGGCAACCAGCGAGCGGACGCGACAATTTCCGACAAAGGATCGAAATGCTTACTCCATCTTCAAGCAGCGTGTATGCTTTTGCAGGATATGGCATGAGAAACTTTACGGCTTATAGCGTGGTTGAGGAACTTACAGGATGTACCATCTGTCTGCACGAGGAGCATCCAAAATGGCATCGTGCATCACGGCTTGAAGGCGAAAACCTTTGAGAGTCTGATCATCCGCGAAACCGGATCGGAACTCATCGAAAGGAATGGCACGGATTCGCCTCCGCATACGTTTTGGTTTCGGTACGGGTGGATGATCGCGTCGAGAGGAACTCTATCGATTCTCTTTGGATCCGTCGCTCGCGCGATAGTTGAACCGTGGATGCTAGCCATACCGGTTTTTGCGAGTGTACTTCTTATGCGAGCGGTAACGTGTCAGGGACGGTCAGGGATGAGCATCGCATAGGATCCATCCTTATCGAGTCGAGGTTAAGTGCCAAAAATTTTAGTTCACCGATGTTAAAGCGGGGTTCATCGGTGTTCTAAATTTGATGGTATAGCGTCAAAGTCAACGTAAACCGGATCGCCCTTTTCCTCACTGGTTCGGTATGGCAAAATGCGGTATTTTGGGGGATGTCCGTTGTAGGCTTAGGCTGCGCTTTTGAGTGTCCCGGTTGGGATTAGGAAGGTACTCGAACGTCAACTCGCATGAACTATCCCGCGGTTTGGTTTCGCCCCAAGTTCGAAATCGATAACTGGGACCCTGGTTTACGAGACGAGCAGGTTCGGTACGTCGCCGAGAAGGTTTCAAGGTATCGTTACGTCCATTTCTCAATCGATCCGACAAATCGAGTCGTTCTGAGGACGAGATGGTGGCCGAGATTTGCCTCGACTTGGGACGTAGCCAAGGATGAGGTTACCCGTCCAGCCCCCCCCGGAATCTGCGAAGTCTACTACGCGATTCCCAGGCGTTGCCCTGGTTTTCTGACGGTCAATTACTTGTGCTGTGGTGAGCGGACCAGCTATTCGACTCTTCTGAGGGCGGTGAAATTGACGGAGTTCATCGCGAGTCACAGCCAATTGCATGCAATCGTCTGCCAAGCCATCTCGGGACGGCTTTCCGAAAGGCTTTTAAACCGCTGGGGTTATGTACGACATGCGGCAAAGGTGGGGAATAATCACTTTATCCGCCGTCTGGGTTGAACGGGGCACGTGCAGGTTTTACATATCTTTGACATGGCTAAAACCGCGCCCGGACATACGAATCGTCCCGTGAACGTTATCCTTTTGTAGGATTTCGGGGCAGATATCGCTGAAACGAAGATAGGCTGCTTCCCTGGACAAAGGGGGAAAGCGATCGCTCGACCGATGTTCCCCACAGCGTCCAGGCTTGTCTTTTAGACCCACATGGCAATTCGAACCATTTAGAATTCAGAGGATCTGTTTCGATGCTCGGCTCAAACCCAACCAACGAATCCGGTACCGTCGTCAGAAATCACCACGCTGCAACGCTTGTTGCTCCCGTCCAACCTCAGGTGGACGAATTGAAAAGCCACCCTCAGAAGTCGGCAAAAGGGGGTAGTAAGCAATCTCCGGTGCCTACCGTTTACAATTTGAATTGGGGCTCCGCCGCGTGGCTCATCGCTCTTCATGTCGGTGCACTTTTCGCGCCGTGGGCTTTCTCATGGTCGGGACTTTTCTTGGCCGTCGTTCTGCACTGGATGACAGGGAGCATCGGGATTTGCCTCGGTTATCATCGACTTTTGACCCATATGGGGCTTGAGGTCCCGAAGTGGGTGTTCAACACGCTATCGCTGATTGGTACGCTCGCCGGAGAAGGTGGACCGATCAGTTGGACAGCCAATCACCGAAAGCATCATGCTTACAGCGATCAGCCTGGTGACCCTCATTCTCCCCATGAGGGGCCTTGGTGGGCACATATGTTTTGGTTGGCATTTAGCACCGACAACGGCGACCCACAAGGTTTTGCGAAGAAGTGGGTTCCGGATCTTCTGAAACATCCGTTCTTGGTGACTCTCGAGAGATGGTTCCTTCCTATCCATTTGGCTTTTGCAGCGATGATTACTGGAGCTGGGTATCTTGTGGGCGGACCGCAGTTGGCTTGGTCATGGTTGATCTGGGTCGTATGTGTACGAATGGTTGCTGTTCTTCACACAACATGGTTTGTGAATTCAGCTTCGCACATCTCTGGTTACAAGAACTATGAAACCAAAGATGACAGCCGCAACAATTGGTGGGTAGCGATCATCGCCTACGGAGAGGGCTGGCACAACAACCATCATGCTCATCCACGATTGGCTCAACACGGTCATAAATGGTGGGAATTCGACATGACTTATGCATTCATCCGCTTGCTCCGATCGATGGGACTGGCGAAGAACGTTATCGACCTAGCATGTATGGAAGAGAAGAAGCGATCTCACGCGGAGAGAACCGCGGCGTAATTTAGGACGATCGCTATATAGGACGATCGCTCGCCAACCGGGGGACTTCGCCCCCCGGCAGCTAGACTGTAGGCTCGCTGGGCCGTAGTTGGATGGCAGAACCACGCTGGGTCGATCGATCAGCCCTGGCTGGTAAGTTCTGTTAGGTTCTTTTAGGGTTCTTTTAGTAGGGTTCTTTTAGTGCCTGGCACCTATTGTGC
>JBBAXA010000007.1:0-91808 GCA_040396935.1 Pirellula sp.
TTACTCGAGTACCACCGAGTTATTCTCAAAGCATGTGTTTTTGGGATTGTCGAATAAGGCTGCTGATCATCGTTCGGCAAATCCCAGAGCATCTTATGCCACTTCCCTAATCATCCTTCGGTACTTCCATCTATCGACTGGTCAAGAAAATCCTAGCTAGTTTGCATTCCAAAGAGGCTCCTCCTCGAAGGAGTACACGCCTCTGCATCGCAATCGAATCCCAAACAAGCGATCCGTAATAGACTCGTCCATCGATTCATCGCTAGATTCGACCCGACAGTAAAAAAACATCAAGCTCTCAGCTGAAAAGATCGGTCTGCACCGTGCCGTGCACGTTCGTCAACCGACGCTCGATTCCATTGTGGTAGAACGTAAGTTTCTCGTGATCGATTCCGAGCAAGTGCAGCAAAGTGGCATGGAAATCATGCCACCGCATCGGGTTCTCAATCGCTTTCCAGCCTAAGTCGTCGGTCGATCCGTAGGCATAGCCGGGTTTTAGGCCTGCGCCTGCCATCCAAATGCTAAAGCCGTACATGTTGTGATCGCGACCTGTTCCCACTTGGTCCGGTTTCGATTGTGTGAAGGGTGTCCGTCCGAACTCCGTCGTAAATAAAACCAACGTATCCTCCAACATGCCTCGAACTTGTAAATCCTCAATCAAGGCAGCGACCGGTTGATCCAATCGATCCGCCTCTTGCTGATGGTTCTCCTTGACATTTTCGTGCCCGTCCCAGTTGATACGCGGGGATCCAAACGAGCCACCCGAATAGATCTGTACAAATCTCACTCCCTTCTCAAGCAATCGTCGGGCGAGGAGGCAACGACCTCCAAAGTCTGCCGTAGGCTCTCGGTCCACACCATATTTTTCTCTCGTATCCTCCGACTCGCGAGAGAGATCCGTGACGTTCGGTACGGCAAGCTGCATCTTGGCAGCTAATTCATAACTCTTCATCCGAGCCACAAATGCATCTTCGTTTCCATTCTCGATGAGATGGCGGCGATTCAAGTCCGTCAGCAGCTCACGACTGTCCGATTCTAACTCCGTAGCAATTCTTTTCGCTGGGAACAAATCGTGGATCGGTATCGCGCCAGCTCGAATCGTTACCCCTTGGTGCTGAGCTGGTAAGAATCCATTGGACCAATTGATAGCTCCGCCGGCCGGGAGCCCTCTCCCATCGGGAAGCACAACGTACGATGGCAATTCATCCGTCTCGCAGCCTAGACCGTAGGAAATCCAGGAGCCCATCACTGGGAAACCATTCAGACGAAAGCCCGTACTCTCCTGGAACGTAGCCGGAGTGTGATTCGCCGAGTCCGCTACCATCGAACGGATCACCGTCAGATGATCCGCAACGCGAGCTATATTCGGAAAAAGCTCTGATACCCAAAGACCGCTCTCCCCCCGTTGTTTGAACTCCCAGTCGTTCTTTCGGATCAGACCGATTTGGTCGAAAAAGGTCGCAGGCCTTTCGCTGGTAGGAAGAGGTTTGCCATGGTTGTCAGCGAGGGCCGGCTTGAAATCAAAGGAGTCGAGATGGCTCAGACCACCAAAGAGACAAATATGGACAACACGTTTTGCCCTCGGCTTCAGATGAGGTGTGCCGAGAGCTTGGGAAGGGATCTGGCCTGCGCGGCAGGTCCCGTCTCGAATGAGCATCGAGGCCATCGCGGTGCCCGCGATCGACGATGTCGACCAGTTGAGCCAATCCCGACGGGAAACTTTTTCCACGTTAACGGACATAAACGAACTCGTTGCTGTTGAACAGTACGCGACAATAGGCAGCCAAGCCATGCTTCTCAACAAAGGCTACAGCTCTCGGCCTTTCCTCGGAAATCATCTCACGACAAAGAACCGCCTTATGAATCCAGGATATTTGCTCTGCTACGTCGGTTGACCCTTGGTGCGACGCCAGTTTGGCTAAATCGTCTGCCAGCCGCAAAACCAAAGAATTGTTGAGCAACGCGAGCGCCTGCAGAGGCGTGATCGTCTCGCTTCGTTTGGGGGTGATGACCGACGGGTCCGGACAATCGAAGGTGTCTAGGAATGGGTTCCTCCCACCGCGAGGCTGGAATCGATAGATCGTTCTTCGATAGCCGCTCGAGGAGGACTCGTCCAACAGCGAGTAGAAATTGCTACCTTTGAACTTCATATGTTCCACATCTCGGTATCCTTGACCGCCGACCTCGAGAGACAATTGACCTGCGATCGATAGCATGGCATCCCGCATCTCTTCCGCTTGCAGTCGTTTTGGGGTTCTGCGCCAATGCAAACGGTTATCGGAATCGATGTTTGCGGCATCGGACTGCATCGCCGAGCTTTGACGGTAGGTGTCGGATAGTACCATCAATCGGTGCAGCGGCTTGAGTCGATAACCCTGCTTTTGGAGTTCGGTCGCTAACCAATCCAAAAGCTCGCGATGGCTAGGCTGGCCTCCATTGAAACCAAAGTCGTTGGGAGTTTTGACGAAACCCTCCCCAAAATGGTACAGCCAGAGTCGATTGACCATCACTCGGGCAAACAATGGGTTTCCTGAATCCGTGATCCATCGAGCGAGCGCGAGCCGACGATCCCGATCGGAGCCGTTTTTTTCGAGCTCAAATTGAGACGCTGGCACACCTACGGCATCGAGTCCTCGCGGATGGACTTCCTCGCCGGGAGACCCGGCATCTCCACGCCTGTAAACGCGAGAACCGCCAGGTGTCGAGCCAACGTTCGAGTACACAGATAGTGTCTTCCGCGACTCCCAACGGTTGAGTTCCTCGCTCAGTTCCTGAATCGCTTCAAGAGCGCGAAGGTACGTTGATTGGTCCGCCTCGGAAAGCTCTGCCAGGATGGCTTTGCGGGACAGTCCCTCGATTTCGGTTAGGGTTGCTGCCCGTGCAATCTCTTCGCTATTGAGTGCTCGATCGTAGAAGAGTGCTCGAAAGATCCGGCCATTGAGGAGTTTCGAGGCTTGAGCCGGTGAATGTCTCAGTCCGAAGATGAATTGGGCATTTCCCGCTTGATAGGTCTGGATCGGTCCCGGGCGGTAAGGGCTGCCGTAGGGCAAGCCATTTCTGTACGCCTCGATGGTTCCGTCGGAACGATAAACAATCGCAAGATGGACAGGGCTGTTAATCGCTTCGTTTTCCTCGGTTCCATGCAACGATCGAGTTCGCATGAAATTGTTACTTCCTGCCATCCAGCGTTTGGGTTCCTGTTCCCCGAAGACGATCGAGTCGAAAACGGCACCGTCGATCGATTGGATTCCGAAGACACCACCTCCTCGTTGCTCCAAATTTCCCAATTGAACCCACGCGGTGAGCGTGCGCTCGGAAATGGCTTTCTGGATAGGAGCCGACAATAGAAAACCATCTTTCCCAGGGAGCACGGCTGCTCCGTCTCCAAGCTCGACGTTGCCCGTCACTTTGGTGGTCAACGCAGCCAGTGATTCCGTGAAGTCATTCTCAAATTCCCAAACCAACGTTGGTTCCGGGGCGACAGGATCCTCTCGATTGGTTCGATTTCGTGCGGGTTTTTCAAGTCGTGCAAGCTCGGTTTTAAGCTGATCGAGACGGCTGAGAATCGATTCCTGACGTTTTCTTTCTTCTTCGCGGATTGGAACCTGGACGGTTGCATCGCCATGTTTCACACCTGCGAGCGTCGCGGCGAATTCGTAGTAATTCTGTTGGGAAATCGGATCGAATTTGTGGTCGTGACACCGAGCGCAGTTCGCGGTTAAACCGAGAAAAGTCTGGCTGACGGTTGCGACGAGGTCCTCGAGTTCATCCTGAGCCATGGAAATCCGCATTTTCTCGTTACCCCGAGGTAGGGTCGTATTGTGAGGGCCAGCGACCAGGAATCCCGTCGCAGCGATCGCATTTCCGTCGTTGGGGAGCATCGCATCCCCGGCGATTTGCATCCGCACAAATTCATCGTAGGGCAAGTCCTGGTTGAGCGATTGAATTACCCAGTTTCGATAGTGCCAAGCGTTCTCGCGTGGTTCGTCGTACTCGAAACCATTGGTCTCGCCAAATCGAACGACATCCAACCAGTGCCGGGCCCAGCGTTCGCCATGTTGCGGGGAGGCGAGCAGTTCATCGACGACCCGTTCGTAGGCGTCAGGCGATCGATCTGCCAGAAACGATTCGAGTTGACTGGCGCTGGGAGGTAAACCGATGAGATCGAAGTAAACGCGGCGTAGCAAGGTTGGCTTGTCGGCTGGTGAATTGCGTTGGAGGCCCATCCCAGAGAGTTGATGGTCCATCGAACCATCCAGATTCCCGAAGGATGGATTCCCCTGGATGAGCGGCTGGAGAGCCCACCAGTCCAGTCCTGCCCTCGTTTCCGTCGAGTACTCGAACGTCGAGAGCCTCTCTCGAGTCCAGGTAGCACCACTCTCGATCCATTTTTTTAGGGTGAGTTTGTCTGGCTCGGGCAAGGGGCGTTTTGGGGGCATTTCGTCCGATTGGATTCTCGACCAAAGGAGGCTCTCCACGAGATTGCCGGCGACCAGAGCAATTCCTGAATCACCACCGCGCTGCGCGGTCTCGCGCAGCGACAAGTCGAGGCCTCCTTTTGCGTCGATACCGGAGTGGCATGCCAGGCAGTGCTTCTGCAGGATCGGTGCAACATCACGTTCGAAATCCATGTTGGCACGGAGTCCCAGCGGTTGAAGCCAGACCAGGACGCAAAGCAAGAAAGCGACGAGACGAATGGGGTCTTTGCAGAGGATCATAAGCCAGGATTCGCATGAATTCGATAGGTCGCTTCGTGATGACACTATCGTAGCATATGCCTTGCCTCTACGGGCAACATTTGGGGACGGATGTAAACAAGCTGAGCTGACTTGACCAATGGCCGAGTCAGCTCAGGCGAGATGATTCTCTAGACCGCGATGCTCCGCTGCGGATCTGTCGTTCCCAGGTCAGGATTTAACGTCCGATGTATAGCGAGACTCCTCGTCCGCCACCTCCCCAGGATGCTCCAGGAGGAAAACCGCCGCCTCCCCAAGAAGCTCCAGTAGGAAATCCACCACCACCCCAGGAAGCGCCCGGAGGAAATCCTCCAACACCGTAACCACCGAATGGATAACTGGTCACAGCGCGATAGGATGTCACACTAGGATATCCAAAACCAATTCCGGAATAACCGTACCCGTAACCCGGAACCACGATGGGACGGTAGTAGCTGTAAACCGGCGTTGGGCATCCATAGCGACCATAGGCCGAGTGCCCTCGATGCCAATGATCGGCACTGGCCGTTTGAGCCCCGAGTCCCACGACGGACAAACCAGCCAACATTGCTAACCCTGCTCGGCGAGCCATTCGCATATTCATAACACTACCCCAATCTCTGATCTGCGTTCCCTGTGGCATGACAGCAACGCGAGGTCGTCATGCCTAACTCGCTACATTTCGCGTGCGACATCATTACATGAACAAACAGCGTGCCAACGCTGAAAAATTTTGAACAAAGGCAGTCGTACGATGGCATCCATTGAGAAAAAACGCAAAGCGGAAAGCGATTGTGAGATCGTTGCAACTCGATGCTGTCTCACCTAATAGCCCACTAAAAACAGAACTTAAAACCATTAAGCAAGCCACAAGGCGCTAGCTGCGTGTTCCGTGGTGTTGTAACGGCCGCTAGCGCGACGCCGCTCCCGTTTTCAATAGGCGGCCAGACCTCAGCGGTGGGTGGGAACGAACTAAGGATGTGTTCGGAGTGATTACAACTGTTCTCGAATTGAGGTGAAGGCGATTCAGACCGAGACGATTCCCTTTAGATGTGCATCGACGGACTCGGGTAGATGGTCCAAGTGATAGCCTCCTTCCAGGACAGAGACCAGTTTTCCTTGGCAATAGCTTTTGGCTAATTGAGCGATCCACTTCCCGGCCTTTTCATAATGTTCCGAGTCGAGCGAGAGGCCACCGACGGGGTCGGCTCGATGGGCATCGAATCCAGCGCTGAGCAGGATCAATTCCGGTTTGAATTTGGAAGCGAGTTGTTCGGTTCCATCAAAAAGCTTGTGCAAAAAATCGTTTGCCGAGGTGCTCGCCGGGACGGGTATATTGCGCTTGGTCCCGATCGCGGGTCCTGCCCCCGTTTCATCTTCCTTTCCTGTGCCCGGGTAGAAGGGAAAGCGATGGATGGAAACAAAGGCTACGGTTGGGTCTTCCCAAAAGGTGGCTTGGGTTCCGTTGCCATGATGGACATCCCAATCGATGATCATGACACGCTGGATACCGAGGGATTGCGCATGGCGCGCGGCGATGGCGACGTTGTTTAGCAGGCAGAAACCCATGGCCGCTTGGGGAATGGCATGATGTCCAGGCGGGCGAATGGCGCAGAAAGCACGAGGGTCGTTTCCTGTTATGACGCGTTGGACAGCATCGCAAACGGCACCGGCGGCTTTGGTGGCGGCCCTCCAGGACCCTTCCGAAACGACCGTATCCACCTCGATGCGGCCGGCGTTGCTCGAGCACCAATCTTGAAGTTTGTCCAAGTAATCGGCGCTATGGTTTTTAAGGCAGATCTCCCGGGAGGCAGCTTCCCAAGTAGGTTGCGCGCATCGCTCGATCCAACCGGAACGGGCCAGCATGTCATTGACGCGTGTGATCCTGCTGATGCACTCAGGGTGAGATCCGGTGTCGTGTAATTCGAATTCCGAACCTTTGTAGAGTAGCATCAAAACATCTCCCTCTTAATCGCTGCTTTGTTGGGCGATCGGGATCTCGGTTGGTACAGGGATGCGGATACAGAACGCAGTTCCTTTGCCGACCGTACTTTCGACTCGGATTCGACCGTGATGGTATTCTACGATTTCTCTACAAGCGCTGAGTCCGAGTCCAGTCCCTCCTTTGCCAGTTGCATCAGGGCCGCTTTTCGTCGTGAAGAAGGGTTCGAAGATCTTCGGTAGAACGTCCGGCGGGATTCCGCTACCGCTGTCTCGAATGGTGAGTGCGACACAATTCGATGCGGTCTCATAGCACAGTTTGATTTTGATCAAACCGTTTTCGCCGATGGCTTGCCGGGCGTTGGTCAAGAGATTGACGAGAAGACGTTGGATTTGGTTTGGTGCAGCGAGTACCAGCGGAACGTCTTCAAACTGTTTTTCGACGAGAATTCGGTATTTTTGCATTTCTCGTTCGAGAAGTACGAGCGTGTCATCGATGACCATGGCCAACTGCGTGGGTTCCAAATCGGAACTCCTCGTTCGGGAGAGGCCCAGTACCATATTGGTGATCTTCGCGCCGCGATTGGCTGCATCCAAGATCCGGCTGAATGCCTTTTCTCGCATCGCTTCATCTTTATGCCTCAATCCCAATTTGGCATAGTTGATGACGGTCATGAGCAGGTTGTTGAATTCGTGAGTTGTCGTGCTGGTGAGTTCACCGACGGCTGCCAAGCGTTCGAGTTGGATGAGCCGCGATTGCAGTTCTTCGATCCAACCCTCACGGGAATCCGTCGTTGGAGATGCAATCGGTCGCGAATCGCTCGTATTGGACATAAAAGGGCTCGTGAAGTTATTAGATCGATCTGGCGACTGGCGAAATGAACCGCCTATATTTTGGTCGGACCAAGGCAACATCAGTTCATACAGGATGCTTTCGTTCAAAATCAATATGATCCAGAGGCTTTTGGCATGTGGAGGCAGGAAAGAGTTGTTAGGCACTGTGCACCGGCTGGAAAGAGTGCTCCAAATCGCGGAGCAGGAAGGTATCGAGGTGCGGCGTGAGTGGCTTCGTGGAATCCGCGGAGGGCTTGTCCGCCTCGGAAAAATGCCCGTTTTGTTCGTGGATGAAGCCTTGCCGATCTCTGAGCAGTGGGAGTTGACGAGCCGAGAGTTGGGGCGATTGGACTGGACGGGAACCGAGTTTGGTCAGGAAATGGAGCGGATGCTCCACGGGGAGTCGTAACCCGGAAAGGTTAAGTTCCTCGCTCCCTATCGACCGCATCCCGACTTGAGTTAGGCTCCCACGGGTGGGAATGACTCGCGGAGGTTTTCCAAGCGGTTCTGGGCAATCCGTATTGCTGTGAGAGAGGAAAACTGCGAACCTTGTCGACGAGATCCGTTCCAAGAATTGGGGTGATATCCCACAAAAAACCAGCATGGGGCTAGGCAATTCGTTGTAAAGACGGTATCTAAATGCTCGAAAAATGGGCGAGGTGTCCTCGTCTCATCGCAGTTCCGTGGACGTATCCGACGGAGCGTTCCCTTTCGACCAAAAGAGTCCAGGAATCATTGAAATGCCAGTGAGTGAAGAAGTCTTTACCAAAGTCCAGGCCGCGCTGACCGACGCGCTCGGAGTCGACGATTCCGACGTAACGGAAGACGCGACCATGGTTGGAGATTTGGGGGCTGAGTCGATCGACTTCCTCGACATCGTTTTCAAACTGGAAAAAGCCTTCGGGATCAAAATCGCAACTGAAGATTTATTTCCAAAGGATATTCTGACCGACAGTTCCTTCGTACAGGATGGTAAGGTCACAGCCAACGGACTCGCTGAATTGAAGAAGCGAATGCCGTGGGCGAATCTTTCCAAGTTTGAGCAAAATCCCAGAGTGCAGGATTTTGGGGATTTGCTCACAGTCAGCGATCTGTGTCGATACGTGGAGTCAAAGCTGGCGTAGTGACACAAGCGAGTATTCTGTTCTAGTTTGCTCGTACTCGTTTTGAAAAGTCTCACGCAAACACTGTCATGCGCTGGTTTTGGATAGATCGTTTCACGGAATTCGTACGCGATACTCGCGCTACTGCAGTGAAAAATATCTGTTTCGGCGAAGAGCCGATGGATGACTATCTGCCTGGGCATCCGCATTATCCTCACTCTCTCATGATTGAGGGGATGGCGCAGACAGGTGGTTTGCTAGTGTCGGAGCCAGGTGGCTTTCTGACCAAAACTGTCCTAGCCAAGGTTTCCAAGGCTGTTTTCCATGATTTGGCAGTTCCAGGAGACCAACTCGTTCTCGAAGCGGTCGTTCAAGACAAGCAGCCTACGGGGGCTGTCGTTTCTGGAACCATTCGAAAAGGGGGCGTGTTGGTAGCAGAAATGGAACTGTGGTTCGCCTTTTTGGATGAGCGATTCGGCGAAAACGCACTTTTTCCTCCAGAGGATTTATTGAGAACACTTCGCATTCTCAAAATGTTCGACGTTGCTGTGGACGCGAACGGCAATAAAATAGGTCCTCCGGCCCACATGCTGGAAGCGGAAAAACAGGCAGCGCGGTTGTATGGCGAAGCCGTTTAGTCCTTTTTCAAGACTCATTGTTTTTGCGGTCTTGAGCATGGGTTCCTTGCCTGTGTTGATTAAAAAACAGCGTAACCCAAGCCTCGAGAAGTGGAGTCGTCTCAAGTGATGCGTCGTCGTGTAGTCGTGACGGGAATCGGGATGATCAATCCTTTGGGACACGATGTCTCCTCGGTTTGGAAGGCTCTTCTCGAGAGCAAGAGTGGCGTTGGAAAGATTACGATTTTTGATCCCACCGGCTATCCGACAACCATAGCAGCCGAAGTAAAAAACTGGGATGTCGATCAGTGTGGTGAGGATGTCCAGGTATGGGCGCAACGGGGCCGACACACCCGGTTCGCAGTGGGAGCGGCTCATCAAGCGATCCGTCAATCTGGAATTCTCGATTCCAACTTGGATCCGACGCGGTTGGGAGTTTACATGGGTGCCGGTGAAGGGAATCAGGATTTCTACAACTTTACAATGATGATGGCCGCCGCGGTTCAACATGGACCGTTCGATTTGAGTGCCTTTTTGCGGAAGGGTCGCGAGGTTTTGGATGTTAAAGCGGAGTTGGAGCAGGAACCGAATATGCCCGCCGCACATCTCGCGGCCCTCTTCAATGCCCAAGGCCCGAATTCTAATTGCTTGACGGCATGCGCTGCGAGCAGTCAGGCAGTGGGGGAGGCGACTGAATTGATTCGATGTGGGGATGCGGATGCCATGATCGCCGGTGGAGCTCACAGCATGATCCATCCTTTTGGTTTGACGGGATTTAGTTTGCTCACGACGTTGTCACAGCGCAACGATGCCCCCGAGAAAGCCTCGCGACCATTCGATAAGAACCGGGACGGGTTCGTTTTAGGGGAAGGTGCCGCCATCGTGATCCTCGAGGAATTAGAACACGCCAAGAAGCGAGGGGCGGAAATTCTAGGGGAAGTGCTGGGGTATGGTAGCACTGCGGATGCCTATCGGATAACCGATATCCATCCCGAGGGGCGTGGTGCCATCGGTTGCATGCGGCAAGCGATCGCGGATGCTAAGTTGAATATCGATGAAATCGGCTATGTGAATGCGCACGGTACGAGTACGACGGTCAATGACAGAACCGAAACCCTCGCATGTAAAGGAGTGTTCGGAGAGCACGCTCGCTCCATACCGGTCTCTAGCACCAAGAGCATGATGGGGCATCTTATCGCGGCGGCGGGGGTCACCGAAATGATCGTCTGCCTAATGGCTATTCGAGATGGTATGTTGCCGCCTACTATCAACCAAGAAAATCCTGATCCCGATTGCGATCTTGACTACGTTCCGAACGTCGCTCGACCCTCGAAAATCCGTGTCGCCCTGAACAATAGCTTCGGATTCGGCGGGCAAAACGTAACTCTGGCCGTCGGTCGATTGCGTCATGCGTAAGGATCGGTTGTCTTTTTTATGATTCCGCCAAACGATGCGACACTGCTCGCCTACATCGAAGAGTCTCTACCTGTCGAGCAAATGACCAGGATTGAATTTCAACTCCGTGGTGACGAATCGCTCCGGTGGAGGCTCAACCACCTCATCTCCCAGCGCGATAACGGAGTGCATTCCATCGGCGATATTTGGCGACGCCATCGATTGAGTTGCCCCACCCGGGACGAGATTGGTAGCTTCCTTTTACAGGCTATGTCGGAGGAGAAGATGGAGTACATCCAGTTTCACATCCATGAGTTGGGCTGCCGCTATTGCAAATCGAATTATGAGGACCTCGCCAACAGCCATCATCACGAAGCGGTCACCGCCAGGCGCCGCAAGTATTTTCAAAGCAGCGTTGGCCGGCTGCGGTCAAAGGAATAATTCAATGCGTGTCGGTACGATCGTCACACTGGTTGCAGACAAAAAGTTTGGATTCATTCGTACAGATCACTTTCGAGAGGATGTGTTTTTTCACCAGTCCACACTCAAGGATTTGCAGTTTCGACATCTCAATGTTGGTATGGATGTCGAGTTTGAAATAGATGAGTTGTTGCGGATCAATTCCCAGAAACTCGAAGCAACCATCGTTCAAGTACCATCCAGGCCACTCTCGAAGTCTCTCGACGAGCAACCTATGCCGGAAATGCTCGCATCTCACCACCCCAGAGCGCGGCAGAGGAAACCGACTTGGCGCGAAAAGAAGGACGAGAGCAACTAGGCTAGCGGCAGATAAAAAACCTACCGGGCAACTCTCGATACGACAAAAAAAAATAGTACCGGATGTTTGCAAACACGCCGATGTCCTCGGAGATCGGTTCCTGACCCGCGATCGGGATCAGCTGAATAGCTCGCTGCGAACCTCTCCAAACACATCGGTCAATCGAAAGTCACGGCCAGAGTGACGGTAGGTCAGGCGTTTGTGGTCGATCCCCAACGCGTAGAGCAGCGTCGCGTGAAAATCGTGCATATGCATCGGGTTTTCCAGCGGGTGGCATCCGAATTCATCCGTACTCCCATACGTAAAGCCGCCACGCGCTCCACCTCCAGCCATCCAGATGGAGAATGCGCTCGGATGGTGATTCCGGCCGTCGGAGTTCTCCGCTGTAGGAGTGCGTCCAAACTCGGCTCCCCAAACGACCAGCGTGTCCTCCAGCAATCCGCGCCGGGCCAGGTCGGTCAATAATCCGCTTATCGGTCGATCCACCCTCGCGCACTCTTTGGGAAGTTCCTTGTTGTTTTTTTGATGATGGTCCCATGTATAGTCAGTGGATACCTGAATGTAGCGTACTCCTCGTTCCGATAGTTTTCGAGCGAGCAAGCATTGGCGAGCGAAGTTATTTGTCGGTTCCTTGTCTACACCATACAGCTCCAAAGTCTCCGATGTCTCATCCTCTAGCGTCATGATCGTTGGAATCTGAGATTGCATACGAAACGCCATCTCGTAGCTCGAAATCAATCCCTCGATCCCTGCGTCACGGCCAGCAGTCGCGAGATGCTGGCGATTGATTGCTTGGATGAGGTTGAGTTGCTCCTGCTGGGTCTCTAAATCGATCTTCGAGTTTCCGATGTTGGAGATCTTGGCTTTTTGAATAGGTATTTCTGCAGCTCCAATGGCTAAGCCTTGATGCATGGCCGGTAGGAATGCGCTCCCATAATTCTGGATACCTCCATGCCCGCGAGGAGGAGAGATTGTGATGAACGCAGGAAGATTTTCGCTTTCCGCCCCCAAGCCATAACTGACCCAAGCACCCACGCTGGGACGCACGAGATTGGAGGTGCCCGTATGCAAATTCAAAAGGGCTTCGCCATGCGCTGTGCCATTGGTATGCATCGATCGAACAATACAAAGTCGATCGGAATGATTCTTTGCCAATTCCGGAAATAGCTCACTAATCCAAACGCCACCCTCACCGTACTGTGAGAACCGGAACGGAGATGGCATCAGCGGTCCCCCAGGAGCGTGTTTCCCACCGACCATTTCCGAGGTTAGCGGTTTGCCTTCCAAATCCTTTAGCTTCGGTTTCGGATCAAAAAGGTCGACGTGACTGGGGCCCCCCCACATGAACAGAAAGATGACCCGCTTGGCTTTGGGTCGAAAGTGCGATGACTTTCGAATGTCGATCGTTTCGCTGAAGGCAGCCGTTGCCGTAGATTGCTGTGCCAACATCGAGATGAGGCCGATGTGAGCCATACCGCACGCGGATTTGCGCAACATCTCTCGGCGATTTGTTGCTACATCGAATTGATTGCAAGCGAGGGTCATGCCTGTTGATCCATTTTAATCCAAGTACTGAAATCGACTCGAAGCTAGCAAAGCATGAGCTGCCAGCGCCAGCGCACTCTCCAGAGATTCTCGGTCGGATCCCGGCATCTTTTCCAGGGATTTTTCCAGAAAGAGTCCTGCGAGACGAGATTCCTCTTCGGTCGGCGGAAGCTGAACGATTCGCCAGTACAGTCGATGAATCAGCTGCTGTCGATGGTGGTCATTGCTCTCATCGAGAATCGATCGAGCGATACCTTTCGCGGCATGCATGACCGATTCATCGTTGAGCATAAAGAGCGATTGCGTTGGAACATTGGTGATCGGCCGGGCGCCGGTCGTCGATTGCGGATTCGCAAAGTCGAAGGTATCAAAAAGCTCAGGCAGATCGTTGCGAATCACGGGCAAGTAGATACTGCGAAAGGGAATATCCGTTCTCCTGCGTACAAGGTTTTGTCCGACAGCGGTCGCCTGGTCCCCCAGATAGTGGACGGTGGATTCGGTCCAGCCTAGGTGGAGTTGCTGGGCCGCATCGAGCATCGCATCTCGTAAAGACTCCGGCTCCAGCCGTCTGCGATGGGCACGCCAGAGTCCGGTGTTATCAGCATCGATCGTTTCGTTATCGTGGTCACTCACTGTGCTCAGCGCAAAGGTTTCCGATAGGACGATCGAACGAACCAAGGATTTCAGAGACATGCCATTTTGAATCCAATCGTGAGCCAAGTGGTCGAGTAACTCTGGGTGGGAGGGTTGCTCCCCCATGCGGCCAAAATCATCGACAGTACGGACAATGCCTCTACCCATAAGATGATGCCAAACTCGATTGACTTGAACGCGAGCCATGAGCCAGCCAGCGGGTTGCGTGGTGTCGCACAGCCAACGAGCCAGTTCCTGTCGACCGCTCTGATTTGGAGGCATCGACTCGCCCTGCTCGGTAAGTACCGTCAAGAAACCCCGTGGCACGACCGAGCCATGTTCATTGAACTTTCCAGCGATGCGAACGGACTCGTCCTTTACGTTAGACGAGTCCATAGGGATCATAGCTCGTGCAGGGATTCCCGGTGCATTGGCGACTTCGCGTTCCAGTTCATCGAACCATTTTCGTTGGGCAGCGAGTCGCGCATCCGTATTGACCCCCGGTAGTTTGACATCGTCCGCGAAAAGATCTGGGTCACTGATCAATCTCTGTTGGATTTCGCATTCGTTCTGGCGGATGAGGATGTCCAATGCGGATTTGACTTTATCACGCTTTGTTTTTTTCTCAGGATGCTGCCTCCAGTATTGTTCGTAGGCATCGTCCAAATTGTCGCCGGTTTCCCCGAGACCCTGCAGGCGTTCCATCACACGTTGTTGGCCCAGCATGTAACGCTGTTCCATGACTTGGGTCGAGGTAAATATTCCAGCCAGAGCATAATAGTCTTTGGTTGGGAATGGATCGAATTTGTGGTCATGGCATCTCGCGCATCCTAACGATTGTCCCAGCACAGCTCGGCCGACGGTTTCGATCTGTTCGTCGGCGATATCCATCTGTTGCCGCTCAGGTTCGATTCCTAGCAACACTTTGGGCCCAACGACGAGGAATCCTGCCGCAATCCTCTGTCGATCTCTCTGATCGATGGACTGATACGGCAATAGATCTCCCGCGATCTGCTCCAAGAGGAATCGATCGAAAGGTATATCTTGGTTGATCGCGTCGATGATCCAATTGCGGTATCGCCATGCCTCCCGGAAGAGAAAATTCTCGTCGAGTCCATTGGAGTCTGCGTACCTCGCGAGATCGAGCCAATGGCGGCCCCAGCGTCTTCCGAATTCGGGAGAGGCTAGCAGTTCATCGACGAATTGCTCGATAGCCCATTCGGTGGGATCGTTCGCAAGCTCAAGGAGTTTCTGGTCGCCAGGAGGTAGTCCGATGAGTTGGAAGCTCAATCGTTTTGCTAGGGTGATAACATCCGTTCGACGCACAGCCTTTAATCCTCGCTGGGCTCTTCCATGAGCGATCCATCGATCGATGGCGTTTCGTTCTCTGCCATCATCGATCGGCGAAGGGATAATCGAGGTTGATATAGGTTGATAGGCCCAATGTTTACGTCCCTCCAATGGATCGCTAGGGTTCGTAACGGTTCGGGACTCCATTGTCGACGGAGCGCGGGCACCCGATCGGATCCATGTTTCGATGAATTGGATCTCTGCCGTTGTCAGCGGTTTGCTCGGAGGCATCTGCAACTCGGCGGATTGGTACCGGACGGCTTCTAACAGAAGGCTTTTCTGGGGATCGCCCGCTACAATCGCCGGGCCCGTTTCTCCACCTCGCATCCAGTCTTCTGGAGTATCGAGTGTCAGGCCTCCCTCTCGCTTTCCTGATTTCTCCGAGTGGCAGGCATAGCAGTGCCGCGCGAAAATCGGCCGAATGTTCTTTTCAAAAAAGGAATAGTCGATGTCCTCAGCCCGCAGATGAGAAAAAGTCACAATCAAGAACGTGAAGGAAACAGAATATACTGTCCTTGATCGACGAGACATTGTGACATTACGTAGGTCAGCACGCATCCGACCGAAACCTTAGGTTGGGAGGGTAATCGCAGATCTCACCAATTCTACCTTCGATCGAAACGCGCCCATATGGACTCGGGCATTTTCATCTCGAATTCCCCAACAGGTCGACGATACAGATACAGGACTGAGTGAAGCGAAGAGCGAATTTTGGGAATATTCCATCCTGAGTCACAGCAGGCGTTAGCACCGTTTCGATTTTGTATGAAATCGCGAGACCAGTGGTCGATGCGATCTCAATACGATGACGAAAACATCCGGAGAGTTGATGAGGCCAGGGGAGAATGTGTCGCGGCGATCAGCTATCCGTTGTTCACGGAGAAATGGGAGCCGTGTTTTTCGCGATGGGCCAGGTCGAGATCATGTTCCACCATGATGCGCGCCAGCTCACGAACATCGGTCTGGGGAGACCAGCCCAGTTTCGCTTTCGCCTTGGTGGCATCTCCCAAAAGCAGATCCACTTCGGCAGGTCGGAAGTATCGAGGATCGATTTCGATGTAGTTCGTCCAATCGAGATCGAGATAACCAAATACCATGTCGAGGAATTCCCGTATGGTGCGGGTTTCTCCCGTCGCTATGACGAAATCGTCCGGCTCTGGCTGTTGGAGCATGAGCCACATGGCTTCGACATAGTCTTTGGCGTATCCCCAATCTCTTTTGGCCTCGAGATTTCCCAGGTAAAGCTTGTGCTGCAATCCAACTTTGATTCGGGTCGCAGCGCGTGTGATCTTACGAGTAACGAACGTCTCGCCTCGCCGTGGCGATTCGTGGTTGAAAAGGATTCCATTGCAGGCAAACATGTCGTAGGAGCGGCGATAGTTGATGGTTTGGAAGAATGCGTAAACCTTTGCACAGGCGTAGGGGGACTGTGGGTTGAAGGGAGTGGTCTCCGATTGGGGAGTTTCGAGCACTTTGCCATACATTTCAGAGCTGCTGGCTTGGTAGACTCGGCACTCCTTACGTTTGTTGAGAAGTCTCGCTGCTTCTAGAACATTCAGAGCCCCGACACCATCCGTCATCAAGGTATAGACGGGTTGATCGAAAGAAACGCGAACATGGCTCTGAGCGCCTAAATTATAGATCTCATCCGGTTCGATATCTTGGACGAGATTGGTCAGCGCCTGTCCATCGGTCAGATCACCATAGTGCAACAGTAGCTGAGGTTTTTCGTGAATGTCGTGATACAGGTGATCGATTCGTCCGGTTGAGAAGCTGCTGGAGCGGCGAACCAATCCGTGAACGCGATATCCTTGATTCAACAAGAGTTCAGCGAGGTAGGAGCCATCCTGGCCGGTGATCCCGGTGATAAGTGCTGATTTAGTCATGAGAAGTATTTCATCCAAACTTCTGGGTAAATGACATCCATCAAAAATGGATTGATTGGTAGGGAGATGCCCTTCCTGACCTCCCCACCGGAACCCATTTTGACGATCGTAGTGACGTTTTTCCTAGAGCAAACCACAGTGTTTTTTGGGAGATAGTATCAGGACTATCCATGGTAGATTCTCGTTGTACATTTCAAGGATGGCTGATCTGAATCCTCCACAACAAAGTGCAGTTGACACACTAGAGGGACCGCTCCTCGTTTTAGCAGGGGCGGGAACTGGAAAAACTCGAGTTGTGACCTTTCGAATCGCCAATTTGATCCGACATGGAATTCGGCCGGATCGCGTGTTGGCTGTCACGTTCACCAATAAAGCATCGCAGGAGATGCATGAGCGTATTTCTCACCAGCTGAAACTACCGAAACGTGTTCGTCTTGGACAAGTCGCCCCTCCCAGGCCTGCTATTGGGACGTTTCATGCACACTGCGTGCAAATCCTAAAACGCCACGCGAGGGAATTGGGCTATCCGGAGAAATTTACTATCTACGACCGCAGCGACTCCGAGAGTGTTGCTAGAACTATCTTGCGCGAGATCAAAGTCCATGAGGAGATGCTCAAGCCAACAGACTTTTTATCGATCGTTAGCCAATGGAAGAATATCGGGGTCCATCCCGACCAAGCTCATTCGATTGCTGCGAATGACAAGGAGCATTTGGCTGCCAGCGGTTACAAGCGGTATCAACGCGCCCTGAAACTCCAAGCAGCCTTCGATTTCGATGATCTGCTCGTGTGCGCAGAGCAACTCCTGTTGGGCCATGAGGCTGTCCGTAGAGTCGAGGCCGGACGTTATGACCATGTCCTCGTCGATGAATATCAAGATACAAACGGTACCCAATACCGGATCATTCGGGCCCTCGCTCAAGATCACAGAAATCTCTGCGTCGTAGGCGATGATGATCAATCCATCTACGGATGGCGTGGAGCAGAGGTCAAGCACATTCTCAATTTCAAAAATGATTGGCCCGAAGCAACCATCGTCCGGCTCGAGGATAACTATCGCTCCACGGATGCCATCCTGCAAATGGCGAATCGACTGATTGCGTTTAACTCGCATCGACACGACAAGGTACTGCGTGCGGCTAGGCCGAACGGACAACAACCTCGGATACTCCAGTTTGCAAGCGAAGCCGAGGAAGCCAAAGGTATCGTTGAGGAGATTCGCGATCGCTTGGAGAAAGATCGCGCTTTGGGACCTGGAGATTTTGCAATTTTGTTTCGAACCAACGAACAGCCTCGGCCCTTTGAAATGGAACTGCGCCGTTGTCGATTGCCTTATGTCATCACTGGGAGTCAATCGTTTTTCGACCGAAAAGAGGTGCGAGATCTCCTCGCTTACCTCCGGTGGTTGGACGCTCCCGACGATGAACTCGCGCTGCTTCGAGTCATCAATATTCCTCCACGTGGTTTGGGGGCTGCAACCGTGGATAAGTTACTGAAGCGAGCTGTTTCCGATGCCTCTTCGGTGTGGAAAACCATGCAGGATCAAGCGTTGGTAAAAACATTGCCAGCCATGGCCCAAGCCGGAATCGAAAAGCTCAAGCAATTGCAGTCGGAGTTTGCAGCACGCATGAAGAATCTTCAAACCGGTGCGAATCAGGGAAATGATGAGATGTCCAATCCTCCCTCGCAGGAAGAGGATAACCTCATGCAAGTCGTGAGCGATATGATCCAGGCTATCAAGTATCGTGCCGAAGTCGAGCGACTTTATCCAGATCCAGATGAATGCGCGATGCGTCTGTCTTCCATCGAAGAAGTTATCAATGCGATCGCCGAATACGAGTCGGAGGCGCAATCCCCCTCGATCCACGATTTTCTGTCAAACGTCGCCTTAGCCGGTAGGGAATTCGGTTCCCCAAAAGAAAAACAATTGAAGCGGAATGCAATCTCTCTGATGACCTATCACAGCGCTAAAGGGTTGGAATTCCCCATCGTTTACATGGTCGGTATGGAGGAAGGGGTCTTGCCTCACCGCAAGTCGATTACCGGTAACTCGGATGCGGTCGACGAGGAGCGAAGATTGTGCTACGTAGGGGTCACAAGAGCTCAGGATGAGCTATCCCTTTCCCTGCCGATGTCCCGATTCAAGTGGGGTAAAGCACGTCCAACATTTCCAAGTCGCTTTCTCTACGAACTTACCGGACAAGCTGATAATCCAAATCGAATCAAGGCGATTCGTGCAGCCGCGGATGAAGCTAGAAAAACTGCCAAGTAAGGAAAACGGCTCGAGAGGCCGCGACGATTGTTCCCACCGAAGGCTTATTGAATATCCCTCGCGCAGCTTGGACTGAACGAGTGTCTCGTGAAAGAGATCAACCTAAGCAAGTCCGCCCCCTCATCGAAGCCAAATAAAAATGCACATGGCTCGTTCCTGCACAGAGGCATGGCGGTCGAACGGGATCCATTGCCGGTGGAATCTATACGTAGACAAATAGCGGTGTCCCCAACAATAGATACTCTTGCAAATAGATGCTCAATACCGAAGCGATGAATGCGGTATTCGCTATTGGAGTACGCGCGAAATGCATTGTGACTGAATTTGCTAGCAACTTTCCTTCATAAGATTATTCGTCAGAATCCATACGATGAGTCGAAAGGACGATTTCTTCAGATCCGTCACCTATTCCTCGGAGTAGTGACTCGAATGGGCAAGTCGAAAAAGAAAATAACACAGCAAGGATGCGAATCGTCACGTCTCGAATAAGGAATGGATTCCATGGATCGCGCGACTTGGGCCTTCGTTTTTATTTCCACTACTTTTGTTCTTCCTGCCTGCGCACCTCGGGTACGAGTGATTGCAAATCCCAAACCACACCAATCCGGGATTCGGTACTACCGACCCAAGCCCTATTTGCTGGTGACGTCAGGGCAATCCGCCGTCCTGCTCGAAGAGCGGCCAAAGACATCGACGACAACGACTGTTCCTGATCCAAGGTATGTGAATATCCAATTGCAGTACTTGCCGGATTTCGAGGAGGAGTACGCGCTCGATGTTCGGACCGGCTTCGGAACAGCGGATGTGGGCATTACCTTAGAGGATGGCTGGAACTTGACTAGCGTTCGGCAGAATCTCGATTCTCAAACCGATGAAAATATCAAAGCCGTATCGGATCTTGTAGGAGCCATTGCGAAGAGTGCCGCGGCGACAACCCCTGGAGACAACAAGCGAAACGCACCTCCACCGTCGTTCACGATACGGGCCACGAACGTTCCCCTCGGTTACTACGAGTCCGTGATTGGTCGTGATGATTGTGGACGGAAAAGGCTTTATGGCTTCAGGTACATAGGGTTTATCCCCTATGCTTCTTGCCCACAAGCGATGGGGGGAGTCGAGTCTCTTTCATGCCACTCTGGGGAACTCTACGGGTTGGTCTTTGAGGGGGATGCGATGGTGTTTCGCGTGTTATCACAAATCCAGCAGTTAGATCAATTCGACAAGCAATTTGCGGCGACCGATTACGATCCTGCCTCATCATCGAACGTGGAGCGAGTCATTACGTACGACCAGGCAGGCTCTCCCTCCAAAGCGACGGTTACGGTGACCGACAGTTTTGTTGCTGAGCGGGAAAAGGATGGGCTCATTCGCATACCTTTACCGAAACTGGATACCCCTTCCCTGCAGGGATCCAAGTCGAAGTAGGATCGAGCATGACTGACGAATCGCTGAGAAAAGAGTTTCTTCGTCATCGGAACAAACCACTCAAAAACCGTTCCATCCAGGAGCTTTGGAGATCCTATAACGACTCGGTTCCGTCGAGTGATCACCCCCGTCATGTCACCGTCTCCATGGACCCGAGCGACGACGTGGCACAGACAGTCCTCGCTTCGAGTGATCGTGGGTCGCCACAATCATCGAATCTGAACAACTGGATACAAACGCATCGATATCTACGTGGGGATTCCGGTTTGTCGACCGATCGAAATCGATTGTCGATCCAGGATATCGATGAGCTTTTCTGTCCTCGGTGTGGTAATTGGCGAATCGCTCCATCGATCCTTCCTCGACGACTGCGGAAAAGGAATCGATTTGCCAAGGACGTAGAGGTGGGTTGGGAAAAACGATCCATCGCGGTGCGGGTTGAAAGTGAATCAAACCATCCACCCTTTTTGCGGCCTCGCGATCTGGCGATCGCATTCGAACGTGCGGTAGCGACCTGGAATCGAGCTCAAATCGGTTTGGTCATTCGAATGACTCCCGATAAAGGGAAGGCTGATGTTATTGCCAAATGGGTATCGCCGCTGACCGACCCACACGCCCTATTGAGCAGCAACGTACTCGCACATGCTGACTTTCCGCCTCCCAACACTCTGCATACAACGACCTCGGTACTGCCGATTTGTTTCAATCGTCTGGCCCCTTGGAGTCCGAGCGTCGAGGGGGATTCGATCGATGCGAGTCGATACGATTTGGAGTCGTTCGCGCTGCATGAGTTGGGTCATTGCATCGGTCTGTTTCATCGAGGCCGTACTAGCATCATGTACGAGATTATTGATAAAGGGCACTTTCGAACTCTTGATCAAGAAACCATCGATGCGGCAGCAGCTCTCTACAGCTAAAGCCTTACAATGCGCAGAGTGTGAACGCTCACGGCAATAACGGCAGGGTGAATCTCTCGAGCATTTTGAGATCGCTTGTAATGCATCGTATGCACGAGCAATTGGTCCCCGCAGAAATCGCTTCTCAGACGTTCCAAAAAGAAAAAGCCGAGTTGCTTCATACAGTCTCGGCTTTGGGATGTTGTGCTCTGAAAAGTAGCCCGTTTTAGGGCTACAGCATATGTGCCAGTCGTGCGCACAGGTCAGCCGTTCGGCAGCTGTAACCCCATTCGTTGTCATACCATGACACGATTTTGACCAGCTTCCCTTTGTCACCGAGGACTTGTGTGAAGTCTGCTGCGAAAATACTGCTGTGCGGATCGTCGATGATATCGCTCGAAACGATGGGGTCCTCGGTGTAGCAAAGAATACCTTTGAGGGGTCCCTCCGCAGCTGCTTTCATGGCAGCATTGATTTCGGCGACGGTCGCTTCTTTCTTAAGATTGGCGGTAAGGTCGACCACCGAACCGGTCGCGACAGGTACACGCATGGCGATGCCCGTCAGCTTACCCTTAAGCTCCGGGATCACCAAACCAACTGCCGAAGCCGCCCCAGTCGTCGTTGGAATGATGTTCAGGGCGGCAGCTCGTGCTCGGTAAGCGTCTGCATGCGGTAAATCTTGTACCTTTTGGTCGTTCGTGTACGCATGCACAGTCGTCATCAAACCGCTCTCGATACCGAAGGTTTCGTTGAGAACTTTGGCGACGGGCGCGAGACAATTGGTCGTGCAGGATGCGTTGGAGATACACTTGAGATCCTTGTTGAGTTTGTTGTCGTTTACGCCGAGAACACAGGTCAGGTCGGCACCATCTTTCGCAGGTGCGCTGAGAACCACTTTTTTTGCACCAGCGGCCAAGTGCGAATCGTAGCCCGGTTTCCCGTCCTTGGATCTAGCCGTGAAAAATCCCGTACTTTCAATCACGATGTCGATGTTGTGAGCAGCCCACGGAAGCTTGGCTGGATCCTTTTCCGCGAGCGCGTGGATTTTCTTACCATTGACGATCAGATGCTTATCGTCGTGACCGACCGTTCCGTCATAACGCCCGTGAACGCTGTCGTACTTCAGTAGTGTTGCCAACATGGCGTTATCGGTCAGGTCGTTGACTGCAACCACTTCGAATTCGCTCGAGCGGCTCATCAAATTGCGGAACGTCAAACGTCCGATACGACCAAACCCATTAATTGCGATTCGAACTGCCACCTCTGGACCTCTTGATTACAAGCCTTTATAGCACGTGGGAAAAGGTCACCGCGTCACCCGAAGATCGCGTTTTGGGTACTACCTTTTCCGCCAACGACACATTCCTTACCGGAACTCGAGCAGAATATACAAGCGAGCAGAAACATCATCAATCACAAAGAAATATGGCTGTTCAATTCGTTTTAAAGCATAGAATGGCATCAGTCGATGTAATGATGACTCCCAGCGTTTTCTGCCGACTTGAGATATGCTCCGAAACTTACCTATCGTCGATCTGTCTTCTGTCGCAACAATGGCGGATAATAGCGCATGCGTCGGTACTGATGGCAGGAACGGAAACATTGTTTCTCGTTACCTTGATAAACTGGGAGATCCGATAGGAGACCGGCAGCCCCATGGGCCGATCGCCAAGACTCCTCTTCCGATGTCCAGGGAGGAGGCTGAGCACCGGGGATGGAGCGAAATGGATGTCGTATTCGTTACAGGTGATGCGTACATCGATCATCCCAGTTTTGCCATGTCCATCCTCGGACGGGTTTTGGAGGCGGCCGGCTACCGCGTTGGAATCATCAGTCAGCCCGATTGGCATTCGTGTGAGCCCTGGAAGACCTTCGGCCGACCCCGGCTATTCTTCGCGATCAGCGCCGGCAACATGGATAGCATGATCAACCACTACACTGCCAACAAAAAGGTGAGAAACGATGACGCTTACTCACCGGGCGGGCGTATCGGGCTGAGACCCGATCGCGCAACGCTCGCGTACTGCCAGCGAGCCAGAGAGGCCTATAAAGGAGTGCCTGTCATCGCTGGGGGAGTGGAAGCCTCTTTGCGTCGATTCGCCCATTATGACTATTGGAGCGATAAGGTACGTCGTAGCATTCTTCTCGACAGCAAGGCGGATCTCGTCGCATTCGGAATGGGTGAGAACTCGATCGTTGAAATGGCTCGACGTCTCGAGGCGGGGGAGAACGTGAAAGCACTGCGAGATATGCGGGGCGTCGCTTACGCTCTCGGAGCCAGCGAACCAGTACCGGACGACGCGATCGAATTACCAGCTTATGAAGCCGTGGTTTCCGACAAGATCGATTTCTCGAAAGCGACCAGGATCATTCATCATGAAACCAATCCCCTCAACGCCAGACGCTTGATCCAGCGTCATGGGAACCAAGTGGTGGTTGCCAATCCACCTCAACTCCCCATCAGCCAGGAAGCGATGGACCGTATCTACGGTCTCCCCTACACCCGAAAACCCCATCCGAATTACAAAGAGCCGATTCCAGCGTTCAACATGATCAAAAACTCGGTGACGATCATGCGAGGCTGTTTCGGTGGTTGTACCTTCTGCTCGATCACGGCGCATCAAGGTCGAATCATTCAGTCCCGTTCCAAGGAATCGATCCTGAATGAAATTCGAAACATGACGGAGGATGAGGAGTTCAAGGGTGTCGTAAGCGATATTGGTGGTCCAACAGCGAACATGTATCACATGCGTTGTACCAAGCCCGACGTCGAAGCCATGTGCCGAAGGCAGTCCTGTGTGCATCCGAAAATCTGCAAGCTCTTGGGTGTGGACCATGATCCCGTTATCGATTTGATGCGAAACGCCCGTGAGGTTCCGGGAGTGAAGAAGGTACTCGTGGCCAGTGGTATTCGTATGGATTTGGCCAGGCAGTCTCCTGAGTACATCAAGGAGCTTACGCAGCATCACGTCGGTGGTCACCTGAAGGTCGCTCCAGAGCATGTGGATCCCGATGTGCTGTACAAAATGCGGAAACCAGCCAACGATGATTTTGAATACTTCACCGAGCAGTTCAAGCACGCGTCGAAGCAGGCGGGGAAGAAACAATACTTGATCCCCTACTTCATCGCGTCCCATCCAGGCAGCTCCATCGAATCGATGATCGAGTTGGCGCTTTTCCTAAAACGGAATGGATATAAACCGGACCAAGTCCAGGACTTTATTCCCGCGCCGTTGGATGTTGCGACGAGCATGTACTACACAGGGCTGGATCCCTTCACGCTGAAACCTGTTTACATTGCCAAGGCACTGAGGGATCGGAAATCTCAGAGAGCTCTCATGCAGTTTTTCAAACCGGAGAACTACTTTGAGGTCCGTGATGCCCTACGCTCCGCAAATCGATCCGATCTGATCGGGGACGGTTGCGATTGTTTGATACCGTCTCGCCCCCCCAAGGAAGCGATCGAACGCCGGCGTGAGGACGCAAACAAACGTTTCCGCGGAGAGTTCGTCCACACGATTCCCAATCCTGCTCGGCCGAATCCTTCTCCGAAGGTTGCCGATTCACCCTCTCCCGGTGGGAAGACTGCCCCCTCGAAGGGATCCAGGCAACGCAAAGGTAGCAAAAAGCAACAGCGTCCAGTCGAGGCGGACAACCAGAAACCCTTGGGGGCCGGCTATCGACCCCGTCGTCGCTTGGAGAAATAGCCAGGTCTCGGGGAATCGGAGGTCCGTCTATCCCCGATCGTGGGGTGAATGGTTCTGTTGATTTCAGTACGTGGTTTTTCTAGATCTCCTAAACAGGGGTTTCAGCGCCGTCTCTCGGACGGATCATCGCAGCTCTAAAGTGCTGGAAATCCCTTGAAAATGTTGATGCCTGCTCGGCTCCTGCCGATTTCTCCTATGGGGAATTAACTTGCCGTAGATCCTTTGATCGTTTAATATCCCACAATTGGTAATTTTTTCATCTTGTTTCTCCTGGAGGACTTATGCAGAAGCGGACTTTCAGGCGCGGGTTCACACTTGTGGAACTCCTCGTCGTTATCGCCATCATTGGTATCTTGGTTGGGTTGTTATTGCCTGCTGTTCAAGCAGCTCGCGAGGCAGCGCGGCGTATGCAGTGCTCGAACAATCTGAAGCAGTTGGGGCTTGCAGCTCACAACTACGAATCGACTTACAAGAAGTTTCCCGCGCTCGGTCATTCCGGGGTTGGGAATGCAGCCCCAGGATTGGGAAATGGTGCAGGTTGGCCCTATTCATGGGGTATTAGCGTATTGCCCTTCATTGAGCAGAATGCCCTCTACCAGAACATGATGTCTCAAGCTCGACCGGGTGGCCCCGGTTTGCCGACTCCGTGGAGTACGGCGAACAATGCCTGGGAAAATCAGAACTGGAAGGCTCAAATTCCGTCGTTTGTTTGCCCGTCGGATACGCCACCTACCAACCGTGGTGAAAGCCCATCCTTGATCAACTACAAGGCCTGTCTGGGTGATGACTACCATCAGAACCACTTCCGTCCTCAAGACAACCGTGATAACCGCGGTATGTTCCAACGCGATCGATATCTCGCGATCGGTTCGGTACCGGATGGAACCTCGAATACGGTCCTCTTTGGCGAGTCGGTTGCAGGTGGGGCTCCAGACGATGTGTTGGGTGGTGTTGCGTTGAACATGCAAGCTTGGAACCCGGCAGCATGCTTGGCTCGAGTCAATCCAGCTAATCGACGTAAATTGACCGGGGCCGTTCGCGCGGATTTCCGTCCGACGGGAGGTCGTGCATGGGACGGTCGTCCGTACTTCGTAGGCTTCACCACGATCATGGCCCCGAACGGTCCTAGTTGCCATTGGGGTGGTGTCGACGGTAACGAGCACATGGGTGCTCTGTCGAGTTATCACACAGGCGGTGGTCAAATCGCGTTGACCGATGGTTCGGTGCGCTTCATCAGTCAAAACATCGATACGGGCGCTCAAACGGTGGACGATATCGATAATCCCGGAAGCCGTCCATCGCCCTACGGCGCTTGGGGGTCTTTGGGAAGCCGAGCTGGTGGCGAGCCTAGCCAATTGCAAGACTAAGCATACTTGTATCAAACTGTTTTCCAACGGACGACTCATCGAGTCGTCCGTTTTCTTTGAGTAACGAGCGGATGCGATGAACCTCCTCCTACCTGGCCAAGCAGTCTATGATGAAGACTCGAGACAATGATGGCCCAGGGGCAGGAATCGCAACTCGTTCGCAGGCATGCATCATTTTCGAACGCACAAAAGAGAGAACTATGAGATTCGTGATTTTAGGACTATGGATCGGAGTGACCCTGGCGATATCGGGCTGTGGAGATTCGGGACCAGCCCTCGCACCGGTCAAGGGAAAGGTAACCTTGTACGGAAAGCCCTACACGAAAGGGTTGGTCACCTTTGAACCCCAAGGAGGCGGACCCGTTGGATCCAGCCAAACAGATGCGGATGGTAACTATGAGATTTGGACCGCCGGGAAGAAAGGTGCCATGATCGCAAATCACAAGATTATTGTGACGACAATCATGGAGGCTCCGGCAGTCGAAACACCTGCAGCTCCTACGAGCTCGGATGATCCAGCTTACATGGCTCAATCTGCGGGAATGAATATGTCAGCGTACAAAGAGGCCAAGGCGCAAAAAGAACCGATACCTGCAAAATACAACAAGAGTTCAGAACTCACCTTGGATGTGAAATCCGGAACCAACGAATTCAATATCGATATGCGTTAGGGAGCACGGGTGGGCTAGCCAGCGCGGGAATCCACATCTGTTTCTCCTCTGTACGATCTCGCGGCTCATGATGAGCACTCGACTGAGTTGACGTCCTCCGACCGTCAGGTAATCTCCCGACGGTCGGATGAGAGCTCCATAGGCTGTGCTGCGCAACGTGTGCAGGTGATGTGATCCCCACCTCGCAGCGTGACCTCGGATTTTAGGTGGAAGCGTTGGATTGATCTGTCATGATTGCAGAGCGCATTTCTTACCAGGTTCTCCACCAATCATCGGACAGCCATCGTTGATGCTACTCATGTGGAATCGAGTCGCGGATTCCTATTTGTCCCCTTGTATCGACGAGTCTGATTGCAAATAAACAATCCACTAGAGGGGAGAGCTTGGAACTAGAGGATGACCCCCGTGAGAGGTCTTCGAGCTAGGTGGTGCGAGGATCTCCTCGATGCTATGGTCAAGGTGCTATGGTCGCCGTGAATGGATTGGAGGGGCAAGTGGCGTTGTGGATTGCATTCCACAGAGAGGGTTGCAATCCGATGCAGGCCTGGAAGAAGCCCTCGACGGATGGAAGCCTGGCTTGTTGACGGAGGGATCGGTGAATCAGCATTGCCATGGATCTTTGGGGATCGAAGCGTCTTGTTTCCTTGTCTTGATAAGTCGGCACGGTACTTGTTATTGATGATTACCCGGTTTCGCAGGCCTGCTGCAGCCCAAGAGTTGGAATTCATGGGATGCGTTGGATCGGACGAAGGAGCAGCGAGTGCTAGCCCTCCTGATTTTGAATGGGATGGACGCCGGGGTTGGTGGGCACTAGGCGAGAGGGCCCGTGGTCTGCTAGATCTGCGTGCCTCAAAGCGATTCCTGGGTTGGATATTCCACAGAGCGGGGCGTTTTTCAGCGGGTTGCGATGGTTCAAAGCCTGATGTCGGTTATCATCATGCTCTGCGTTTGTGTCTCTATTTAATTTCACCATGCCAATCGATTCCGCACCCAGAAGTACTGCTTCAGCAACAACAGCCACGTCTCGTCCTGTTGCTGTTGTGGATATTGGTGCGACGAGTGTTCGGATGGCAATAGCGGAGATCGACGCGCGAGCCAGTGTGAGAATTCTGGAGGAGATTTCCCAGGTCGTGAACCTAGGGCACGATACTTTTTCGATGCAGAAGATAAGTCGTAAGAGCATCGAGGAGTGTGCGGTTGTCCTGCGCAGTTGCCGTCGCCTCATGCAGGAATATGGAATCACTCGTCCTGAGCAGATGCGGGTCGTCGCCACAAGTGCGGTGCGTGAGGCTAGCAACCGCTTGGCTTTTATTGATCGCATGTACATTGCTACCGGACTGGAGGTGGAATCTCTCGACGAGGCAGAGGTCAATCGAATCACGTACATGGGCGTTCAGCCATTGCTGCAGGGAACACCGGCCTTGGCATCCGTCAAAACGGTTGTCGTCGAGGTCGGTAGCGGCAGTACTGAGATCTTGGTTGTACGCGGTGGAAATGTCCTGTTCTCGAACACCTATCGGCTGGGGTCGCTCCGTTTGCTTGAGCAGGTTGACCGACTGAATACTTCTCTTGCAAAGCAACGAACGATTATCGAGTCGCAGGTGCATCGATTCGTTCATCAAATTTATGAACATGTCGACTCTGACAAACAAATTCAGATGGTCGTTTTAGGTGGAGATATGAGATTGGCAGCTAACAATCTCAACTGCGCGCCTCTCGGTCGGGATTTGCGTAGTTTACCCCTCTCCAGTCTCACCGAGTTCACGCGTATGGTTGGGAGCCTCAAGGAGGAGGACTTGGTCGCTCGCTTTGGACTTAGTTATGCCGATGCCGAAACCCTATGGCCCGCTCTCGTCAGCTATGTTTACCTAGCACGTGAGTTTCAGGTTCCGGTGTTGCATGTTGCTGAGACGAATCTCCGCGATGGGCTATTGAGTGATCTCGCTGTTCGGGATGCCTGGACTGCGGAATTCAGAAATCAGATTATCCGTTCTGCGATCAATCTCGGGCGTAAGATGGCTTTTGATGAGACGCATGCTAGGCACGTAGCTACGCTTTCTCGGAGGCTATTCTCAGATCTATGCGAGGAGCACCAGCTAGATCAAAAGATGGAATTGATCTTGTATCTAGCGGCTTTGTTGCATGAGATCGGACTTTTTATCAATGCCCGTAGTCACCACAAGCATGCAATGTACATCATACGCAACAGTGAATTGTTCGGACTGTCTGTGAAAGATCTATTGCTGGTAGCATTGATCGTGAGGTATCACCGTCGATCGTCTCCGCAACCTGATCACGAGGGCTATGCGACGCTCGATCGGAGCGATCGAGTCGCCGTTGCAAAACTATCTGCGATTTTGAGATTGGCGATAGCCCTGGATGAATCTCGTTCTCAACGCATCGGAAATATTCGTTGCAAACGGGATTCGGATCGTTTGATTATCACAACCCATGGAATTGAAGATGTGTCGCTGGAACAACTCACCGTGAGGCAGTCTGGGGAATTGTTCGAGGAAGTTTTCGGGATGAGTGTATTTTTGCGAAGCGATCCCGGATAGTTGTATGGTGGTCGTCCCGCTTGTCGCAATCCTTTTGCTCATTGGGATCTTGATCGGTGCGAGTTGGTTCGCGCTGGCTGCTTGTCTGATGCTGATTGTTTTTCAGCTCTCACGGACGTTGTCTGAGCGGTGGGCGACCTGCTTGGATATCGAGAGGACGATCTCATCCACCGAGATCGAGATCGGCCAGAAAGTTTATGTGGGCTTGAAATTATCCAATTCAACGAACTATTTGATCCCTTGGTTGCTTCTAGAAGACACGCTTCCGATTCGAGCCATTAGCGAGCCACATCAATCGCTCGAGCTTTCGGGTTCGCCCGCCCGTCTGTATTTCCTGCGTCCCAAGCAAAAGGCTTTGCTGACCTACGACTTGGTTGCGAGACGCCGTGGATATTTCCGACTCGGACCTACGCTTTTGGAAACTGGGGACCTGTTGGGTTTGCATCGCGAGCATCGGATCGTTTCCGAGACAAATTATCTTATGGTTTTACCAAAAATCATTCCGCTGAACGGAATCGATGCGAAAACTCGTAGGCCTATGGGTGATTTGCGTGTGACGGATCGGATGATTGAAGATCCCACACAAATGGTTGGAATTCGCGAGTATCAACCGGGTGATGCTTTGAACCGGATTCATTGGAGGGCAACTGCACGTGTTGGTAAACTGCACTCCCGGGTGTACGAGCCGACCTGTTTGCAGGGAGCCATGCTGGTGGTGGATATGCATTGCGATTCGAATCCGGATCGCAATGAGCCGATGAGAACCGATATGGCCATCACGGCGGCGGCTTCGATCGCCCATGCGCTATACATGCTGAACCAACCTTTTGGATTGATCAGCAATGCGAGGGACGCCGCGGAAAGGTATTCCTTTGAGGAGCAATCGGGTATTTTCAGCGATCGCGAGTCGTTGCGGCAATCAACCCAAAAGGAGCGTAAGAACGAACGGCTCAAGCCGATCTACATCGCTCCAGGTACCGGACCCGAAAAATTTCACGAACTTCACCGCACCCTAGCGCGTCTCGAACGTTCTGACGGATTGGAGTTGCATGCGCTGGTCGATGAGATGCAGGGGCGACTACCTCGATCTCTTTCCATTCTCTTCCTGCTCCAAACCGTCGACGACCGAGTTGCTACCACCCTGGGACTTTTACGCCGACAAGGGTTTTCGGTGTCTGCTGTTCTGAATCAACACGAATTGGACGGCGCTATGGAGTCTGAGGCCCGCCTTGTTGCCGAGCGGATCGAGGTTTTTCCCTTACCGAATGAGTCGTCCATTCCGAGTATTTGCCGCAACTTGATGGCGAATCGATTGTAGTACAGGCGAGTCCCGAGGAGTCGAAAGTGGTTCCAGGATCTCCGATATCTATAGATGTTCTATGACCCGGTAGGCGTTGGCGATTTCTGGTGGAATGCGTTTCGGCTGTCTCGACGAGAAATCGATGAAAGCCCACTGAGTGTGAGCAACTGCTAACAATTGATGCTTCGAATCCACTCCGACGGTATCCAAGGCTGGATTGTCAGGAGAATCCTGGCCTCCGGTCAGCCTCAAGATTCGATACCGTCTGGTCGATGTCACCTTTTTCATGTCGGACACCCAGGTTTGAACGACCACACAATCTCCTGGAAATGCTGGTTGCAGATATTCTATTTGATGCAGTCGAGCAACCCATCCAGCGCCGAGTTCTTGATACCGTTCCGCGGGCCATCCTTGTCGACTCGAGTGGGCGAGGGCTGCATCCTGCATCCACTTGAGGTAGACGACATTGTTGACGTGGCCAACCATATCAATGTCCTCTTCTGATACGAAGAGCTGATGGTTGTAAACTTCGATCATCGCTACGAGATCCCTGACTTCATTCGTAAACGGATACCGCCTCGCGACTAGTTTAATAAAGGACCAGCGATCCTAGAATCACCCCGTCGATTGAGTCTTCTCTGCATGTTGCTTGGAAACAGCCGACAGAAGTCCAGGTAGTAGGCACATTCCATGTGCCATTCACGCAAAATCCGGGTGCACCCTCGGATTTGAGAGGAACGTGGGAGCGTTCGAGCGAGTCTTGTCGGTTGTGTCTGATTGCATCCGTGAATCCTTGCAATCGAGTGCACTGCAATCGATCAGCGTCCCGAGGCAATCCTAGCTAGTTGAGAGGTTGAGAGTGGATCGCTTATTTACTTTTGCCAAGATCTTCCAATCGTTTCGCGGCTTGTTCGGCAAGCTCGTGATCGGCGTGATTTTGGACGACAAAGCTGTAGAAGTTCTTTGCGAAGTCGATCGCTTTTTGACGTCGATCCCCGGTTAGATCGCTGATCAATACCTCACTGCATCGACCTGCTTCGTACGCGGAACGAGCTTGCCAATTTTTGATCGATGCGGGAGCCTGCGTTCCATTGTATCCATACATCACCTTTTGAAATTCCGCGACCGCCTTGGCAAACTGGCGATCCGCAAAGAGCGCCTCTCCAATCATAAATCGAGACCGAGCACCGATCTCATTACGATTCTCCTCGGCAACCTCTTCGTAGAGTTTTATCGCTTCGCTCGTCTTTTTCAAGTTTTGCAGTGCGTATGCTTTCTCGTATTTGGCGATGGGAAGGTAGGAAGAACCCGGGAATTTCGAAATCAACTCGCTGCACCATGTGTCGGACTCTTTCCACTTCTTCAGCTCTCGTGCGGACTGAGCCCCATGTAGATAGATCAACGCGCGAACCTGTTCGGAAACTGTATTGGAGGTGTCTTCTTTTTTGTTGAGAATGTTTTGTAGGTTGGAATACTCCGTAAAAGCCTCGGAGTACTTCTCCTGTTTTAGAAGACATTCAGCAATCATGAATTGTCCATCCAGGATCAGTTCCCCTTTTGGAAAATCTCGTTTCTGCTTTTCGAACTGCTGTTGGGCGGACGGGAAATCATCCTGCTGGAAGAATGACCATCCGAGTTTATAGATCGATTTCTCCTGCAGATCGGAGTCGGCACTCTTGGAAGCAGCAACGGTGTATGCTTTGATCGCCCGATCGAATTTCGAGCTTTCATATTCGGCCTGTCCTATGTGAAAAGAAGCTTCTCCAGTGAGTTTGCTGTCAGGAAATCGGTTGACCAGAGACTGGAACACATCGGTTGCTTTTTGGGTGTCACCGCTGAGTTTGTGGGCCCAAGCCAACTCGTAGATGGCTCGATCCAAAAGCTCATCCTCTCCCTTTTGTTCCTTTTCAGTTTGCGAGATGTATTTCTCCAGCGTTCGGATCGCATCTTCGTTGCGCTTGGCCGACGCATAGCTCAGACCGAGTTCGTACAAGGATTTCCTAGCTTGCGACGGTGTAGCGGAGCTATTCAATAGTTCTTCGAGTGTCTCGATTGCTTGATTGGGTTGTCCTATTTGACGCTGACAAACAGCTTTGGCGATCCTTACTTCATTTCCAAAGCTATCGTTCTGTCGGTTTGTGTCCAAGGGCACGAGTAATTTCAAGGCTTCGGTATACTGTTCCTGTTGAATGAATACGAATGCTTTTCCGAAAGCGGCGAATTCAGACAGAGCCTTGTCCTTTGTTTCCTTCAAAACATAGTCATAGCCCTTCATCGCTTGATCGAAATCGGCTCGATTGGCGGCGATTTGAGCCCTACGAAACTCGGCTTGAGCACGAAGTCGGGACTCGGGAAGCTTTTGGATCAATCCGCCGAGTGTCTTCAAAGCCTCTTCGGGGCGATTCGAAGACGCATAAGCTTCTGCGAGGGTTAAAAAAACCTCGTCTGCTTGTGGCCAGTTCGTTGAAACCTCCAACGACCGATTGAGTGGATCGATCGCATCCGAACTTCTGTTGTTTTTCAGCAAACTAGCTCCGCGTAGGTAGAGTACTTCCGCACGCGCGTTCTCGTCGAGAGGTCGCTTGAGAAGCTCGTCCGCCAATAGAAGCGAGCGGTCAAAATGCCCCGCGAGAAATTGCGCCACGGTCAGTCGGAGCTCCCACGTGTTTCGCAATGGATCGTTAGGCTGAGAGGCAATCAATTGCTCAAAAGCGTGGATAGATGATTCGTATTGTCCTAATTGCAACGTAGATTCAGCGCGGATGTAGGCGACATCGGATGTCAGTGGATCGTTTGGAAATCTCTTCGCAAAGGCTTCGCTCCAACGTTGGGCATCGGCGATCGCTCCCAACTGTAGAGCGCTAAAGGCCGCATTGTAGGTAGCCCGCGCAGCAATAGGGGCGTCCGGGTTCTCGGTGGCGATTTGCTCATAGATCGTTCGAGCCTCCGACCGCGTCGACGGAACGGAACTTAATCCATCCGCGAGGTCCATCTTGAGGAGAATCGATGACGGAGAACTCCCGGCCCATGCCAGCGCGTTGCGTGAAATCTCTGAAACTTCGTTTAGCTTTCCTTGCATCGTCTTAATCTGGCAAATCCAGTGGGCGGCCTCGGCGGCTCTTTCATCCCTGAGAGGAAGCAAATACTCGAAGGCGCGAATCGCCTCGTCGTACTTCTTTTCCCGCATGAGCGTCTGACCTGCAGCGAGGGACGAATTTTTGGCGTACTGGGATGATGGGTACCTTTGGCTTAATTCCTGATAAATCTGAGCCGAGGTGTTGAAATCGCCAGCTTTCGCCAGCGCGAAACCATAGCGATAGAGGATGTAATCCGCATTGGACTGGTTGTGAAAATCCTTGCCATTGATGAGAGGTGCCAGTGCTCCAACCGCTGCAACTGCATCGTTTTGTTGCAAGGCGACTTCTGCAATGCGGAGTCGAACATCGCGTACGAGTGGGTGTGATGAAAACTTGCTTAGGAATAAATCGTAGTTTTCTTTGGCGAGTGCAAATTGCTTCATTTCCTCGAAGGTGATCCCTAGACCGTAAATTGCATCCGGGCGTACTGACGAGCTTTCGTATTTTCTGAGTTGAGCAACCTGCTTGTACAGGGAGATGGCGCGTTCTTTGTTTCCGCTGCGTGCTTCTGCTTCCGCGGCGTAAAAGAGAGCCTTGTCCACAAAGCTACCATCGGGATATTTGTCAATGACGGCAGCGAGCACTTTGGATGCTTCCTGCAACCTCGCAACATTGAGGTCTTGTCCACCGTCGAAAGAGGTTTGGTACAAACTCCAACCTAGGTTGACGAGCGATTCCTCACGCTGTTTCAATTCTGGGTCTTGTAAGGCGAGTTTGAACTCGCGAATGGCCTTTTCGAAATCGGGCTTATCCAATTGCAAATAGCAAATTCCCAGGAAATGGTGTCCGCTCGAAGCGAGGGAGTCCTCCGGAAAATCACGGAGCATCCTATTCCAGATTTCAATGGCCAACTCGAAGGCGCCATTGTTCTGAGCATTCGCAGCGTCTGCATAAAGCTCTCGTGCTTTCTCCGCTTTCTTTTCCTTCTCGGACAGTTTGTTTTGCGTGGACTTTGTGTTTTTCGGGGAAAGTGGCTGTGTATTCCCCGGCTTGGTATTCTGTTTCGATTGCGCAAATCCTGCGGTTGGAAATAGTGGGAAAAGGATGACGCAGAAGAGGGTAAACCAGGGAAGACGCTTCGCTCGGAGTGATGCAAGATTCGCGGCAGCAATGCTTCCAGTTGGATTCGATTGATTCTTTACGGCCATGGCTAGTCTGCGAATGGTTCAGAAATGAATGCAGAAGTATGCTGAGAATCGGCGTTGGCCGAACCCTACGCCTAGTTTACCGTAGTAGATAATGAACGGAAAGTTTCCCGGTTAACCCGAACGGCTTCGCAATCGTTAGAATCGGACCGAATCCGTAGCAACCGATCCCTGAGAGAACTCTGCGCCGTTGCTAGAATATGCCAAAACTCATCGTCTCGAATCAGCCTTCAAAATGAACATCTTAGTCACCGGTGGGTCAGGCTTTATCGGTTCGCATCTCACGGATAGCCTTATTTCCGACGGGCACACGGTTACCGTAGTCGACGATCTGAGTACCGGGAATAGCAGCAATCTCTCGCATTTAGCCGGCCACCCACGGCTTCGAATGGTTCGCGCGGACTTTGGAAACGCACAGTTAGTCCAGGACGTCTGCTCGGAAGCCGACCAAGTCTATCATTTAGCTGCTGCAGTGGGGGTTGCGTTGATCGCGAAACAACCCATCCAAACGATTCATCGGAATATCTACCCGACACAGCTGTTGCTCGACGAATTGCGTCGGCTCCACATTCTGGGAAAGGCCGTTCCGTTATTTATTGCGAGTACGAGCGAGGTTTATGGCAAAAATCCCAAATCGATTTGGAATGAAAACGATGATCTTGTTTTTGGTGCAACAACAAAACCGCGTTGGAGTTATGGGGCTAGCAAGGCTATCGATGAATTCTTAGCCCTCGCATGTGTGCGCGAATGCAACATGCCTGTCGTCATCGGTCGTTTTTTTAATGTTGTCGGCCCTCGCCAAACGGGAGCCTACGGCATGGTATTACCACGATTTGTTGCGGCGGCTATGCAGGGAAATCCGCTGATCGTGCACGACGATGGGAGGCAAGAACGCTGCTTCGCGCATGTGTCCGATGTAGTTGGGGCTGTTACACGATTGATGAATACCCCATCGGCTTATGGTCGGATCTACAATATAGGTTCCGATATTCCGATCTCGATTTTGGATGTGGCGAATCGGGTCCGATCTATCGTAAATCCAAAGGCACAGATCGAGTTTCAATCGTACGCGAAAGCTTACGATGAGGATTTCGAGGATATTCGACGAAGAGTACCGGATTTGAGTCGCATTCGGCAGGCGATCGGTTACGAACCTCGCTTGCGATTGGATGATATCATCCACTCGGTTTGGGACTCGATGAAACAGGCCGCATCCGTCGGTCCTAGATGATGTCTGAAAGGTAGGATGATCTCGGAAATCTATTTCGCATTCTTGGATCGGCTGGTTACGGGGAAGGGACTGGGGCAGGCAAGCTCGCCAAGTGTTGCATCGCTTCATGATGAACGATTCCTAATGCCTATGAGAGAGATCGCGAGTCGGGTGGCCTGTCTGAACTGCATGGTTTGAAGCGGAGAAACTATCTCAGAATGACGGAGAAGCATGGTTCATGCCAAAACGGCTAGGTTGGCTCAGATCGATTTTCGCCAGAAGGGTTTGTGTCCTCGGTTTGAATTGTTTTTTCGACGATCGCGGAATCCTCCGTCCATGGATTCGAATCGTGAGACTCGTAGGACTTTGGACGCAAAAAAGACACACGCGTTCTCATTGCATCGGAAACGAGGAACACGCCTCCTACGAGCACTCCTGACAAGTAGCCTAGCGGAATGCCCCAACAACCTGCACATAAAAATGTGATCAATACATCGGGCGTTTTGCTGTAGCTATGCGTTTGTAAATTACGTATCCAGTAGAGGGTCGCTACGAAAATCGCCATCAGGAGATACCCCGAGACGACTGAAGCTAGTCGAGGCTTCGTCCCGTGGAAAAGGATGGCTTGGGAAACTCCCACCAATGCGATGAATAATGCGACGACACCCGTAAACCAGATAGGTGCATAAGGTATTTGGGTCAGACCGGTGAACAGCATCGCAAACGCGAACATGATGACCAGGAGCGTTGCCAGGTCCAATTTGCGAGGTGTCGAGTATATTTTCCGGCGGTTGAATGATTCCTTTTCATTCTCCATAGGACGTTCCGCAGCGGGGCTTGCAGCTGTGATTTCGTGTTTTGTAGAGCGGTCCACTCGCAGCCTATTCTCTCATTCGAATGATTCTAATCGTAACAAAGACTGGTTCGTGTACCCTCAGGCGTCGGAGGGGGCTCTGCGCCTAGGGGATTGGGTTTCTGGAATGGGTTGTTGGGAATCGAGTACAATAACGGCGATCGCTTGAGGGAGCGATCACCACGAATTACCTGGTCAGTCTTTCGGTGGGCTCCATTGGTATCAGACTATTTTGGTGATGAATAAAACATGTTTGACTCCTGGATAGACCGCTACCTGCGGAATCAGCTTGTTGCGATGTCTTTTTTCATGGTTGGTGTCGTTCACTTCGTGTTGGGTAGCTCGCTGCTCTATGCGGTCGAACCGGTGAAACCAAAGCGATTGATCTTGATGGCAGGCAAGCCGTCCCACCCTCCTCGAATGCATGAATTCAACGCGGGTGTGCAATTGCTGGCGAAATGTCTCAAGGATATTCCCGGTCTTGAAACAGTTTATCTGCTGAACGGTTGGCCTGCCGACGAAAAAGTCTTCGATGGGGCAAATGCCATTGTTTTCTACATGGACGGAGGAGCTCGGCATGAGGCAGTACTCGAGGACGGTAGGAGATTGAAAATGATCGATGCATGGACGAAAAGTGGCGTCGGTATTGGCTGTATGCATTACGGAGTTGAGGTCGTCGCGGATCAGGCCGGTGCTGAATTCAAGCGTTGGATCGGTGGTCATTACGAGCACATGTTTTCGTGTAATCCCATGTGGGAACCCTCGTTTACCACGTTTCCTTCCCATCCGATCACGCGGGGAGTAAAACCGTTTCAAATCAAAGACGAATGGTATTTCAATATGAGGTTTCTCGGCGGTGGACCGGGAAACGTTCCTGCGAACTTAGATGGAGTTCGTTTCACACCCATTCTCATTGCCTCTCCGAGTGATGAGGTTCGAAATGGACCGTACGTGTATCCGAAAGGACCTTATGAGCATATTCAAGCAAACAAAGGGCGTGCAGAAGCGATGATGTGGACCGTAGAACGAGTCGATGGAGGCAAAGGATTCGGATTTACTGGAGGGCATTTTCATGACAATTGGGGCAACGAACCATTTCGAAAGGTCGTCTTGAATGCCATGGTTTGGTTGGCTGGACTTGATGTACCAGAAGATGGAGTTCGCTCTTCCATCAGCAAAGATGAACTCGATGCGAACCTCGATCCAAAGAAGCGATAAACGATTGATTACACGAATGAGGGATAGTGCGCCAATGAGCCGATTGTTTTTGCTTTTGTTCTTAGTGGGATATGTCACGAGCGGTTCGCAAGCCGCGTTGGCAACAAATGTAGCGAGGACTCCTAATGTTGTGCTCGTCTACATCGACGATATGGGATACGCGGATATCGGTCCGTTCGGAGCGACCCAATACGCTACCCCGAACCTCGATTCGATGGCGAGGCAAGGGCGGAAATTCACGGACTTTATTGTTTCCTCGGCCGTATGCTCCGCCTCTCGGTCTGCGTTGATGACAGGTTGTATTCACGAGCGAGTTGGTATTCGAGGTGCATTCGGACCCCAGTCCAAGATGGGGATTGCCGCGGCCGAAGTGACGATCGCGGAAATTTGCAAACAAAAGGGGTATGCCACAGCATGTTTCGGAAAGTGGCACTTAGGGCATCATCCGAAATTTCTTCCAACACAGCATGGCTTTGATACGTATTACGGGTTGCCTTACTCCAACGATATGTGGCCTTTTCATCCGGAGGATTTGTCTGCCCGCAAGAAGAATCCGAACAAGAAGTCAAACTATCCTCCCCTGCCTATGGTGGAGAATACCAGAGTGGTGGACGAGGAAGTCACCGCGGAGGATCAAACCCGCTTGACTGTCGATTACACACAGCGAGCCGTGAGCTTCATCAAGCAGAATGCAACAAAACCCTTTTTTGTCTATTTGCCTCATTCGATGGTGCATGTGCCACTGTTTAGCTCGCCAGCTTTTGCGGGAAAGAGTGATTCAGGGCCGTTCGCAGATGCCGTACGAGAGGTAGATTGGTCTGTAGGGCAGATTCTCGATACCCTCCGCGAACTGCAAATCGAAGAAAATACTCTTGTCATATTCACCTCGGACAATGGCCCCTGGTTGAGTTACGGAACGCATGGTGGTTCTGCGGGTCCATTGCGAGAGGGTAAAGGAACCAGCTGGGAAGGTGGAATACGCGTCCCAACGCTCATGCAGTGGAAAGGTACGATTCCTCCTGATAGTCGATGCGATCAATTGGCGTCCACTATCGATATTCTGCCAACCGTGGCGGCTTGCCTGGGTGCTACTCTGCCATCCCATCCTATCGATGGTAAAGACATCAGATCGCTGATGTTTGGAGAAGCGACGGCAACATCTCCGCACCAATCAATTCCCTGCTACTACGCCGATGGACAACTTCAAGCGATCCGGAATGATCGTTGGAAATTGGTGTTTCCACATACGTACCGAAGTATTGCCGGAAAGAGCAGGAACTCCGATGGAACACCTGTACCGTATGAGTCCATGAAGGTCGTTGCGAAGGAGCTTTATGACCTCGATCATGATGTCGGAGAGAAGTGGAATGTAGCCAGCGAGCACCCCGAGGTAGTGAAAATGCTAGAGGAACAAGCTGAACGATGGCGCAAGGAGTTAGGTGATTCCCTTCAGAATCGCCAGGGAGATTCCATTCGAGCGGCGGACCGACTCGCCGAAGGTGACCAGATGCTCATTCCATCTCCATGATCCATCCTTCGCAATTCGATTCCAGTTCAGAAACATGGGCGGGCGGGTGGTGTCTGGCAGTGCTTCGAATTCTAAGGGGCTTGAGACTTCCTCGTCGTCTTGGACTTCCACCTGCTCTTGGACTTTGACCTGCTCTTAGACAAGGTAGAGCCATCAACCGATCGCAAACTGGAGTGCTCGTAGACGGCCGCTAAGAGGATTCGTGATGCAGCCCAGGATGGGTACGTTTTTTCCTGCTCCTCGGCCTATGGATTTTTATGCGTAAATCTCCAGGATTCTCCGACTCTGGAGTGCAATGAATCTTTGCCCTGTGGACTCGAAGCATGCGTGGTCGATTTTGCAGGGATCCATTGTTTCGAGGAATAGCCGTAATTTTGGTGTCTGGATTCCATGGCTCCGTTTTGTTGCCCTGCCACAGAGTGCGAACGATTTTTAGCAAAGACTGGAGGCGATTGAGTACAATTTGGGCAGGTCGTTGCTTTTGGAATAGCTAAGCGACAAAATCCTTCAGATCCCTGCGCACCATCTCATCCAGCCATCAGGATTTGACATGAGTACTTATCGGCCCTCGGTCTTTTTTGGGGGAGCCTCCTTGTTTTTGTTTGCTGCGCTGATTGGTTTCTCCTACGGTCAATCTGGTCCGTCGAGTGGTGGTGTCGATTCGGGCGAGTTCAAAAACTCACCGTGGCGAGCGCAGCTCGATGCTGCCGAGGGAGAGCTCAAAAAAGGAAATTGGGACCGGGTCATTCAGATCGCCAGCCAAATCCTTCAGGCAGATAAGAAATTTGCGAAAGCCTACGTGCTGCGAGGCAACGCACACCACGGGAAACTCGATTTTGAATCCGCGATTAAGGACTTTGAATTAGCAATTTCGGAGTCGAAGCGACAGGCAGAAACCCTCGAGATGCGTGCAGAAGCGCTCGTGTCGAAATCTGCGGCTTTGTATGAGCAGGGGAAATATTTGGCTGCGATCGACGCAGCCTATTTGGCTTCGATCGAGAAATCGGATTTTGCAAACGCACATCTCGCCAGGGCGAAAGCCTATTTCCCCAGGTCGGAATTCGATAAGGCGATTCGTTCGTTGAATCGAGTCATCCAGCTGATCCCCAATCATGCCGAGGCTTACAGTTTGCGGGGGCAAGCCTACCTGGCAAAAAACAATCCCGGTCAGGCGATCAAAGACCAGGATAAATCGATTGAGTTGGATGGAAAGTACGCCTTGGCGTATTCCCGCCGAGCGGAGGCTTATTTCAGCAAGAAAGATATGGCTTCCACGGTGAAGAATATTGAGTCGGCCCTAGGTTTGCAACCGACCTTGCCCGACGCGCTGTGTCAACGCGCGTACCTCCAGGCGATGAAGAAGGAGTATGGCAGGGCATTATCGGATGTCGATGCAGCCATTAAAACGAGCCCACGGTTTATTCCAGCCCACATTTTGCGAGGTAAAACGCTAATCGCGCAGGGGAACAAAGAGGATGCATTAAAGAGTTTCCATAAGGCGATTTCGATTCGTGATGATGCACCTGCGTACACGGCGCGGGGACTCTTGTATTACGACAAAAAAGAATACGAAAAATCTCTACAGGATTTCACTCGCGCGATCGAAATTGATGCGCGCCTAGCAGCCGCATACCAGGGGCGAGCACAAACGCTCAAGAAGCTAGGAAGAGAAGAGGAGTCCAAGCAGGATACTGCGAAGTTCAAGGAACTCTCTCCAAAGCCACCAGAGAAAAAATCAGATAAGGACAAAGAGAAAGAAAAGAAAGAAGATCCGCCTCCGATACCCAAGTTCGTGGTCAAGTCGAAGGGGGTCGACCCATTGAGTATTGAGAGCGTCAAAGCTACAGCCCGAAAGATCGACGCATTGGTTGCAGAGAACCACCAAAAACTAGGTATCAAGCCCAATCCGAAGACGGACGATTCGCAATTTGTACGACGTGTTTATCTGGACATCGTTGGGACGATTCCAAATTATCGTCAGGTTTCGAAATTTCTAGACTCGAATGATCCGGATAAGAGGAGCAAACTCATCGATGAATTGTTGAGTAGCGAAGGGTATGCCAGTCATTATTTCAACTATTGGGCGGACATCCTTCGTTACAAGGACCAGTTGAACAACAACGTACGCGGTGAGCCCTTTCGTCAATGGCTGAAGCAGTCGTTAGCGGAGAATAAAACATGGAATCGGATGGTCTATGAGATGCTGACGGCAGAGGGAAGTATCTGGGATAACCCTGCAACAGGTTACTTGCAGCGCGACCCTGGTATGCAGCTAGACGTTGTGAATAACACAACTCGAATTTTCCTTGGAACTCGGATCGGATGTGCGCAATGCCATAACCATCCCTTCGATAAATGGACTCAAAAGGAGTTCTACGAGATGGCGGCGTTTCTGTTTCCAACCCTTCCAAGTGCCGCTGGTACGGACAAGCGATTTTGGGAAAAGAACCCTGCTCAGCAGTTGAAAGAGGAGTACGCTAAATTCGAGCAGGAAGAAGAGGAGCGGCGTCTGAATAGGAACCGATTTGATCGGATGATCAGTATGAATATGGCTTTGGTCAATGATATGCTGGATCGTAAGATCAAATTACCAAAGGATTACGCCTACGACGATGCGAAACCCGGAACGGTGGTCCCTCCCAAGACATTGTTCGGGAAGCCTGCGGAAATCAAGGAGGGAGAACCAGCTCGTCGCGCATTTGCCCGCTGGATGGTTTCGAAAGATAATCCGCGTTTCGCAAAGACCATCGCGAATCGATTATGGCGACAGGTGTTCGGACAGGGATTGATAGAGCCTGTCGATGACATGATGGATGACACGGTCGCTGAGAATCCAAATTTGATGGATTTTTTAGAAGTAGAAATGAAGCGATTGAACTTCGATTTGAAGGAATACCTGCGAGTCCTCTTGCACACGGAGGTCTATCAGCGTCAAGCCTGCACCGAGGATATCCCCGTCGGATCGATCTATCATTTTCCCGGCCCCGTTCTCCGACGAATGACGGCTGAGCAAGTCTGGGATTCATTCCTGACACTCGCTGTCGATCCCATCGACTATCGGGAACTCCCCTCGGAACTCAAAAAGTCCTATCTAAAATTGGATGTCGCGGATGCAACCGTGGAGGAGCTTTTAGAAGCAGATCGAATGTCAGCGAAATTGGATGCCGAGCGAAATTCACAGCTCGCGCGATTCAAATACAAGGGGGAGCTTTTGGCGCGAGCATCCGAGTTACCATCTCCGCTACCGCCCAACCATTTCCTGAGAATGTTCGGTCAATCAGACCGAGAGTTGATCGCAGGCTCATCCATCACAGGCTCTGTACCCCAGATCCTACTCATGTACAACGGTCCTATATCGCACATGCTTCTTGAGAAAAATTCGACGATCTATAACAACATCGTCAAGCGTAATACATTGAACGGAGGTATTCGCGCGGTCTTTTTGACTGTGCTGAGCCGAGAGCCAGACGCAGACGAAGTTGCCATAGCGTCTGAGGAGATCAAGAAGAATGGTGCGGCTGGTTATGGAAACGTCGTATGGTCGTTGGCGAACACCCGTGAATTTTTGTTTATTCAATAGGATCAATATAGATCTGAGGTCGAGTCTATGAACGATGAATTGAAGAGACTGAATTTAGCGGAACGACGCTATTTTTTGACCAAGACAGCGCGCTCAGCGTTGGGTGTTTCGCTCCTGCCTGTTTTAGATCATGCAGTGCATGCAGCACAGGCACGCGGTGGTGGACCCGCCAAACGACTGATTTATCTTTTCATGTCAGGTGGGATGACGCACCTGGATACATTCGATCTCAAACCCGGGCATCCAAACCAAGGGACAACCAAAGGGATTGCGACCAATGTCGCTGGTTGTCAAATCAGCGAGCATTTACCGATGCTGGCTGGTCAATTCGATAAACTCGCGGTCATCCGCTCGCTCAACACTCAGACCGGGGATCATGAGGCTGGAGAGTATCTCATGCGGACGAGTTATGAGTCGATCGCGACGGAGAGACACCCTTCAATCGGTCCTTGGATTCAAAAGCTCATGGGTAGAAGTAGCAAAACGCTACCCGATACGGTGATGATTGCCGCTCCCGCCAACCATCCGAGCGCCGGATTCCTCGATCCCACATTCAATCCCTTACCCATCGGTGACCCAAATCGAGGTCTCGAGAATACCAAGCAGCCCGAGTACCTGAGCGAGGAATCATTCGAAAAGCGCAAGGATCTGATTGAGAGATTTGATCGTAAATTTCGAACGAAGTATAAGGATAGACAGGTGAAAGCCTACACCGACCTCTATTCCGAAGCATCCGCCTTGTTGGCATCTTCTGAATTAAAAGCTTTCGACCTCAATAAAGAGAAAAACGAAGACAGGGATCGTTACGGCCGGAATTCGTTCGGTCAGGGTTGCTTACTAGCGCGGCGATTGATCGAGAACAACGTTCGATGTGTTGAGGTCAATCTCGGTGGATGGGATATGCATACGGCAATCTATGATGTCAACACTCTTCCGGCGAGAACGTCTATTTTAGATCAGGCGATGGGGAACCTGATCAAGGATTTATCGTCCAGCGGATTACTTAAAGATACATTGATCGTTTTGGCAACCGAGTTCGGCAGGTCGCCCGAGATCAATGCCAATGTTGGACGCGATCATCACCCTGCTGCTTTTTGCGCTGTATTGGCAGGAGCAGGTGTCCGAGGTGGACAGTTCTATGGAAAATCAGACAAGGCAGGACATAGCGTGGAATCCGATGGAGTCTCCCCGCAGGATCTTAACGCAACGATTGCCAAAGCCATGGGGTTACCCATCGATGAGGTGATCCACTCCCCAACGGGTCGCCCATTTAAGATTGCTAATGATGGAATACCGGTGAGTAAGGTTCTGAGTGTCTGAGTAGCGATCCGTAGGCAGCGTGGTGTCTCGGCCGCGGGCTGCCAAAACCTCGGGACAGTCCGCAGAATAGTTCGAGCGCATCGCGCTCAAAGAGATGCCGTTTGGTCGTTAGGACAAGTCGCTTGATAGAGTGAGGAGTTGCGCTGAAGGATCGCAGACTGCGATAGGAGTTCAACCTGATACCTGAGCAAATCGATCTCGGCTGAGAGTTGTCCCATTCGGTTTTTTCTCGCCGACGTCTCGATTTGGACTGCTGACTGGTACACGAGATCGATGCCCAGGGCTTTCGCATGCCCTTTTAGGCGATACGCAACGCTCGCGACCGTCAAGGGATCATCTCGTTTGGTTTGACGCTCTAACGTCGATACGTCGAGTTGCAGATCTGCGATGAAATTTTCGATTTGTTCAAACGCCGAATCCATGTCTCCATGATGTCGGGCGATGAACGATTCGAATTCGGTTCGTGATGATCTCGGTTGGGTGGAAAATGATGCAGACAATGGAGTGTCCTCGAGAATCGTGTCCCGTTCCGGGCAAGCTCGCTGCTGAAGCTGCGAAATGCTTGGGAAGCCTCAATACATAGGTCAATTGCAATCGATGAGGCTTGGAATCGGTTCTCGCTGAGGAAAATTCCCAGCGAGCCTGGACTCGTCTCCCGCATAATCGTCACAACAGGAATGCGAGGAAATAGAGAGATAGCATGGTCCGCTCGGATTGGAGGCAATTTATTTACCCACGGTGGGTGTCGCTTCCGGAGGCAGTTTCTTTCGCGGTTCGATTCGGTAATGCATTTCGATTTTCGAAGCGACCGAATCGGTCCAGCGTTCTGTCGTTCGTTGCTTGAGAGGCTTCAAATCGGGTAGACTCGTGTCCTTAAATAAATCATGCGAATAGAGTGACCAAAAAAAGTCAGATCTCTTAACGAGAGAGGACATTCCCTGATTCGTTTTTTGATCGAGCCAGTCATATTGGATTTGGATTGCTCGTTCGATTTGCCCGATCAAGATTTTCGAATGGCGCTGTACCTGTTCGTCGATAGTGGCGCTGGATGGCGGGCTCGTGGACTCGATCAATTCATCCCATATTTGAGGCTCGCTGTACAAGTAATTAACCATCAAGGCGAGTCGAGGATCCGTGCTGATAGCAACGTGATCCATTTCGTGCTGCAAAACGATGTCCTTCCATGGATCGACCGGACGAAGCGTGCTGCGAATGATGATCGTATGGTCCATTCTGAGCTTAGGTTTGCCATACCTGACCGTGAATCGAACGTTACTTTTACCAGTGTTTGAGGGTGTTACTTTGAAATTCGTTGAGAATGTCATATCGACGAGAACCTTGAAAACCGTGATAGCATTTTTTTGGTTTCGGTTCAAAAAATCATCGTCGATTTTCAATTCAACATTACCTACATCGATCAACCTTAGGTACTCGGTCGGTGCAAGATTCAGCCAAGGATGTGGCTTCGAGGGATTTGCCTCTTGCGCATTAGCTGCGAGAGATAGGGAGTCAAAGATCAGTTGACTGAGAGTGACGAGAAGTGCTGTCTTTAGCCGATACTGGAAGCGGAGGAAATTCCTCATGGTGTTCACTCGAGGATACGAACCATGGCTTGGGACAGTTTGTCGAGATCCTGGAAAAGCATCGAGAAAGAAACGATGAACAAAGCGGCGCTTGCGAACCCACACCAGTAGCCCATCGGGCTTCGATCTAATTTGGTATTCTGAATCCTTTGCGCCATGGCTCGTTCCAGTTTGAGCCATTCCATCAAATTCTGCTCTTGACCGACGGCGGACAGGATCGAGATATCGCGAGAGCCTGCCGAACTGATTTGTCCATAAAGGCCGCACACGGGAACTCGGAATGTGTCGGCCAGCCATTCATGATGGACTTGCTTATCCTCGAAATGCCTACAGAGTTCCTCTCTCAGGCGATCTTTGTTCATTCCATAGACCACGACCCCTGGAGGCATATTGAATGCTACCAATAGTAAGACCAGGAGGTACAAACTGAGTAGTACCAACCAAACCCAATTTCCGATGAGAGAGTATGCAGCTCTGGGAAAGAAGAGTTCTAGAGGTCCAATTGCGATGATTCCTGCGCACCCCAATCCGAGTAGTAAAATGTCGAGGGATCTGCTGACAATGGTCGGGTAAGGACGCATTCGAAGAGAGCCGAGTACACCGAAGTAAACGGCTAGAGGAAGTATGGCGAATGCAAAGCGTATCGGGTCATACATGAACAGGTTTGTTCGCTAGGGCCTGACGGGCAGCTTGCAAGACGCGAGACTGTACTTCGGCAAACTCTCCTTCCATGAAAGCGCCGGCTGCCGCGCGGTGTCCGCCTCCTCCAAACATTCGAGCCAGCTCATTGCAATCCACGTGGCAACGAGATCGGAAACTGATCTTGAGCCCACCCTTCATCTGCTCAATAAAGATGACAGCGACCTTTGTTCCCTCGATCGCAAGCGTCAAATTGATTGCATCCTCTGTGTCGCTAGCGAGCGCACCGGATTCGATAAAGTCTTCTTTTCTCACATGGGTGTGAACCAATTGCCCGTTGGATTCGACCTGAGCACGCGAGAGAATTCGACCTCTTAAGCGAACTCGGCCGATCGTGTCTCTCTCGTACAAGTCACCGTAGATTCCGGGCGGTGAGGCACCTGCATCGACTAAATCCGCAATCACTCGGTATGTTTCGCTCGTTGTGGATTGAAAGCGGAACCAACCGGTATCGGTTGCGATGGCTGCGTACAATGCATTTGCCATGGCTCGCGAGATGGGAACGTTCATGGTTTTCGCCAGCTTGGTCACAAGATGTCCCGTAGCTTCGGCACTGGTGTCTTTGAAGAAGAGGGCCCCCAAGTCGTCCTCGCCTACATGGTGATCGATCACGATTTTGGAGCCGGGGAATTTTCGTAGTACGTCCGCCATAGGACCGAGTTGTGCCCAGGCGCTGGTATCCAGGATGATCAAGCAATCGCCGGTAATTTCGTTCGCCGATATCGTGTCGCCTATAACTTGAATGCTTTGAGCTGGATCTAGGAAACTCAACATCGGAGGAGTCGGATGCCCGTTGACAATCGCGCAATCCTTCCCCATGGCTTGTAAAATGCCGGCCATACCCAGCTCACTACCCAACGCATCGCAGTCAGGACGAATGTGACTTGTCAGGATAAATCGCTGATGATTCTTTAGAATGTCCTTTAGTTTTTCCCAATCCAAATTCATGAAAGCTACTTCTAGTGAGCAGTAATCGACATCGCTACCGGGAGCTGGCATCGGGTTTCGAATCATGGGCATCGACGATTCCCAGAGGCAATGTATCTGGCGTTTGAGCCAATCGCTTCCTTCGTTCGTCTTGCATGAATACCGCCCAAAGTTCCTTCGCAACCTTAATTCTAGTATAGCGATAATTGGTTCTTTGCGGTGCAAGCTTCCCATTGATTCGCAGGTTGTGAATGTTGCTGTTTTCCGAGTTGTTCTACAATGGAACGCATGGATGAATTATCTACCCGACCGTATGTTTTGGAGCTTCCCGAGCGTTGTACTCCAGAGACTGCCTTCCAAACTCTTAAGAATCGACCTTTTTGCTGCTGGTTAGACAGTGCATTGAAGGGAGAGTCGCTTGGGCGATATTCTTTTTTGTGTGTGGACCCCATTGAAACACTCGAAATCCAGCATCCTCAGGCGGACCCGCTAGCCGTTCTAGAGAACTGGCTTCAGAGCTATCGGTCGATCACGATTCCTGAGTTACCACCCTTCCAAGGAGGGGTTGCTGGATATCTCGGCTACGATTTAGGAAGATGTTTTGAACGTATCCCATCGACCCGCCACGATGAATTTGCATTGCCTCTTGCTGTTTTAGCCTTGTACGACATCGTGCTTGCCTGGGACCATGCACGCAACCGAGGGTGGTTGATTTCTCAGGGCTTCCCGGAATCCCGATCCTCGGAAATGCGAATTGGTCGAGCGAAAGACCGTGCCCACCAAATGCTCCAGTGGCTTGAGTCTGCCCGCGAACCCGTACCGACCCAAACGCCCAGTATCCATGCCATGGCCCATGGACTCACAGCTCCGCAGTACGAAACTAGGCTCGGTGGGGGATGGTTGGGTAATTTCGACAGCGAAGGCTATCGATCTGCGGTTGCCAGATCGCGCGAGTACATTTGTGCGGGGGATATCTTTCAAGTCAATCTGTCGCAACGATTATTGTGCCCAGCCCGATGCGAGGCATCTGTTTTGTATGAGCGCTTGCGAAAAATCAATGCCGCCCCCTTTGCCGGTTATTTCGACTTCAGGCAAGGACAGATCATCAGTTCCTCCCCGGAAAGGTTTATACAGGTCAAAGACCGATGGATCGAAACACGCCCGATCAAGGGAACGCGTCGACGTTCGGGTGATCAGGCTCTCGATCGAGCGACTGCTCAGGAATTGCGGAACTGCATCAAAGATCGCTCGGAAAATATCATGATTGTAGACCTGCTACGTAATGATCTTTCAAGAGTTTGTGACATCGACTCGTTGCGGGTAGAGCAGTTGTGCGATATCGAGGAGTATCCGTTTGTTCTCCATTTGGTGAGTTCTATCAAAGCACGATTGCGAGATAACGCGACCGCTAGCGATTTATTTTCCTCTGTGTTTCCAGGAGGAAGTATTACGGGCGCGCCCAAGGTGCGAGCGATGGAGATCATCGCCGAGCTTGAGCCGACTGCCCGCGGCCCGTATTGCGGCTCGCTCGGGTATATCAGTTCTGATGGATCCATGGACTGGAATATCCTCATTCGAACGCTTACGGCATCGAACGGCTGGTGGCAGTTTCAGGTCGGAGGTGGTATCGTCGCGGATAGCGATCCATCGCAGGAAGAGGAAGAGACATGGACCAAAGCTGCAGGGTTAGTTGCTGCCATCGATTCCATCCTGTAGTAAAGACCATGGATTGGCCTGCAAATCGTTGAAAACATACCTAGAGGTGGGCTGCATGGTATGTAAAGTAGCGGGTGCCAAAAATCTCGATCAGAGAATCCGGTCGTTTTCAGGTTTCCTCATGAAGATTCATTTGCTGCTGAGCCTGATTCAATCGTGCGTACGTGCCCCCCATCGCCATCAGTTCATCATGTGAACCGATTTCGGTAACCCGTCCTTTTTCTAGCACGATGATACGGTTCGCTTTTCTCAAGGTACTGATACGGTGCGCGATGGCGATCGTCGTTCGACCCTGGACCAAGACATCCAGTGCTGACTGGATCTGTCGCTCGGTTTCAGTATCCACTGCCGAGGTGGCTTCATCCAGGATTAGGATGCGCGGATCTGTGAGCAGGGCCCTGGCGATCGAGATCCGCTGTCTTTCCCCTCCTGAGAGGGATTGCCCCCTCTCACCCACGATGGAGTCATAACCGTCTGCGAGTTTTAAAATGAAATCGTGGGCTTTGGCCGCGCGGGCTGCAGCGACAACCTGTTCGCGGGTCGCACCGGGCTTACCGTAGGCGATGTTGTCGGCGATCGAACCAAAGAACAAGAAAGGTTCCTGAAGGACGATACCAATATTGCTTCGGTACTCGTTGATCGGAAATGATCGTATGTCGTTCCCGTCGACGAATATCGAGCCGCTTGCGACGTCGTAGAATCGGCACACCAGGTTGACCAACGTGCTTTTCCCTGCTCCGCTGGGTCCGACCAAACCAATCATCTCGCCTGGTTTGATCTGCAGGTTCACATTGTGGATCACTTGCCGAGAACCATAACGAAAGGTGATGTCACGGATTTCAATTCCACCAGCCACCCGCCCTGGATGGATTGGTTTCTCGGGTTCAGAGACGCTGGGGACACGATCCAGGATTTCAAAGATTCGATGCGTGGCTGCTGCAGTCCTTTGAGCATTGGCGATCAAGCGACTCATGTCATCCAAACGCACATACAGTCGTCCAATCAAAAGGATGAATGCCGAAACAACACCGTATGTGATTTTCCCTTGATAAACCCAATAGGCCCCGTAGCCCCATACGACCAATAGCCCGATGTCTGTGAGCAATGTTATGACCGGAGAGAATGCAGCCCAAACACGGTTGACTCGATGGTTGGCTTGGAGCACATGCTCATTGCTGTCCTGAAATCGTTTGACCTCACGATACTCCTGCGCGAATGCCTTCACGACTCGAATACCTGGGATGGTATCTGCTAAAACATTGACCATTTCACCCCATGCTGCTGTACCGCGTGCAAAACCCGCTCTCATCTTGCTTTGCACACTGGCGACCGTCCAGGCGATGAAGGGAAAAGGCAATAGTCCAACCAGTGCGAGCATGGGGTTGTATTGGAACAAAGCGATTCCGGTCATAAGGATCATGGCGATGTCCGTCACGAAATCGAGCACGTGCATCGACAGAAAGTCACAAATGCGTTGAGTGTCATTGCTGATCCGCGAAATGAGATCTCCTGTACGTTTGCCACCAAAAAATTCCAAGGAGAGTTTCTGAAGATGGCCGTAGGTCGCATTGCGTAGATCTGCTGCAATTTGCTCGCTGACACGCGCGAGGACATAGGTCTTCGCCCAACTGAGCAACCAGCTCGCAACCGCTGCCAAAGCCATCCCCCCAAGAATCCAGGGGACCAACGAAAAATTGGATACCTCCTCGAGAGCTTCGGTGGGGGTTGTGCCCTCCTGAACCCCTTTATGCCACTCTTGTGCAGGGGTTAGCACGTTATCGACCAAGGGTTTTGTAAGCATCGCTGGCAGCAGTCCTGCTCCCGTGCTGAGAATCATCAAGAGCAATCCCAGCAAGATCATCGCAAGGTGCGGCTTGGCAAAGCGTGTGAGTCGTAAAAGCGATCTGCCCGTATCAGGGACCGCTGATGGAGCGCAGTTCGCACAAACGGATTGACCTCGAGCCATGGTGCCGCCGCACGAAGGGCAGATGGAGACAGCTCGTTCTTCATTGACCGCGCCTGCGCGAAGGAATTTAAACTCGGTAACCAGCATGGCCGCCGAGCTGCTCAAGTTGGTGGTGTATCTCCACGACTGAATCAGAGCATCTCGACCGATCAATTCCATAAGGGCCAACCCAGATCGATCGAGCTTCCGAATCTCGAGAACATTTTCGAGAGGAAAGCGTTCCAGGACGGGGACGCGCTGGAGTGAATCGACCGGTTGATATCCGAGCACGGCGCGATCCGTCAAAACGACCAAACCACGTCCGAACCGCAAATGCCGATCGAGATTGGGTTCAAACCAACTGAGGATGGACTCATTGGGTTCCATCGACTGCCGAACCGTTTCACGAACATCGGCAGGTAATGCATCCAGGGAAATCGATTCGAAAGTGGGTGGGGACGAACTCACGACAAACTGGCAATCATCGAATCGAGATAAGGAAGCAAACAAAACGAGGCATGATCGTACCGGAAATGACTTGCGTTGTCTCGGTCGATCTCCGGGTTCTGTCCGCACCCAGCCAACGAGCGGAGCAACGGATTCCAGCGGAATCCGGCGCTCGTTATGGCAATTCCCACTTTTCCCCAAAGAATCCAGCCTCGGCAACGTTACCCGGCCATCGAGTTCCGGGAGAGGTACGGATATCGATCACTCCCCAGTCTGGCAATTTCGGAACCTGCCGAGCATTGTTGAGGTAATCGTATTCTCGATAGGTGAAGCTGCTGTTGAGGACTACATAGCGTTCGGGATTGAGAGGGTTGGGATAGATCATGACCGGGACATGGGACTTGGCATCAAACGTTTTGTTGCCGAGCGATAGGTTGGTCGTATCCCAACGGATCGGTAATTTTTCCAGGATACTTGCTAACTTGGAATTGCTCTTAGGATCGCCCCAGAGAATCAGATTGTTCTCTTGAATATCGACCTCTTTTAAATCGGCGATGGAGACGACACGAATGTCACCCCGCATCTGTCGACGCCATTCTCGAAGGGCCCTTTCCCATTCGGATTGCACCCATTGATCGACTTCAGGGTGCTGTCCCTTGCCATCGGGGCCAACAAAGAGAAAAGAGGATAGAAATGCATCATCGATAGGCCCCTGCAGATTGTGCTTCTTGGCGAGTCCCGAGGGAACTGTTAGGGGTGAGACAGGTCTCCATTCGAATCTAGATCCGGAAGATTGGGGAACCTTTTCAAAGTGGGCAGACCATGAGAAATCGGAGCGGCGTTGAATGTTCCCCGCGAAAAAAGCGGCTCCATCCCATATCTGTACTGGAAGCGACGAAATCTGACTGCTGATTTCACCTGGATCGAAGTGAATGGAGAAAGAAGTCAGCCCGGTCGGGAAAACGTTGATAACCTGTTGTCCCTCTTTTGATTCGAGGGTTGCAGTGACGGTGGCTGGTGCCCAGTGTTTCTCGAGTCGTTCCACTGTGAGCCAGTGGCACTGATTGTATTTGAGGGTGTAGGTCGTAAACCAAAGTTTATTACGGGGTTGCTTGGCTTGATTTTCATAAATCAAGTTCAGCCTGCGTTCAATTTCGGCGCGTGCTTTCGGCTCAACTTTGTGAGCCGTATGGGGTGCAACGATGTGTGTGAGTTCGAACTGGTTTCCGTCGGGTAACGCCCAGCAAGCTTCTGCCATCACATCCGCTGCTTGTTTTTGGCGGTCTATCGCTCCGCTGTAGGCGATTGTTGGGAGATTGCGCAAGTTGAGAGCCCAATAGGGGCAGTCGTAGAGTTTCCACAATGCTTGCTCAAAAGGAGTCGGCGTGAGCGTTTCGGATTGAAATACGTTGAGGAACTTCGGTGTTTCGGAGAAGCCTGCTCCGGGATTGGCTGCGAACCACTTGTCCGGGTAGTGAACTGCCAAATGCCAGGCCGCTGCTCCCCCCATGGAGAACCCACGAATGGCGACACCATCTGCGTCGATCGGATACTGGCCCATGGCATGCTCTAGTGCTTCCAGGGTATCGATCTCTCCTGCTAATTTATTCGCATTGCAGTAGCGGCCGAAGGGGTGAATCATGATGACCCCTGGTGCTGGAGCGGGTTCGGGATTCGACATTCGTTGGGACAGGAACTGCATTTCAAGTCCTTTCTCGCTACGACCGCGACACCAAATATCCGCCCTTTTTTTCACCGTTCCATCCGTTGTAATCCGTGGTCGGTACACGACTCCATAGGGCTGCAATGAGCCATCGAGCTTCGATCGAAATCCTCTCACGATCGTGAAATATCCGTTGGTCGACGGATTCGCTGCTGATCCCAAATTTCTCCAACTCAAGAGACGAGTGTCAGCGACAGCCAACTCGTCTGCTCGACGCAAACCCTCCGCCAGGACTTTTTCTGCTCCCGAGACTTCCTTGACATCAAAAAAGCCGTCTTCCGTCAATGCGATGCGAATCGCTTTGGAGAAAATTTCCACATCCGGAAGGAACTGGATCGCTTCGGTAGATTTACTCTTCTTCAGCGAGGCAATTTTTTCATCCAATTTTTCGAGTCCCGCGGTCAATTCCTTCCGTTTCGTATCATCGATGGGAACGCCTGGAGGCGGAATCGGGCGGACTGATTCCGGTTTGTTGTCGGCCGGGCCATCGGCCATTACGATTCCAGAAGCCAACAAGAATGCTGCGATAGAGATTCGAATCATGGTGAGGATTCACGGGTTGGGTAAAGGTGCAAATCGGTTGATGTGCTTATTTTAACTCGTCTGTCGATTCCCAAAGGGGGAAGTTGAGTTGGAGTTCATTGAATTTGCGAAGTCGAGGGTCACGGATAAAGATGGTTCAACTGCCACGGTTCCAAGTTTTCATCCTCGATGTGAACCCAGGAGCCGGTTACCGTGCGAAAGCATGCTCCTCCGGGCCCGATCTCGAATACGCGGGCGATTTCCTTTTCTTGAGCCCAGGGAATATCTCGAGATGTAAATTCATAAGTCGTTTTCTTTTTCTCTTGACCATCCGCTCCCTTTTCACCCGGAACTATTTTTCGAACGACTTCACAGCATTCGATTTTCCCATTTTCGTTTAGCCAGTAGATAGAGTGATCCCAAGCGAAGAAGGCTGTGAGCTTCTGAGGAAGATCGTTTCGTCGGGCCAAGACGCGGTTTCCCTCCTCTGCAGACCACAATCTCAAGCTCCCTGTTTCGTCGAGTGTCAGAGGCCCCCAGTCACAAAAGCCAACGCTGCAGACGGTTCGTTCATGACCCGTGTAGGCTACCTTGAGCTCGAATGAGGGGAATGAAGAGACGCGGGCTGTCCGATCTCGGGAGCCGCTCATCCAACAGGTGCCATCCTTATCCCAGGCGAGTGAAAGGACCTGGTCCGCATGCGCGAGCGATTCGTGGATCACGCTTGCCAGTACCGTGTCGTAGAGGATGACCTTGCCCTGAAGATTTCCTATCGCAAGTTGTTTTCCACTGGGTGCAAAGGCAATAGCAGAGGGTATGTCCCGGTCGGTCCAGACTGCTAGAGCATGTTGAGGTCGATAGAGATCGATTATATGGACTGCCCCAGTGACCCCGGGGGATCCCGAGCAGACTGCGAGCCAACGACGGCTCGGGTCGATTGCCATGGAACCGATTCTTTTTCCGAACCCCGTCCAGCGTTCTATCAACCTCTGCTCCAAAAGATCCCACACGAGGACTTCTCCCCAACCGGCTACATAGAGTCGATGGCGTTTGGCATCCCAACGAGCGATTGACGAAGGTTCTAATGCATAATGCAATAGAGATGGGGCATGAGTATGCAGCAGAAGCATTTGGTTGGAATGGAGTCGGTCGACGAGACGCGAAGAGCGATCACCATTCCACAGTTCTTGACTTCCGATCCAGCGTCGCAATAGATCCAGTTCCGACGGTGCTAATTTATTTCCTTTGTCTGGCATTCGGATCGATTCGTCGTCGGTAACCACTCGTTTCCAGAGTTCGCTTGTTTCAGGATTGCCCGGGGTGATCGGTCTTTCGTTGCTGTCCCCAGGTTGGAAGAGTCCTGTGCCTGTAGAAAGATCGTAGCCACCCTCTTTGGTATCCTCGTTGTGGCAAAGCAGGCACTTGTCTCGCAAGAGTTGCAGGGCGCGGAGTTGCAGTTCTTCGTCGGCGACCACGAGCGGAAACCCAGGCCAAGACATGTAGAGTAGTACAGCTAAGAATAAATTTTTTGTTGAAGCAACAAACGTCATGGAAGGTTTTTTTTGGCGGGTCGCGACACGAAATAGATCAGGCCTAATCCGCAGAGGAATCCGACGACTAAGAAAACGAAAAAGCCGATCGGCGACTTGGACCAGGTCCAATTGTCGGTGAGCGTCGTTCCGAAAATCGATCCTAGAGTAGCCATTGGAAAGAAGATTGCGACCAACATGTTCAAGCGATGGGCGGCGACGGTCATCTGGTGTGTCGCGGCAGTTTGCTCATCGGCCCGTCGTATGAGCGCCACTTCCATAGAATTCTTTGCGTCTTCGTAGAGTAATTCAGCCTGCCGCGTCAGCTCGTAGGCTTTGTCGCGATGATCGATAATCGAGCGTTCTTTCGGAAATGCTTTACGGGCATCCTCGAGAGCAGCCAACAGATTCTTTGTAGACCGGACGAGTGGGACCAGGCCATCGAGAATCGGCAAGAAATCGTCTGCCTTCGTGGCTTTCGTTTCTTCGGATTCGTAATGCTCGATTCGTTTGGAATACCGATCGAGGTGCAATGCCAACGCTGCTTTTCCGGGATCGCCGTTGCTAGCTCTCCATTCACCGGAAGGATCTAGCCAGAACAGAACCCCGCGACGCGAAACCTCGTCGTGTTCGGGGGCATGGTGTGCCACGATCAATAGGTGATCCTCGAAGATCATAGTCCTTTGACGACCCGCATTGGATCCCAATCGTTCCCGAAATTCCTCAGGAAAAGAGCTCCAGTTGGACGGAATCAATGATGAATTCGGCATACGTAATCTCTTTGCATCTCTATCGCTTTGTATCTTTTTGCGAAAAGGGATCGGATTGCCGCCGGCATGAACCTTACCAGGCAAGGCACCATTTTAGCTACCTCGAGGCGCCGTATCTTGAGCATTCCTTACTTCTTTTCAAACCTCTTCCTTTCCCGTTTCCTTAGTCGAAAATCGGAGCGATCCAACAAAACGCGTTGCAGTTCGCATCGACAGAGTGGTTGGAACGGCTAAAACATGAGTTTTTGAGATAGATCTACCCCTCAGGGCATCGTTATGCGTCCTTACAACGTCTGCGGATTAGGTAATGCCATTGTCGATATTTTCATCGAGGTCAGTGAACAGGAGTTCTCGGATCTGAAATTCGAACGAGGTACGATGCGTCTCGTCGATGCAGCTGAGCAGCGATTGCTTTTGGAGAAGCTGGCAGGTGTCAAGCATGAGCTGAGATTGGTTAGCGGTGGATCGGTTGCGAACTCGATCATTGGACTCTCCCAACTCGGTGGCAAAGGTGCATTCATCGGTTGTGTCGGGGACGACCGTTATGGTTTGCATTATGCAGAAGAGTTTAGTGATTTGAAAATCAGTATCGGGAATCCTATTGTGGTCGGAGAGCCGACCGGTACATGTTTGGCTTTGATCACACCCGATGCCGAACGAACGATGCGAACCTGTCTTGCTGTCTCGAGTCATCTAGCCGCGAAACATGTGGACGCTCGACGTATCGCGGATTCCGAATGGTTGTTTATCGAGGGGTATGTCTTTGCCAATCCAGACACGGGACAACATGCTATCCGTGAAGCGATCCAAATTGCGAAGAAGTCTGGGACGAAAGTAGCGATTACATGCTCCGATGCCTTTGTTCCGAATGTCTTCGGAGATGCTTTGCACGATGCGCTGCAGCATTGCGATCTCTTTTTCTGCAACGCGCCCGAGGCCATGGCGGTCACTAAAAAGTCGGATAGTTCCGAGGCATTCGAGTCGTTAAAAGAACTCGTTCCGAACTGTGTCGTTACCGACGGACCCCATGGAGCCTTTGTTTTCTACCATGGTGAACAGGCGCACGTCCCTTCATTTCCATGCGAACCGAAGGATTTGACGGGAGCTGGAGATATGTTCGCCGGCGCCTTTCTTTATGGAATCACACATGGTTATGCTCCCGCGGTGGCAGCTCGCGGCGCAAATTATCTGTGCATGCATGTCATCACTCAAATTGGCGCACGTTTGATCGAAGATGCTCCAACACTTTGGCAGGATGCGCTCGAGGATTACCGGGCTGACGACGTCGGAGGGTAAGATCTGCCGACAGCACCCGTCCAAGGCGTGTATTGACTTTCCTCGCCGGGAACCCAGAGTCGGGAACGCAAACGAGTTCTAGCTGCCGATTTATCGAAGCGATTTTTTCACAAACGATGATACCGATCAATAGCTCCAATAATGCTTGGGTGCAGTCTGTGGTTAAGCTGCATCGATCGGCTGAACGTAGAAAATCCAAGCAGTTTCTGGTCGAGGGAACCAACCTGGTCGGGGAGGCGATCAACAGTAAGTGGCCATTGGAAAGTATCGGTGCTACTCCGAGCTGGTTGGGTATCCATAGGGATATCATCGAAAAATGCGCAAAGGCATGCTCGATTCGGTGTGTCGAGGATAGGGTATTGCGCTCGATGGCGACGACGGTATCACCCGATGGAGTGATTGCAATCGCTCGTATGCAGGATCCGTTGCCGCCCGCCATTCCAACGCTCGGAATCCTCGTCGATGCGTTGCAAGATCCAGGGAATTTGGGAACGCTGATTCGTTCGGTGGTTGCTACTGGGGCAGATGGCATCTTTCTAGGAGAAGGCACCGTCGATGCCTTTCATCCCAAGGTTCTCCGATCAACTGCCGGTCAGTGGTTTAAGTCACCCCCTCGCGATGTGGATCTCATTCCCTGGATTGAAACGTGCCTGGCTCGGGGAGTTCGGATTATGGCGACTCGTGCCACTGGCAAACCCTACTGGGATTGCGATCTCCGCCAACCGACGTTGTTGGTTCTTGGGAACGAAGGATCTGGAATTTCTCCCGCGGTTCTCGAAAAGGCCTCCGATATCGTATCGATTCCGATGCAGAGTGGAGTGGAATCGCTCAATGTCGCGATGACCGGTACGTTGCTGCTCTATGAAGCGATTCGCCAACGCAAGTATCCCGCGAAAACGTAGTGATTTGGAAGCATGCGTGGTTTGTTGTCGCAACCGCTCACGCTTGAGTGGCCCAGTCGCAATGAGGCCCTCAATTCAATTCGCTTTCATTAACATAGATGGATCGCCAGGATCCCTACTTTATTGCAATGGGTCGATCGCGACATCCTCGGCGGGAAAATCCGGTGATGTCTTCCCTTGAATTTTGGCTCTTTCCTCCAGTACACGCGATGGCGTTTCCATTCGCTGAATGACGATATCCTTTGCAGACAAAAGAACATTCAACAACGTGATTGGTATTGCGCACAAACACAAAACCGAGATCGCTATCTCGGGAGTTGTTCTGCCGCGTAGATAGCTCGCAGGGTATGCTTCTCCCAAAGTCCACCATGGATTGATGAAGCAATACCAATCGTAGTCCATTCGCAGATAACCATTCATAAACAAGCTGAGCGAGCAACTGATCACCACAGCTAGGATATTCATTACGATGATCAGAGCAAACGTGGCTACGATTCGGCCGGTTTGCATTTTGGATAGAAAGAGCATCGACAACAGTCGTCCCAGTCCCAGGTAAAGAGCGAGGTAAGCCATGATCGCAATCGCATACCAAAGGAATTCCAAGAGGAATTCTGAAGTGTTCTGCGCTAAAACCATATAGGCTGTTATCGAGATAAGGCCGCCGAAAAAGCTCAATAGCGCAAATACATATCCTGTCCCCGGTCCGGGGATCAACCACGTGGTGAAGAGTCGCGACACAAATCCAGTCGGAAGCGTCCGCTTGGCACGAAGCGAAATGAATCCCCGCTCCCCGACCATCAAGGATCCTGCGAAGGCCCAATGCGCGGCGAGAAAGGTCAAAATGATCGTCATGCTCTGGACCAAAGCCCGGCCATCATTGTCAGGTCTGAAGTAGCCAGTCATGAGCAAGCCTACGATCGGAATGAGGATACCGATCACCAGGAGCGGTATCCGTATCGGAGTGGATTTGTTCTCACTCGAAAGACCTATGATGGAGGCTGCACAGGAAAACAAGAGCCACGAGTAAAGGATGGCGGACGCACCCACGACGGCAAGGGTAGTCCACGCAATGGAATTGCCTGCTGACGCTGAACCGCTCAAACCAGAGAAAGTTAATGCAATCAAGGTACTAGTGACCGGAAAAATCACGATCAACTGAAGCCCGATGAGGACGACAGAGAACAAAACCTGCAAAACGCGACTTCGCGAGAAAGACGCGAGCGCAATCGCAACCACCGAGAGCGACAGAGTTGTGAGTGTCACGACAAGGAAGTCAAAAAGAATGAGCTCTAGAGTGATACCTCTCAAAAGATAGGTGAGAGCAATACACGGCGCGACAACAGACATGTAAATGATCAATTGCAGGGAAGCGACATTGAGTTTGCCAAACAGGATATGCCGAGGCTTTAGCATCGAAAGCGACAACGTCTCGAATGTTCCGTCGTCTAGTTCCGAGGACATCGATCGGAAGGCGGATTGCGGGATGATGATGAATGCTGGAACTACCAAAATGATAAGATACCCAGACAGGAGAACGCGGCCGTCCGATGCGTAGTAGATGTTAGGAATGGTTCCCAGGATGCAGAGGAGCGACCAGGATAGTACTACGATCACGAGCAAGCCAAAGGTCCAAACAAATTGCCGGCTCTTGAGCGCCTGCCGGGTTTCTTTGACCAGAATGGGGTTGAACCAATTGCTCCAGTCGATCAGACGCCTGTCCCATGTACCATTCCCGTCGAGCAGCTGCTGGATGATGTCGGAATGCTGATTTTCGGAGTTGGAGAGTGGCTCAGAAGATATCGCTGGCGGCGGTGGGAGGGAGCTCATTGGATCGCTCCTGATGTGATCTTCATGAAGACATCCTCTAGGGATTCCCGGTGCGCAGCGAATTCCAAAATGGAAAAACCCGCCCCGACGAGAGCAGTCAACAGTCGCGCCTGATCCTGCTCACCTCCTGGAAGATGGCAAGTCACCGCGACACCCTCGACCTTTATGTCCTCGGCAGCTCCATAAGCCGTCAGCCAATCGATCAGTTCCGATCGGCGATCGAGCGGGACGATGCGAACTTGCAACAGTCCTTGTAGCTCTCGTCGAATTTGCTCGACACTGCCGACGGCGAGTAATCTGCCTCGTTCAATAATGCCAACCTGGTCACACATTTCCGCTAATTCGGTGAGGATATGCGAGGAAACAAGAACTGTGGTTCCATCGGCTGCTAGCTGCTGAATCATTTGGCGTAATTCGATTCGGGCGCGTGGATCGAGTCCGTTCGCAGGTTCATCGAGCACCAATACCGAAGGGCGATGGATCATGGCACGACCTAAACAAAGTCGCTGTCTCATGCCTTTGGACAGACCTGTAATCGACTTGGCTGCAATCTTGTCGAGCCCCGTAAAGCTCAAGGTGCGTTTCAAGGCATCGATCCGCTCTTTCCCGATCAACCCATAGGATCTCGCAAAAAAATCGAGGTATTCGACACAATTCATATTTGGATACACGGAAAATCCATCCGGCATAAAACCTAGCCGTCGACGAACGAGATCTGGATCGTTGATCGCTGAAAACCCATCGATAAAAGCATCGCCAAAACTCGGCAATTCGAGAGTGGAAAGGATGCGCATACTCGTCGTCTTCCCAGCGCCGTTCGGACCGATAAAACCGAACACCTGCCCACGATACACCTCGAACGATACGTCATTAACCGCTTTCGTCGATCCAAAAAAACGATGGACACGCCGCAACTCGATCATTGGATGCGGCTGACTGTGAAGCGACGAAACCATGGAAAGAATTCGTGATAGATCCAGAGAAAATTTACCGTCCCCAGTATATCAGAATCATTAGATCTCCAATCGATAAACCTGTCGCGCGTTCTGGTTTCGTTGCTGTTGGCGTTCTATTTCTAGCAACCGATATTTTCGGGAATACGCTCGAGATTAGCCCTGTCGATTCGGCTAGACCTGATAGGAAACGATTGGGGAGTGGAGGTCATTCGGCAACGACTCAAGCGAGCTGTAGTTTGTTTCGATACGGATTTTGGGCGATCTGATCGCATTCCGATCGTTTGGGTTTGTAGGGGAACGTCAACAGCTGATTAGTTTGGTTTAGGAGGTGGACTAGCTGCGGGGCTCTCAAAGACGGGAGCGATCATTTCTTTCTCCCAAGCCCCCATGGCTCTTTCCATTTGAGCGACGACGGTTGAGTGGGATGATGCGATATTGTTGGATTCGCTGACATCGTTTGACAGATCGTAAAGTTCGGACTCCTTGTCGCCTAACTTCACAAGCTTCCATTTGCCTTCACGCATTGCATGATTCCCGCTGGGGCCTTGGCTTCGCCAAAACAGTCGGTCGTGTGGTGGATCTTTTCGTTGCCCTGTCAAATAGGGGAGGAGATTGACTCCGTCCAGGACTCGGTCGGGCGGCAGTGGGGCTTGGCCTGCCGCAAGGACTGTCGGTAGCACATCGAGAGAAATGACAGGTTCGGTCCATGTTCCCGCTGCGATCCTGCTGGGCCAACTGATTAGAAACGGAACCCGAATCCCTCCCTCGTAGAGCTGTCCTTTCGCTCCACGAAGAGGCGCATTGTCGGTGAAATTCCCCAGATTTCTGGCGATGAGGTTGGGGCCACCATTATCGCTGAAGAAGAATATGAGCGTATTTTCCCGTTGCTTGATTTGATCGAGTTGGCTGAGGACTCTTCCGATTGAATGATCCATTGCACCGATCATGGCAGCGTACTTTTGACGATTGGGCTCGGAGATGTGAGCGAATTTCTGCAGCCATGATTCGGGAGCTTGCAGCGGCGTATGGGGAGCATTGAAAGCTAGATAAAGCATCCATGGTTGATTCGTGGTGGCTCGGCGCTTGATGAACTCAACCGCCTCGTCTCCGAACTGCTCGGTTAGATACTTGGTTTGAGATTCGTCCTTACCATTCCGATTGAGTGGAATGGTGTACTCTACGCCTCCTGGATCACCTGGGAAGTATTGATGTCCTCCTCCGAGGATTCCAAAATATTCATCAAAGCCTCGTTTCATGGGATGGAATTGTGGGTGAGCTCCCAAGTGCCACTTCCCCACAGCACCCGTGAAATACCCAGCGGACTTCAATTGCTGAGGCAATGTGATTTGGTTGAGTGGCATCCCATCGATCGTGCTTTCGGGCTTCCAAACCGGGTTGTTTTCATGGCCGAAGCGATGTTGATAACGACCTGTCAACAATCCAGCGCGCGTCGGGCTGCAAAAGGGATGCGATACGTATCCATTGGTACATCGCAATCCTGTCGATGCCAGTTGGTCCAACGCAGGGGTAGGGATTTCCTTGGAACCTTGAAAACCAACATCCTTGTAACCCAAGTCGTCAGCCACGATGACCAAGACATTCGGTCTGGACGTCTCGGCAGCGGTGGCCCAGGCGCCGTTGTCTGGCGCTGAGCAAACCAGGAATAGATAGGCAAATCCACAAAGATAGGAAGCTGATTGATTCATAGGTAAGTTCAGGAAGGACGAAAAACGATGCTTTGTACTCAAGGCGATCGCATTTCAGGAAGCGATAGGCACTTACTATGATACGGAAAGTTCAATCGCAATGTGTTCAACCCAAAGCACTTGTTGAAACGGAATCGGAACTCTTTTTCTGAATGGAGGTGAATTCGGAATAGCTGTGCAGATTTGCCGGAGAATTGAGCAAACCGAGGGATTGAAAAACCTGTCGGATTCGAGCAGAATCCGAAATTTCCTGTGCAATTCTCTTGGTGTATCTCGATTCAGGTTCTTTCATCATTCCATCAGGCTTGGTCGGTTTTCCGAAGGGATTTACGGGCTGATCGAGTCTCCAATGCACATATATCCCGCCCAAAACTTTGGTATTTCTCCGAGAACGCGTTCCGCTTGGATGCCTTGATTGATCAAAGAGGGTTCGTACTGGGTGTTCAGTTCTTCGATCCAGAGCGTCGCGATCGAACGCTGAAAAGCATCGGTGAACGAGCTTCCTTCCAAGCTATCGTTCAGCCCTCGCAGAAACAGGCTTGTGCTCTCGCCACCGACGTGCCAGCGAGAAAAATACATTTGCTTCGTACCCTGTGCGATTAGCGATAAGGTGACCTTGAGCCATTCATCTCCTGTTGTATCCGCAATGGGTAGGGTGAACTCACTCCCTAAAATCCAAAGCTCTCTGGGCGTTCCCCAGGGGAGAGGGTTCCACGCGGATAGTGGAACAGCACCATTGGTTTTCTCGAAACCTAGAGGTAGCGCGTTGGGATCATTCCAGGGAGCGATCTGTAATGGGACGAATCGATCGCAAGCCAATTTCAAGTAGCGGCTTGGAGGAGAAAAGGTCGCTGGATTGAGATGAACATAATCGGACAACGACTCCTCGGTTTGTGTTTCGATGGTCTGTGCGTGCGTGGGGTCTTTGCCCCAAAACTCGGGTGATTGCTGCAGCACCTTGGACTTTGCCAACTCAGGTTTTCGATCGATCAAGAAAGGAATGCATCCCATCGTGGGCGAATAGCAAATCGGATGCTCGCTGATTGCGGGCATGCCCGGATTGCCATCGGGTAGGACCAGCAATTCAAAGGGAAATTGCCATAATGGTCCATCGGGTACTACGATCCATCTACCCTTTTTCGTAAGTAACTGTCGTATCTTTTCAGGAAAGAGAGTCGTGCAAAATCGCAGCAGAGATTCCGAGAGTTTTTTGCTTTGTAGAGTCTCTCCTTGTGAAATGGCCTGATGGATCGACTGGAGGTCTACGAGGAGTTTGTCTTTGTTCTCTATTTTCCAATAGTGGGTTTCGTCTTTCGTGACTACGTAACCCCATACAGCTTGATCGATGAAACCGAAGGTGATGACGACATCTTGATCTCGTAAAAATTCGATCAGTTTTGGTAGATCTAATTTCGGTGGAAAGCTCGTTGGGACATGGACTGGACTGATAGCGGCTGACCAAAGATCGGATTCCTGGGAAGTGCTCAATCGAATCAATGCATCCCAACGCTTCGTTTCTTCCTCGTTCCATTTTCGAGTGTCGAATTTAGGTCCGCTCCTAGTTTCATTGATCCACCGTTGCATCGACTCTCCGGTCTGAAGCAGACCGGGGAGGGCTCGCTTGAGGCCTTCTCGCTCGCTAACCTCACGCTCCGTAAGCAGGGAATTGTCGGCATGAATGGACTGCCTTAACGCGAGCAATCGACCGTTTAGAACACTTGATCTTCGGAATCGATGGGCTCGCCAGGTATCCCAGGCAGCGAGGTGCGCCGGAGCATTTTCGGTGGCTAATTGCGACTGTAAAAATAATCGTACGTAGGGCAGTTTATCGGTTGTCAATAAAATCAATTGTTCAACGATGCTGGTCTTCCATCTGCCGATTCGATCAGAATGAAGCAAGCTATCGAGGATGGTTTCAGCCTGGTCGCGGTTGATTTGTTTTTCTTCAGCCAATTTCTTAGCCAACGCTAATTGATAGAGAGTTGGCGATGCGCAGCTCAAATCACTCGCTCCCTTCAAACCCGCCAAGGATTCATCGATTTTCTGAATTCCTTGTTCTATGTTTCCGTCGAGGAAAGCGACTCTCGCGAGGGAATAGGAAACGGCTGCTTCCATGCGCGGCAAAAGTATCGGCTGGGGCAGCAACATGGAAGTTGCAATACTTGACTGCTTTTTAGCTCCCTCCTTATCGCCTCTTAAAGCAGCTTGTCGAACGATTTCAACTTGAGCGCGAATCGCAACGAGCTTGCTTCGCGAACTCGCCCAAGTGGCAACTTGTTGAAGAATTCGGCTGGTGATAGCAGCGTCGCGTTGATTTTGGCCTGCACACATTGACCATAATTCGATTGCTTCCTCGACGTGTTCGGCATGCTGGGCCCGCGCACCGCATAGACTCGCTTCTAACGCATAATCTTCAGCCGATGTGATATCATTCGAGTCGATAGCCAAATCGGTTAATGCCAAAAGAGCGACGGGAGTTAGGGAGTGGTCGTTTCCGTTGGGTAGCGAGAGATTTTGTTTAAGTTGCTGGATCACGAAACTGCGATTCGTATCGGTACTGAGCATGGCAAGTGCATTGCATACTTTTTCAGCGACTCGGATCGATTCGTGAGGATTGTCGATTTTCGGGACTTCAAATACCTTCGAGAGAACCGGAGTCATTGGATTGAAAGGGGTCAATTTACCCTGCAACAAGTGACGGCGCCGAAGTGCAATTGCTTGACACCGCATGATTTCGAGGGCATCGACGTTGACTGGCTTGCCACTATCACGCTTCATTCCGTCCAGCTCGAGGAGTGCGTCCTGGTTCCCGATGGGAATAGGCCATAACTCGTTCGTCGAGGTATAAGAGGCCGTACGGCTATTCGCAACCGTCCAGTTCACTTCGCGATGTCGCTGTTCCGTTCGATCGCTTTGTGGCGGAGTCCCCAAAAGCTGGAGCCATTGGGAGCATCGTGTCGAAATCGCAAGCGCTGCTTCGTAACGTTCTAGTGCAGCGCCGATATCTCCCTGCGTAAGCAGACATTCACCCATCAAAACGAGAGGTGGAATGCTATCGATTCCCCTTTGATTATTGATTTGACGACTCTGCTCCAATGCCTGTTCAAAACCCACAAAAGCTTGACCGGTCATGCCGTCTTCGTAGAACTCGAGAGCAGCATAATATTCAGGGCGAATCAGGTTGTTCTCGTTTGGCTTGGTCCGTCCACGCGCCTTGGGTGATTGTCCAAGGCAAAGGTCTGTTGTCAGGGACAAGCAAAGAACCAAGAGAAATAAGGGCAATCTAACAACTGGAGTACGCATGGCGAAAAATCGAAGGACGCGAGTGAAGGGAGATCCAATGCTATCATTATGGTAGTTCATGAGCGGTCGCAGCAATGGAATCCGTTGCACAACTATCATAGTTTGCCTCAAGGGATCTGGCGTCATGACCGATACTCTAGACCAGGAACCATCGTCCTCGGCTAGAAAATGTCCCTTCGCGGAGTCTAGAGTTAAAATGGCAAAGATGAATAACAACCTCAAAGTTTGGGGCCTGATCGCCGCAAGTATGGGATTGTGCTTAGTGAACACAGGATGTCAGGTTCACGTCGCAGGGCAGACTCTCCCGAGCGCCTACTATTTGGATGATGATGTTCAATACTTCCCAGCTGGACCTGAGAATAAGCTGGCTAATGAGACAGCCGCTCTGAAGGCTGCTCGAGAAGAAGCCAGGTCCAGACGGTAAGCCTCCCTGGAATGGTCCGATTGGACTGACGAGGAGCACTCGATAGGCTCCTTATTCCATAGCGGAATTTATGTTCCCCAAACTCTCTTTCATGGATCGTTTCCGGAGTGAGTTATCACCTGACGGTGAAAACTGCTCCCGACAACCGGCGATCAGTGAAGCTGGAAGTCGACTCCGTCACAAAGCGAATGTTGCTCTCTGAAGTTGGTTGTGACATCGCTTGACTCTGAGTCCTAGTCGCGTCCGTGCTCGGCATCGCAGTACTAAAGTTTTTCTTCTTCGACTCAAGGATATTCGGCTAGCGATTCTGGATTACTCTCTGAATCAATCGCTATCCGTGTCAGTGTCACGACAATTCGCTTCAGCCGAATTCGTATGTAAAGGGCGATGCAATCAGCTGCGACGATCACTTGACTCAGCCAAGGGCAATTAGGGACGTTTTCCAACGATATCGGAAGCCATATAGAAAGTCGCGGAGTGGTTCTCCAAAAGCCGTAGTCAAAAAAGAAACGTCAACATACGATGACTCAGCAGGGTTGAGTCTCCGAGGATTGGAATGTTCTGGATCGTATAGGACTGGTATGACACATCACTCTTTGGAGTCTGAACGGCGTAAAAGAGCGCTCGATGAAATAGCCTCGATCATCCCGTTTCGCTCGATCCAGTGGGTTGAGAGTATCGATTCGACAAACACTCATTTGAGTCAGGAGATCAAGGATGGAAGGATTCACCCGCCTGCAATCCTGATAGCGACCACGCAGACTCGAGGAGCTGGGCGAGGTGGAAACAATTGGTTTTCCCCCGTGGGTTGTCTTATGTTTTCACTTGCGATCTCGTTAGATGATGCGAACAGCTCGCTGTTGCCGTTGCGATTCGGTTTCGCTGTTGCAAAAGCGATCGAGCCGCTGGTGAGGTTCCGACCTCAAATCAAATGGCCGAACGACGTTTACATTGCTGGAAGGAAAGTTTGCGGCATCTTAATGGAAGCCATCTCCAGTTCGGTACTTCTGACGAAGCAAGGTATCGATTTGAATAGCCAGAGTGTTGCCATCATCGGTGCCGGTGTGAATTGTCTTGTGGATTTCGAATCTATGCCGATGTTGTCAGACCGTGCAACGAGTCTGCACAAGGTTGCAAAGATCACCAGTGAGGATGGTTTGCATCCTGAAGATATTCTCGTGCGTATTGTACATGCGTGGAAGCAATGCGAGGATCAGCGAGCGCTCGAGGGGGAATGGTGGTTGCAAGAGTGGCAGGAACTGAGTCTATTGCATCATCAATGGGTCACGGTTCAATCCGGGCAAAAGATGTTCGAGGGGCTTTGTGTCGGAGTCGATACCGATGGAAGTCTATTGCTAGCGGACTCCAAGGGGCGGGTCGAACGTATTCTGGCTGGATCGATTGTCGATTATCGCTCTGTTTAGACGAGCAGCAGAGAAAAACATATCGGGCAAATCTCGCTGCACCGCTAGAGACAGGATCTGCATGGCTCAATCGATACTTTGTCCTGGGAGATTGAATCCTGTCCCTCGCCTTGGATGCAATCGTCGGCTCGTTTCTCAAACGAGTTTCGTTCGTGATTCGTTTTGCGGTTCTTCAGGATGATATTTTTATCCTGGCTTGGTGATTCGTTCCTAGGATCGAATACTCAAAATCGCGGAGTCAATCATTTCGAAAAGATCGCCTTGACCAAAGGTTTGGTGACCTTGCCCATCGCATTCCTGGGAAGTTGGTCTACTACCAAAAAATGTTTTGGTATCTTGTAGACGGATACACGATTTCGGCACCACTCTCGCAAAGCTTCACAAGAGAATCCCGAAGGGTTTTTCAGAACGATCGCCGCGGCGACCGATTCTCCCCAAAGAGGATCCTCGACGCCGACGACGGCGCATTCGGCTATCTGCGGATGGTCTAGTAGTGCGGACTCGATTTCCAAAGCCGATAGTTTGTAGCCCCCGCTTTTGATGATATCGACCGATTGGCGTCCGAGAATCCGATAGTAGCCATCTTTCACCTCTGCAATATCGCCTGTTCGAAACCATTCTCCGTCAAAGCTCGCAGAGGTTGCTTCCGGTCGATTCCAGTACTCTTTGAAGACAGTTGGACCGCGTACTTGAATTTCCCCCGGTACTCCGTCTTGCTCAACGAGTTGGTTGGACTCAGAAACGAGTCGTATATCGACTCCTGGTAAGGGTTTGCCAACAGTCCCAGGCAATCGAGGCTGGTCGTAGGGATTGGAGAGAGCCATACCAATTTCGGTCATCCCGTATCTCTCCAGCAACGTTTGGCCGGTGAGTTGGAGCCAGGTTGAAAACACAGTCTCCGGGAGCGCTGCAGATCCAGAGACCATCAGTCGCATGGAATGAAAACCCTCGACGACTGCATCGCGCTGCTCCGGTTCCAGGGCTTGGATCGCATCGATCAATTTCACATAGATTGTGGGAACAGCCATGAAAAGTGTGTATGACTTCGCAGCTACCCTTCGAAGGATGGTATCGATTTCCAATCTCGCGAATGGTTCAATTTGTGCCCCACTCCCAAGTGCGCAACTCATAACATTGATGAGCCCATGGATATGGTGCAGCGGTAAAAAAAGAGGGATGCGGTCTGACTCACTCCATCGCCAGGCTTGAACGAGTGACTCGATTTGCGAAGTGATCGTTTGGTGAGTTGTCACAACTCCCTTGGGTTTGCTCGTCGTTCCACTCGTGTAGAGGATCAACGCTCTTCGCGACAGGTCGATCGTCGGTAGTCGTGAAATCGCTTTCGGAGTTGTCAATTCATCTTCAAGAACCAGGATCCTGACACCAGTCAGATCGCTCATCGTCCGAATTTTCTCTCGCCATTCTCTTGAAACGATGAGGATCGACACTTGAGCATCTGCCAGCGTGTATCGCCACTCGGACTCGGTGGCAGACAAACTCAGTGGGAGAGCGATACCACCCGCCATCCATACACCCCACTGCGCGGCAGCGAACGGAATGCCAGGGGAAACCAGCAATGCGACCCTTTGCTCTTCTAAATCTGGCTCTCGATCTAGCAACGAGGTAGCTAATGCATTGGACGCATGCAACAATTCCTGGTAACTCGAGGGTTTTCCAGAGCTGAGAAAGGCGACTCGATCAGCATGACCATACGCATTCTGAATGATAGGAATGTTCATTGTTACTACGAGCCCACGATCGAGCGAACGATCCAAAAGAAAACGGATGGGCCGAGCAAGCATCCCATACCTGTGTAGAAGGTTGCTGTCATCGCACCGTAGGGAACGAGTTTGGGATTTGTTGCGGCGAGACCAGCCATCACGCCACTATTGGTTCCCATCACACCCCCAAAAATCATTGCGGAGCGAGGATTGTTTAGACCGATGCTCGGTGCTAACCATGGAGTCAATACCATGACAAGAATCGCCTTGACCAGACCGGTCGCAACACTCAGTGTCAAGACATCGGAACTGGCGTGGACGGCTGTACCAGTGATCGGACCGACGATGTAGGTGGCCGCACCGGCGCCAATCGTAGTGATGCTAGGTGCGTCTCGGTAACCAAATACGACTGCAATAGCCCCTCCCGCTGCGAAGGAGAGGAGCAAGCCCAGTAGAAGGGAAACGATCCCGATGAAGCCGCTTTTGACTAGTTCGTGGAATTGGACACCGAACGCGGTAGCAACAATCGATAGATCGCGAAACATCGTTCCGCCCATCAGGCCAACCCCTGCCAGCACGGGAAGATCGGCGACCCCGTTCTTTCCTCCGGTCAACCATCCCCCGAGGGATGCAGCAGCCAATCCGATCGCGATAGCGATCGCGGATCCGTGGATTCGTCCAAATGTCAATCTCTCGGAAACCCAATACGCTAGCCAGACGGTGAGGCCGACAATGCTAAACGCGAGCAGCAATCCATTTTTGTCCAGCACGGCGGTGAATGTGTCGAGTATCGAGGGAATCACTACTTTTCGTCCGCTGCATGTTCAGAGTAGGGAAGTCGGCTCATGATTCCGACAATCACGAAACTCAACGCCACTGTAGCAAAGCCTGCAATGATAGCGACCCATCCGCTGCTGATCGCTTTGTAGGCGTCTTGGCAAGCGGACATGGCGACGACGACGGGGATATAGATGGAGCTCCAGAAAAGGATTCCAGACTCTGTCGGTGGTTTTAAGCGTCCATATTTTTGAAGCAGACCACAGGTTCCTATCAGAAGCAGCATCGCAATCCCCACGCTTCCCAAATCCGATTCGATACCTACCAGGTTGCCCATCCATTTGCCAAGAAAGTATCCCCCGAGTAAACATCCCGACAAGATTGCAGTTCCATAGATCACCATGGGCAAGTACCACGAAAAAAAGCGGATCAAAACGGTAGGAAACGAGAAATCAGTCTCCTGCCGCATGCATATCGAATTTCTAGCAATGCAATATACTCGATACGATTAGGGGGCGACCCCGGACATTGAACTGGAAACCTTTGAACGAATCATTTCTTTGGTATGAACACTCCCTTCTCCATCATTCGCGAGCATCGGTTGGTCGCCATCCTTCGATTAAAGGATTTGAGCGATGCCGTACCCCTTGCGACTACGCTAGTACGGTCAGGTGTGATGGCTCTTGAGTTCACTCTAACCAATCAAGATGCCCCAAAAGCAATCTCGCAATGTTTGGATCAGGTTCCCGAATTCCGCGGCGGAATCGCGACGATTGGAATGGGTTCTGTTAGAACACTCGAGGAAGCGAAGATCGCAATGGATGCGGGATCGCAATTTGTCGTTAGTCCCATCACTTCTATACCGATTATCGAGGCGTGTAAAAGGGCCTCCGTATCGGTCTGTCCCGGAGCCTACACCCCCACCGAGATTGCAGCGGCGCATGATGCCGGGGCGGATATCGTCAAGGTATTCCCAGCGAGGAATCTGGGGCCCGCCTACATCCAGGATGTGTTGGCTCCCATGCCCTACCTGCGATTGATGCCGACCGGTGGAATCGATTTAGGAAACGTCGAGCACTACTTTCGAGCCGGTGCGTTCGCTGTTGGAGTAGGAGGGCAGTTCGTCGACGTGAACGCGATACAGAATCGGGACTGGGATATCGTCAGCCAAAAAGCTTCAGCATTCGCTGAAGCGTGTAGACGACATCCTTGATTCAAAATCTTTAGCTCAGCGAAGCCAAGGCTTTCTTGGCGATCGACACGCATTGACGAATCTCTTCGATTGGATCTTTTGGGTTCTCCTCATACTCGAGCGAGAGAGCGCCATCGGCCGGGAAGTTCGCTCGCACCAGGGCGTCAAACACTTCAGAGCATTGCAGGAAACCTTGGCCTAAAATGACTCCCTTGGTTTTGTCTTTCATCTCAGCAAAATCCTTCAGGTGAACGCCGTAAAGTCTCCCTTGTAAGGACCGGATGACATCCACAGGTTTTTCTCCAGATCGGATGTAGTGTCCCAGATCAGCACATGCGCCAATACGAGGGTCCCATTTTTCGATCGCTCGCAAGACGTCGACTGCTTTGTTGTAGCGGTGCGTCGGACCATGGTTGTGGATGGCGATGCGGATATCGAATTCTTTCACGAGGTCGTTTAGGCTAGGAAATGCTTCCGGTGTTGGGTCGGCGGAGATGTTTTTAATGCCCGCTTTCTTGGCGAACTCGAAAATCTTTCGATTGGCATCAGCATCTCCTTTGAATCCGTTCACGCCATGGGCAGAAATCGTCAAACCCAAGGCCTTTACATTTGCCAGCATCTCGTTGATCTGGCTGTCGGAGGCGGTCACGGGAAACATGCCCCCAAAGAATTCCACTTGTTCAAAGCCTAGATCTTTCGCGTGCTTTAACGCTTGGTCGACGGGAAAGCCACGCAGGGAGTAAATTTGTATTCCCAATTTTAAGTTATGGACGGCGGGCTTTCCGAGGGTCGTGGAAAGCGGTTGCACTGCGAGCAAGCCAGCTGCAGAGCAGAGTGTTCCAAGGACGGTGCGGCGGTTGTGATTTTTCTTTGAATTCATTGGTTTTTCACTCGAGTGGGGAAGGAATCTGGCTACCTCGGACGACTAGTAGATATTACACTGCTCACGCCCGTCGTGTGGGGTGGGTAAGAAAGTTCCTGGGCGATGTATTTTCAAAATCCTGATGGCCAGTAAAGACTTGGACATAGAACAGCTCGCGGATTATCTGCACTTGACGGTGGGTCAGGTGAGTAAGATGGCGGTGCGCGGCAAGATTCCGTCCAGAAAAGTCAATGGAGAGTGGCGATTCTCGGAATCAGAGATTCATCACTGGCTGGAGGAGCAGATCGGCGTCAGCGATCCGGAAGAACTCGAGCGGATGGAACGGTTTCTGCAGCGAAACATCGATGTTTCTTCTGACGATCGTGCGCTACTGGTCGATTTCATGTCTCCCCTTTCGGTGGCCGTACCACTCGAGGTTCGCACCAGGAATTCGGTTATCCGCGAGATGTGCAAATTGGCGGAGAGCAGTGGTCTGCTATGGGATGCCATGGCGATGGCCGAGGCTGTGTCGGCTCGAGAAGATCTCCACCCGACAGCACTTGAGAATGGGGTCGCTCTGCTCCACCCGAGACGTCCGCAATCGTCCATTCTGGCCGAGCCGTTAGTCGCTCTGGGGATATCGCCCCAACCCATAGCGTTCGGTAATTCCGCTGGCCACTTGACCGATGTTTTCTTCCTTATTTGTTCGACAGACGATCGAGTCCATCTGCGAATCTTGGCTCGGCTGGCTCGGCTGGTCACCGATGACGTTTTTTTGACAATGCTCCGGTCGGCATCCTCGGGCAGCGACGCCATGGATTTGATCCGTACCGCAGAATTAGAACTGACGCAGACGCTCAAATGATCCGTCAGCTGTCCCAAACCGAATGCACTCAGGTCGGCTGGATAGGAAGGGTAGATGGCTATTGGGGATGGCTTCTGGATCACTTCACGAGAGTCCATCACTTAGATGCATCCGAATTGGATTCCTGGATTGATGAGTTGCACTCGGAAAAAGTGCTTTGCATTGGCCTCGAAGGCCGACAGGATCCGTCCGTGGATTTTCTCAACCGTCTGGTTGGTGACCCCCGAGTGGAAACCAGCAAGCCGAAAGGTAAAAGGAAACAAGCGCCAACTCCCTCATCCATGCAGTGGTGTGCTCTGCTCGGAGAATCGTGGGCTGGTCATCGCAGAACGCACCCGCTGCCTGAATCGATTAGGAGCTTTTACTGGTATGAGTTGTATGACCGACTGCTTCCGTGGCTAGCGATGGAACGCGCGGGCGAGTCGGCGGGCGCGGCAGTGAAGCAATCGCGAGTCGATGGATGGATTCACGCTGCGGAGGTATCCACGTCCTGCAGAGCTTATGGTACTAGAGCTTTGATTTTGACGGAGGCCGCATCTGCGGCCACCATGTGGCTCGACGTTTTGAACTCCATGGGTATTTTTGCTGTGGATTTGGAATTGTCCGATCTGCGACTTCGAATGGAGCCCGAATTGGTTGTTTTAGATTTGGATCGAAAGCCTCTGGGCAGCGGCGATGATTCGGAGAGACTCGGGGCATGGATTCGACGAGTTCGCAGCCGGTTTCCAGCGAGCATGCTTGTCTTGGCAGATCCCTTTCCGCGATGGAACCATTGGCAGTTTTGGTTGTCGTGTGGCGTGGACTTATTGCTTCCTAAGCCATTTAGTTCTCTAGGGTTGCAATGGGTGATTCAACAATGGCTTGAACTGGATCTGCAGGATACAATAGAGACCGCTCAGTAAACAGCATCCCCCCTCCGACCATCATGCCTCGCGTTCCTCGTGGCATAATTCTGCCTTCCTGATTTCCTACAGGGTTGTTTCTATGTCCCCGAGGCTTGTCTACTCGTACCTGGCGTTTGCAATCAGCCTCATAGGCTGTTCGGTTTTGGGTCAGGAATTGTCTCCGGTAGATCAAGCGAAAGTCGATTTTTTTGAGAACCGAATCCGCCCGGTTTTAGTCGAACATTGCTACGAATGCCATTCTCAAAAGACACAGGATCCGTCGGGTGAATTCCGCTTGGATTCAGCCGCCGCACTGCGTAAAGGAGGTACGCGAGGTAGCGCGGTCTCCCTCGAGATGCCGGAGAAGAGTCTGCTTCTTCGAGCGATCCTTTATGAGGATCCCGACATGCAGATGCCTCCAGCCGGCAAACTGCCAAAAGAAGTGGTTGAGGACTTCCGACGATGGATCCGCGACGGCGCCGTGGACCCCCGCACTTCGGAGGATGCTGTGCCAGTCGGTCCCTCGAAGCAGGAGATCGCTGCCAAGCATTGGTCGTTCCAGCCCTTGCCGATGCAGAGGGAGGTACCCCCGATCGATCGGTTCATCAACCAGGGTTTGGTGGCGAAAGGGATCGTCCCCAATCGTTCCGCAAGTCAGAGGGAGTTGATACGCAGGCTGTATTACGATCTTTTAGGGTTGCCTCCAACGAACGATGAGATGTCCACGTGGATGTCCGAGCCGTTGGAGAATTATGAGTTGTGGGTCGATCGGTTATTGGATTCCCCCCACTTCGGCGAGCGTATGGCTCGTCGGTGGATGGACGTTTCTCGCTACGCCGATAACAAAGGTTATGTATTTCAGGAAGACAGGGAATACAAGTTTGCCTGGCGGTACCGCAATTGGCTGATCGATGCGTTCAATCAAGACATGCCGTACGATCGGTTTGTTCGTTTTCAAATTGCTGCAGATCGACTTGACACCGACTCGGATCATCGGAATTTGGATGCAATGGGTTTTCTTACTCTAGGACGACGTTTCCTCAACAATGAAAACGATATTGCGGATGATCGTATTGACTTGATCACCCGTGGTTTTCTCGGCTTAAGCGTCTCCTGCGCGCGTTGTCATGACCACAAATTCGATCCCATATCGATGGCCGATTACTATTCGCTCCATGCGACTTTCGTAAGCAATAAGGAACCAAAAGATGAGCCTGGGCCACTGCGATTGATCGATTCAGAGAACATTCGACCCGCAGTGATCTTCATGCGTGGGAACCCAGGATCTCGAGGCGATAAGGTTCCCAAGGAGTTTGTCAAATTTTTTTCTTCGGTGAGCCGTCCACTCGAGACAGGAAGCGGTCGAATGGATTTGGCCGAAGCGATTGCAGATACACGCAATCCGTTGACTTCGCGTGTTATTGTGAATCGTGTCTGGGGATGGATCATGGGTGCTCCGCTCGTCGATACGCCGAGCGACTTTGGTATACGAACAGAGATGCCCGTTCAACGTGAACTATTAGATAGCATGGCGGTTGATTTCATTCAAAACGAACAGAGTATCAAGCACTTAGTGAAACGAATTGTGATGTCCGATGTCTACCGGCGTGCCAGTGCACACGATCCGGAAAAGCATCGGATCGACCCGGAGAATCGGTTGTGGTGGCGAGGAGTTCGCAAACGCCTTGATTTTGAATCCCTTCGCGATTCGATACTAGTCGCGACCCAGCGCATCGACCTAACGGTGGGTGGAAAGAGCATCAAGATGATAAGAAAGCCCTTTTCGAATCGCCGCACGATTTACGCTTATATCGATCGCCAAAATCTCGAAGGAGTGTTTCGTTCGTTTGACTTTGCTTCGCCCGATTCACATGCCCCGTTGCGGTTTACGACGACTGTACCTCAGCAGTCCTTGTTTCTGATGAATAGCCCTATGATCGAGCATTATTGTCTGGCATTCGCCAATAGGTTGGTGACTTCCGAGTCTGGAAACGATCCTGATTGGCTCATCAACGAGCTGTTTTCGTCCGTGTTGCTTCGGATTCCTAACCTGGAAGAAGAGAAGTGGATTAAGGAGTACTTGTCGGGTGAAGACTCCAATGCTTCGCGCGAGTTACCTGTCCATCGTGTAGCTGATCTCATCAAGGCGTTGATTTGCACGAACGAATTCTGCTTTATCGATTGAAAAGTCTGAAATCCAATTCGAGAAATCGAAAAGATTGCTATGGATTTCATCTGGAAAGACTTGGTAATTTGCCCGGTCTGCGCAGTCTAGGAGAATGGGCCATGAGGCGGTCGGGAAGTGAGCGTAGGGGAATCCAAGGAGCCAGTTGGAAATTCGACTAGAAAATTCGGTAGGACACAGTCATCGGTGAGGAGGAATTCGATGCAACTCGGTCGACGGTCTTTCGCTTTCACGTTGTTTCTGTTGTTAGTGAATCCTGCAATCGCTCAGATTCAACCTCCATCGAGCATTTCGTCTCCCAGTCCAATTGCTTCGGAAGCGGGTGTTGTGAATGAGGCAGCAGTTGTCCTTCAGGAACTAACCAAGGGAACCGTCGACCGTATTCCCGAGCGACTTCTCTCTGAGGCCTATGCACTTGCCATTATCCCCCATGCGATGAGAGGTGCGTTTATCATCGGATTGGGAGGTGGGCGAGGTATCCTGCTGACTCGCGATTCCCGAGGTCAATTCCAGGGGCCGGAATTCATCACCTTCGCGGGGGGGAGTGTAGGTTGGCAAGTGGGAATACAATCCAATGACCTCCTGATCGTCTTTAGGACACCTCGCAGTCTCGATTCCATTCGCCAAGGGAGATTGACTCTCGGGGCGAATGCGTCAGTCGCTGCAGGACCGATAGGGCGATACGCAGGCGCTGCTACCGATTCTTCCTTGCAGGCGGAAATACTCACCTATTCTCGTAGTCGCGGTCTGTTTGCGGGAGTATCTTTGCAGGGGTCCTCGATACAGCTCGATCCCTCTGCCACACAGAGGTTCTATCAGCTGAGTCCCTCAAACCAAAACCCTGTCGTTCCACCCATTGTTTATGCGTTGGTGAACGAGTTGAATCATTTCGCTTATTCAGGTGCGGTGCAGGCTAAACCTGGTACCACTGCCGGTGATCGCGCACCTTCTGATCCTGAAATCCAAAAATTGGCAACCGATGTCGCAGCCTTGCAAGCGAGAGTCGACTCACAATGGAAGGAGTATCTCGCACTGCCTAATCAATGGCTATCTACCAACCGCGTTACCTCGACCGATCTCCAGGGAATCCTGGTGCGCTATGAGCGTATCGAAACCAATCCTCAATTCGATAAGCTAAGAAACCTGCAGGAGTTTAAGCAGGTGTTAGAGGATTTACGCAAGCTGGCAGGTCCTCCCCAAGCATCCAGCGACGAACTGATCCTGCCACCGCCTCCCGCACCGAGTCGTTAAATCAACGCGATAAGATCATGATCATGGCAGGGGAATCGGTGCATCGCAGCTGATTGCGCCGCAACTGGGGACACAGCCAATGGCATTTCCCAACCACCCATTAGCGGGGAATCAAACGTCGAATGAGCAGTGTCCCCAGGGGCCTCGAATAAGCAGTGTCCCCAGCGGGATTAGCGCAAGAGGATCGGCGTTTTGGAGTGCGGCGGCCTATTGCCGCCGCTGTGGAATGCATGCTGGAATCCGACTGATTACTGCGGATAGAGTCCAAAATACAAGTGGAGCACTCCAAGCAGCAGCAAACCTCCCCGTTTCTCTGGCTCATGATCCAATTCGTTCTGAATTCAGTTTCATTCCGAAGCATCGCTGCATCAATGCAATCCAAAAAGTATCAAAAACGGTTCCAAAGGAGGGTGCATCTGCGTAGATCGGTAAACAACCTCAGCGTAAATGCCATGCCGAAATCGAATGGGTTGTGCCAATTCGATCGACACGGTTGGGCGATGCGACCAGGTGTGGACAAACTATTTGCCCATTCTCTAGACGAGGCGGGGTCGCTTGAGATCGGGTTGGTCAAAACAGCGGGGAGAGTGGCTTGAAATACGCTGTTGCGGTACACCAGGTTGAGCAGCGAAAATCATCGAATCGCGGATAACGAGCTTGCCGTGATGGACTCGATAGCGGTTAAACTATAGACAAGCGTTTGACGACGGTGCTTGGGATATTTCCATGGCTTGGATAGGCTCGTACCGGTCGGATCAAATCGATCCCGCATGCATATCTTCCTATTTCTTCCTCTCGGATGTTTTCGACATGAATCGAAATACCATTCTCTTGCATTTGTCCATCTGGTTTTTGACGATTTGCATCGGCTTGCCATCTCGCTTCGCTGTAGGACAAAACAGGACGTGGCATTGGGAGTCTCAAAAGTTGACGCCGCTGTTTTTCTCGGAGGGTGGAAACATCGCCGATTTGGATGGGGATTCTCATCCTGATGTCATCGCAGGTCCGAACCTTTTCTTCGGTCCCAAATTCGATAAACCGATCCCGCTCATTGAAACGAAGCCGTATTCGATCATCGGTTACTCCAAGTTCTTTTTCGGATTCGATTTTGATATCGATGGAGATTCGCTTCGAGACGTTGTGATGATCGGATTTCCTGGCGAGGCGGCCCACTGGTATCGAAACCCAGGCAAAGAGAAAGCGAGGCTGGGGAATTGGGATCGCTACGTGATCTTGGATGCTGTGGATAACGAGTCGCCAACCTTTGTCGATGTCACGGGTGACCAACGCCCGGAGATCGTTTGTTGTAATGGTGGTCGATACGGTTATGCCGAAATCCCTAAAGATCCAATGCAGAAATGGACCTTTGTGCCTGTCAGTGAAGACGGAAAGTACCAACGCTTCACACACGGTCTGGGGGTAGGAGACGTGAACGATGATGGAAGGCTTGACATCCTTTCCAAGGAGGGATGGTGGGAGCAACCATCGGGATTGGATGGCTCTTTATGGACGCAGCATAAATTCGCCTTTGCAGGTCCCGGTGGCGCTCAAATGTACGCTGTCGATCTAGACAACGATGGAAAGACGGAAATCGTTACATCCTTGGCTGCACATGGTTATGGCTTGGTTGTGTATAAGAAAAAAGTACCCACCCGTGCTGATGACTGGACTCGTATCGATATCATGACAGACAAGGTGGAAACTTCACCGACTGGATTAGCCGTGTCGCAACTGCATGCTATCGATATTGCGGACATGGATAACGATGGGCAAATGGACATCCTAGCCGGTAAGAGATTTTGGGCGCACAATGGGAGTGACCGCGGCGAGAACGAACCACCACTTTTGGTCTGGTTTAAGCCCGTCGTCTCCTCCACCCGTTTGAGATTCATTCCCAATATCATCGATGATGATTCTGGAGTCGGTACTCAGATCGTTGCGAAAGATATCAATGCGGATGGCCGCTTGGATATCCTCTCCGTCAGCAAGCGAGGTGTGCATTTGCTGAAGCAAGTTCCAGGTCCCGAGCCGAAGACCGATACGACGAGCGCAGCGTCGACACAGGTTGCGATAAAAGACGATCTCGGTGGTTTTCGTCCGGCGTGGAATGAATCGACGCCGATGAATCTGGATTTCGAGTACGGAGATTTACGCGATTGGTCTTGGACTGGAGCTGCGTTTTTTAATCAACCGATCAAGGGGGACGTGGTCGCAGTGCGGCGAAACGATATGCGCAGCGATCATCAGGGAGATTATTGGATTGGTTCGTTTGAAGTCACTGGGGACATTGCGTTTGGTACGCTGACGAGTCGATCCTTCAAGCTGACACAGCCATGGATCAGTTTCTTGCAGGGTGGAGGGAGCAGCAGTGAAACTCGAGTGGAGTTGATCGATGCTCTGGATAACAAGGTGATAGCGCAATCGGTCGGATCCAATACCGAGAACCTCGGAAGAGCGGTTTTCAATCTCGAAAAGTCAGTGGGTCGCAGTGTTTACATAAAGCTCATTGACAATGCGAAAGAAGGTTGGGGGCATATCAACTTTGACGACTTCCGTATGCATTCCCAGGAACCGAAGATTCCAGCCGCTCAGCGATTGCCAGTGCTTGATAAACTTACCTACAAGTCGCTGCCCCCGGACAAAGTAGCAGAGGCGATGACCCTGCCCGATGGATTTTCCGTACAAACCATCGCGGCGGAGCCAGATGTAAGGCAGCCGATCGCAATGACGATCGATCATCGGGGACGCGTTTGGGTCGCGGAAGCGTATCAATACCCTAAGCGAGCAAGCGGGGATGAAGGCAAAGATCGAGTGCTGATCTTCGAGGATACCGATGGCAACGGTACGCTCGACTCGCATAAAGTTTTTGCGGATCGTCTCAACTTGGTGAGTGGTATCGAGGTTGGATTTGGTGGGTTGTGGGTGGGGGCAGCACCTTACCTGTTGTTCATTCCGGATCGGAACGGTGATGATGTTCCCGATGGTCCGGCGATCAAAAAGTTAGAGGGATGGGGTTACCAGGACACGCACGAAACACTGAACAGTTTTATCTGGGGGCCTGATGGCTGGCTCTATGGATGTCACGGAGTTTTCACACACTCGGATGTTCGTGTCGTCAAAGCCACCGAGGAGGAAACCAACGCTGGTCCCGGCACAAAAATCAATGCGGGAATTTGGCGATACCACGTTCCATCGGAAACCTTTGAAGTCTTTGCACATGGAACCAGCAATCCCTGGGGTGTCGATTTCAATGATGAGGGACATGCCTTTCTCACAGCCTGCGTCATTCCTCACTTGTATCACATAATCCCTCAGGCACGGTATCAGCGGCAAGCAGGTCAGCATTTCAATCCCTTTACGTATGCAGATATTCAGACCATTGCATTGCACAGGCACTGGATCGGAGATAAACCCCATTCCGGAAACAACCGCAGCGATAGTGCCGGCGGTGGGCATGCTCACAGTGGAGCGATGATTTATCTGGGAGGCAGTTGGCCGGAAAAATACCGCAATCAGATCTTTATGAACAACATTCACGGGGCTAGATTGAATCAGGATCAATTGATGCGTCGCGGAAGTGGCTATGTCGGGGATCGAGCTCCGGATTTCCTACTTGCGAACGACCTCAGCAGTCAGATTCTGTATTTCCGATCCGGGCCGGATGGTCAAGTGATCGCGATCGATTGGTACGATGCACAACAATGCCACGTCAATGATCCGGCCAAACACGATCAAAGCAACGGTCGCATCTACCGCATAGCCTACAAGAATGCGAAGCCTGTCCAGGTGGATCTTGCGAACAAAACCGATTCCCAGTTGGTCTCCTACCAATCGGATACCAACGACTGGTACTGCAGGACAGCCAGACGCCTATTGATGGAACGTTCGGGGCAGCGTGAATTGGAGCCAGCAGCCGTGCAACAGCTCGAATCCTTGCTCGAGGACAAAAATGCGAGGGTTCGGTTGCGTGCCCTCTGGGCGTTGGCTGCATGCGGACGACTGAACGTTTCCCAACTCGAACAAAGCTTGATGGATGGAGATGAAAATGTCCGAGGGTGGGCCATCCGATTGATCAGCCAAGCGGAAACTGCGGTCCGAGGGGGGAGTCGTAGGGTTGAATCTCTCTGGCCATCGTTGGTTGCCATGGGAAAACGGGATCCATCTGCCACAGTTCGTCTAGAATTGGCATCGGCCTGCCAGAGGTTGCCGGCAGCCGTCTCAAAAGATATCGTCTCGGGATTAATCCTCCATGGAGAAGACGACAAAGATCACAATCTACCTCTGATGGTTTGGTATGCGGCTTCGCGAATCGCAGAGCAGGAGCCTGCGAGCGCGATTGAATTTCTGGATAGCTGTCAGCTGGATCTCGTCAGTGAGTTTTTGGCTCGTCAATTAGGACAGATGTGGGTCGCCCAGCCCAGTGAAGCCTCTACACATGCTTTCGTTTCTCTCTTAGCGAAAACTGCGGGGATATCAGACAGCAAACGTCTTTCGAGATGGCTCGATTCGATACTGATTTCGCTTGAGAGTAAGAGAACGATGGCAGCGCCGGTGGGCTGGACGGATTTGTCAGGCCGTTTCTTAAATCATTCCGACCAAAATGTACGATTGCGAGGAGCTCAGCTGGCTAGCAAATTGAACGACAGAGACGCGATCGATCAATTGCGTGCCAAGGCTGTTAGTGAATCGTCCAGCGAATCGGAAAGAATTGCTTCCCTCAATATTCTTAAACAAGTCCGTGCGCCTGGAGCTTCAGAAATAGCATTTGGGATGCTCGCTAACCAAGCCTTTAGACCCGCGGCTCTTTCTACCATTGCGGATACGATGGATGTCGATCATGCCAAGCGTGTAATCGAGATCGCCGCAACCTGGCCGGAATCGGCGGAGCGTCGGTTGGCATGGTTTACGCTACTGCGTCGAGCATCCACAGCGGAAGTACTTCTGAAGTCACTAGAGTCCAAGAAAGTCGCTTCTAATGAGTTAACCGCAGAGATGGTCCAGCAAATACAACGATTGAACTCACCACCATTGATGGCTCTCGTCGAGCAGGTTTGGGGTAATGTAAGGACGGTGGATGAAGACAAAAAGAAAGCGGTTGCGAAGATTCGTTCTATAGTCGAAAGTCAAGCCAACATCCCTGATGTTCAAATGGGTAAACAAGTCTTCTCCAGAATCTGCGGGCAGTGCCATGTTTTGTTCGGCGAGGGAGGGAAGATTGGCCCAGAGCTCACCGGTTCCAATCGCCGAGATCTCAATTACCTTCTGGAGAATATCATGGATCCGAGTGCTGTCATGGCCAGGGAGTATCAGCCTTGGGTGGTTCAGACAATCGATGATCAAACGATCACAGGGCTGCTGCGACAAGCCACAACGGATTCCATTCGACTGCAAACTGCCACCGATGAAGTGGTCCTCTACACATCCGACATTGTGCAGCGAAAGCAAAGCAAATCGTCGATGATGCCCAGCGATTTATTGACACCGTTGACCGAACAAGAAATCCAAGGTTTGTTTGCTTATTTACAGTCAAAATAAGCGAGGGCGATGGTATCAGGCAACCGTTATCGATCGATAGTGGCGTAGCAATCGAACAGGACCTCTCTTCCGATGACTGCGGGGTGATGGAGGTGTGGCAGAGTTGGCTCGGCCGAGCGGTCGGCAGATAAAGTGAAAGGAATCGGAGGCTGGAAGCCCCGAGGTTCCATCTGGGGAACGGACGCACTTTTCGGGTTGCCTGGTAGTTTGGCCTGCGTGACGTTCAGCCCTTCCTGCGTACACCGGAAGTACCGCGCTGCATGCAGTGTTGGCAACAATGCGTGTTAGGGTTCGATACGCGACCCGAGCAACTTGGCGAATTGCGAGATCCAAGCAGGATGAGCGGGCCAGGCGGGAGCGGTGACAAGATTCCTATCGGTGTGGGCTGAATCGAATCCAGCCGAGGGTTCGACATAGGTTCCACCAGCGGATTGCACCTCATAACGCACTGCCGGATAGCAACTGCAATGAAGCCCCGAGAGGATCCCCGCAGCCGCAAGGATTTGGGGACCATGGCAGATCGCCGCGATAGGTTTTCTCGTATCGGAAAAATGTTTAACGATTTCCAAGACACGATCGTTGAGACGTAGATACTCCGGGGCTCGTCCTCCAGGCAACACAATCGCATCGTACTGGGTTGGATTGACCGAGTCGAAATCCGCATTCAAACGAAAACGATGCCCAGGCTTTTCGGAATACGTTTGGTGCCCTTCAAAATCGTGAATGGCTGTCGCGACATAGTCGCCAGCTTTCTTACCAGGACAAACGGCGTGGCAATCGTGTCCGATCATGACAAGCATTTGGAACGGGACCATGATTTCATAGTCCTCAACGAAATCGCCGATCAGGAAGAGAATTCGTTTTTGTGCCATGCTGGGTTCCATTGCAAGAAGACCGTTTTCGAACCGACGCGAAATGCGACGAGTTAGCATCGTACACGATGCGAATCCCACGTCGACATCCATTAGCCGATGACCGGCAAAACTGAATCCTTACGGCGGTTGGCTTCGATCGCCCGATTTTCGAGTTCTTGATCAACCAATTGGTAATGAACATCCCTTTGGCGAGCCTCGAAGCCAAATTCCTCGATGGCGTTACGAATTTGGTCCAGCGTCAGGAAATGAACGGTTCCCGCCTCAGCCACCACATTCTCCTCGAGCATGAGAGAGCCCATGTCATTCGCTCCAAAAGCCAGAGCCAATTGTCCAATCTTCAGCCCTTGAGTAACCCAGCTGCTCTGGATATTCGCGATGTTATCTAAATAAAGTCGAGCGATTGCTTGAGTCTTTAGATACTCAAAGGAACCGGCCGGCGCGATGTTCGATAAGGCCGTGTTTTCGGGCTGGAAGGTCCAGCAGATAAATGCGGTGAAACCACCTGTCTCGTCTTGAAGTTGGCGAACCCGCTCGAGATGTTCTACTCGCTCCGCCAGCGTCTCGACATGACCAAACATCATGGTGACCGAACTGATACCGCCGAGCTCGTGCCAAACCCGCATGACTTGGAGCCAATCATCGGTCATGACTTTTCCCCTCGTTATGGCAGCCCGGACCCGATCGACCAAAATCTCTGCTCCTCCCCCGGGGATGCTTCCGAGTCCTGCAGCTTTTAGCCGTTCCAGGACGGTTCGTATCGGAAGCTTGTTGACTTTCGTGAAGTGATGGAGTTCCGGTGGGCTAAAACCATGGATATTGACGGTCGGGAACTCCCGTTTGATGTCCTGAAGCAATTCCTCGTACCATTCGAGAGTGAACTTGGGATGAAGCCCTCCCTGCATCAAAATCTGGTTTCCCCCCAAATCCACTGTCTCGCGAACTTTCTGCAATAACTCCCCTCGTGGCAGAACATATCCTTCCTCGCTTTTAGGTGTCCTGTAGAAGGCGCAAAAGTCGCAGACAGCCGTGCAGATATTCGTGTAGTTGATGTTCCGGTCGATGTTGTAGGTGCGGTAGGTTTCCGGGTGCCTCCGTGAGCAGGCCTCATCCGCTGCCTGTCCGATTTTCGCGAGTTCATTGCTTTCGAGGAGAGTCAGAGCAGCCTCGCGGGTCATGCGTCTGCCATCGAGCGTTTGGTTTAGAATAACGTCAACAGAGTTGCTGCCGGAAATCATGTTCGTCTCTCAAGTGCTCGTGTAGTCAATTAAGCCAAGATCATGGCATCGCTTGCGAAACAAAGCGAGGCCCCGAGAGGCCTCACCGTCGAGTTCGTAGTGGATGTAGTTGGTCAAATAATTCTTGCAATCTTCCTTCGAGAGCCCATAGTTCATTGAGCATCTTTCAACGATCCTCGGGATGGCTGCGATCCCTTCGAGGCGAGAGCGATCCAGAACCTCGGCGATCTCGGAACTGATCCAGTCGGATTGTCTGGCTACCCATGCGGCGAAAACAAAGGGTAGTCCCGTCAGATAGTACCATTGCTCTCCGAGATCCCAGTTCAATCGAAATTCCTGAGAGAGCTTTTCAGGATGCATGGCTCGATCGCCAATGACGAGCACCGCATCGGCATCCGCATCTCTGGGATCCTCATCCATCCGAAGTGGAATTTGCTCCGGACGTTTGTGGAGATGTTCATAAAGGAGTACCTGCGAGAGTGCAACACTCGTTCGAGATCCTTCATCCATCGCAACCCTTTTTACGAACTGAGGCTCAGAGCGAAAGAAGAGCCTCACCGACCATACCGGACCGCGACAGACAATCGCTGAATTGGAGATGACCCGAAACTTTGGATTCTTAAAGGACTCGACGACAGGAATCAATCCGATATCGATTTCGCCCCTACCTAGCTGGTCTGCCAATCGGCTGGGTAGGTCGGTCGAAAGAAACCCATTGCCGTCCATGTTCTTGCTCAAGGTCTCGATAAGCGGCTTCGAATTCAAATACGATACTGCACCGATTCGAGCGTAACGATACAACGGAGGCAACGGATTCAGGGATCGCAGAGGTGGTGGAGGCATCGGCGGATCGCAAATCGCCGATGAATTGAATGGATTGAGTTTTGTAGTCATTGGAATTAGATCTCACAAGTCATTGACCATCCGCTAGGCGGGGCTTTCAGGAACGCATCGATGTCTTTTCCCTACGGAAAGGTATCTCGTCATGGATTAACCTCCGCCCCTCGCCTTTTCCCAGCTGTGGTGGCACAGGACATCAAAAAGATCTACTTAGCATTATCCGCAATAGTTCCCTTAACAGCCTTTTGTGGGATGCAGCGAACCCTTGGTGGCTGCTCTGAGGAACTTCGGTCCGATTCGCTTTAACCGTAAAATGCGAAAGGGGGTAACAGGGATCGCAGTTGTAATGAAGAAACCCTGCGTGAGCTGCGGAGCGTGCCACGCACGATTCGTTAAAATGCGATTTCTGAACGAAATGAGACCAACCACCGCTGAGGACTGAATGCAACCCAGGAATCGACGCTATGCAATTCGAACCGTGGTTGGCGGGTTGGGTATGATTTCTGCGGGATGGAAACGTCTTGCGGCCAACTGCCGGCCTGCGGTGGAGCGTACGTCGGCAACGATGGCTGGGTTGCCGACTGCGTGGCAGCAGATGCGTAAATTTGACATGCACAATCACGTCTTTGATCCCGTGCATCGGGGCGATGGATCATGGAAGCGGGTTGAGAGCATGATTGAGGCAGCCGAGATACTCGGCATCGAAAAGCTGTTCTGTTCGAAACCGATTACGGGCGGTGTCCTGGCTGGGAGCGAAGAAGTACGGGAGGCGAATGATTCGGTAATTGCTGCGATGCGGCGTTATCCTGCAAGGATTGCAGGCTATTGTTTCCTGCAGCCAGGTAACGGAACGGCATCGTTGGAAGAGTTGAAGCGATGTCTGGACCAAGGAATGGTGGGGGTAAAACTCTACAACCAATTCAAAATCTCTGATCCGATTGTTTATCCAATCGTCGAACGCTGTATTCAAGCCGGAATACCTCTCCTAAGTCATTCGGCCCATTTGACCGATCCCAAGTCCATCGCGCAGCAGCCAAAAACATCGGACTCTCTCGATTTTTGCCAGCTTGCAACACGCTATCCAGAATTGATGTTGATTCTCGGTCACATCCAGGGCGGTGGAGATTGGGAATGGGCGATCAAAGGATTGCGTGACTGCAAGAGTGTGTACATCGATACCAGCGGGAGTGTATTGGAGGATGGAGCGATTGAAATGTGCGTCCGGGAGTTGGGTCACCATCGCGTTCTTTTCGCCACCGATCAGACGATGGAAGGGGGGGTAGGCAAAATACTCTCAGCGGATCTAACCCCTGAACAGAGGGAGGATATTTTCTGGAGAAATTCGGACGTGATTCTTGCGAGGCGTCGAAAATGATTATCGATTGCAATGCGTTTTGTGGGCCCTATCCCTTTCGGCAACTGCGATACCATTCGGTCGATGCGATTTTAGGATTGATGGATCGAAATGGTTTGGACGGAGCGATTCTTCAATCATTGACATCGGTCTTTTATCGCGATGCACATCGAGGAAACGAGGAGCTCTATCAGGCGACACGATCCCATCCCACTCGATTCCTGACAGTGTGTACTTTGAATCCGAAATATGTCGGTTGGGAGGATGATTTAAAGCAAGCGGTTGAGCAATGGGGTATGAAGGCCGTAGCGCTCTATCCATCGCATCATGGTTACCAATGGAATGATCCCTTTGTTGCTGATGCGATCGGGAAAATTGTGGAATACGATTTACCGTTGGTTTTGGTGCAGCGACTGGAGGATAGACGCCAACGCCATGCGTGGGATGCGGCGGAGGACCTCGACTTACGGTCCGTCTTGGACTTGGCAACAGGCAATCCACGACTTCGCATTTTCTTCTGTAACTGGAATAGTCTCGATGGTACGAAGCTCGCCAATGCAGGGCTCCGCGGAAGGTGTTTGATCGACTTTTCTCGACTCCAAGTCCTCCTCAATCGAGATGTGTTCAAGTTGATGGATTCATTGGGCGTCGAATCCATCGCGTTTGGTTCCCATCTTCCTTTTGATTATGTTGGTCCATCGCTGGTGAAACTTTCTATTTTGGAATCGATGGAACCCAGGGACTTGGAAAAAATTCGTTCCGGAAATGCCATTTCGTTCTTTCGTTGGTCTAGGAGTTGAGCATGAACAGGAAAGTAAATCGACGGACATTGATCGCAGGAGTGGCTGCTGGCGTGGCGACAGCGTCACTACAGAGCCGAGGACAGGAGCCGCCTCGACGAATTACCAGATCGATCGGTGGCGAGACAGCGGCAGTCCCTAAGCCTATGATCGAGTGGCCCGTCTGGAATCAAGTCGAGGAGACGGAAATCCTCGGTGTTCTGCATTCTGGCAAGTGGGGCCGAACCACCGGTGGGGAAAAGTTGAGACAGTTTGAGACTGCCTTTGCAGAACGGATGATGGCTCGCCACTGTATTGCCACGTCCTCGGGGACCACGGCCCTACTGACGACATTGGGTGCCCTGGGGATCGGTCCTGGCGATGAAGTGATCATGCCCCCATATACCTTTGTTGCGACCTTTAACGCGATTACTTCTAACTATGCACTCCCAGTTTTTGTCGACAGCGATATCGAGACGTTTCAGATCGATCCAAATAAGATTGCAGCTCGGGTCAACGATCAGACTCGATTGATCATGCCGGTTCATATCGGTGGCTCACCTGCAGATCTAGACGGGGTCAAGCGGGTTGCTGATGCTAGAAAGATTCCCGTTATTGAAGATGCGTGTCAGGCTCCGATGGCGCAATGGCGAGGACAGCCTGTGGGGACCATCGGCTTGGGAGGTTGTTTCAGTTTCCAGGCGAGCAAGAACATCACCTCAGGGGAGGGCGGAGCCATCATTACGAACGACGAGGATTTCGCCAATCGTTGTTATGATTTTCACACACCCGGTGGTGCCAAGAAATCAAAGTCGTTGGGACGCGGTTCGAATTTCCGCCTCACCGAATTCCAAGCTGGGTTGTTGGTGGCTCAGATGACACGCCAGGAAGAACACTGCCAGATTCGCGACAGCAACGCTGCCTACTTATCGGAAATACTCGCTCAGATTCCTGGGATCAAGCCTGCGAAGTTGACTCACGGCACCACACGCAGCGCGTGGCATCTGTACATGTTTCGATACGATTCGGAAGCATTCGCAGGTCTCACCCGTGGAGCCTTCTTAAAGGAGTTGGGAAAGTTGGGGGTGACTGGAGCTAGCACCGGGTATAACCGATTGAATGAATCCGATCACGTGAGAGCTCTCGCAGCAAATCCACACTACCAGCGAATCTACGGGAAGGAATTCATGAATCGGTGGTTTGAACAGAACCAATGTCCAGAGAACGACCGCCTGTGTGACCAGGCCGTGTGGTTCTCGCAAACGAAATTGCTCAGCGATCGCCAACAGATGGAGCTGATCGCAAAGAGCATTGCAGATATTCAACGACGAGCTCCGATGATCGTCAAGCAATCTTCGTGATCGATCGTATCCTGATCGATACTGCAAATCGAGGCAGTCTCACTACGTGAGTAGCGGTAGACGAAGACCATCGCGGATCGAATGCTCGATAAGAAACGATCGAGAGAACAATTTCGAAATCAGTAGGCGAATCCAGCCCTCAGTACCAGACTGTTTTTCAGTTCGAGATCGCTCGATGTTCCGTAGCGGTAGAGTAGTTCGCGATTGAATGCATAGCCGCCTTCGAAGAATCCCAATCGGTATCCTTGGCGAATTTGGGCCGAGCGCCCAAATTCAACACCTAGCATGACTCGAATGTCATTGATATCGATATCGTCGTTGGCTCCATCCGGTTGCTGAATGGTCCAGGCTCCACCTCCATAGTAGGCCGACAGATACCACCAAACGTCTGCGGTCCCGCAGGTTGATACATAGTGGGATAGTTTGGGTTCCGGAAAGAAGATGTCCATGCGAGTATCTTGGTTGGGCGACCAGAGAAGGCCACCGGCAGGAAGCAATTTGATCTTGTTTCGATCCAGGTAAAAAACGCCAAACTTAAAGGTGCAGGCAGGGGTGAGTCTCAGGCGGCCAATCGCCTTGCCTTGATAACGGATACTTTCATTGCTGATAGCATCAAAATCGGAGAAGACACCCACGCGAAATCCGAGTTCAACGCCCAATGTCTTCATCGGATTGGTATCCCATCCCACGTCGAGGAAACCACTAAATGCATTGCTCGGTAAATTCACCCCAGGAACGCTGGGGCCATCCCACAAGTGATGCGAATACGATGGAATGATATACAGAGCACGCGTGCTATTGCAGAAATTGGGGATCGCGAAAACGAGCGAGACATCCGTGTCATTGATTTCTAATGAATTGGGTTCTTCGGCTTTAAATCCGTCTGTCCCACTGAGCCAGGTATGTCGAAATCGAAGCCCTTGGCAACAGCGCATCGTTTGCGTTGTGCTGTAGCCGAGATTGTTATAGGTGCTGTTCCACCAGCTACTACCGTAGGGATTGCTGTAGTTCCAATTGGTTGTCCATGGCTGATTGCTCGTACCTGGATATAGCACATTGGGAGTCGTATTGGGGTAAACACCTGATGGGTAAGCGCCAGGCGGGTAGGCTCCCGCACTGGTAGTCGAGGGTACTGCGTAAGGATTCGCGGTCGAGGATGGGTTGATGTAGGTCGGATAACTCGCCGGACCCAAAGGGATGACGGGCGCCGAGGTCGTACCCCAGGTGCTCGGATTGAACCAGTTACTCAAGTTCCAGGAGGGTGGGATGCCATAAGGGTAGGGGGGGGCTAGGTAGGGGTCAAAGGATGCGGTCGGAGCGCCGAACGTGGAGGTTGGCGGAGCCGCCGTGCTAGGCGTTGGGAAACCGCTGGATGGATAGGCAGGAGCTGGATAGCTGGGAGCCGGATA
>JBBAXA010000007.1:91908-128462 GCA_040396935.1 Pirellula sp.
GGATAGCTGGGAGCCGGATAACTCGACGGGGGGGGCGTGTACTGGGTTTCGGTCGGAAACTGCACTCTAGTTTGGGCATGCAGCATCGATGGGAGTAGGCAGAGTCCCATCAAGGTCAGCAAGATCGTTATTTTGGACGAGATTTCCACCACGCGCGTCGTTGCTTTGAATTTCCAAGATGTAGCGACTAAAAGCGTTCGATAAGGGTGGGAGATAGCGTTTTTTGTGAGGCCCGGTCAAGGAAGCTTGAGCAAAACTACCCAAATTCGGCGAAAAACCTTGTCTTCTTTGGGCTGCACCTTGTAGTCAAATTCTTGCTAACTGCACTTCTGGCAACTATTCTTGAGAGTGGTTAGCCGATTCCCGGTTGCCCCATGGCTTCTCATTCGAATCTTCGTTCCACGACAAGGCTGCTTTGCATGCGTTTTCAACTTCTTCGGCGTACCGCTTGGTTCGTTGCCGTTGCGGCAATTCTTTGCTGCCCTCGAGGTTCGTTGTTAGCTCAGGGGAACAATAACAACAATAACAACAACAATAACAACAACGCTGGCAATAACCTGGGGGTCGCAGGTATCGACATCGATGCGACGGGGGTTTTGAGGGTGATGCAGGTCGATCCCTCGGTCGCCGCGGCTCAGCGGCTAGCTGCGCTCCAAAGCAGTCCACGCGGTAGCGTCAAAAATTCCCCGCTGCGGAAGGTTTCTCTTAATCGTTTAGAGGCTGCAGTCGCAAAGGATATGGCAGCTGGGAAGTCATTGTCTGACGAGATGTGGAGTGTGGCTGGGCTTCAGCGTCTCGAATACGTGTTTTATCTTCCGGAGACGCACGACATCGTTCTAGCAGGTCCAGCGGATCAATGGTACTTGGATGCGAACAATCGCCTGGTCGGTATGTCCAACGGGCGGGCAACGCTACAGTTGGATGATTTGGTGGTGGCGCTGCGAGCCTTTGGGCCTGAAGGTGCAGCAACAAAATCGATCGGATGCTCGATTGATCCGACTCCCGAAGGGCAAAAGCGAATGAGTCAATTCCATGCCCAGTTTGGTGGCAAGATTCCATCGGATGTCCGCCCTTACATTGCCGGCATGAAAAACGCTCTCGGATTGCAAACGGTCTCGATTCGTGGAATTCCTAAGACAACGCATTTCGCAAGAGTGCTTGTGGAAGCGGACTACAGGATGAAATTGATCGGTATCGGTTTGCAAGATCCATTGGTACCGATGACAACGTGGATTCAACGGATGCGACCGAGCGCGGGATCCAACGCCTTGCAGCGATGGTATTTCGAAGCAGACTACTCTTCGGTAGCCTCCAATGAGTCAGGTACATCCATGCGTTTAGCGGGGCGTGGAGTCAAGCTGTCTGGTGAACTGGAAAGCGTTTCGAAGGATGGTAATCGCAAACGAACCGGCAAGGCTGGCGACCCTGCTAGCAAAGAGTTCACTCGCGAATTCACTGAGAAGTTCGACATGATCGCGGATGCCACCCCGGTCTTTCATGAAATGAGAAATCTTTTTGACATGAGTATCGCTGCAGCCTTCATCCAGGACCGAGGACTGTATGAAAAAGCGAACTGGCGGATGCCTCTCTTTGGTGACGAAAGCCGTTTTGCGGTCTGTAAATCAGCCGAGGTTAGCCAAGTGGAAACAGCGATTAATGCTGTCTTCAAAGATGCGCAACTCGTGACACCGATTGGTGGCGGCGTCCATATTGCTGCACGTAAATTGATCGAGCCATCGAGTGTTAAGGTTGACAGGGAAGTAGACCAGAAGCTAGAAGCCATTGGGGCTCCCAAGGATCTCGCTGCAGGGCAGTGGTGGTGGGATTGACCGATACCTGGTTTCCAAGGCGATTTTTCAGGCGGGCGTCGAATGGGACGCCCGTTTTCTTTATAAGATTCCAAGCATGAAAGCAACAGTTTACGGACTTCGGTGGGCAGTACTGTTGTTGATGCTCTACTGGATCGCGTTATTTGTTGGAACCCATATTCCGATTGGGGCCTTGATGCACCAGGTGCGAGTGAATGACAAGTGGGTGCATGCGATAGCTTTTTCGGGTCTTTCTTTTTTGCTAGCGTGGGCGATTCCCACTCGTGAGAATCGTTGGATCAACGTTCTTTTGGCCTTAGTGACATGCGTCTTTTACGCAGCTTTGGACGAAATTTTGCAGATTCCAGTAGGCCGGACGGCAGATTGGATGGATTTTCTTGCGGACATCCTCGGTGTGATTATGGGATTGTCGACCTATGTTTTGGGTCGAGCTATCATCTTGGCGTCGGGTTGGCAAATCTTTTCGACCGAGTAGCAACCAGGCATTGATCTAGCGACTCGATGGCGGCTTGTGCTACAAGCCCAACATGCAGGAATACGTAGTTCAACGGAGCAGTCGCAAATGCTTTCTGAGCGACCAAGCCTTTCGGCCTGGCGAACGTTACATTTCTGCAATCATACAAAAAGGGAGCGATCTCTTCCGGCGGGATTTCAGTGAAGAGAGCTGGCCGGGGGCTTCCGAGGACACAATCGGATGGTGGAAGTGTCGGATGCCGATCCAGAACTCCTCGGGTCGTCGACTCGCTCCAGCGGGTGTCCTTCTCGACACATTGAGCGCGTTGTTGGAGACACCTGGCAAGGAGAGTCTCGCGTATCTCCTGGCGATACTCTTAATTCGACGGCGAATTTTGCTGGAGAAAGATCCGGTAGGAATCATCGATGGTGAATGGGCAAATCTATCCCTTCATACTTCCAATGACTCGAGAGAGTATGTCGTACCTATTCTCCAGCTCGATGAGCGCGTAAAAGGCGAATTGCACCAACAATTGCTGGAACTTCTTTACACGGAGGATTGATACGGTGTCGAATCCTTCGCGCAGATCATGCTTTCTAATGGGATTTGTTTGGATTGCAATCCTTTTCACGTGTACCGGTGCGACCTGTATGCCTAGAAAAGTGATTCCTGATCTACAGCCGCCAGCCGTGTTCTCCGCACCACCCTCGGTCGAGCAGCTAGCGGAAGTACTGAATCGTTCTAATCAAATTCAATCCTTGCAATCCAATTCGGTATCGATCAGGGTCAACAATCAGGTATCGGTCAATGCCAACCTGACATGGCTTCGTCCGAGCAACTTTCGAATGAATGCGACAGTCGCAGGTGTGAAGGTTGTGGATATGGGTAGCAATCAAGAGATGTTCTGGATGACGATTCGAGAAGGCCTGACTCCAGTGATGTATTTCGCCAGGCACAGCGAGTTTGAGAATCTGGTCGATCGGCCGATCCTCCCTGTTTCACCACTTTGGTTGGTCGAGGCTTTGGGTGTTGTAACGCTCGATCCCTATCAAATGATTCAGGCTCCGGTGATGCGTCCAGATGGACGAATGGAATTGACGACGACGGTTCCGAGCCCCATCGGAAACTTCCAGCGAATTCTCGTTGTCGAGCCCATGTACGGAATCACGCGTCAGGTATTTCTTAAAGATCCCGTGGGGCGACAAGTCGCCGTCGCGAACCAGTCCAAGCACGAATACTACTCCGCCGTGCAAACCTCGCTTCCACACCAAATCCAGATACAACTCAGCGACAATCATGGAATCGAGCACAATCTCGAGGTGACGATTGGTTCTTATGTTGTCAATGGAATGAGTAGTGACCCAGGGACCTTGTTCGCATTTCCAAATACTTACGGGTTTGAATCCCGCAATCTTGTTGAATTAAGCCTTGGCAATCCAAAAGCCGTGACACCGGTGCCCGTAGCACCACCCCAAACGTTTCCACACGCTTCCTATCGAGGAGTCCCATGGGACAACTCCTTATCTCGTTAGGAGGGAACATGTTCAACCCAAAGCTGACGCATTGGACCATCCGCAAAAAGCTGTTGGTCTCGATGGTGCTACTCGGTCTCGTCATTGCGGTCCTGGGATATAGCAGCTTCCGAGGAGCCTACGCCTATCGGGATTTAGCAACTACCCTGAGTATCCGAGCCTCTGAAATGCCAATCACTGCGGATTTAACGCGTGCGGTAGACGAACTGAGAAATGAGTATCCCTGGAACGACTATCGCTCGATGTCCATTTCCGAGCCGATGACCTTTCGATTTCGCAACGATGAAGTCGCCTGGCGGGAGGAGGAGGAAAAACGTTTTCTTCAGCGATTAGACAATGTGAAGGGTATCCTCGATCGTTATCACATACGACTGCAAGCCATCGATGGTGATGACTCGTTCCTAGCAGATCGGACGGAGGAACTCGAGCTGGCAGGCAAAATGGCGGAACTGCTTTCGAAAATCACTCGCGATCAGAACAATCCACTGCGTGATCGCCCTCGATATTATGCGATTCAGTTACACCAGGATCTGAATCAGCTTTCGAACTACGCGCATGATCTTCCCATGTTGCTTACCAAACGAATGGCCAGTTTCCGAGAGGAGGTTCGGGATCGTTATCGAACATGGATTGGTCTTTCCTGGGGGAGTGCGATCCTCGCGGCTGGCCTTTTATTCGGCTTGATCGCCTACGCACGATTGGTTGTGATTCGTCCTTTCAAGGAGTTGTTGGCGGGTGCACGTCGTGTGGCCGCAGGAGATTTCACCGTACGTGTCGGCTCCGACTCAAAGGATGAGTTGGCGGAACTGGCGGATGCGATCAACATGGGAGTTGCTAGTTTTTTGAATATCCAACAGGATCTTCATGAACAGGTCCGTGAGCGTTCTCAAGAGGTCATTCGCAATGAGCAATTGGCTAGTGTTGGATTTCTAGCGGCGGGAGTTGCACACGAGATCAATAACCCCCTCGCTTCCATTGCATGGAGTGCTGAAGCATTGGAATCGAGAATCCATAAAATCCTACCTGCGGGAGCCAACTTCGATGACCCGCAAACAATGGCCAGCGGCTCGGACCTAGAGACGTTGAGGACGTACCTGCGGAGAATCCAGGATGAGGCATTCCGCTGCAAAGGGATAACGGAGCGGCTGCTCGATTTTTCCAGGCTCGGTAATGAAGAGCGCCGACAGTACGTCGACATTGTCGAAGTCATCGAGGATGTTGTGGATTTGGTAAAACATCTCGGTCAATTTCGCTCTCGGAAAATTCTCTTCAATCCTGGTCCGACAGCCCGTATGGCGTGGGCTAGTCCGCAGGAGATGAAGCAGGTAGTCCTCAATCTTCTCACCAATGCACTTGAATCTTTAGACCCGCGTCAGTCGGATGGGCAGGTTATCATCTCCATTGATCAAACCGCGGACCATGTCCTATTCGCTGTCGAAGACAATGGAAGTGGCATGACTGATGATGTATTGCAGCATCTTTTCGAACCCTTTTTCACGCGACGCCGGGATGGTCGAGGAACAGGCTTGGGGTTGCCGATCACGAGTCGAATTATTGCCGACCACGGAGGCCATATCTCCGCTAAGAGTCTCGGGCTCGGTGTTGGATCGCGTTTCGAAGTCGTGATTCCATCCCAACCCTCCGAGCAAAATACACAAAAAGATCATCGTTCCAATTCCTTCACGGTGGAGCCCCGCTATGCAGCTTGAGCAGCTGTCCGTTTTGTTTGTCGATGACGAATCCTCACTGCAGGAATTGATGCGGATGGAAATCCCAGTGATGGGACACCGGGTGACGGTATGTCCAGATGGCTATACGGCAATCGCCGCCATGGAAAAAGATAGTTTCGATTGTATGATCGTAGACTTAGATATGCCCGGTCTGAATGGACTGCAGGTGATTGAACGGGCTTCCAAGCTCGCGCCCGCGATGGATTGTATCGTACTGACCGGAAAGCAATCTCTCGAGTCCGCCGTGACTGCTTTGAAATATGGCGTGATCGACTACTTGGGGAAGCCCTGCAAGCTTTCTGAATTGCAGCAGCTCTTTGAACGAGTAGTAGCTCGCCGCGAGCTCAAGAAGCAGTCCGCGCAGCTATACAAAGCCCAACGGGCCTCCAAGCCGGACACGGTTCTCATCGGTCAATCGGAGTCCATGAAGTTTATAAGTAATCTGATCCATAAGGTTGCTAGAACGAATAGCTCCGTACTGATTCGAGGTGAGACGGGTTGTGGCAAAGAGCTGGTGGCTCGTTCTGTCCATGAGAAGAGTCTCCGATGCAACAAGCCATTCGTCGCAGTCAATTGCGGAGCACTTCCAGAGCATTTGATCGAGAGCGAATTGTTCGGACATAAGAAAGGAGCCTTCACAGGTGCCGACTCCCAGCGAGACGGGCTTTTTCATGAGGCGGATGGAGGGACCATCTTCCTCGATGAGATCGGTGAGTTGCCATTGGCGATGCAAGCGAAGTTGCTAAGAGTCCTCGAAAGTGGTGATATTCGAAGAGTCGGTGATAACGAGATCCATCATGTCGATGTCCGGGTTGTTTGCGCTACGCATAGAAATCTTGAACAGATGGTTTCTGAACAAACCTTTCGTGAGGATTTGATGTTCCGAATCAATACCTTTGAGATTTATGTTCCCTCGTTACGGGAACGGGGAGAGGATGTTCTTCTGCTGTCCCGACATCTGTATTTGCGTCATCGTCCAGAACATGCATCGATCGAACGGATTTTTGATGATGAGACCATCGCAGCCTTCCAAAATCATCCTTGGCCTGGCAATGTTCGGGAATTAGCGAACGTCGTCGAGTACGCAACCATCCTTTGTGAGCATCCACCTATTGCACTCAAGCATCTACCCCGTCACTTCTGCGATCGGCAAATGAAACGGGAGGTTCGTGCGAGTATCCCCTCGACCCCGTTGAAGTTACGCGACATGGAAGTGATGGCCGTTCAGGAAGCCATTGATCGACATCACGGGAATAAACCCGCAGCTGCAGAGGAACTGGGTATTAGTTTGAAAACGTTGTATAACAAACTAAACCAAGTAGAGCCGAATCGTCGCCAAGCCGGATAGGGTGGCTCTGTACTCACATACCATGCGGACCTCTTTTTCGGAGGGCACTCCACGCAGCGGTAGGCGATCGACGTTGGGATGTATTTAGAGAGCGTAATAACGCATCTCCTATGTGGAACTGCGAAGCCAGAGGAGTTGCATGAGGGTGGACCATCCCTGCAGGCAGTCCGCTTGGGAAAGCGGAAGGCTGTTCATCAAGGACCATCCTCGTCGATCGAGCCCACCAATCTGGAAAGCGATTTGTCAGAAAGTAAAGATCTTGCTAAGTTTTTTCCAGAACTGGTCGCAACAGCGAATGCGATCATGACGGAATCTCACGACGCAAATCCGGACTGGCCATTGCGAGATAGAGCACCTGCGAAAACGAGAGCAGATGGCCGATGGGAGTGGTAAGGATTTGAACAATAAGATGCGCCGCAGTATAGGCATTTTTTGGGGGACTAGAAAAAGGTTTTCAGACGAATGATGAGCCGTTTGTTATCGCGATGGATGTTCGTTCTTGTCAGCTTTGTCATCGGTCGACCTGCAGTGGCGGTCGATTCACCTAACGTCATTATCGTTCTTGTAGATGATTTCGGTTGGGGCGATCCGGCTTGCTATGGGAATACGATGGTTCAGACTCCGAATATGGATCGATTGGCGAAAGAAGGGATTCGTTTCACGCAGGGTTATGTTGCCGCTCCGATTTGTTCACCATCTCGATGCGGGTTGATTACGGGACAGTTTCCTGGAAGTTGGCGAATCACCAGCTTTTTACAGACGAAGGCGGGGAATCGCGCTTGTGGCATGGACGACTATTTGGACCCACATGCCACGACTCTGCCTCGAGTTCTCAAGCAATCGGGCTATGCTACGGCCCACATCGGAAAGTGGCATCTCGGTGGCGGTCGTGATGTGACGGATGCGCCGAAATTCGCAGCCTACGGTTATGACCTTGGATTGGGCACGTACGAGAGTCCGGAGCCAGCAGCTCCGTTGGGTCTTAAGACGACACCTTGGGGGCCACAGGATAAACTGGAAATTCAGCAAGTGCCTCGCCATCAAAGATCTCAATGGATGGTGGATGAGGCGCTCCGATTTTTTGCTACCAACTCGGATAGGCCGGTTTTTATCAATCTTTGGTTGGATGATACTCACACGCCTTTTGTCCCCTCTGAAGAGCAAATGGAAACGGTTCGGGCGGCAGGGGATAGTGAACTCAAGTCCAAATACAAAGCTGTCTTGAGCGAACTCGACAAGCAACTAGGAAGATTGATCGAAGGCTTGCGGCAGACCAACACCTTGCTTCTTTTCCTGGGGGATAATGGTGCATCCCCACCTTTTGAACGGGAGCGATTGGCGGGATTGAGAGGGCAAAAGCTGAGCCTTTACGAGGGAGGAATACGTGTTCCTATGATCGCATGGTGGTCGAATCGAAAGATGGATGGACAGGTCAATGATCGTACGGTTCTTTCGACGATCGACTTTTTACCGACGCTCGCATCCCTATGCCATGCTCCTCTGCCCGAGCGCTATCAGAGCGATGGGGAGAATCTGAGTCGTGCTCTGTCTGGTGAGTTGATGGAGCGAAGCCTACCGCTGTACTGGGAATATGGTCGCAATAACGAGTCATTTGCCTATCCCAAGGATGCTTTCCATCGGAGCCCAAACGTGGCAGTAAGGGAGGGTGTGTGGAAACTACTAGTAAATGCGAATGGAACGGACGTTCAACTGTATAATATTTCGACGGATCGCAATGAAACGCGAGATCTATCAATGCTGCATCCTGAAACCACCCGTCGCCTGAAGGAAATGGCCCTGGCCTGGAGAAAGAACCTACCATGAAATTTGAAGCTTGTCCGTTTTTGTTACTCTTGATGATCTGCTCATGGATAGGCCCGGCTCAAGCGATTGAGCCATCCTCGAAACCGAATGTACTGTTCATTGCGATCGATGATCTCAATCATTGGGTAGGTTACCTCGGCCGCAATAAACAGACCAAGACTCCGAACATTGATCGTCTCGCGAAAATGGGAGTCGCATTCACAAAAGCCTACTGCGCTGCTCCCGTTTGCAATCCGAGTCGCGCCGCGCTCATGTCAGGGATGCGCCCAGGCACGACAGGTGTGTACGACAACGGACAGGATTGGAAGCCAGTGATCGGTAAGGAAAAAACACTGACGACGCAGTTTCTGAAAGCGGGCTACAACGTTTATGGAAGTGGAAAGATCTACCATTCCAGTGCCCATCGCGATGGGGAATGGACTGATTATATGGCAGAGGGGAAAGGCAACAAAAAGGAGAGAGCGATCCCGCATCCCGATGCAAAGAACCATGGGGTGGGAGGAATCCGATTTCAGCCCCTCACGAATGATTCTAGATTGCTAGATGAGGATATCGTCGACTATGGGATCAAGCATTTGGAAGCAAATCATGAAAAACCATTCTTTCTTGCAGTCGGACTTCACAAGCCGCATATGGCCTGGGATGTCCCCAAAAAGTATTACGATCTTTTCCCACTGGAAAGTATCGAATTGCCACCTACGAAAGATAAGGATCTGGAGGATATCCCATCTAGTGGTATCAAGATGGCAAAGCCCACAGGGGATCATGCAGAAATGATTCGATCGGGACGTTGGAAAGAGGCTGTTCAAGCCTATCTCGCAGCCATCGCATACTGTGATACGCAGATTGGGAGGTTGCTCGACGCCTACGATCGCTCGCCACACAGGGAGAACACAATCATCGTTTTTTGGGGCGATCATGGCTGGCACCTCGGTGAGAAGGAACACTGGCGCAAATTCGCATTGTGGGAGGAAGCCGCGCGGATGCCATTCATCTGGGTCGCACCCGGTGTGACAAAAGCTGGACAACTCTGTCATCAAACCGTGGACTTGATGAGTGTCTATCCAACGCTTTGTTCACTTTGCGGTTTAGAGATTCCCAGTCACGTTGAGGGTGCGAATATCCGAAGTCTTTTGATGAATCCTGCATCGGAGTGGTCGACACCTGCGATCACGACGTTTCATCAGAACAACCACGGCCTAAGAACGGATCGATGGAGATACATCCGTTATGCCGACGGAGGTGAAGAGCTTTACGATCATGATGCCGATGAATTCGAATGGACGAACTTGGCTAACAATCCAGCATTCGCGCAAATCAAGCAGGAGTTGATTCAGAAGTTACCCTCTAAAAACATAGACGAGCTTCGACGAAGCTTGGACTGATTTTCCGTACGATTCGTATGTTTGAGGTCGAGTCGATCCACCGTGAAGTTCGTTGTCGGAGGGCATTGATCAAACATCTGGACCCAGTTTCGACGGAGCTTGAAATCCGTCCTCGAGAAAGATGCATTGGGAAGACGCATGGAGGGAGTCTGTTCGACCTGTTAGGCGTTATCGTTACAAGCCCACTGAAGACTTCAGGGGCGCGTCGAATGACGGAAGAACTGTACTAGCGATTGCTCCCGAGTTGGTTGAGTGTTGCCTCCGGAAATTTCCAGCCTTCAGGTGGAGGAGGTAGTTGGTGGACTCGATGAAAATGAAGTTGCTGTTGTTCAATCCATAATTGCGTCTTGTAGGTTGGGTCACCGGGCAGAAAGGAATTTGCATGTTTGATTCGTGCTTTGGCTAGCTCGAAGTCTTCTCTCGCAACAGCGGCCAGGCTCAAGTTGTGCCATGCGGCGGTATTGCTCGGATGGTTTTCAGCGGCATCTTGCCACTCTCGTTCGGCCAAATCCCAGCGACCTTGTCGAGCGTAGGCATTTCCTTTACGAACCTGTGAGGATCCCGCCCAAACCCAGGGCAGATCCAGCATGACCTCGGATTGCACCGGTGCAGATGCCACGAGTTCCCAAGCTGATCGGGATGAGGCATTCAGAACCTTGGTATCGTTGCTATCGATATTGTTTTTTAGATCGGGATACTTCTTCTGCAGGCTTTGGCGATCGAGAGCGATCGTTTCCTCAGCCAGCCGTTGTCCGGTCGCCACGTCGATGATGGTCCAATGGACTGTCAGGTGCTGCATTGGTTCGCGTCTGCCGAAAATGATGGAGCGCAAGGTGGGTTTTTGGGGAGGTTCCTGCTTCAAGTGGGCCAGGACTACATTACCTTGCAGAATGAAATCCGCCCCTGCATTCCGTGCAGCACCGAGGGTCGCCGAATCGTTGGGTTGACGATCGTAGGAAACGAGTTGTATTGCACTCGATCGCTCTAAATCGGACGGGTGCAGGGCGATCAATTGTTGGCTGAGGATTGGCTGCGTCGATCTCAAGTTTTCTTGCAAGCGATTCGCTGCTTGTTGAAGGTCCTCATCTAGCGGAGCGGCGGTCAGGTTCGCACGTGAGGCGATCCCGATAGGTCCAATCGCGACTCGTAGTGTTCCATCTTTGTTCACCTTGGAGGCTTTCCAAGTGTGAATCGGTGCTGTCATCTTGCAACCCGCCAGCACCAGGATGAAAAGAAGACACGTAGGAACGAAAGGGTGATAAACCTTTTTTCGTTCCGAAGCGATCCATGTGTCGACCTGACGGCATACGCCACATAAGCTCGACTCGCAATCCTGTGGATCGAATTCGAAGTCTGCCGAGTGTGTTCTAGCGATCAATCTAGTAGCGACCTCTGGAAATGGCATTGTTGGAAGCGGCATTGGGTGTGTTCCCGCTGGAGTTCGTTGGAGTCGTGTTCGCAACAGAACCTTTGTATTCAATCCACAACAAGGCATCGGCCCGTTGGCCGGTCGGTGCAATCACTCGATTGATCCCGAAGAGTGACGGCGGATTACTCAAGAGAGTGTTTTCGACGGGACCGGTTGGTGTCGCAACCACTCCGCAGGAGAGTAGCAGAACTTGATTGGTGGGCCACTGGAATCGCTCTTGTAGCCGCCAGGAAACAAGTTGCGGCACCTCGAGTTGCGCGGGCTGCGTTTGATTAGGAGCAATCGGCAGATCCAATCGAACCTGATTGAATCTTTCGACTTGATCGATCTCACACTTGAGAAGTAAGTCCGCGGATTTACCATCCAGACTCATCAGTGGACTGATTTGGAGGCGATACCCCTCTTTGATCTCATCGGAAAGAGGAGTGTACGGGGGGAAAGGGGAATTAGTATTCCGCACAAACTCTTTCAAATAATTTCTTGATCGTACTTGCTCTAGATGTTGCAGTTGTCCGTTGTGGAGTGGGATCTCAAAAGCCTGGAGTTCCTTCGCGTCGGAACGCTCACGAAGCTGTGATAAGAAAATGGCTCCATTCTCCTTAGGCATCAGCCATGCTTGGACTCCTGGGGATTTGGAGGGAGCAGATCGCATCAAAGGAATGGCTTGAGAACGCCAATGCGGATTGGAGACCGTAATCAGTCGCATTCCAAAGACTTGCGGCTCGGATACGCCGTTAACAAATCTCTCATAGATCTGGCTGACCGTTTTTTGCATCGTCGCATGATGGTAGACGCGGAGGGTATTTCGATCCGCAGTGAGGATACCCATAGGTTCCGTAAACCAGGCGTCGGTTCCCGTTTCCCTCAAAATCCAATCGATGATCGTTTGCTGGGGACGATCCGAGTTCTTAATCATTTGCGTGTATGGCCGAATATCGTACTCCATCCAGGTTTGACCAGCGTTCCTAGGAAGCGTGTACTCACCAACAGGCTTCGGCTGATAGGAGCCGGTCGGAGTTTGATTGTTTTGAAGGGAAGGTATCACCGGGGACGCATCGATAGAATTCGACGCAGGAACAGAGCTCTGGACTGCATTTGGACTTTGGCCAACATTCGAATTTTGTCCAGTATTGGGAGTCTGTCCAGCGTTCGAACTTTGTTCGGAGTTGGTAGGTTGAACTACATTTGGAACGGATAGTGCACCGGATAGTGCATTAGAAGGTTGCGGAGCACTCGAGATTGGAGATGGCGGTAAAACATTCGGCGAGGGTGAGGTGGACGGCATCCCTTGCGACTGATTGCTGCCGATGGGAGTCGGGGCTTGAGCAAGTCCGATACTACAACTTATCCCTAGCGATAAAGCGACGCATCGAGCGATGGAGCAAAGCCAATCGAACCCGTTGATACCGCGGTGACTGACTAGCATCATGTAGCGACATGCTAGCATTCCTCGCACAGGTAATCTCATGAAATCACTTTTCCAAATCCATGGGTTGATCATACGAATCTCCAACGAATGGAGTATCAATTCAATCAACCTATGCCAATGTCACTTGCACTGGAATCACTGGATTTGCTAGCGAACGAAGTGTTTTGAGAAGATTTCTGGGAGAGAAGCTCGACTGTGAGATCGAGTTTTTCATTTTGAGATTGGATGAAAGCGAATGGTTGGTTGATATGTCCGGATCGAATTTGTATCGGAGCAATGGGTTCGTCATTGTCGAGGAGCTTCGACAGCGTGCTCAACGTGTTCTGTGCCACAGCGACTCGTAGGGGACCCGTGACATTCCTACATGTTATCGAGAAGCTTGCGTTTCCTATCCGGGACGATTCGTCGATAAGGAATCCGATTCCGAGATGAACTCAGGGGTGTGAGCTGGGTGGACTATGAACAGATCAATTCGCGAAGAACACCTTCTCTGCTGTATCTCGTAACATCCAGTTCTTGTCTCTATCCGACAAAAAATCAAGCTTGTCCTTGATCAGCGTCAAGGAAGCTGAATAGGTATGTTCATTTTGGACTTGATAGGGGCAGTCGGTTGCCCACATCAAACGTTCAGGACCATATACTTCTTTAAGACGGCGAATCATGGGTGCGAGATCGAGATAGGGCTCTTTCTTTTGGCCGAGGGCATAAAATGCAGATACCTTTACGAAAACATTCTCAAATTTGGAAAGCCGGCAAAGCTCGTCGAGCTCGGTTGGATGGATGGTTCCTGATAAGCCAATCCTAGCAAAGTGATCAATGACAACTCGAGTCCTGGGATAGCGCTGGCACATTTTATGGACGGCTGGCAGAGCATCGGGGTTAGCGAGTAAGCACATCACTTGGCCAGAGTCGGCCGCCTCTTCCCACATCGTTTTGATACCGGTCGAACGTTCCCAGTTCTCTGCTGATTGCTTGTCGGTGTACAAGCGGAAACCTTTTACGCCTCGTTTGCCGAGGGATCTCATCGTATCTCTTAGGGCGAGGTCGTCATGGTTCACGATTCCAACACCGGAGAACGTGCCTGGATAGTTTTGAATGCAATCCAGCATGTAACGATTGTCGAATTCGTAAAAGCTCATTTGGATGAGAACTATTTTGCTGACGCCAGCGGGTTTTGCGTGCGCTAGGAGTTCGTCTGGAGTGAAGCTCGCAGGAACCATATCCGACGGCTTGTATTTCGGCGATAAAGGATACCGTTTTGTATCGGGCGTCCAAACATGGACATGGGCATCGATCCAGCCCGTTGGAGGGGTCGAGGTTGCAAGTCCAACACGGACATCGTTTATTGCTAGGGCGACGGAACCTGCAGCGGTTGCTTGAAGAATGTTTCTGCGATGGACTGGATGTGTCATCTTCTTCGTACCAATCGATTAGGAGAACAGAGTTGGGATTCCCTCGAGGAGTGGCTAGGCGCCGCCATGGTTCGCGATCGAAGAATTCATACCCACTACAGGTGGAAAGAGCTGCGATCTCGTCTGTCGGAGACCCTCATCATTTCTGACGCTGGCCAAACTCATTTTAGCATATCAGCGTTCGATCGCATTCTCGCTCGGGGTGGAATAGCGTGTCGCGCACTCTCGATAAAAACGGTAGGCTAATTCCAACTCATCAAGACTGACGTATTCGACTTCCGCGTGAGCTTGATCGATGCTGCCGGGTCCGAAGATGATGGTAGGGATATTTTTTTTGCCGAACTTGCTCGCATCGCTTCCAAAGGGGACGCCGATGGGAGGCGAAGGCAAAGCCAGGGAATCCAGGACGTCGAAGGCTGTCTTGACCAAGGGAGTGTCCGCAGAAACTTGCCACGGGAGGTCGACTAGCATCGGGGCCTCCATTTCCACTTCGAATTCGGGATGCTCACGACGTAGTTTTTGAAGGATAGTCTCATACTCACTGAGAACTTGTTCGACCGATTCATGAGGTAGCATACGGCGGTCGATTTCAACGGTGCATTGATCCGGTACGAAATTCACTTGGACACCGCCATAGATACGCCCGACATTGACGGTGGCTGGCCCGAGTAGAGGATCGGAGTGGAGGGACAAACGGGCATTTTGTTTCTCAATCGCCTGAACGATTCGTGCCATGTGGTAGATAGCGTTTTTTCCAAGATGCGTTTTGGAGCTATGCGCGGCTTTTCCGTGCGAGATAATTCGCCAACGAAGTACGCCTTTACTGGCGATCGCCACACGGAGATTCGTCGGTTCTGCGACGATCGCTGCATCGGCATCGTGTTCCGCACATAGCGCAGATACACCTCGAAACGAGAACTCTTCGTCCACGACAGCAGCGAGCCAGACATCGCATGGAGGAACAATACGCTCCTCTCTCAAAGATGCCAATGCATGCATCATAGCAGCTAGTCCACCTTTGGTATCGCAGGATCCACGGCCATACATTTTGCGATCGTTTATCGTAGGCTCGAAGGGAGGAATCGTCATGCCTTGTACGGAGACGGTATCCATGTGCGCCTCCAGGATGAGGCGTTTTGATGGATCCCTTCCATCGAGTTTTGCGATGACATTGAAACGCTCTGCGCAGGTTGGGGAGGCTTTGATGGCTCGTTGACGGACAGTTGGAATATTGTGGTTACGGAAAAAGGTTTCAATGAAAGCTGCTAATGCGCATTCGCCAGGTCCTCCGTCATAGAAGGCATTCACACTATTGATGCGTATCAAATCCGCCAACGTCGATTCAACAGGCTGCATTTCGGGTCATTGTTCGATATAGGTACGGAAAGTCGATTCATCGATGTTGCGACCGCTTAAGACGGCGACGATGTCTCCATCCCCCGAAAGGTCCAACGAATGGTGTAGTAAAGCTGCGATGGTGATTGCCCCAGAAGGTTCGGTTTTCAGGCCGTGTTGATCGTATAGCCACTTCATCGCGAGCTTGATCTCCGTATCGTGAATCGCGGAGGATGAATGAACGAGGGCTTGAAGAATAGGCCAGTTGTGTTCGCCTACATCGTAGGATAATAACCCGTCGCAAATACTGCTTGGTTTTTCGATCCGGACTCGGGATTGCTGCGCGAGCGATTGCCTGAAATCGTCGGCCCCTTTTGGTTCGACGCCAAGAATGGTTGCATGTGGAAATGCGTGATGGATCGCTAATGCATGTCCTGCCATGAGTCCTCCCCCACTCACAGCGCACAGAAAATGCGAGACCGTCCTGCCGTGATGCTTCAATTCGGCGGCGATTTCCAGACCACCCACACCATTTCCTGCGATCACGTTCGGATCGTCGTAGGGAGACGCGGCCAACGCGTTTTCCTGTGTTGCAATTTCATGTGTCATCTTGTCTCGCAGGCCCGTCAAATGATCGGTCGCAATCTCGTAAGTTCGTACTTCAGCGCCGAAGGATTTCGTCAGAGCAAACTTCACTTTCGGGGCGGTATCCGGCATGACAATGATCACCCGTTTCCCATATTGCTTACCTGCGAAGGCGATTCCTGATGCAAAATTCCCGGAGGAATGAGCTGCTACAGGTCGATCTTTCAGATCCACTTCATGCTGCGACATCCAGTAGAGTGCGCCGTAGACTTTGAAGGAACCGACTGGAGTCCAACCGTAGTCTTTGAGCCAGACGCGTCTATCTCCGCGAAGTCCCAGCTCTTTTTCGAGTCGATACGAACGGATGAGTGGTACGGGTGACAAAAATCGTCGAATCACCTGTTCGGCAGCTTGCAAGTCGAGAATGTCGGGAGGTCGAGGCATCGCGTTCCGGTTTGAAGAGCAAAGAACTATGGAACTTGAATCGTACCAAGTCGATCGTCGTCCTGCGACTACCTGCCGACATCCCTGGCCCCTGCCGCGACTGGGTTAGATGTTGATGTTCTCGGAGATGGCCATTCGCAGGGTTTGAAATTGGGATCGCATCAAAGCAATCGCGGTAGAGTGCATCGACTGGTTTTTAGCCAACTGCGTTACCTGCATTTCCAAGCTGTCGTCGCTACCGTCGTGGTATACCACTTGTCGCATCGAATCGAAAACATTTTGAACGGCTTCGTCGTGCGCAACAGCAGTTCCGTCGCGATCCGGACCTTCGAGGACGTCGAATCGAGGTCCAGCGGCGTCCTCGGCCATTGTTCGTTTGATCTCGATGACGTCTTTGAGGCTTTGTTGGAAATTGTTCAAAGACAAATCGCGTGTCTTGTAGTCCGGCGTATCCATATTGGCGATATTCGTCGCGAGGACGCTATGCCGACGTTCCGCGAATTCCACGGTCTTTTCGAGAGAGTCCAACGCTGAATTCGCGAAAAGGGATGGGAACATATTAACCCTCGATAGTGAACGCGTTCATGGATTCCAGTTCGGACTCTACAGCGGCATAGGCTTTGTTGACTTCGTAGGCAGCTGCATTTTGGTGGATTTGGCTCAGCACTGCATCTCGTTTCAAGTTCATGTGATCGATCGATCGATTCTCTTGAACGATCAATTCCTGGATCAATTGATCGCACTGCTTGACCATGGTTTGACATCGATGTCGACGCTCGGAGGAAACCCAGACTCGACTCTCAGGATCCTCATCCTTGAAGTCAGACAACTGTCCCTGAACCGACTGGAGGGATTCCATCAGCGATTGCTTTCTCGAGAGCAGGGTCATGAGGTCGTTCATTTCGTGTTGGGAAACGAGATCGGCCTGCTCGAGAGCCATCGACTGCATTTCCCTGAGGAGATGCAATTTGGATTCGACGAGTGAAAACAGTCGTTCGGTGGAGGCAAACAGAGAGTCGTCGTTCATGATGTCTTGGCATTAGCAGATTCGATGAGACAAGCCAAGGGCAGAATGTCTGCTGTTTTCAAATTAGGCAAGTTGGGATACCCTACTGGGATGGAAGTCATCATAACAGCCGTTGGGCCTGACAACGTCGGATTGGCCGATCCCATCATTCACGATGTGACAACTCGGGGGGCCAACATCGCCGAGATACAAATGTACGACCACGATGAGGCGGCGGTCTTTGCAATGATGTGTCGGTTGCAGATTCCGTCCAAAGCGTGGGAGCCTCTCAGGGAATCGATGGCGCAAATCGGAGGTCGAACCAAGCTCGAGATTCGGGTTTGGAGTCCCGAGGTGAGAGTGGCCCGTCCCAATGTGGCTCTTTGCGCGACGCTCCTCGAGCATACACCCAAAGCCGTACTGCAGGCGATTCGAGATGGGATCATTCGGGCCAACCCAGTCGTGCTCATTGGAAATCGGAGAAAATGTGAGCCGCTCGCACGCGAGTACGGTATCCCCTTTGAATTCATCGGCAATGAGGATGGTACTGCCGATGATGCGAAAATGGTTCGTATGATCGATCAGTACGAAGCGGACTATGTCATTCTCGCACGCTATATGAGAGTCCTTCCCCCCGATACCTGTTGGAAGTTCGCCGGCGGGCGGATTGTCAACTTGCATCATGGTTTGCTCCCCGGCTTCCGTGGGCTGCGTCCTTACCACGATGCCTATGCGGCTCGTATGTTGACCTTTGGGGCGACCTGTCATTTCATCGTGCCAGAGTTGGATGCAGGGAACCAAACGATTCAGCAGACAGCCTTTACGGTTCCGCCAGGAACGAAACTCGAGGAAGTAATCGCGAGAGGACAGAGTGAGAACGAGCCGCGTTGCCTGGTCGAAGGCGTTCGCCGGGTTTGCGCCCGTGAAGTCCAGCTTCATTTTCATCGAGTTGTTGCACGTACCAGCCCCTAATTCAACGGATATTGTATGCATCCCCATTCCTCTCCAGCATCGCTGCCTGAACCCTCGGTTGTGCCTGTCCAAGGTTGGCACTGCGGGCATTATTTCTATCGCTGGAATAGGCAGTTCCTTGCTTCGTTCGGGCGAGTATCCGCCGCGGTACGCAGCGATTTCGTTCAAGCAATCCAAGCGGCGGATATAAAAAAGCCCGAGCGATTGCAATCGTTCATCGTGAGCGGTCACAAGGCGGATTTTGCAATCATCGCCATGGACCCCAATCCACTTACGATCGACTACGTACATCAGCGGATCATGAGTTCCGCTTTGGGTGGCGCGATCGAGCCTGTTTATTCGTTCGTCTCCATGTCGGAAATCAGTGAGTATCTGCCGGATAAGGAACAGTATGCTCAAAAGTTGGTTCGAACCGGTGAGGATCCAGCGTCTGCGACATTCCAAGCGAAAGTCGCATCGTACGAAAAGAGACTTCCCATGATGCACGCTCAGAGATTAGCACCTGAGTTCCCAAATTGGCCGGCCATGTGCTTCTATCCGATGAACAAAGTTCGAAATGTCGGAGCCAATTGGTTTCTGGAGCCCTTCTCCTCACGGACCGAGATGATGGCAGAGCATGCCCAAAGCGGTATGGCCTTTGCCGGACGGGTAACCCAGTTGGTGACGGCCTCTGTCGGGTTGGACGATTGGGAATGGGGCGTCACGCTTTGGGCACGAAATCCTCAGTTCCTGAAGGAAATCGTGTATACGATGAGATTTGACTCGGCGAGCGCACGGTTCGGGCAATTTGGCCAGTTCTTTACGGGCTATCTATCGACTGCTGAGCAAATTCTGCAGCATTGCCGAGTCTGACAAAACCAAAGCCTCTGCGAGCCAAAATGGAATGGGTGCTTTCGCAAGTTGGAGAACGGTCGGTGTCTTAAAACGAGAGGGGAATGCATCGTTCCGCTATCGCCGAGATGACACTGCAGTCACTTTCTCCTGTTCGATCCGAGCCGCGATGCAGGCAGGCTCGCTACCCCGGTCGGGTCAAGCATGATCTCCTTCGGTCGATGAGTGTTTGGTGCGTTGGCTGACTTCAGAGGTATTGCCCCATTTCCAGCCAACAATCTCAGGCATGTCATCCCCGTGGGCCACGATATACTGTTTATGTTCGATGAGTTTCTCTTCCATATGTTGTTTCAAGTAGTCTGCCCGAGCGCCGAGTTGAGGTAGTCGGTCAATTACATCTTTTACGAGGTGGAATCGATCGAGATCATTCAGCACGACCATATCAAAGGGTGTCGTGGTCGTGCCCTCTTCCTTGTAGCCGCGAACATGGATATTCGCATGGTTGGTACGGCGATAGACGAGACGATGAATCAACCACGGGTAGCCGTGGAATGCGAATATGATGGGCTTGTCTTTGGTGAAGAGCGCGTCGAAGTCGCGATCCGATAAACCATGTGGGTGCTGGCTAGCAGGCTGGAGCTTCATGAGATTGACGACGTTGACAACGCGGATCTTCAACTCCGGAAGGTTCTTTCGAAGAATATCGACCGCTGCGAGGGTTTCGAGCGTCGGTACGTCGCCGCAGCAAGCCATGACAACATCCGGTTCGCTACCTCGATCACTACTGGCCCATTCCCAAATGCTCGCACCCAGGGTGCAATGCTTGATCGCTTGATCCATCGTCAACCACTGAAGTGCGGGCTGTTTGCCTGCGACGATGACATTGACATAGTTGCGACTCCTCAAGCAATGGTCGGTGATGGATAGGAGGCAGTTCGCATCGGGCGGCAAATAGACTCGGATCACCTCGGATTTTTTATTGACGACATGGTCGATAAAACCTGGATCCTGATGGCTAAAACCGTTGTGATCCTGTCTCCAGACGTGCGAACTAAGGAGGTAATTGAACGATGCAATGGGGCGGCGCCAGGGGATTTCATTGCAAACCTTCAACCACTTGGCATGTTGATTGAACATCGAATCAACAATATGGATAAATGCTTCATAGCAAGAGAAAAATCCATGGCGACCTGTAAGCAAATAACCTTCGAGCCAACCCTGGCACTGGTGTTCACTCAGTACCTCCATGACACGTCCGTCAGGGCTGAGCTTATCATCCTCGGGTAGGATCTCTGCCATGTAACAACGTGTCGTGGTTTCCAAAACATCTTGCCAGCGATTCGAGTTATTTTCGTCAGGACTGAAGAGCCGAAAATTGGCGGTATCCAGGTTTTGCTTCATGACATCGCGTAAAAAAGTACCCATCACTCGAGTCGATTCCGCGAAGACAGAACCAGGCGACTCGATCTCGATGAAGTAATCGCGGTAATCCGGCAACCGCAAGTCGCGGAGGAGGAGTCCTCCATTGGCATGCGGGTTGTGACTCATGCGTCTCTGACCTTTGGGGGCCAAATCGGCGATTTCGGGCATCAATCGACCGGAACCATCGAATAACTCGTGGGGTCGATAGCTTTGAAGCCAACGTTCGAGGATCCGAATGTGGGATTCGGAATCCATGTCGGCCATCGGTACCTGATGGCTTCTCCAGTAGCCTTCGCATTTTTTGCCATCGATTTCCGATGGACAGGTCCAGCCCTTCGGCGTTCGGAATACGATCATCGGCCAACTTGGTCGTTTCCTCACTCCACGCAGACGCGCGTCCTCCCAGATTTGTCGAATACGAGGGACAATACGATCGAGTGTTTGCGCTAATTGCTGATGCACCGATTCGGGATCCTCCCCCTCGACAAAGAAAGGCTCATATCCCATCCCCTCGAAAAATTTCTTGAGCTCTTCGTGTGGGATTCGCGCTAAGAAACACGGATTGGCGATCTTGTAGCCGTTGAGATGCAGGATTGGCAGAACGCATCCATCTCTTGCGGGATTGAGGAATTTGTTCCCATGCCATCCCGTGGCCAAGGGCCCTGTCTCTGCCTCGCCATCCCCTACCACACATGCAACGATTAGATCCGGATTGTCGAACGCCGCCCCGTACGCATGGCTCAATGCGTACCCCAATTCACCTCCCTCGTGAATACTGCCAGGAACCTCGGGTGAGACATGGCTAGGAATGCCACCTGGAAAACTGAATTGCCTGAAGAGTTTCCTCAATCCCTCCGCATCCTGGCTGATATCTGGATAGACCTCGGAATACCGACCTTCCAAATAGGCATGAGCAACGAGCGACGGTCCCCCGTGTCCAGGCCCAATGATATAGATCATGTTGAGATCGTCGCGTTTGATCACCCGATTCAAATGCACGCATAGCATGTTGAGGCCAGGTGATGTTCCCCAATGTCCTAACAGCCTGGGTTTGATATGCTCGCGGCGAAGAGGCTCCTTCAGTAGCGGATTATCTAACAAATAGATTTGGCCGACGGAGATGTAATTGAGTGCCCGCCAATAAGCATCGAGTCGCATGATCTCCGACTTCGAGGGAACACCTTCTGTGCGTTCTATGTCCGAAGTGTTCCGATCTGCCATGTCTATTCTCCTTCGTGAGTTCGTCGTTCGGGCGTCAGCGAAGGATTATACAAGTGATCAGGCTTCGAGCGAGAGTGTGCGTGTAAACCGCTAATTCACGGATAGATCGCAAGTCAAAATGACTTGCAACATCCCATCCCACAGCCGCTTACGCGCTTCGAGAGATTTGATGGCGGCCTCCTCTGCGCGACTCCAAGCGGAATCGTCCTCTCCGCACAATCGACCGACCAGTTGGCAAGCTAACGGGCCGTGCTGATCACCATCTAATTCGATGTGGCGGCTCAAGTAGTACCGGAAACCTTTCAGCTCTCCTCCGGATTCGAGATCGATACGCTCGACGATGCGTTCAAATACATTCGGTAAGAGATCCTCCCGGCCGAAGGTAAACGAAGATGCAATGGAACAAAGATCCTCGGAATCGATCAATTCGAATGTCGTTCGGACAAATTGATAAACGGGCTCGCTCACCGATAACTGCTCTAAGGCTTCTAAGACTGAGTAGCCGTCCCGCAGCATCGCTACCAATGTGTGGATGGGCATGGTATCGGCTCCACATCCATCCATCGCACGCAAGTAGAGTTCGAAATGGCTGGCATACTCCCCTCGTTCATCTTCGTCTGTCTCTTCGGCCAAGACGATTTCATTCATCATCCTCGCCGCGGTCGCATCGGAGGTAGGAATCCAGGGGATCGTCGTACCAGTCAGGTGCCTCTGCATGCACTTCAGCAAGGACATGAAATCCCAAACTGCGAAAACATGGTGTTCCATGAAGATTTTAATCGCTCTCAGCGACTGGAGATGCTGGTAGAGTGGATGATGGATCAATTCATCCCGCAGCGGCTGAATCGAGTTGGTAAGGTGATCGATTCGAGATTGGAAAGACATAGGAGCCTCCGGAAGATCGTGTTGACGTATGGCACTATAGCGAGCCGAAAAGTCGCTTGGTTATCCTGGAATGTCATCTGAGTGGAAGACGGTAGCTCAATGCTCGCATCGCGGACTTGTGGAGTCTTTTCCGAGGCAGAACTAGATTGGGATTCCCACGATAAAACTCACTGCCCGTTTCCCCTCGTACATGCCCGCCGAAGAGGAAAGAATTGCTACAATGCGCGACGAGGGAAGGACAAACTTGGCTAGACCACCGCGAACCGAAAGGCGTTCTTCTCGGTTTGGTAGGAATGCCCGCCCCGTTTGATTTCCCATCTTTGCTCCTATTGTCGACTCTGAGCGAAGGTGACTTTTCTAGGAACAGAGCGTCGGCGTCGCATCATGAAACCTACCCGCGTCAACAGCATGAAATTATCCCGATGGCTCTCGATGCTATTCCTAGTCGAAGTCTTCTCGACCACATTTCTCTATGCGGAGATCGAAAAACCTAATTTCATTGTCATCAGTATTGACGATTTAGGCTATGCAGATATCGGGCCATTTGGCTCGACCATCAACCGGACTCCGCATCTCGATCGTATGGCGAGCGAAGGAAGAAAGCTGACGTCTTTTTATGCGGCCCCGGTCTGTTCACCGTCGAGAGCTTCCTTGATGACAGGATGTTACGCCAAGCGAGCCCTGCCGATACCCCATGTCTTGTTTCCTGCCTCGCCGATAGGCCTGCATCCTGATGAGAAAACGGTTGCAGAAGTCCTCAAGGATGCAGGGTACTCAACCGCTGTTATCGGTAAATGGCATCTGGGCGATCAACCGCAATGGTTGCCGAATGCACAAGGGTTCGATCTGCATTTCGGTCTCCCCTATTCCAACGATATGGGACCGGCAGCAGACGGAATCAAAAGCGATTTAGGAAAGCCGATTCCAAAAACGCAGGGGAAAGGACAACCTCCTCTTCCTCTTTTGCGGAATGGAAAGGTTGTCAAACGCGTCATGCCAGAGGATCAGCAGTCTCTCGTCGAAATCTATACCGATGAAGCGATTCAATTCATCAAAGACCATTCGAAGGAACCGTTTTTTCTCTATCTCCCCCACAACGCGGTCCATTTTCCACTTTATCCGGGCAAGTCCTGGGTAGGTAAGTCAAAGAACGGGTTGTTTTCCGATTGGGTTGAGGAAGTTGATTGGAGTGTAGGCCGAATTCTGGATCATCTCCGTAGCAATGGTCTCGCGGAACGGACGCTCGTACTTTTCACCAGTGACAATGGCGGAACCAACCGATCGGTCAATCTGCCGTTGCGAGGCAATAAAGGTAGTACGTGGGAGGGGGGGATGCGCGTTCCGACCATCGCTTGGTGGCCTAAAAAAATACCTGCAGGTTCATCCTCCGATCAGATTTGTGGAATGTTCGATATCCTTCCGACGTTCGCCGGACTCGTAGGAGCAGCCGTTCCCACAGACCGCAAGATCGACGGGGCAAACATCTGGCCCATCCTCACCGGTCAAGGTACTACGCAGCCAGTGCATTCCGAGTTCTTTTATTTCAACGGTTTGATCCTGAACGCAGTCCGTCAAGGAGATTGGAAGCTGCAGGTCGCGACGACCAACAAGCCCGATTCCCGGCTCGAGGTTCCCCGGTTGTACAATCTGCGTGACGACATCGGCGAAAAAAATGATCTGGCAGCGACTCACCCCGATCGGGTTCGCGAACTACGTGCACTCATCGACGAGATGGACAAGGATTTGGGCGCAGTAACTGAGGGGCCGGGCTGCCGACCCACTGCGAAAACAGACAAACCAGTACCGCTGATTCCTGCAGATCCTTGATCTCGCGACCTGGCTGCCGGGCTGGGTATCTAGCATCTGGGCTCCTCTGAACGTCTTCATTCATGTCAGCCTCACGTGAATCGGCGATCTTCTTGCTGACTCTCGGACAAGGCTGCCCCGGAGCTGGTTAGCTTTCTGCCCCGTGAATCCTCCTCATGGAGAGCGCCGGTTCCGCGGCTCGATCCAGAACTGTTTTTGTGGCTCAGGCGCTTTCAGGGAATTTTTTGCGCCCAGGTTTTGCGAATTCCCCGCCTGATAATTTATATCGATATGATATCACTTCGCTATCTCTCCTCCTTCTAGGAAACACCATGCAAACAGAAACGACGCAAGAAAGATTCTTCAAGCCTTTGGTTGGTTGGGGACCGCTGCTAATCGACTTTGTCGGTTTGTTTGGGGGTGTTGCTCTTGTGATCTATGCGATCGCCAATCAGTGGGCTTTGGGCACGGTTTGGATGTCCGTCCTCGCGATCGTCGGCTCTCTGGTGCTACTGTTTTCTTTCATTTCCCTGTTTGGGTTTTTGGCGGTACAGCCAAACGACGCTCGCGTTCTTTTGCTCTTTGGAAGCTACGTCGGTACGATCAAACAGTCTGGTTTCTTTTGGGTGAACCCTTTTTACTCCAAGAAGCATGTGTCTTTGCGGATCCGCAATTTTGAAACCGGGTCGCATTCCGTGGCCGAGAAGAAAAATGAAACCGGTGTTGTCGTTCAAGCGAAAACGAGGACGCACGGTCGTCCGTCCAAAGTGAATGATCGCGATGGCAATCCGATTGAAATTTCGGCAGTTGTCGTTTGGAGGGTGGTGAACACGGCCGAGGCCCTTTTTGAGGTGGATGACTATGAAGACTATGTAGGAGTCCAGAGCGAAGCTGCATTAAGAAACCTCGCGAGCCGCCATCCTTACGATAGTCACGATCATGAGGTCTCGCTCCGCAGCAGTACGCAGGAGGTTAGTGATCAATTGCGACATGACATTCAGGATCGGTTGAATAAAGCGGGGGTCGAGGTGATAGAAGCCCGTATTAGCCATCTAGCCTACGCTCCGGAAATCGCAGCAGCCATGTTGCAGAGGCAGCAAGCCTCCGCGGTCGTTGCTGCTCGAACGAAGATCGTCGAGGGAGCCGTGGGCATGGTTCAGCAAGCGTTGGAACACCTCAGCCGGGACAACATCGTCGAACTCGATGATGAGCGGAAAGCTGCTATGGTGTCGAACTTGCTAGTGGTCCTATGCTCGGATCGCCATGCTCAGCCTGTCATCAACACTGGAACCCTACACCAATAGGTATCCCGCAGCATGGGAAAACGCGATTCCTTTCTACTGCGATTGCCACCGGAGATTCTCGAGGCATTGCGTTGCTGGGCTGACGATGAGTTACGAAGTACGAACGCTCAGATCGAAGTCTTGCTGACAAAGGCTTTGAAAGATACGAAGCGTTTTCCAAAGAAGTTGTCCTCTCCCAAGTCGGATGGGATACAGAAGGAAAAGGAGTCAGACTGAAGCCATGCGCTGTGGAAGGACTGCGCGGCGACGCAGTAGGCTTTTGCAAGCGGAGGGAGTCGGTATACCATGGGTCTCACAGGATCTGGTAGGCCAATCGCACCGATGGACTCTGACAATGCGTCCGGGACATGTTTGCTCCTCCTAGACTCGCCTTTTTGGCCCGAAGTGGAGCTCTTATCCAATCAATCGGAGTGCATCTTCGAGTCTCGCAATCAAATCCTGGTAAGGCTCGAGTCCGATCGAGAATCGGATCGTTCCCTGGTCGATCCCGAATTTCAAAAGCTCTGCTGGGGTGAAGGCTCGATGGCTGGTTGACGCGGGATGGCTCAAAGTCGTATGCGTATCGCCGAGCGAAGGGCAGAAAGGAATCGTGTCCTGCAACGCAGCGATCAATTTGGGCGCTTGGTTCGTTCCATCGCGGAGGCGAATGGTCAACATGTTCCCGAACGCTCCTGAAAGTTGACGCTTCGCTGTTTCGTGGGTGGAGTGGGCTTCGAGACCTGGGTAGTCGAGTTGCTCGATGGCTGGATGTTTTTCGAAGTATCGCGCCAGTTCGAGCGCAGAACGGGCTGCTCGTTCCATGCGAACCTCGAGGGATTGAAGCCCGCGTTGAGTGAGCCAGCAATCCAGAGGACTGCTAGCGAGTCCGAATGCGCTAACGACAGAGCGGATACGATTCCAAAACTCCTTTTTTCCTCCAAGGAATCCGAGCATCGCATCACCATGTCCACACACGAATTTACTCAGGCTTTCCATGACCATATCCGCTCCCAGCTCCAAAGGTCGGCACAGTACGGGAGTTGCGAATGTGTTATCTACGAGCACTTCGCATCGTCGCTCTGAAAGGTCGGATGGATTGTGGGCAAGCGCGCAAATGGCTTCGATGTCAGGTATGGCCAGTCTAGGATTACAGATCGATTCTAGAATGATCAAACGAGGATGCTTGGCGATGGCACGAGTCCAATCGGAGAGATCGGTCGCGTCTACATCCTCCGACTGTATTCCCCATCGCGACAATTCGTTCCGGATGAGAAAGGTCGTTTTCCCATAGAGAGGTTGCCCTAGCAGAACGAGGTCCCCCGGCTGAAGAATTGCCAGACAGACCGCTGCTAACGCGCTCATGCCTTGAGCAGTCACGATGGCTTCATCGCATCGATGTAGTTGGCGCATACAGGTTTCCAAATCTGCAGCGTTGGGATGCGAATCGCGTCTGTAAACAAATCCCGATGTCGGATCGGCCAGGAGATGGTCCGCTTGCTCGATCGATTCCATTTGCCAAACACCCGTCAACTGGAGCGGTGGGGACAATGGTTTTGATGGAGACGGTTTTGGCTTGGGTGTTGACATGATGGTTTGATTTCTGTGACCGAATCTCGGTTCAGCTCGAGAAGATTCGATCGTAAGCCCACCAGCAGATTGCTGCCGTGACGCCGATCAGAAAACAGCTGTAGAGAATATTGAGGATCGACCAGGTAATTTTCTCGGGAATACTGAAATGTTTACTGAACCATAAGAGAGGCAGGCCTAGAAATCCTGTGACTCCAAACAGCAAAGCAAAAGTGACGAAGCGGGAGTTCGATCGCTGCTTGTGCACGAGTTTCGCCGGGTCCGAGTCGATGGGAGGAACGTTAGCCGCAGACACAATCGATAATCAGCCTACATCTTCTAGTTGGATTACTTGGGTAAATTTCCATCTGCGATTTCTTGCTCCCACTGTTCTATGAGCGGCCAGTCGACCGCACACGTACCGAAATCGGATAGATGTAGATAACCCTCGAGACGGCTGATCACTCGATCGATCATACCAGGGTCTTTGCGGAAATAGGGCCCGTGGCTAGGAAGTAACCATTGGATTTCGGAGTCGCGGATGCGTTTCAGTGATCGGATAAACGATGGAATATCGCTGCCATGATGAGCATCGATCGCACCGACCCCACCATCCCGGTAAACGTTATCGCCGCTGAAAAGGAGATCCTGCCACTGGAATGCGAGTTGGCTATCGGCATGACCGGGTGTCGACCAAACGCGCAGCTCGATATTTCCGACGGCAATGACATCCCCGTCGTTCACGAGGCTCTCGACAGTAACGGGAGGCATTTCTTCATGGATACCTTGGGCGTCGATTTCGGCAAACGTTTGGAGTTTGTCACCGGCCTCTAAGAGTCCAGCCGCTTTTGGGTGGGCCGTTACCGTCGTCTTCAGAATCTGCTTCAGTTTTGCCAATCCCTGGCAATGGTCTACATCCGCATGCGTTGCGATGAGGGTCTGGCATTTGGAGAGTCGGAAATCAAGATCTCGAATCAGATCGAGGATCTCATCTACGGAATCCTCGTATCCGATATCGATCAGCGCCCACTCCTCTTTGTCATGAATGAGGTAGACATTGCAACCGATCAAATGGCCCGCTTGAACATTGAGTTCAATGACGTTTGGGAAAATATACTTTCTTTGAAGCATCCGATCGCCTTTTAACTGACAAGCAAGGGTAGCCCCGGGGAGTACCCGAAGACATTGGGACAATGCTCAGCGGAGATTGTAGGCGAATGGGTACAAGATTGGAAACGGTAGCAAGCCTTACTGGCGATCCTACTCTTGAGTGAGAGTGAGCAAAGTCCCTGATTCGTACTTGATCTGCGTGAGGGCTTGCATGTGTTCGATCTGGCGCGTTGCAAGCTCTTTTTCCGAGGACAAAAGGCGGTTTTCGGCGTCTAGAAGTTCGTTGAGGATGCTACTGGGTGAACCATTTTCGCCGAAATAGTCATTCAGACGAGTTTCATGGTGATCGACTTCCGCTTGGGCGGCTTGTGTGGCATTCAACGCGGCATGGATTGCCTTGAATGTTCCCTTGGCCTTAAAAATAGCTGAGCATACCTGCGATTCAGCTTGCATGACCTTATCCTCGTAGTCGTCGATCAGCTTTTTAAAGTCAATCGTTCTTCCAGTGAGATTGGCTTTCGCTGCCCGATTGCGGTAGGGGTTTTGGTACACGAACCCGGCCGCGTAGCTCGGTGCCCCCGAATCGAATTGCCTGGAGAAGGAATTGAGTAGCCGTTTATCGCCCGCCAAACCTCGAACGTAACCTTCGAGAATTGCATCGAGGGTCGGCTTAAGTTCGTTGACTGCGAGGTTCCGATTCACAGCCGCTTGATCGATTTGAAATCGAACGGCTTGGATATCGCCTCGGTAGAGCATGGCATTATAAAGTTCGTCATCTAGCGAATCCGCGGGTGGTAAGGAGACGACGGGTGGGGTTAAGGGGATCAGCTCATCGCATAGCGTACGTTGGATCTCGGGAGCTCCGACGAGTCGTGCGAGTTCAGCATGGTGGCTTCGGATCTTGGCGCGGAGCAGTTCCTTTTGGGAATCCTGTTGAGCGATCATGTACTCGGCGCGTTTGATATACATGTCTAGCAAATCCCTGCCGCGTCGGTTTTCTAGTTGTTCGCGACGCTTTTCGAACCGATCTTTTGCATTGATCGTTTGGACGAAATGGTATCGGTCCAGCACCAGTTCCCAGTACTCGGAATGAATCCTGCGGGCGTGATCCTGTAGCTCCTGATTCGCGAGTGCGACGGCCTCTTGGGTTTTGATCTCGTTGAGTCTGATCGATGAAGTGTTGTAGTAGAGACCAGCGCCTCGCATCAACGGTTGAGTGTAATTGAGGGTGAGTTTCGAATCGACCTGATTTTTCGGGACGAAAAATAGCGAGTTGCTGTCTCTCGCATTCATGGCTTGACCAAACTCGGTCCGACCACCGTAGGAGTTTCGATCTCGAATACCAACGGAGTTTTCCCAGAAGTATTCATTGAGTCGATTGGGGCCCCCAGTCGTCAATGTATTGCCCACGGGATCGGAGGTATCTCTGAAGGTCGATTGGGCGAATGGACGGGGATCCAAGTCTCCGCGAGCGATATCGATTTCGGTGCTTTGGATTTTCGGAACCTTGAGGATGCTTTGAATCTTGTAGGAGAACTGCATCGACTGCCAGATCATCTGCTCCAGGTCTGCATAATAAATACGATCTTTGTTACGGGTGATCAAAGGGCGAGATGCATTGCTACGACTTCCGAGCGCATCCCACCAAGCTCCATCCCACTGAAACGCATTCAATTCATCGGATTCCGGCGGTACGTAGTTCTCAACTGCGGGTTGATTCGAGGAGAAACCTACCGTTACGACCTGTGGAATCGCGGGTGAAGGATAGACCGAGAACGGTTGGGGCGACTCTGGCTGAAACGTGTTGACGGCGGTAGACGGTCCCATTTGCGGAGCGTGGGGGATAGGGGGACCCTGATGGTTTTGCAACGGGCTCGGGAGCGGGACGCTCCGGGAAAGGAATTGCTCGAAGTCAGAGCTGGATATCGACGGCTTCGAATCGTCGTTCGTCTCGGCGAGCAGTGAGAAACCGGCGCAAGGAACGAGAATTAGGGGCAGGGTGAATAGATGGCGTTTTCTCAATCGCCTTACTGATTCACCGAATATCGCTCCCACTTTGACCTCCCTGTCATTGAAGTTCGCCATTCCTTGGCTGTCCCGTTGTATCGATTCGATCGGTTTGGCCTAACGAGAGGATTTGGGGGAATCACGAGGGAATCCATTCCATTCGTCCAGGAAATCAGCATCCTCGCTTTGTTTGATTTCAACGATGCAGACAGAAAAATCGTTTCGGTCCAAACAGATGGTAGGGTTGATGAAGTGTTACAAACCGAACAACCGTTACAGTCCTCCTAATTCATTTGAATCATCGAAGGATTTCCGGAAAGCGGTAGATAACCGGCCTGATTTCATGCAATTGCCCCAGTTTGTCCAACAGTTGCACGACACATTGACGGCCGACTTGGACCACCCTTTCGGTTTTACGCAACCTTCCTCGATTCATCTAAACTATGCCACGGCTTAAGATCACCTACAAAATGGCGATCATCCTAGCGACCATGTCGTTTGGACCCATGTTGGCTAGCAGTCTCACGAGCCTGTTTATCGAAGATACCGGGGAAATTCAGCGAAATCGAGCGGAGATCAGTCAGCGTGTCGCGACCGCTTGTTCTACGTTTCTCTCGACTCGGGATCCTCGCGGGTTGCAACGATCATGCCGGAACGCACTGATCAATAATGAAGATCTGCTTAGTTTAAAGGTTCTCAGGCACGACGGCTTGGTTCTTTACTCGAGTCCTGACCATGACAGAAATTGGACATTGAGTCCGGAGAGTCCATCGACGATCAATCAGTTAAGGGTCCCCTTGATGAAAGGGGAATCGGTCTACGCTGAATTAGAATTAGCCTACCGTCCTGTTGCCAGTTCGCTCTTCAAAACCGTTTTGAATTGGCTGGTAGTGATTGTGATCGGATTCGTTTTGAACTTTGGTAGTTTTTCTCTCTTTCTCAACCGAGCGCTTAGTGTCCTGGATCCAAAAAGCGCAGTCCCGAAGAGGGTTCGAAACACACTGGACACCATCGTGGGTGGTGTCGTCATCCTCGATGCGCAGGGAAAAGTATTGTTGGTCAATGATTCGTTTGCGAAGTGCATGAACTTGACGATCGATGAGATGACCAATCAGGAACTTAGCAAACTTGAATGGCAAAAAGAAGAAGAGGGGGAATGGCCCTGGGAGTATGCCATCCGGGAAAAGAGTCAGCGGGCCGGAGTCAAGCTAGATTTGTTGGTGGAGAGCGGACGCTTGACTTTCATGGTCAACGCGACCCCTGTATTCGATGGGCAAGAGCGAATCACCGGTGCATTGATTAGTTTTGAAGATATCACCCTGATGGAAGAGCAGAGGCGGCACCTTTTAGAGGTCCTCACGGACCTTGAAACCTCGAAAGAGCAAATTCGACGCCAAAACGAAATCCTTCATGAGTTGGCGACTCGCGACGGTTTGACAGGCGCACTCAACCGCCGCGCTCTCTTTGAGAAAATCGAAGCGATGTGGCCAGATCGAAATGATGGCGATCGCGGCTTGGTCACGATCATGATGGATGTGGACCATTTTAAGAAACTCAATGATCAGTACGGACACTCCGCGGGCGACTCGGTTCTAAAGGATGTGGTCAAGACGGTCTCGCGAATCGTCGAGGGACGAGCCATTTTAGGAAGGTATGGGGGTGAAGAGTTTTGCGTTGTTTTGCAGCATGCCACTCTGCAAGAAGGCGAGACTCTCGCTGAGGAGATTCGAGCTGGGATACAGCAACAGTTGGCCGACCCGTACAAAGTAACAGCGAGTCTTGGTGTGTCGAGCAGTCTCCATGGTGCAGCCACGATACAAAATCAGATTGAGCAAGCGGATTTGGGACTTTACGCAGCCAAGCATGGAGGACGAAATGGTTATCGAGCATGGACACCCAAGCTCGAAGAGGAAGCCCGAGAAGCAGAAATCAAAAAAGCTGCCAAGCTCGCATCCACCGATATCGAGGAACTTCCAATCTCCTATCATGCGGTTGTAGCGCTCAACTCTGCCATGGGGACACGCTTTCCCCGATTGACATCCCATTCCCATCGCGTTGCAGAGCTCTCGGTTTCGTTGGCGCGAGGTCTCGTCCCGGTGGGCAAGCTTTATATTTTAGAAATGGCGGCCATGCTGCACGATGTGGGTTGTCTATCCCTACAACGGTCCGATGAACAATGGGCTGACAGCCACCGTTGCGGTGAGGGCGAGAACCAGGAACTCATTGAGCAGACATCGACCTTACTCCATTCCGCGTTCAATTCCCCAGAGTTACTTGAAATCATCCGGTATCACGGGATGAAATTCGAAAACGATTCCGAAATCCGAGGAGACAAGTTGCCTCTCGGGTCCCGAATTATCGCAATTGCGAATGCATACGACGCTTTAACTTCGGAATTGGCGCTTGAGCCTAAAACGCACGAACAAGCGATCGAGTGGCTGATGCAGCGACAGGGAATCGAGTTCGATCCCGTACTGCTAGAACGATTCAAAGATTCGCCGTTGGGCTGGAGTCCCCAGTACCATGGTGGCGATACGGAACTCTCGGACTCACATGCAGTCATGATCGGTTACCAAATCGAGCGACTGATCCATGGATTTGAATCCGGGAACCTTCCCCTCCTCAAATCGCGATTGGACTCCTTGGAAGTGCTCGCGAAGACCAATGCGATGCCCATGATTTGCATGATTATTCAGGAGCTTCGAGCCGATGTCGAAAGGAAGGCGGTGGCCGATTGGGGATCGCTGTTACCGATCCTTCAGGATCTTGTTGAAATGTGCTTGACGATCCAAAGGGCACACCTGCGATCGGTGTTGTCCGACCGATCCTCCAAGCAACTGGCTTGGAGGGATGTTCTCCAAAGCTACGATTTGCCCTCCTGACCTGGCATAAGATTCGGTTCGGATTCCAGTCCGGTTTCGAGAGTCCTCGTTGTCGAAAAGGTTAGACGCGACTTCTCATTTTTTCACGGGCTCTGGAGAGCATCGGACCGATGCTATTTTCCGGTACGCCGACGCGGAGACTGATTTCCGAGTACGTTTTCCCTTCGAGATGGAACATGCGAACAACAGCAGCCTCGTTATCGGAGAGCAAACGCATCGAGGATTCCAAATCCTCTAAATGTTCGTTCGACAATCCGTCGTTAGAGGAGGTTGGAGTGAGATGGGAATCCTCCATGGAAGTGTAGGAAACTCTCAGTTGAGAAAGCCTGCGTGTGATGGTGCGTCGGGCCACGACGGTGAGATAGGTGGCCAGAGAGCTTTTGGCCCGAAATCGACGAAGTACCGCAAAATCTTTATCGACATAGGCTAGGAAGACTTCTGCTACCAAGTCGTCTCTTGATTCAGGGGTGATGACAATGTTGCGAGTGGCTGCGGTGTGGTTCACCACGTGAACGACGAGTCCTAGAAATCGGTCGACGAATTCCTGCCAGGCCTGTGCATCTCCGGAAAGGCACGCCTGCAACAAATCGCGATCGTAATTGGTGAGTGCCACGGTAGCCGGCTCAAAGGAAAGAAACCTTCGCCGCAAAGAAAATCGCAGCGGATCCTGATTCAATATTAGGTGGAGAGTTCAAAGACAGCAAGAACTTTCGTATTTCTTGACATAGGGGTACGCGGCGCATACGATGCGGCGATTCGAAAGTCAATGAAATTCCTACACCGTTTGGGCTTGATCTGATTTTCGGTCGATAGGTGAAAAGTAGTTTCTCGTAAGTTAAAGGATCAAAAATGGCACACGTCGTCACGCAGCCTTGTGTTGGATGCCGTTACACCGATTGCGTCGTGGTATGCCCCGTTGAATGTTTTTACGAGGGGGAAAAGATGCTTTACATCCACCCGGACGAGTGCATTGACTGCGAAGCATGCGTTGCGGAATGTCCTGTGGAGGCGATTTTCCACGAGGACAATGTGCCCGAGGAGTGGAAGGAATACACTGCGATGAATGCGGAGATGGCTCCACAATGCAAAGTGATAACCGAAAAGAAAAAACCGCTCGCAGACTCCTAGTTTCCTCGGGATTTTTCGGGAAAAGGGAAAAATTGTGCGGTTCGGTGGGACGAACCGCCGATATTTCGGGCTCTCGAGCATGCGTTGGGTGCTGCTGGTTATTCCGGCGGCTGTGATCCACAAAATGCGTTGACAGGTCGTGGCCAATCGATACCATTCTCGATCCTGGTTTCGGCCAGGATCCAACATGTTGGAACCGCGCGCGTAGCTCAGTTGGTTAGAGCGCGTCGCTGATAACGACGAGGTCCCCGGTTCGAATCCAGGCGCGCGCATCGAAGATTGGTTTTCGGAGTCGTCTAAGGACTTACCGAAAGCCTATCGAAGCGATTTTTGGGGGTGTAGCTCAGTTGGGAGAGCATCTGCTTTGCAAGCAGAGGGTCATGGGTTCAAGTCCCTTCACCTCCACTCGAGAATCGATCCAAACAAATTCGAAAAAGGCCTTGCGGCCCACTCCGAAATCTGGATGATTCTCGCTCCCTCAGCCAAGCGACTTTGGGGTGTCGACAACGACGCCGTGAACGCTAGGCAGGGGGATGGGAAATGTTCGAAAGGTGACTTGACGTCGAGTTGGTCACTCACTAGGATAGTGTCCCCTCGCAACCGGCAAAAATCGGATGCAAGGCTGTTCTTTGACAATTTGGTTGGATTGGTAGATGGCATCTTTTTCGTGCAGTTGGCTTGGATTTTTCCGGTCTGAGCGACATGCACGAGATGAAGTTTGAACCGGTTCTTGAGAAGAACGCTTGCTGATTATCAGTAGCGAGTTTTTAGGGCCGATTCGAACGAGCGCAAAGAATTTAGGATAGGCGATTTGAAAGATTTCGACGTGAGTCGAGGTCTAAGAACGAGAAGAAAGATCGGAGTTCAGCGAGGCCTTGGTGTAGTTCTGTGTCGGCTTAAGCGAGTGATCGTGGAAGGCGGCAGGGTGCGGGTCGAGGTTGAGTTTGAGATTCCGATGGTCAAGTTACTAAGGGCGCACGGGGGATGTCTTGGTATCGAGAGGCGATGAAGAGCGTGGAAGTCTGCGAAAAGCTTGGGGGAGTCGACAAACAGGTTGTGATCCCAAGATGCTCGAATTAGCGTACACTGAATTCATAGGTGTGCGTGGCCAACCCAGGGAATTGAAACATCTTAGTACCTGGTGGAAAAGAAAGAAAAATCGATTCCGTTAGTAGCGGCGAGCGAAAGCGGAATAGCCCAAACCGAGAAGGTTTCCTTCTCGGGGTTGTAGGGCCGTTCGTATGGGAGTTACAAAGCAACAGCTAGTTGAAGTGTTTGGAACGACACACCATAGATGGTGACAGTCCAGTAAACGAAAGCTGAGTGCCTCCCGAACGGTACCTGAGTAAGGCCAGTCACGTGAAACCTGGTCTGAATCTGCGGGGACCATCCCGCAAGGCTAAATACTCCTCGATGACCGATAGTGAACTCAGTACAGCGATGGAAAGGTGAGAAGAACCCCTGTTAGGGGAGGATTAGTGAACCTGAAACCGTGTGCTTACGAGCGGTCGGAGCACTATTAAAAGTGTGACGGCGTGCCTTTTGCAAAATGATCCGGCGAGTTAGCGTTTGCAGCAGGTTAAGACCTTACGGGTCGAAGCCAGAGGGAAACCGAGTCTGAATAGGGCGAATTAGTTGCGGGCGCTAGGCGCGAAACTGCGTGATCTACCCATGGACAGGTTGAAGCGTGGGTTAAACT
>JBBAXA010000008.1:0-51016 GCA_040396935.1 Pirellula sp.
TCGGTTACCCAGGGTGCGATGGTTCGATACATTCGCCTGAGGGCCAGACTCCGCCGCTCACGATCGCTCGAGTCATAGGCTAATTCAAAAACACGAAAGGACTCGAAGGTCTCACCGACGGCGATCCTTTGTGCTGGCCCATGATCCGGTTCGCAAACCAATAAACAGGGAGTTTTTCGTTCATAATTGACTTGGGTCGCGTACAGAGGGTCGGTTTTCCAGTGAACAACATGCCGGTTTGCGTGTTCATGATTGAATCCACCAAATGCAAAATCCGTCTCGACATGCAAATAATCTGGCGTTGGAAACGCAATCCCCTCTCGATCTTCCACCCAGTTGGTTTGCTCGACAGCAGCGAGTTCCTCGCCGACGATCCGATCGAGCAGGACGTCGTGACGGGATCGATTATGAATGGTCAGCCACTTACAAAGCAGCGGAATGCCATCATACAGTTCGTAATGGACGCTAACCTGCAAACCCTCTAGCCGATTGGACGACGAGGGTTCTGCGGGGGCGACGTAATCCATACGAACAGAAACACCTTTTGGAGGCCACACCGCCAGAGGTGAATGGTGGCGCCGCTGCTCCCAGCGGAAACGCTCTTTCGTTACCCCGAATTCCACATGTAGGAGCTGAAAGGCTCCTGGCTCCATCGTCATATTCCCCAACCACTGGGGGCGTAGGAATGCATGATTCGGTTGCCCTATCAAGCCACCGATGGCGTAAGATTTTCCATCGAGGGTAATGCGTGCTTCCGGACGAACCGATCGCAACATCGTTTGTTGTGCAACCAAGTTGTCAAAGGCGACGGTCGCTCCATTGGGAGCCACTCGGAATGCACGCCTCAACAAACCGTTCTCGATGGTAAACTCAAAGTCATTCCGTCCTCGATAAACTCCAGCTTTGAATCGGGAATTATCGATCAACCAGTCCTCTTGGAACGAATGGTTGCGTTCCGTCGGGAGTTGTTGGACGCGCTCCACGATGGACTGCGCAAGAATCGTCTCCCCTAAAGCGCAGGCCAGGCATACGAAACCAATCACATACCAATTCACAATTTGCAGCATCCTAGCTCGAGAGATCGATCTTATTTTTTCCAGTAGGTTGGTTACCGTATCCCGCTCTTCTTCGTTTCGGCTTGGAAACATGGTCATCCTCTAGTTGCCCGTCCCAGCGTCGACGGACTCGTCGAGGGGAAAATTCGCCGACCGAAAAGTCCGGATCTATCCATAAGGATAACCCATTATTAGAAATCAGCGAGCAGCGCATCGGAAGCATGCATTCCTGCTTCTAGGTGACGGATGCGATTTGCCACCAACGGTGAAATCGGTCAGATCTTCGAAGTGAAAGTGATTCATCTGCCTCAGGGCTCCGGGTGGGTTAGTCTCATGACATCTTGGATGGGGGTACCAACCCGCCGCCGCATTCGGATTCCTACCGGCGTTGTCGATCGATTGCTCCCGCTACCTCGACAGAGGGGATTTCGCGGAAACTCTGCACATGGCCCATTCGCGTGGGAAGTATCAAGTGCAGGACACCATGCTCGTTTTTTTTGTCGAGTTGCATGGCCTGGAGAATGGAATCGGTCGAAACTGAATCCGCAAGTTTCGTAGGTAGCTGCAAACGTTCCAGCAAACTCGTTTGTCGATCAAAGTCCTGATGGTTCCAGAGTTTTCGCTGTACGGCCAGGTAACCAGCCATGGTCATGCCGATCGAGATCGCTTCGCCATGCAGGTATCTCCCATAAGCGGTGGTCGCCTCGATGGCGTGCCCGAATGTGTGGCCGTAATTGAGGATCGCGCGAAGGCCGCTTGTCTCCCGCTCATCCTTTTGCACGACACTCGCTTTCAATTCGCAGGAACGCCGAATGACGTGCTCCAACGAGGAGGGCGACCTCGCTAACAACTCCATTGCATGCTCTTCCAAATAGTTGAAGAAAGCAGCATCAAGAATGACGCCATACTTGACAACCTCAGCGAGTCCGCTGGCATACTCTCGCGTGGGCAATGAGCCGAGGTGAACAGTATCGATCATCACACCGCTCGGCTGCCAGAATGTACCAACCGCATTTTTTGCTTGCGGCAGATTGACACCGGTTTTTCCTCCGACGCTGCTGTCGACCATCGATAGCAGCGTCGTCGGAATCTGAATGAATCGCACACCACGCATAAAAGTGGACGCCGCAAAACCACCCAAATCGCCAACCACCCCTCCACCGACTGAGAGCAAGATCGACTTTCGGTCAACCTTTTGCTGCAGCATATCATTCCACAGGGCATTCAGCTGATCGACCGACTTGCTTGCTTCGCCACTGGAAACGGTAAAGCGGGAAACCCTGATCCCGTGCGTCTGAAGCTCACCAGACATCTTTTCAAAAATGCCATCCAGATGCTCGTCGACGACGCAATAGGCATGCTTCCATTGAGGAAACAATTCCCTTGCTTTCTCGATTTGATTGGCGAGAACCTGGGTTCCAATCCAAATCGGATAGGAGCGTTCACCCAAATCGACTGGGACAGTAATCATGAGTTCATGTCTGTTTTGCTAGAGTTTTGGCGATCGGTAGCTAGGACAACGCGAGAATGGCACAGGTAGTCATGCAGCGCTTTCCTATCCTTTCTAAGAATGGTCACAGCAGCATCAGAAGCAACAAAGGAGACAAGCAACAAATCTGGGATTCGACCGATCCAGTCATAATACAAAGAAACATAGATCACCAAGGGCCCAAACCAGGCGAGCGCATTTCTTAGCACCTCCCGAGTCACCAACTGCTCACGACGAGGCGCGAGACCATTTTCTTCCACGATACGCAATTGAAACAAGTACCGCCCTAGGGATCTCCAGCCTCGATGAATCAAGGTTAGATAGACAGCGGGTACAATCAAGGACACGAACGCGACGATTGGAACAATCCATTGATAACTTTCCAAGGACTCGTCCGTCAATAAGACGATGATCAATGCAAACGGGATCAAGCAGAATAGAAGAAAGGCCTGATCGGTCGTGTACGCCATGATCCGTGGAGCCAAGCCAGCAGTCGTCGTACTCACGGGTTGAATCGTTCGGAGATCCGAGAGCAATGACTCGTAGGTGTCGTACCTCTCCGATGGAGTCTTGGCCAGCAACTTAGCAATCACCTTTGCAAATTCCCGTGGAATATTGCTCGGCCAGATACTGGGGAAATCGATGGTGGCTGTCTCATGTGTTCTCAGCCTTTCTCGAACTGTTTCCCCCTGCAGCTGAAAGGGCGGTCGTCCAAAAACCAACTCGAAAAGGGTAACCCCCAAAGCATACATGTCGGACTGAATGCTGCTCTGACCATTCAATAGCTCAGGAGCGAGATAGGCGGGCGTACCGGAGACCATTTCGGCTTTGCTACCATTCGACAGGCTCGACAAACCAAAATCAGATAGCTTGATGTTGTTCTCTGTTGTCAATAAAAGATTGGCAGGTTTGATATCTCCATGGACAATTCCGAATTGCGAAGCGTGCTCTAAAGCGGAAACGACCTGCATCGCAAAACGGATGGCCTCGGGGTAGGGAATGGTTCCCTCCGATCGAATTCTGTCAGCGAGCGTCGGACCTGGAAGGAGTTCCATCGCGAGAAATGGCTCTTCCCCTTCGCGCCCGACATAATAGATCGTAACGACATTCGGATGATTGAGTCTGGCCTGGGCAATAGCCTCCCGCAACATGGCAGCGATACGCGCATCGCTACAATGGTTGGGATTGCGCATCACTTTGACCGCAACAAAACGTTGTAGCGACGTGTCGAGAGCACGGTAAACAGCCCCCATTCCCCCGGTCCCAATCTTGCTATCCAGGCGAAAGTGTCCGTAGGACTCGTGCCGGATATCCTCACTATCCTGGAACTCTAAATGCGACGCGTGAGACGAATCGTCCAAACAGGTAATCGACACCGTCGCGTTCATCGCCGTTCGGAGCGCTTCAGGCTGCACCATGCGTTGGCAAGCAGTGCATTTACCTCCAGAGTCGAGTCCCACCTCAAACTCGACTCCACAGACACATCGATAGAGCAATTTGCGAGCAACGCTGTTTTGCTTCGTATCAGTTCGCTCCGTGGATTCCATCCATGAATTCTAATCGAGGGACCGAGGTTTGCGGAGAGCTCGTTTCTCTCTGCCAAACGGCTCCATCGCTATCGGTTGCCCATCCACGTTGGATAACATCGATCGTCGCTGTGCTACGCAGCACGATTCCATGAACCGGTCGTTTGCTCACTCATGGGAACCTGCCGTCTCTGGGCTGCGGAACTTCTTTTCCACAGGTCCTTGATTTCGGTAAGAAGGCTGACTTTCACGGTCTCGCGAAAAATACTATCAGCTGGCAGGCCTTCCATGAGTCGTTTGTGCGCGATACCTAGATTGTGGTAGGGCAGGCTCGGGAATAAATGATGGGTTGCATGATAGCGCGTTCCCGTCGGCCCCCATAATTCGGTTACCCATGGCCTGTACGGATAATCGCACGAGTCCAATAGTTGCTGCTCAAAGCTTAGCTCTGAACCAAGACCCGTCCAGCGATGCGCTCCCAACGTTCGGACGTTGTTCAGGATGATCATCGCTGTACTGACCGCATACGCATGAAACCAGAAAGGATCCAACCAGTTTTTGGCAATCAAAGGACCATGGAGCAGGATGTACCAAGCAACCACGAGGCATCCCACCTCCTGCATTCGCATTATCCTGTAGACTCGTTCCCCGGCTTCAGGACGTACATACTTGATATCCATGACCATCGTAGAAGCCCTCGCAAATGCCCATTTTCGGACCGAGGGAAATATCCAGGCGAGTGGAGTCAAGATACCCCACCGAATCAATCCGACAAACGGAGTGATCAAGGTCGCCAACAGGTACCAAACGATCGCACTGGGAGGCTGATGACTCAAATTAAGATACTCCCCGTCTTCATCCGTACCATACGATTTACGACGGTGATGATCGATATGCGGATAGTATGTGAACGAAGGAATCATGAAGGGAATCCCACACAGAAGATTCCAAGCCACTCGAAACCCGTCCCAGCCCTCCCTCGGCAAGTGGACCAATTCGTGCGTAAACATCGCCGCCCTCAAAAAGAGGAGGACGTTCGCAACAAACAAGGTTGTCATCACCGCACATTTCACCAACAACCCTGCATCCAACCACACGGCCGCGTTCACGTTCAGAACGAAACAAGCATGACCGAGCAGGATCGTTATCAAGAAGTCCGTCCAGTAGATCCAAGCAACCGGTTTGTGTAGGTCCTTGACCAACTCCTTGGCCTGCTTGACGGAAAACCTCGGCGTTTCCAGTGATGTTAGCTCCACGATTCCAGCTCCCAAAGGATCGCATAGCAAGTAGAAATAGATGGAAGATTATCGTCCAAAAGACCGGTAGCTCCGTTGCGGTTTTTCTCACACGGAACCCGCTTCCCAGATTACCCATTTCGCCCGATTTGAAAACCAGACACCTGCGCCGACACCAGGAACAGAACGCGAGAAAGCGCTGGGTTTCGTAAAATCCCTAGGATCTGAAACGAAAATTGAGTATTGTTGGCTGCTTTCCTACCCTCATAGTGTTGCTGAGCCCACCGGCACCCACGAAAATAGGAATGGCTAGGATCGGGTCGCTGGAAAAGTGGATACGCCGTGGAAGTCAGGCTTTTTTGGTAGCCCTAAGATGGGGGAGGAAGAGCCTCCAGACCGGAAGTGAAGCCGAGAGCCGGTTTTCGATTCGGCGAATTGTCGTGGTCGGCATCCAAGATGAAATACTTGTTTAAACAATCATGCTGAGTGGAATCAAATACTTCGCGAACCGATTTCGGAATGCCGTCACTCTGCGACAAAACGCGGAACCGGGTTCAAGCATCGCCATGGGTCGCGAAAACGGTTTCTCCAGGGGCGACCCATCCAGAGATGAGGAAGAGCAGCTGATTGGCGAGGACGAAGGGGCAGGTTGGTTCGATTCCGACACGAAAGCCTTTTTGATCAGCATGGGAGTCCACATGGCCGTCGTGCTCGCTCTCGCCTCGTTCACGGTCGCGACGCAACCCGAAATACTCAAAATCCTTATCGAGTCAGCGGCCACTCAAACACAACCCGATCTCGACGTGATTAATGATCTCGCGTATTCCGACGCCGAAAACGAGACGATTGGAGCCAATTCTGTGGGCTCGGTAGATATGGCTTTGTCAACGGCTTCGGATGTTGCAGACGTATCCGAATTGCCGTCGGTGCCCGTCGAAGTAACGATTCCCAACGGCGACTTTACGGTCTCTCTGGACGTTCAGCAGGCTATCGGAGTTACCGAGGCACCTCAGGCGGTAAAAGGAATGACGGGGGTCGGCGAGACCGGGACGGACGGAGCTGTCGATCGAATTACTTACGAACTGTTGCAAGCGATTGAGCAGAGGCCCACCTTGGTCGTTTGGCTGTTCGATAGCTCGGTCTCAATGGCTCGTCGGCGGGAAGAGATCCGAGATCGATTCGAGCGAATTTACAAAGAACTGGGAATCGTGCAGGAGGAAAGAAAAAAACGCTCCTCAGGGATCGACTACAACCAGCGACTCCTCACCAGCATTGTCTCGTTCGGAAAGGATATTCAATTCTTAACAAAGCTACCGACTGCCGAATTGTCTGAGATTCGCGACGCGATCGACAAGATCGAAGTCGATGAATCGGGCGTTGAAATGGTTTTTCACGCTGTAAAAACCGTCGCTGATAAGTTCAAACAAATGCGTGTATCGAGAGGGCCAGGAGATCCAGAGCGCAATGTTGTGCTCATCACCATCACAGATGAGCGTGGAGACGACACAACCGCCGCGGACGACGCGATTGCGGTTTGTAAACGATACGGTATTCAATCTCACGTTTTGGGGGTCCCAGCCCCGTTTGGAAGAGAATTCACCTACATCAAATTCGTCGATCCCGACCCAAAATATGATCAAACTCCCGACTGGCGACAGGTAGATCAGGGCCCTGAAACGCTCGTTCTCGAACGCGTGCAGCTAGGATACCAAGACAATTATTTCGAGGAGCCAGTCATCGACTCAGGCTTTGGGCCCTATGCCCTCTCGAGGATGTGCTACGAGACCGGCGGAATCTACTTCTCGATACACCCCAATCGCAAAGTGGGGAAACAGATCAATGAACGTGAAGTTGAAGCATTCGCTTCGAGGATGAGTTACTTTTTCTCACCAGAAGTCATGGAACCGTACCGCCCGGATTACGTTCCGGAATCCGAGTACCTGAATCGAATCAAAAAGAGCCCCTTGCGTGAAGCCTTGGTACGCGCGGCGCAGCTATCCCGTGTCGGCACACTCGACAAACCCAAAACGGTCTTTATCAAGCGGGACGAAGCAACGTTCGTGCGGGAGTTGACTCAGGCTCAACAGGAATCAGCGAGATTAGCGCCTGAGCTCTTCAATATGTGTGCACTTCTAGCAGAAGGGGAAAAATATCGATCCAAGGAAACATCGCCTCGTTGGCTCGCGAGTTTTGACCTTTCCTATGGAACCGCACTCGCAGCGAGGATACGCGCCGAATCCTACAATACGATGTTGGCTAAAGCGAAGCGAGGATTGAATTTTGAGAAGAAGGAAAGCAACACTTGGAATCTTCAAGCGAGCGATTCTTTAGGAGGCGACAGCAAACTAGAGAAGGAGGCCAAGCTCGCCAAGGAATTGCTGCAGGGCGTTGTCGACAAGCATCCCGGAACCCCTTGGGCATTGTTAGCTTCACGCGAAATCTCCCATCTCATGGGATGGGACTGGAAAGAGGCATTCACCGACCTGAACCCTCCCAAGACCAATAATCGCGCGAGGCCAAACCCGCCCAACAATGCTCCCGCACCCGCTAAAAATGAAGAAGCAATGATGCTCAAGCCGGCTCCGCCCAAACGTCCAGCAACCAAAATCTAAGCTGCTCTGCTTCGGTTCTTGACGCTTCTCTGAGCCCAATTGAAAGCAGTCGTGACCAGAGACTCTTTGCACATCCGACCGTCATTCCATTCGATCTGATGGATTAGATCATGTAGGACCAATCGCTCCGTTCTTCTCTCGAGATCAAACGATTCGGACAATGCTGGCAGCGAACAGTCCCGATCGTTGCATAGGCTTTTTTCATCGCTGTGAAGGTGCTCGCCCAGACTTCCGTTTCTTCGCGAAAAACATTTTCATGGCCTACCAGTTGATCGATCCCTAGATTTTGCATCGTCTTAGCCATGTTGGCGTGAACTCCCGACAACATGACCGTCACATTGCGGACTTTCATCCTCCTTACAAAATCCTCGAGAACTTGCATACAAACGGCATCCGGATTGTTGGCCCGCCGCAAACGGAGAACGACTCGTTGCAGAGTATCCGGCAGGGATTCCTCGAATTGCTGGAGTTGTCGCTCTAGTTCAGGAGCACAGCCAAAAAACATCTCCCCCTCGATATTGATCACTCGAATGTAGGAGCAACGAAGGTCGGATGGGATTGCTTCTCGAATCACCCGATCGCTCGTGATCACTAATTCATTGACCTTAATCTTCGCGGCGCGTGGCACATAGAACGCAAAGGAAAGAAACACTCCGATCAGGATACAAAACTCGATAGAAATGAATACTGCAGAAAGAGCTGTAGCGATCATGATGATGGCATCAAATCGCGTAGCCTTGAAATAATAGGCGATCAATTTCGGTTCGGTCATGCGGAACGCAGTCAGAATCAGAACACCACCGAGAGCGGCACGTGGTAGGTACTGCGCTAATGGTGCGAATACCAGGATGGTTGCAGTGACACCTAGAGCACTGATCACTCCTGACCATTGGGTTGCCGCACCCGAGGCATGATTGATGTAGGAACGCGTGAGCGAGCCTGAGCCTGGAAAACACTGAAAGAAACTCCCGGCCAGGTTGGCCACACCTTCACTCAGGCATTGCTGATTCATATCCAGCTTTTGACCTGTCTTGGCAGCGATCGACTTGGCCATCGCCATTGCCTCCAAAAGCCCTAAAAAAGCGATCGCTGCAGCACTGCTAGATAATGTCCTTACCTGATTCCAGTCGATGGTTGGTATCGAGAATGAGGGTAAGCCTTGAGGTACTGGATCGAGCAGCTTCACTCCTGACTGTTTCATCGGATCGCACCAAGCCACTACCAATCCAGCAACTCCAATCGCAACGAGAAGCTCTGGAATCCCGAGCTTCCATCTCCGATTCAAGGCGCGTAGAAAGATCGCTGTCGTGACGGTGAGTGCCGCAATTCCGAACGTAGGCCAATGAAATGCGCCTCCCTCCGTCATCGTCCGATAGAATCGGACCAAAAAGTGATCGTGATGCCCACCGACCGATTTCAGGCCAAATACGACTTTTAACTGATCCAGAAAGAGAAGAACGGAAGCACCGAGTGTAAATCCGACAATCACTGCATGCGAAATGAATCGGGACAGATCTCCGAACTTCAAGAGTGCAATCGCCGCTTGAATGAAGCCTATCACGAGGGCCATCATGATCGCTGCGGATTGCCATTCGTCGTCAGGTAGCACAGCGAGTGCACTCAACATCGCGATCGAAATGGCATTGGTCGGCCCATTGATCAGCTGTTTCGATGAATCTAATAGTGCTCCCACTGCGGTCATGATGATGGCAGTGTACAGCCCCATAGCTGGAGGCATGTGAAAGATCGTCGCGTAAGCCATCCCTTGAGGCACTGCGACTGCAGCAACGGTCAAGCCTGCAAATGCATCCTTACGAAAACTCTGTAGATTGTAGCTTCGCAGAGAGTCGATCGCTGGCACATACCTGTAGATCGCTTCTGCTAATGAAAAAGGCATTCCAACCCTAAATCATGAGGACTTCATTCTGGTCGCAGCCGAACCATCCATAACGCGGACGTATTGTAATCTTAATTGCTCGTTGGACCACCGCGGTACAACCCATCCCGGAACGGTGCAGGATGGGCTGATTTAGTTTGCGGTGACATATGGCGACACAGTCTGTCGCCCGCCTTCAATCACTGATGATGTTCGAATCCCGTTGCCGGGCTTCGGCTTCCTCACGCTCTCGTTCCTCCTCTTCACCGTCTTCCTCTACATCACCCATCCAAAGCTCATACTCCCACTCAGCACCAGTGAGGTCATTTAAAACGGGAATATTTGGGTCGGACAGCAGCCTTAATTCCTCAGAAAATTCTTTACCGTCGACTACGAGCGTTACTTTGTAGGATCCTGAGGAAGCTGGCCGACTCCTCCCACCTGTCCCGAATCCTCTGCGTTGAGCAGCCTCTTGTTCAGCGGTTCCTTCACCCGATGGGGTGGGAACAACCTCTTGAGGATTCGAAGCCGAAGCCTGGGGCGACGGCTCGGGAGCTGAACTGCTGCGGCGTTGCCCACCGGTTGGCGGTCCCCCACCTCCCTCCCTGCGTCCACCTCCTCTACCTCCTGAGCCTTCTCCGCGTGAACCACCTCCTTCGCGAGGAGTCCCGCGAGCAGATACGGAAGCGATTAGATCCCAGTTCACTCGGTGCAATCCTGGTTCGTTGGTACCACGGACCTCCCGCACAACCTGACCTGTCGCGTCGGCAATCTTGATTTCAACCTCTTTTGCCTTCTTCGATAAAGCATAATAGATAGTTGCTCCGCTAGAAGGGTTTTCTCCCGCAAAGCTACGATTACTCGTTCCTCGCGAAGCCTCACGACGCCAGCGGATCGCCGGTGTTGGCTTGTAGAGGACCGCCACTTCATTCATCGTATCACTACCGAGCTGATGCAAGGGCGAGATATCCGCAACCCATAGGCTTCTTCCATGGGTCGCCGCGACGACTTCTCCATTGTTCGGATGGAATGCAAAGTCAAAAACCGCTACCGTAGGTAAATTGCTATTCAAACTATTCCATCGACCGCCACGGTTCCCCGACGCATAAACTGCGAACTCGGTACCCACGAGCAAAACATTCTCATTGACTGGACTTTCCCGCAGACAGCGAGTCGATCCCCAGGGGATGTTGGATCGGATGGAACGCCAGGTTTTCCCGTAGTCCTCGGACACGAATAGATAGGGTTCATCATCGTTCGAGCGATGCCCATCGAGACAAACATAAACTCGGCCATCTGCAAAACGTGATGCTTCGATGGTTGAGACCCAGCGTGGCGCTGGCAGGTTCAATCCCTTACCGATCTCTACCCATTCCTTGCCCCCATCCTTCGTCACCCAAAGAGCTCCATCGTCGGTCCCTACGTAAAGAACGTTGGTATCGCGGGGAGATTCCGCGAGAGCAGTTGCCGACCCGCGTTTTGTGAGAGTGATTTCGGGAGAAATCTTCTCCAGATTGTTTCCGCGATCGAGCGATCGAAAGACGAAATTGCCAGCGGCGTAGAAAACCCTCGAATTCGCATTCGAAAGAATAAAGGGTGTATTCCAATTGAACCGAACCGCTGGCTGCCCTTCTACCGTCCTGGGGCGGATCGAGGCTCGCTCGCCCGTCTTCATGTGCCGACGGCCCATCGCACCATTCTGACTGGTCCAATACACCAGATCTGGATCGTTCGGGTCGACTCGGCACATGAATCCATCTCCACCGCCGACCGACAACCAATCTTCGTTGACGGGACCTCGACCACTGAGTGAAATTGCAGGTCCACCCCACGTTCCATTATCCTGCAATCCACCGTAAACAAAGTACGGATACTTGGGCGCAATGGCTACGTGATAAAACTGCCCGAGGGCCATGGTATTCAGATGATCCCATCGACCTCCTCGGTCGTAGGTGACATAAACGCCTCCATCGACACCGATGATCATATGCTTCCCATCTTTTGGATCGATCCAGAGGGCATGTCCATCCGCATGGACGCCTCGGCCGAGGTTGCCATCAAATGTGACTCCGCCGTCCAGCGATCGATATTGTTCCACTCCCAACAAATAGATCTTTTGGTCATCATTCGGGTCTACCCGAATCACGGAAAAATACATCGGTCTGGAATGCACACTGTTGATTCGAGTCCACGATTCCCCTCCATCGATCGACTTATAGACGCCACCATACTCAAATCCCTTCGCACCTTGCTGGTCTTGCACATTCGGAGATTGACCGCCTAACGAAGCTGTGTAGGGTCGAGTTGGGGCTGGTCTTTCAGCGGCAGTCACCTCTATTTCTTTAAGCTCTGTGGCTCTGGCAACTTGAATAATGAGTTTGTCACCCACCTTCAAATCACGGAGCACATCGGTTACAGCTCGATAGGTTTCGATGGGTTTATCGTTGATTTTTTTGACGATATCCCCTTTCACGAATCCTGCTTTCTCGGCGGGGCCGTCCTTGGTGATATCGGTAAGAAGTGCCCCGCCAGCAGGAGCGTTCTGGCCGACGATCCCGAGATAAACACGCGACTGTGCCTGAGAGGGTGTAGCCGAACCTCCAGCTGGGGCGGGTCGGTTTTCGATAGTCATCTCGACCTCTTTGGCATCGCCACTCCTCACGTATTTCACTTTCACCTTGTCGCCAGCTTTTTTGCTTCCCACCGTTGCTACGATTTCCTCCCAGGAGGTTGCTGCTTTCCCATCGAACTCGGTAACCAGGTCATCCGCCTGCAAACCAGCCTTCCCTGCAGGGCTCTCGGCAACGATTTGCAAAAGCTTGACTCCATTCTCTTCGTCTTCCCCAAGACCTCCAAACCAGACACCGGAGGGTTGTCCACTGCTGCGACCCGACCGTGCTGCGAGGGTGAATTCCAGAGTTTTCTTCTCGGCTCCTCTCAAGATATTCAACGAAAGTTTGTCACCGGACTTCAGCTCTTTCATGTGTTTCAAGATGTCGTCGTAACTCGTAATCGATTGTGAACCAATCGATTCGACGATATCCCCAACGTTCAAACCTCCCCGCTCCGCAGGACTTCGGGGATAGATTTGTTGGATGATCACTTTACCCTCCGCATCCGAGCCGACTGCCCCGAGCGTTACATTCAGTGGAGCTGGACCTTTTCCGATGTTTTCACAATCGACAATCGCAAAGAGGATGTTCGGATCCTTTCGATACCAATCCATTCCTATTCGACCGAGTTGACTCGTCGGTAGCCCCTTTGTGAGTTTTCGCCAATTCTTGCCAGCATCCGTTGTCTTGTAGATACCGCTGGCTGGCCCCCATTTACGAATCGGATCATATCCGTCGTAACCATCAGGAATCGGTACTTCACTTCCCGGCCAACTATCGAATCCGTCTCGAAGCCGCTCCCATGCTGTCACGATCAGCGTATTTGGATCGCTCGGATGCATTTGCATTTCGATGACACCCGTTCGATCATCGATATAGAAACATTTCTCCCAGGTGTTCCCACCATCGGTCGTTTTGTATACGCCCCTATCTTCACTCGGACCGTACAATCGGCCTAGAGCGCCGACATAAACCGTATTTGGATCGGATGGATGGATGACAATCTCGCCGATCTGAAACGTTTTCTTAAGACCCATATTCTTCCAAGTCTTTCCACCATCAACCGACTTGTACACTCCGTCGCCGTAACTGACCGAGTTACGTGGATTGTTTTCTCCGGTCCCAACCCAAACGACATTCGCATCGCTCTTGGCCACTGCCACGGCACCGATCGAGACAGTCGCTTCTTTATCAAACTGATGAGTGAACGAGATACCATTGTTCGTTGTCTTCAGGAGGCCGCCGGATGCTGTCGCGGCCCACCAGGTACTCGGTTCAGATTCGTTGATTGCTAAGTCAACAATCCGCCCTCCCATATTGGCGGGACCGATACTCCGCCAGCGAATCCCTTTGAGCCACTCTTTGGATAGCTCGCCATTCCATTCCGGTTTCTTTTCCGCTGCGGGAGCGGTACTCGAGCCCACGCGTTTCGATTCATCCGCAGCGGATGCACCTTTCATCGATTGCAACGCTTTGGTCAGTTCGCTCAACTGCTTCTCGATTCGGTCGAGTCGATCACCAGCTCCCAGTGGCGGCCCCCCTCGCGGATTCATCCCTGGCGGAGTCGCTCCAGGCGATCGCGGGCCGCTACCTGAATCCGTCGGGCGTCTTTCTTCGCTAGGTTTCGCAGAGGGTTTTGACTCCTCCGGCTTGGTTGATTCCGATTGGGTACTAGTGGGACCTTTCGCTTCGTCGATCTTCTTTTCCTGCGAGACAGATTCCGATCCACTTGGGGTGGTATCTTTTGGTTTATCGGCTTCCGGTTTCGCGGATACTGCCTTCTCTGAGGGAACCTTCTCCTGGGCTGGCAAATGAGATGCAATGCAGAATGTCAAGAAGGATATCCCCAAGGCTCTGACTAGATCTACCTTGACTACCAAGTTCCACCTGCACATCGTTTTGGGACCTCATGATTGAACACTGTTCTTTATTTCTTGAGATGCATTGTTATTCCTGGGCAACTTCTGTTCAAGAATTCTTTGAGAGCCCCCCCGAAATTTGAGCCCCACACGGAAAATACTTGCTCCTTTCCAGACTCTTGCAATCCGCTACCGTCGCAGACAGACTGGGTAGGATGGAAACGCATTTGAAACGATCGCCAGGATTTTCGTTGGTCGAATTGCTCGTTGTGATCGCCATTCTCGGCGTATTGATAGGCCTCGTTCTACCGAGCGTTCAAGCAGCCCGCGAAGCTGCTCGCAGGATGTATTGCCAGAACCAGCTCAGACAAGTCGGCACTGCCATCTTGCATTTCGAGTCGGCTCAACACGTTTTTCCAGCATCCGGCTGGACTCAGGTAGGGCCGGGCAATCCAGACGGAAAGTATGTGGGTTGGAGAACGATGATTCTCCCCTATTTGGAGCAGACGCACGTCCGCTCTCTGTACCAGCCTTCCCTTCATTGGTGGGAGGGGACCAATCTGGCTGTGGCGAGTATTCCCATTCCCACGTTTACCTGCCCGAGCGTTCCTACACAACCACCCATCCTCACTGCGATCGCCAAGACACCTCGCCCTTCGTTGAGCTTCATGACCCCGCTGGGCAGAGCAGATTACGAGGCGATCCAAGGAGTTCAGCCCGGGTCGATCGATCCCTCAAGATACGATGCCCAAAATCGTTTCTCGGTGATGCACCGCAATTCAAGCAATCGCTTTCAGTCTATCAGCGATGGGGCTTCGAACACCATCATGGTGGTCGAGGCAGCAGCCCGACCCTCGGTCTATCGAGGGGGTAGATATCATGCCGGATTGTTTAACGACCAAGGCATCGGCTGGGTAGATAGCGAGGGTGCGTTTAGTTTCGATGGAGCGAGTTCGGATGGTATGCGGGAAGGTTGCAGACCAATCCTAGGTTGCTCAACTGCAATCAACGCGAAGAACGACAATGAGCCTTACAGTTTCCACATAGGTTTAGCCCACGTTCTTTTCGCGGATGGTCATTGCCAATCGCTTTCTCAGGAAATCGATCTCATGGTGATGGCCGCGCTTTGCACCAAATCGGCTGGCGAGATTGTAGACGTCACCAGCCCCTAAGTTGTCGATAACCGATCGATCGGCACGATTGGGTTCAGGTCATCGCAGGAGATGGGCTACCCACTCAGGATTCTTCATCGCTTCGGAGCTTGGCCAACACGGTGAAGTCTTCGAGAGTAGAAGTATCGCCGGTTCCCTCCTTCCCCGACGCAATGTCTCGAAGGAGCCGTCGCATGATCTTGCCACTGCGAGTCTTGGGTAGGGCAGAAGTAAAACGGACATCATCCGGTACCGCGAGAGCACCTATTTCGTGCCGAACGTGCTTTTTCAGCGCATCGCGAAGGTTGTCGGTAGGTTCACCACTTTTCAAAGTGACGAATACGGCGATCGCTTGTCCCTTGATATCGTCTGGTCGTCCGACAGCAGCCGCTTCGGCAACCGAGGGATGACTCACCAACGCGCTCTCGACCTCGATGGTGCTCAGACGGTGCCCTGAAACGTTGATGACGTCATCGATACGTCCCATGATCCAATAATAACCATCTTCATCATGCCGAGCATTGTCCCCTGTCAAATAATGGTTCGGAACGAGAGTCCAGTATTGCTGACGATAACGCTCGTCGTCTCCCCAGATTCCTCGAAGCATACCTGGCCAGGGTTTTCGAATGCAGAGCATTCCACCGTGATGAACATCGACTTCCTCCAGGGCGTCATCCAAAGCAACGGGAATGATTCCTGGCAAAGGCAAGGTGCAAGAGCCCGGCTTGCATGGGATCGCGCCGGGCAGCGGGGACATCATGATTCCGCCCGTTTCCGTCTGCCACCATGTATCTACGATCGGACAGCGACTGCCCCCAATTTTCTTGTAGTACCACATCCACGCTTCCGGATTAATACCCTCACCGACACTCCCCAGGAGCCTCAACGATGAGAGATCGTGCTTTTCTACATGATGATCGCCCCATTTGATAAACGCTCGAATGGCGGTGGGAGCCGTGTAGAGAATGGTTACCTTGTAGCGTTCAATGATGTCCCAGAATCGATCTTCAGCAGGCCAGTTGGGCGCGCCCTCGTACAAGATCTGCGTCGCCCCAGCGGACATCGGTCCATAAACAATATAGGAATGGCCCGTGATCCAACCGCAATCCGCGGTACACCAAAAGATATCGGTGTTCTTATGGTCGAACACCCATTGAAACGTTCGCTTCGCATACAGGTTGTAACCTGCCGTGGTGTGACGGATCCCCTTCGGCTTGCCGGTGGATCCACTGGTATACAAAATGAATAGCGTATCCTCGCTATCCATGGGTTCGGCAGGACAATCGCTGGAAACCCGATGGGTCAAGTCATGCCACCAATGGTCTCTACCTGCAGTCATCGGCGCTTGATGGTTCGTCCGCTGGAGCACAATGCAGTGTTCTACGCTGGGGCTTTTGGCCAAGGCTGCATCGGCCGTTTCCTTCAGATTGAGTATCTTGCCCCGCCTCCATCCGCCATCCGCAGTGATCAACACTTTGGCTTGCGCATCGTTATTTCGGTCGGCAATCGCCTCAGCGCTAAAACCCCCGAATATTACCGAGTGAATCACTCCGATGCGTGCACAGGCCAACATCGCGATGGGTAGCTCAGGTACCATCGGCATGTAAATACTGGCTCGATCCCCCTTCTTCAATCCGAGCGAACGTAGCGCGTTCGCGAATCGACAAACCTCTTGATGAACCTCGTTGTATGTTAGGGTTCGCTTATCTCCTGGCTCTCCTTCCCAGTGAAAGGCGACGCGATCTCCGTTGCCCGCGGCAATGTGGCTATCCAAGCAGTTGTACGAGACGTTCGTCTTACCACCGACAAACCACTTAGCGAACGGAACCTTCCACTCGAGTGTGGTGTGGAATGGCTCGAACCAATGCAGATGCTGCCTGGCTTCGTTCGCCCAAAACGTCTCTGTGTCGGCGATCGACTCGGTGTAGAGTCGTTTGTAAGCCTCCATGGACCCGATCGAAGCGTTTTTGGAGAATTCGGCACTGGGAGGAAACACTCGGGTTTCATGAAGAACATTATCGATCTGGCCGGTCGAACTATCAGACATCGCTGGAATCACAGTTTGAGGGAGGATGCGTTGCGACAAAACTGTGAAGATTCTGAGCCAAGCCAACCTGAATGTCAAAGCCCCGCGAGCCCTGCTCACCGGGATTCACGTCAACAAAAACCTGAGCACTTTAACCCATCCGGAAAATCCGAACTCGTTTCGTGCCTTTCGTCTGAGCCTGCACAACTTCCCATCACCCACAGCCAGGTCGATTTTATCAACGGCTGGCAGCCTTGCATCTGCTACGGAGCGAGTTGACTCGATGAGGCGTAGGACTCAACAGGAGGACAGGAGCAGACCAGATTCCGATCCCCATAAACATTGTCCACTCGCCCAACCGGTGGCCAGTATTTGACAGAATAATCCAGGTCGGGATCGGGACAAACCGCTTGTTTCCGCGGATAGGGCAGAACCCCATCCAGGATTGAATCCAAAGTATGAGGTGCGTTATGCAGTGGGTTATCGTCTGCAGGCCAATCTCCATCGCGAACCTTCTCGTATTCGGCAAAGATGAGGTGCATTGCGCGACAAAATCGATCCAATTCCTGCAGGGATTCGCTTTCGGTAGGTTCGATCATTAGGGTTCCTGCGACAGGAAACGACATCGTCGGCGCATGGAAGCCGAAATCGATCAAACGCTTTGCAACATCCTCTGCAGTCACGTGATTCTCTGCCATCGGCCTGATATCAATGATGCACTCGTGTGCGACCAGGCCTCGATTCCCTACATACAAAACAGGAAAGTTTTTCTTTAGACGGTGCGCGATGTAGTTGGCATTGAGGATGGCGACCTGAGTTGCTCGCTTCAGGCCTTCTGCTCCCATCATACGTATGTACATCCAGGAGATCGGCAAAATGCTACCACTACCGAAGGGTGCTGAACTCACCATGGAGCCTCGACGCTCCGTGTGGACCCCATCTTTCGGAAGGAAGGGAGCCAAATGACTCCGAACCGCCACCGGACCGACTCCGGGACCTCCTCCACCGTGCGGGATGCAGAAGGTCTTATGCAAGTTTAAATGAGAAACGTCGCCACCAAACTTTCCTGGCTTCGCTAGCCCGACGAGCGCATTGAGATTCGCTCCGTCAATATAAACCTGACCACCCGCCGAATGCACTTTTTCGCAAACCTCCGTCACGACCTCCTCGAACACTCCGTGCGTCGAGGGGTAGGTGATCATGATCGCCGCGATTCGGCCGGGAGAGGCAGCAATCTTGGTATCGAGATCCTGCACGTCGATGTTTCCATGATCGTCGCATTTCACAACGACAACCTGCATGTTTGCCATCTGGGCACTCGCAGGATTGGTTCCGTGGGCACTACTCGGGATCAAACAGATATCCCGCTCAAAATCTCCTCGCGACTCATGGAACTGCTTGATTGCAAGCAACCCTGCATACTCTCCCTGCGAGCCTGCATTGGGCTGTAAGGACACAGCGTCGTAGCCAGTCACTTCACATAGCAGCGTTTCCAGGGATGCGATCATCTCCTGGTAACCTTGACACTGGTCTGCGGGTGCAAAGGGATGGATTTGATTGAACTCGGCCCATGTTACAGGGGTCATCTCAGAAGCCGCATTCAATTTCATCGTGCACGAACCTAACGGAATCATTGCTCGATCGAGCGCGATATCCATCTCCGATAATCGCCGTAGATACCGCATCATTTCCGTTTCACTACGGTATCGATGGAATATGCTCTGACTCATATAGGCATCGTTCCGGTACATACTCGGAGAGATCCCCGTTTCGATCTCTTGAGAGTCGAATTCCGCTCGAAAGACAACTGCGAGACGTTCGAGATCCTCAACGGTCGTTGTCTCATCGAGGGAAATACTCACATGATTTCGATCGAACCTCCTGAAATTCATACCAGCATTGACAGCATCCTTGAGGATACGATCGGTTTGTTCGCCAGTTTGAATCGTCAACGTATCGAAAACGCTCCTCGTCCGAACGTTCCAACCCGCCGAACTTAGGACATGGGCTAAACGACTCGTCAAGGAGTGCACACGGCGAGCAATCGCCTGCAATCCTTGAGGCCCGTGATAACACGCATAAAGTGTCGACATGATGGCCAGCAACGCCTGGGCAGTACAAATATTGGAGGTCGCTTTTTCTCGTCGAATATGCTGTTCACGCGTTTGAAGTGCCAAACGATACGCTGGCTTGCCATGACGATCCAACGATTGACCGACAAGCCTTCCTGGAATCGTTCGTTTGTAGGCATCCCTCGTCGCGAGAAAGGCGGCGTGCGGACCGCCGAACCCGAACGGAACACCAAACCGTTGTGCATTTCCGACTACGATGTCTGCACCGAAATCCCGCGGGGGAGTTAGCACTGTCAAGGCGAGAAGGTCGGTTGCAAATACCGTCATGCATCCCTGGTTCTTGGCCCGATCAACAAACGCCCTGAGATCATCGACCCCGCCATCGGTTGCGGGATACTGAACGAGGACACCAAAGGCATCCTCGAAATCACACGCCAACGAACGCTGATCGATGATTCGAACTTGGATCCCGAGCGGCCTGGCTCGCGTCTGAATGATTTCAATAGTCTGCGGGTGGCATTGCTCAGCGACACAAAATATCATGGATTTTTTCTTCGTAGAACGAAGACATAACGTCATCGCCTCAGCTGCGGCAGTCCCCTCGTCCAATAACGATGCCCCCGCGATCTCCATTCCGGTCAACTCACAGACCAACGTTTGAAAATAAAAAAGCACCTCCAAGCGACCTTGTGAGATTTCAGGCTGGTAGGGAGTGTAAGCGGTATACCAAGCAGGGTTCTCGAGCACGTTCCGCTGCAACACTTTCGGAGTATGCGTACCATAATACCCCTGACCGATAAAACTCTTGAGAACACGGTTCTTGGATGCAATCCGCTTCAACTCCGATAACGCTTGCTCCTCACTGACTCCGGGCTGCAGATTCAAACGCGCTCGGTGCGCAATGCGGCTAGGGACTACCGTGTCACACAGATGATCGAGCGACTCATACCCGAGTTGCGACAACATCTCGCGAATTTCATGATCGCGAGGACCGATGTGTCTAGAAACAAACGACGAAAGGGGATAGGAACCTGCCAACATACGGACCTCGCTGAGCTCATTTCGAAGGGTTGGTACAACAGCTCCATCGACGAATCGTCTAGGATCTGCTTGATGCCCCTCTGTCCGTTTACCTGAGAGATCTCAGCGGACGTCGACGACTCAATCCTTGAGGGATTTGAGAAGAGAACTGTCCAACCTTTCCCCTTCGGTGGGCGTTTTCAGCCGCTCTCCAGAGTTGGATTAAGGAAGATTGCGGTTCATGGAACCTGAGCGGTTATGGGCAACCATTTACGCCTTCGGTGGTCGTTTCAATCGACGCTCTCCCGCAGTCTTCAATCCAATATATCAAGTATAGTAACTCGGTGCCCGCCAGCAAACACGCCTCACTTACTCTCGCCTACTTTTCTGCGCGACATTCGATACAACGCTAAGATTCGAACGAACCCGAACCAAGCGATTTCCCGTTTGCGACATGCTTTGGAATCGATCGCGAAACTATCCAACTTCTGGACAAGGGGCTTCTACACGACCTAGCGAGCTGAGCATGGAGCCTATAGCACAATTCGCCATCCAAACAAACCGCCAAGCCAGCCAAAAGCAAGCGGGAACCCGCTCTCAAAACGAGTTGTTCGCTTGCGAAAATCAAGCTGAATCCAATGGGGAGCAACCTAACGATTGCGATCGATTCAGCCCCACTCCATGCTCATGGACCACGCATGCGACGGCCGAACATAAGAAAACGAGCTTCTTGGATCGCAACAAGCTATGCTTGCGACCATCGGACTCAACCTATCCACCAAACGAGTAATCCGAATAGGAGCGCAACAATGGCGAACAAGTCCGACCATCGTAGCTGATCACTTTTCGAAGAGAATCGAACGTAGTTCAGCAAACTTCCCGTCACACATCCGTACTGACAGTAACCCATCGGTATCAAGCAAGAAAAAAGAAGACCGACAACAGCGATTGCAATACTCGGCAACGCAGCAACACGCCAAACATAGGCATCAAAAGGTTCGATATCTACCAAGCTATACTTTAGGCCTAGGAACATCACACAGACGATCCATGCGACCAGCAGTGGACGCAGCCATAACAGTACGTAGCGGATGCTTTTGGGCAATTGGCTCTTCCACCGCAATGAACGGGGAATCATTTGCTGAACGGCTCCGTGTGGACATAGATGAGAGCAATAGACATTCCGCTTTGTGATGATTGGCAAAACAAAGGCAGCGAGTGCCAGCACGACAAACCCAAACGCATTGAACAACGGTATGCCATTCTGCGCCCAACCAACAATCATCGCGACGGAAAGAAGTTCCCCTTGCAGGAGTCCCAAGTAGCAGACTACCAATATTTGCAGAAGAAACCTCAGCCACTGGTTACCTCGCCACGAGCTTAGGGCGAACGAGCATCCGAACAAGACGCAGAGCACAGTACCCACCGATCGCTTCCATATCCTAGGATAGGAGTTTTGGTCCTGGGAACTCGTATCGCGATAACGCGTGTAGGATTTGGCGGCGAGCATCAAGGATTCCGCGATGGCCATGCTACTCATGGTTGCTCCTGAAACGCCTTCGATACCTTCTTGTTTGAGGTCCATATCCGACCATCGCTGCAGGCTGAACTTTTTGAGAAGTTCGTGGAACGACCGATCTTTCCGAACGTACCCGATGTAGGGCTCATTTTCAAAACTGTCTTGGATTGCGATCCCGACAATCACACCGGATGCATCGAATCCCATGACCGTATCGGTAGGGCCTTGATAACCCACGACGTTGTCGGCTACTGGCGAGGTTCGCAGGATCCAACCCAAGTCACCGTTCGAGCCTCCATGGACCCGCCATATCGAGGGAAAGTCAGGGTCTTGCTCGATCCCCATCGCCCCTGGAAAGAATTTCTTCGCTTGCTCCAGTGCAATTCGCTCAGGAAACTTCGATACCAGCGTCTTTGCACCAAATCGGGCCTGGATCCCTTGGATGATTGCGGTGCTAGTCAACGTCGCACCCGCGACAGGGGTGGTGTCTGTTTTGCTCGCAACCTGATGGGAGTCTAAACCTTTCCATGAAGCCAGGAATTGGTCATCCCTGACGATGATTTCTACATGCTCGCGAGTATCGCGGCTCATCAGAATGCGAACACTTAAAATCTTGCCCATCTCGTCGAGGGCGATCAAGGAATTGGTTGCGCCAGAAAATCCCAGGAATGCGTCGCTTTGGGGAGACGTCTGCGCCAGAGCCCCTAGCTTGGTTCCCTCTTTGTCGACGATTTCCCATTGATCCTCAGCATTGCTGGAACCGATCCTCGCATCTGGTCCGAATTCGTCTCGAACGTCGATGGAATACTGCTGCAAGAGAGCCGGCAGGTCCGAGGTCGGTTTCGCATGCAGCTTTCGATGCACAAGATGGGCAACGACAAGGATCAAGAAAAAAACAATACAGCGCAGCGCATGTACCACCAAGGACAACCACTCTTTTTTTCGCCTGGTGCGAGGCGATGATTTATCGAGCGGGAATAATTTGGATGGCGTCTGCATGGACATTTCCTCCTGCATCGCCTGCAGTGAGCGTTACTGCAATGGTTTGGTCCTTTTCGACAGTGAAAACACCGAGACTGACGAATTGGTTGGGAAGAGTTGGCTTTTCCTTCATATTGATTTTGAAGTCAGCGGTTTTCGGACCTGCCGTGACCTGTACAGGCACCTTATTCCCTCTGTTTTCATGCGGTTGGTAGGAAAGCCGGACTTCGAACGGCCCCGCTCGATCAGCCTTCCATTCGAATCGGATCGTTGCCCCGGATTTAGGTGCTGCATAGACATAGTCATAACCAACATAGCCTTTGAGTCCTTCTCCGCTGGTCCACTTCCCTTGAGCCTGAGCCTGCCGATTGTCGATGACGATCCCCTCCAATTTGGAGGGATCGAGTCCGGTGGGAGGTCCGATAGAACTCGCCAACGGCAGGGAGTCTTCAGGAATCACGAACGAATCCTGGATCGACTTGCGAAACGCTTTACCTGGTAGCTTCAAAAGTTCATCCATTTGCGACCAATAACGTTCGTAGACAGCGTAGGGTAGACAATCGTTCTTGATGCAGATGGATGCGGCTTTTCCGACCACCTCACCCATCATCCCACAGGTCTTCATCACACGCACGGTCCCCAATGCTTCGTGGGTAACGCTGATACAACGTCCGGCCATGAACAGATTCTCAATGTTTCTCGAATAAAAACACCGGTAGGGGATCGGATATCCATACATCCGGTCGATACGACGGTCGTGCTCAGCAATCGAAATGAATGGGTTCTCCGGAAACTTTTCAGCGAACTGCTTTTTTGGATAATGCAAATCGATACTCCAAGTACTCGGCACACAACCATCAGGAAAATCCTTTTTTGAAACGATATCATCCTGTGTGAGAATGACATCGCCAAAGAGTTGTCGAGATTCGCGAGGACCACCAATAAAAGCGACCCATGTCAGAAAAGCGTTCCGGTGCTCAGGAGCTCCATCCCCATTCTTCATCGCATTGAATGCACCGAAGACCGCGCGCAAATTCCAATCGCGAATTCCTTCCGCATCCCCGAGAGGATCTTTATCAAAACCACTTTCCCAAAACCATTGGCCATGATGGTCCACGGGATAGGGAAAATCTTTCATCTCGAGTGGCAGCGCCCATGGCGTCTGGGGGAAAGAAACCTCTTGATCCGATTCGCCCCACGCCCACATATTGCTCATCCCCATGCGACCTTTTTCCTCGAGATTCCAATCGGCCCCAGCCAAGGCACCGATCGTGCCGTGTCCGGTAGCATCCACGAAGAGACGACCTGAGAATTCCAGCTCCCTCCCCGTCCTGGCCTCGAATGCAATGATCGACTCGATTTGTTTTGCTTTCATGTTCACTTTGTGCGCGTGATGTTCCAAAAACAAATCGATGTTCGCTTCGGCTCGAACGATTGCTTCTTTCTTGTCATCACCAAACTCTTCAAACGCACCGGGAGATTTGGTCGCCTTGTCTGCAAATTCCTCCACGATTTCGCCGATCCTCGGATATTTACCCCGACGTATCAAACCCATGGCCCAGACTCGGATTTCGCTCGATCCATTTCCACCCAAAACGGGGCGATCCTGGATCAGAGCCACTTTACAGCCCATGCGAGCGGCTGCTAAAGCGGCTCCCATTCCGGCATAACCTCCACCGACAACAACGAGATCGTACCCACCCTTCTTGACCGGCTCGGCCGGCAAACGCAATTGTTCCTTCCGCCAAGCGTTCAAAATCTCATTGCTATTCGGGGGTGGCTCCTGGGTTTTTGTGAAGTAAATGGCATCGCATCGTCCATCGAATCCCTTCAAATCCCGAAGTCTCAATTCAATTTCTGTTTGCTCGATATTCAATCGCCCCGCATCCTGCCAATTCCAATCGGCTCCTTCGGTTCCAACATCCTTGGGCAATGGCTTTCCGTCGACGACGACTTGAAACTGCCCCGGCTTGCCCGGCGCCTTCCACCGCGCAACCCAATCTTTGGTTCGAACGTAGACTCGGTATTCTCCTGGGCTCGGCAACTGAACTCGCGTGACAGCATCTGCAACAGGTCGTCCTAACCCATGCGCGATGAGATAGGGCGAACCCATGTTTCGGATGAACTGGGTATCCAAGCTCCATCCACCGTATTGCGAAAAACTTTCAGCTTCCACCAAAAATTCCTTCGATCGGTCCACCGCCTGGATTTCAGATACACCTAGTGAAAGTAGGCATCCAGCAAACAAAACGATAGCAGTCCTGCTCATAGCAAATCATTCCGAGGAACGGGGAGAGACGTTTTTACGATAGGGTAGTTCTATGGGATATGGCAGCGTCCCTGAACAAGTTACGCAGGTCGTCAGATTACCGCATCGAGCACCAACCCACAACGGAATCGTGGCTGGATAAAAAACGGCACCAAAACGAACCGTTTCGTATCGATCGTTTGATACGGACGGTCCGTTTGATCCTATACTATACATCCAGGAATTGAGGGACGAGGAGCAGCCATAATGACATTCAATCGCCGCCGTTGGATCCAAACAATCGGTACCGCATCTGCGGGAATTGGATCCGCCCGTTTGTGGAGTCCAGTCGCTGCCAACTGGCAGACGGGCTCGAATCAGCCCGATTCTCTACCGATGCAGCTCTACAAAAGCCTCACTGCCCAGCAGCGTGAACGCGTGTGCTTGCCAGCCAATCACCCTCGTCGTGGTTACGTGAGCAACTGGTGGTACATCCATCCGGACCATCGGATCCCAACAACCTTTGATAAGGAACAGCAATCGCTGATCAAGCAAATATTTGATTCCTTACATAGCGAGCCCTATCAAGATGCCGTGAATCAGCAGGTGCTTTTAGACCAGTACGGCGATGAAAAGAATGCACCTGCAGCAGGATTCTTTGGTACGCCCGATGACAAGGATTTTGAGTTCATCTTCACCGGCCACCACGTCACACGGCGCTGCAATGCTCATTCGAATCAAGGGCAAGGGTTCGGTGGAAATCCCATTTTCTATGGACACTACCCACACCCCTTGGTCGACATGCGAGAAAACTTCAACGAAACAAAAGATCATCCAGGCAACCCCTACTGGTACCAAGGCAAGCTCTTCAACCAATTTGTTAAAACGCTTAGTGCCAAGCAGCAATCCCAAGGTCTTGTGTCCGTCGAGCCTCGAAGCGAACAGCCGGGGACAGTCATTCAAAAGAAAACTGAACCCAGAGGATTACAGGGGGCGGAATTAAGCGGAGACCAGAAAAGCGTTCTTCTCCAAACGATGCGAGCGATGCTGGCTATGTTTCGACGAGAGGATGTCGACGCAACGATTTCGGCGATTGAATCGAGAAAATTGCTCGAGAAGCTCAGTATTTCTTGGTACCCCGGAAAATACGACATCGGATCCGATCAAGTTTGGGATACTTGGCAAATCGAAAGCTCTGAGATGGTTTGGTACTACCGCGGATTTCCCCACATCCACTGCTACTTCCATTTGACTACCTGATGAGAATGAGCCGGCTTCCAGCGGCCAACCCGTCTGTCATTGTGCTACCGCTTCTATTCTGCGCATCGAAATCTTCCCCGAATCTATGAATGGAAATAGCTTTCCTCGGCCGGGCACCGCATCCCTCTCCGGAGGAAATATCCGGATAGAGATTGGCTTCTAGAACACGATATAAATCCCACGAATCCATCCCGTTTGGATCGATAGCGTGAGCCTTGGCCCCGTCTGACCCTCTCGCTGGACGACGGTTGTCTAGACTGGAGAATGTTCCCAAACTGAGATTCACGCACACAGCGCTTCGATGCATTGCGATTCTAGGCTGATCGGAGCGTTTCTTCTAAACGCAGAGAGGGCCCAGCCAGACAACACTTTCACTTTTCGAGCATTACAATAACGAACTTCGTTTCCGATCTTCATCCAAACCCCGTCGCAGCAGGCTCTCTAATGACTGATTCCAAAAAGTCTTTTTGCATTTTGTTCGGGGTGGTTCTTTCCTGTCTCATCGGTGGAGTGGATGGAAGTTCTAGAGCCATTTTCGCTCAGGAATCGATCAGCCCTGAGAACTCAATACGCCTTCGTTATGAAAAACGGGAGTACATGATCCCGATGCGCGATGGTGTCAAATTGCACACCACAGTCTATTCCCCCAAGGATACAACCCTCACGTATCCCCTCCTGATGAAGAGAACACCGTATTCCTGTTCACCCTACGGACCGGATAGTTACCCGTCTAGTCTCGGACCGAGCGAATACTTTTCGAAAGCGGGATACATCTTTGTGAACCAAGACGTCCGTGGCAGATTCATGTCGCAGGGAACTTTCGAGCAGGTAACTCCCCATCTTGTCAACAAGTCGAACAACGCTCAGGTCGACGAGAGTTCGGACACCTACGACACGATTGACTGGCTACTAAAAAACGTTCCGAACCACAATGGTCGTGTCGGCATGTACGGTATTTCCTATCCGGGCTTTTACTGCTCTGCCGGAATGATCGATGCGCATCCCGCCCTTCGAGCTGTTTCGCCGCAAGCACCTGTGGGTGATTGGTATTTCGACGATTTCCTTCATCATGGTGCCTTCTTCTTAGCCCACGCCTATCGCTGGTTAATCAACAATGCCCAGGAGAGAACAGGACCAACCACCGAACGTCCACCCGCAGAATCTCTCCCGTCAATAGATGGCTATCACCTTTTTCTGGATGCTGGAACGATTGAAGAAATCAATAAACGTCTTTTGAAAGGGCGTGTTTCTTTTTGGACCGATATGATGTCTCATCCGAATCGGGATGAGTTTTGGAAAAAGCGGGAAATCCTACCACACCTGAAGAATGTCGCGCCAGCCGTGATGGTCGTGACAGGATGGTACGATGCTGAGGATCTCTATGGTTCGTTTAAGACGTATGCGACCGTGGAGAAACTGAATCCTGGAATCAACAATGTGCTGGTCGTAGGCCCCTGGATTCATGGCGGATGGGCCAGTGGGGACGGAGACAAGTTAGGAGAAGTTTCGTTTAGCTCTAAGACTGCGGCATTCTATCGGGCGGAAATTGAGTTTCCATTCTTTGAGAAATACCTCAAGGATCGAGATTATTCAGCCCCTGCGGAAGCGACCGTGTTTGAGACCGGCTCCAACGTTTGGCGGACCTTCCCGCACTGGCCTCCGCAGCAAAGCCAAAGCAAACGTCTTTACTTTCGCGAAGGGGGAACGCTTCAGCCCACCCCACCAGAGTCAGCCGCAACCTCCTCTTTCGACGAGTACGTCAGCGACCCTGCAAAACCGGTCCCTTACACCGAAAAGATCACCAATCGCATGACCGTTGAGTACATGGTGGAAGATCAGCGTTTCGCTGCCAGACGCCCCGATGTGCTCTCGTACCAAACGCCCGTCCTCGAGGAAGATGTGGTCATCGCCGGCCCCATTCAAGTCTCTTTATGGACTACGATCACGGGAACCGACTCGGACTTCGTTGTCAAGTTAATCGATGTTCAGCCCGACGGAACCAATCCATCGACTCTTCCGAATTACCAAATGATGCTACGCAGCGAAGTCATCCGGGGGCGATTTCGAGAATCTTACGAATTCCCGAAAGCATTCGAGCCTGGAGTGCCAACACAAATCCAAGTCGAATTGCTCGATGTTCTCCATCGATTCAAGAAAGGGCACCGAATCATGATCCAAGTGCAAAGCACCTGGTTTCCCCTCATTGATCGGAATCCACAAAAATTTGTTCCGAACATTTACTTTGCCAAGCCGGAAGATTTTCAGAGATCGACTCAACGCATTCTCCGTACCCGGGACTACAGCTCCAGTATTCTGTTCTCCGAGTTGACTAAACCCTAGAATAAGTCGCTCCCACACATGCAGCAGGCACCGGCTCAGGACACATCGAAAGTGTCTCAGATTGCTTGCAGGCAACACCTCCAAAGGGCAAGACGAACCCCCGAATGATTCGCGCGGACCACTTATTCAAACAATTCATGGTTCGCGGTACGCCTCTCGTCGCGGTTAACGGAATTAGTTTTGAAGTAAACAGCGGTGAAGTCTATGGTTTACTCGGTCCAAACGGTGCTGGCAAAACAACCACGCTGAGAATGGTGATGGGGCTCGTCGAACCCGACAGCGGCCTCGTTACGGTAGGTGGCCGGACCAATTCCGCAGATTCGATGGAGTACAGGAAACTACTAGGATTGATCTCGACCAACGATGGTGTCTATCCATGGTTGAGCGTACGGGAAATGCTCCTGTACTTTGCAGATCTCTACGCCGTCGATTTGGACGTCGCCCAGCAGCGGATGGTAGAGCTATCGGAGTTACTAGATATCTCATCGTTTTTGGATCAACGATGCAGCACCTTGAGCACGGGCCAAAAGCAGAGAGTCACACTGGCTCGCGGTCTCATGCACGACCCACCGGTCATGCTACTCGATGAACCGACACGTGGACTCGATGTCGTGGGAAGCCAAACCATTTTTCGCTTCATCGAAATCCTCAAGAATCGGGGCAAAGCTGTCTTGCTCTCAACGCATCGACTGGACGAAGCCGAGCGTGTTTGTGACCGTTTCGGTCTGCTTCATCATGGTTCGATGCAATACGAGGGAACTCTTCAGGATTTGCAACGGGCTACAGGACAACAGCATCTGACAGATATGTTCATTCAGCTTATCGGCAAAGACCATCATCATGGCTCACCCGTTGCCTCAACTGAAACGATTGAAGGAAGTGCATGAACGATTACCTCTCGGGGGGAAGGCTCTGGCGTCTTTGCTTAAAAGAACTTCGTGAGAGCTTGCGAGACCGAAGAACGGTCATGACCTTAATCCTGATGCCGATACTCGTCTATCCTTTGCTGAGTATGGCGATGCAGCGTCTTCTTTTAGGTACCGTATCGAAAGGCCAGCAACCCTCCTATGTCTTGGGGGTCGGCGACCCGAGGTATGCTCCTCTCGTGAGTGAGCTCCTGTCCAACGCCCAAAGCCTGATTGATTCAGGAGTAATCTCACCAATCCCCCCCATTCAATTCGAATCAAAATCATCGGAAGGCTCCGGAGAAAATCCTCCGAACGACGAAAAACAACCAGGCCTCGATTCGTTCGAGCTTTTCTCGATCACAGACCAAACGCTCCAATCTGCATTGCAGAGTGGACAGATCGACGTTGCATTCACCAAAATTGAAAAACGGGAGGTGCCCATCGGCAAAGCCAAGGCAATGTCGTTTGATGTCGAAATCGAATTCCGCAATGGTGATCGACGCGGAGAAGACGCGGCTATTCTGGTACGCCGAATGTGTCAGTTGATCAACGACCAGCAAGCGTATGGTCTTCGCATGAGTGTGGCACCTGAGTTTTCTCCAGCCGTTGAATTGAAAACACGTGGAGTAGGCAGGAAAGATGATGCAACCGCATCGCTTGTCGGAGTTATCCCTCTCGTCTTGATTTTGATGACGATCACGGGTGCCGTGTACCCAGCGATCGACCTTACAGCGGGCGAGCGGGAGCGGGGAACGATGGAGGCGATGATCGCAACGCCAGCACCCCGTTTTGCTTTGCTGCTGAGCAAGTACGCTGCGGTTGTTACAGTCGCTTTTCTAACAGCGCTCGCGAACCTTTTTGCGACATGGGTGACATTTTCATTTGGAGGTCTCGGAAAAGCTATTTTCGGACCAGCTGGATTCTCGTTGTGGACACTCCTTCAGATCCTACCCATTCTCACGATTTTTGCGGCCTTCTTCAGCTCGATCCTGCTGGCCCTCTGTTCGTTCGCCAAGAGTTTCAAGGAGGCACAGGCTTATCTCATTCCTGTCATGCTCATCTGCCTCGCTCCGGGTTTAGTAACGCTGATGCCAAATATTGAATTCACGAATCTTTTCGCAGTGGTGCCCCTGCTCAATGTATTGCTTCTCTCTCGGGATATCATGACTGGCCAGCCACCTCTCGTCCCCTCATTCATTGCCGTGATCACAACGATCGCTTATGGGGCTGCTGCACTCGTGATCGCGTCCCATTTGTTTGGTACATCCCATTCGGTCATGGGAAGCCAGTCGACGTGGAGCGATTTGGTTAGAAGGCCGTCTAAACCAAAGGATCACCCCGACCTGGGACTCTTCTTCATCTATCTCGCGTTCCTCTTCCCCGTCCTGTTTGTCATCTCGTCGATGGCCTCGTGGTTCGAAGGTGCAACCGACACACTCATGGGCCTCAATGCTTTAGCCCTGGCCTCCCTTTTTATCGTAGTTCCGTTTGCTTGGCTGAGTTTTAACCGGGTACGATTAATACCCACCATCCGACTCGGAGATGGATCCTCGAATGCTCTGGCCTGGTCTGCTCGGTCGACCCGCTTAGCAGGCATGATTCTGGCCAGCTTGCTGGTCGGATCGACGTTATGGATGTTCGCCTTGGAGGGCGTGTTGCTTTTCAAGTCCTGGAGTCTTTCCGAGCATATCGACCAATTGGAGTCCTTAAAACAGAAATGGCTCGAGATCCCGTTTGGTTGGATCCTACTTACCCAAGCACTGGCACCTGCGATCGCTGAAGAATTCTTCTTTCGTGGTTTTGCGTTGTCCGCGTTTCTCGGTCGGACCAACCAAGTGCGGAGTATTTTGTACTCGGCTTTTCTGTTCGGCCTGTTCCATGTCATCACAGGAAATGTTCTGTCTCCGGAGAAGTTCATTCCGACATTTTTGTTGGGCTTGGTACTCGGTACCATCGCCGTCTGGACCAATTCCATTTGGCCAGGTGTTTTCCTTCATTTCACCCACAATGCTATCGTGCTGTGGTTTTCAAGGCTCGAGCCTTCTCAACTCGAACCTTGGTTTGGTAGCAGCGAGCATGTCCCACTCCTTTGGCTTGGGGGGGGTGCCCTCGTCATCACAGCGGGCATGGCTCTCTTTTATTCCCTATCACGTTTCCAAAAGAGCAGGACTGCCGAGTGAGTTTCGGCGAAACGCTAGGTTCCAAAACCCGGGGTCTCTATCTCATCTGACTCTCAACCTCGATTCACTCCAACTCCTGGATGACTTCACCGGTTTTCAAGTTGCGACGAATCACCCGCTTGGAACCGTCGGGTAACACCTCTCGTTTGATCACAACCCACTCAGGATGGTCTTTGGCCCCGGAGTCCGCGGATTCAACCGACGAGCTTCCACGCCAGGAGTGGATAGCAATGGGCTCCCACCGCTTCGACTGGATCGAGCGATAGGCTGCATCGATAATCGCATTCACCACATACCCGTCGTAAAAGGTTTCTGTCGGTTCCGTTCCGGAATCGAATGCTCGTAACATATCAAAGAACATATCGATATAGCCAAGAGCGCTGGCTTCATTCCCGACAGGAAACAACCAGCCTGCATCGCTTTCCGATTTCTCAGCGACATACCCCGGTCCACCACCAGCTGAAAACATCTCTATTCCGGTTCGTAACCAATGGTTGAGCCAGATGGTCCCTTCGGTTCCCACGATCTCATCCCGGAGATCCATACCCCCTCGGAACGACCAACTTACTTCGAATTGTCCGATGGAACCGTTTTCATAGCGAACGAGCCCGATCGCATGATCCTCCGTCTCTATCGGATGCACTTGAGTTGCGCCCCAGCACATGACCTCCACCGGCCGAACCTCTTTCCCGATAAAGGATCGGCCGATCTCGATACAATGGCACCCCATATCGACAATCGCTCCGCCTCCGGCGATCGTCTTATCCCAAAACCAAGCGCTATGGGGCCCCGGGTGCGTTTCGCGAGATCTCACCCACAGTACCTTTCCGAGGCTTCCACTCTTGACTGCCGCAATCGCTTTGAGGGTTTTGGGGGTATACACGAGGTCCTCCAGATATCCGTGGAAAACACCCGCTTTTTCTACCGCTTGCAACATCCGCCATGCTTCGTCAGCATTCCTGCCAAGGGGTTTCGTGCATAGGACACCTTTCCCTGCCTTCGCCGACTCGAGTACCGCTTCCTCATGCATGTGGTTTGGAACTGCCACCACAACCAATTCGACTTCGGGATCGCGAATCGCCGAGAGCATATCCGTCGTGGAACGTGGGATACCCCACTTTGTCGCCAGCTCAGCAGCCCGCTGCTCGGAACGGGAGTAGACAACCGTTATCTGATCGCGGCTTCGTTGGCCCAGCAGGGCTTCCGCGTAAAAAGAACCGATCAGTCCCGAGCCGAGAAGGGCCAGTTTTGCCATAAGGATATCCGAGAGTGGGTGGAGGAAGGAATCCTACGTGTACTGAAGCAGAGTCGCCCGTACACGATCATCAGGCCATAGGTCCAGATGCGTGTAGTTGGGATGCCTGCCATTCCGTATAAATGGGTCGTTGTGTTTCGCATTGTAACAACAAATAAGCGACCATCGCGGATTCTCACTTTCATTCTTGCTCGAACAATGGAATAGATTCCCATGAAAGAACAAAGCATCACCGGGTTCCATTTCGCAATAGACTAGTTCGTGACACCTCCTCGCTTGTTCGACCCGCTCGGGATCAGCTCCTTTCTGATCCCCCGTGGAAAGATGGTCGACTCGACCGATTCGGTGGGAGCCACGAAGAACCTGCAGGCAACCATTCTCCTTCGTTGCGCGATCAACCGCAATCAAGCAACTCGCCATATCCGGATACAAACAGCCGTTGGTGTACCAATATCCATAGTCCTGATGCCATTCCCAAGCACCACCGACTCGAGGCTCTTTGAGCATCATCTTGTGATGGTAATGATAAACCTCACTATCTAGTAAATGCTGCATCGTTCCTGCGACGCGATGGGAACGAACGATCGCGGTATACAGAGACGAATCGTCTAGATCATTTCGCAGGGCCAACTTGCTTTCCCCCCCTGTCGCATCCCGTCGAACATAAGCCTCGGTGGCTAACTGCTGATCGGCTCGCGCGTATTTCAATAGGGCAATCATTTCATCCCTCGCGAAAAGATTTTTTGCCAGATAATAACCATCTCGATCGAAATGGGATTTGGGATCCATGAGATTCATTAGGACGCACAACGTGACGAATAAGTGGAAATGAGATCGATCCTACACCAACATCATACTACGCCAGTATGGACACGACTATCTACCCTTTTGAGCCGATTCGAGCCGTCGACTCGGATGCCCTTACAAACGAACAACCGAGCGTTTGTATGGAATTGTTTATTGGGGCTCTTCTTCATGTTCTTACTCCATCCGCCACTTAGAACGGTAATCTCGTTCGAGACCCAGGGGTTACTCGCGCTGAGCCATCGATCGCACACCTTTCGATGAAGATACAAACTCGATGCATTGCTTCGAATGCACGTGCAACACACTCCATCGATAGGCGATGGACGTCGAGTCGATCGTGGCCGAAGAAGTGCTCTGCCATCATTGTCTCGACTCGATAGCGAGCACGAGCACCGCTTCTCGGAAGTATGAGGAGGATTTCGCGAGCGTTGCCAGAACAAACGTCCCGAATCCCTTTAAGAGACCCACATAACCGTCCACAACGATCGAAGAACGCACCCGACTTATGCTAGCAATGCGGTGGAATTTTGTTGATTTTGTGCCCCTTATTACACGCCACCTCGGCTTGACCGGATCATTGAATTCGATCACGTTGTTGGAGTCTTGCAACCGATCGGCGGCCCCAGAAGTCGATGGATGCCTTGCCAGGATGGCGGAGCACAATGCATGACGCTTAAGACTTATGGACATCCAATGAGGCAAGGAGGCCTTCCTTTGAGTCAATGCGCATCAAAACCGACGGTGTCGCTTAAAAAGCTGTTCCCCAAAGCCCAGTTTTTGGGTGCATCGGACATCCAATGTTCTTCATGCCATGCACAGACAGATAGTCTTCAGCCACAAGGCGTGCTCATCATCGGTCTCGATGGACATGAGGATTATGCTCGTCAAGTGATTGAAGGCGTTGAACGCGGAGCAGTCGCGATCATTACAGAGCAATTCCTTCCGTCCCCTATCCCGCAATGCATCGTGCCCGACATCCACGAAGCCTACGCGTTGCTGGCGCAAGCCCTGGTGGGACATCCCACCCAACGAGTCCTTACGATAGGAGTTGTTGGAACCCATGGAAAAACAACAGCAGCCATCATCACGGCCGCGATGCTGAAGCATGTCGGAAATCGGGTTGCTTACCACTCGACACTGGGAGGGAGCGATGGTGCCAAGGTAGGACTCCGTTGCGATGCCGATGCGACCGCCGGGGAAATAGCCACCTTCGTCGCCACTGCCGAAGCCAATGGCTGTCCAGCAGTCGTCTTAGAGATCACAGACGAAATGCTCTGCACGAGAGCGACCCATGGAATGGAATTTGACGTCCTTCTATTTTCCAGCTTGAGAAAGAGTCAACGCGTCGACAAGCTACGGGCTCGCTGCGTTGAGAATTCCATGCTTCGCCTCATGTCGCAAATGAAGCGCCATGGCGTCGTTGTTTTCAATGCAGACGATGCACGACTCAATCGATGGATTGAGCGCCACCAACCGCATGCGATTGGTTACGGTATCGATGCTGCCTGCGATGTAATGGGTAGACGACTTTCCTGTTCCGTGAACGAGCAATCGATGATGGTGCAAGTCGGTCGTTCCATCATGCCGCTAAACACGCGACTGACGGGAGACCATTTCGCGAGGCACATTCTGGGTGCAGTTGCGATAGGCTACGCCTTTGGTTTGGAAATCGAAGAGATTGTCGCAGGTATAGAGCGTCTACAGCGAATCCCAGGGCGGATGCACAATATCGCGAATGAATTCTGTTCGGTGACCGTTGATCTTGCGGATCAAGCCGATCGACTTGCCATCTCGCTCCATGCGATTTCCGGAAAACAAGGCAAACCTGTCATTTGTGTTGCGGAAGTACCCGAAGCAGCCTCCTCGGAACAACTCGCCGCTTTTGGACGCGTGCTGGAGCGGGCAGCTGCGAGGGTAATCCTGACGCAAAGCAAGACCACGACCGAGCAAGCGCAACGCTCGATCTGGCAAGTTTTAGATGGTTGCAGTCAACCAGCTTCCATACAAATCATTCCCAACCGTGAAACCGCAATCGAACTCGCCATGCGGTCTGCTCGTCCCGGAGACGAGATCCTGTTGACGGGCTGGGGAGTAAACCGTTGGACGAACAACCAAACGAGACAATCCAAGTCGGACTATGAAGTTGTCGAGCAACTCGTGAAACGTATGAGGAGCGAACGCAAATCGCAGCGGCAACCAGCATCCGTCGCTGAACGACCAGCGTTGAAGCTGTTCGATGCTGCATGACCACTCCGACGACCGCGTGGTAAAAAAACCTGGCGCCTCGGCGGATCAATCCAAGGGCAACCCTGCGGCTTCCGTCATGCGATTGAAGGAAGCGCGGGAGCAAATATAGCTGATCGCCTGTACCGTATCTCGAGCTCCAGCTTGACTCACGGCCGTCGCTACGTCCTCGTCTGTCAAGACGACGGGGGACGCGCCCAATTTTTTTGCGACACGAAATAGAGCTTTCTCGCGTTCGGGAAATGATTCCCAATCACCATCGAGCGAGAACACTTCCTCATCGCTCACGCCTAACGAACGCAGTTGAGACATCGCACGCCACGAAGCGTACCAAGCTCGGTCGTGTCGCGCGACGATCCAAGCAATCTGAGCCTTTAGTTTTGGAGATAGGTTTCCTCCTGTTTCAGCCGCAATAAACCCTTCGAAACGACTGGACCCAACCGTTGGAAAATTGGCCAGCAAACGCACCCAATTTTCCCCTCCGAAAGCGGAATCCTTTGACTTGGGTATCGCCTGTTGGGTTTCTTCCAGACTGAGCAGCGGTAGCCTCGCAGGCCTGCTGCGGCGCTGATTCCATTGTTCAAGAACGGCCGATCGCGTCTCAAGTGCTGGTCGGTTCTCAATCGTCTCCCCCAAACCTGCCGCATTTAGCCCCAGTTTAGCGCTGGGAACAACCGCCGAAACCAAATTCACATAATGACTCGATGTCGGCGTTAAATAGGAGCCTCTCGGCAGTTTAGGGTCAGGAGCTTCGGTCGACCCGAGAGTTGCCATTCTCGAGTAACCACCCTCGTCTTTTCGCTGGGGAACAGCGATTCCCTCTTTCCATCGATTGATTGAATTGTTGCCGCACATCGACAGAATCATCTCTAGGATTTGCAGATCCGAATAGTACTGCTTGAGCTCGCGAATGTCTTGATCCCCCAATAGCTGAGGTTCGTAAGTAAACTTGCGAGCAAAGCGAAATGCAGCTCTTCTCTCCGGTGACTGATCCGACCAATCTCCATCGAGCGATGCAATTTGGTCTTCTGATCTGCCCGCACCTAACAACTTAGATTCCTGGTGCCCAATGCAGTACTGGCAGTTATTGACTCGAGAGACAATCCAAAACAGTTCCACTTTGAAGGCATAGTCCAAACTATTTTTTGGATCTTGATCGCGCGTCGATCGACCAGGAAGTGTCGCTGTATTCGTCGACAGCGGGCGCGGAGTTTCTATACCATTCAAGTAGTGATGCCTTACCCTGGCTTCATAGCTGTCTGCCTGTTCCCCCAGAATTTGGCGATCTTCGTCCGTCAGTTCGGGAAGCGGGATCCGCGGCGTTCGTTCTTTGACGCTTTCAAGCCATTGCTTCAGCAGCGGCCGGGTCAAAGGAGTTGGACGCGGCATCTCGGTCTTTGGCGAATCCTGCCCGAGACATGACAGAACTGGGCAAACCAGGAGTGCCAGCGATGCGAGTTTTTTCATTTCAGGTTCCAATCATTAAGAAAGAGAAGATCGATCTTCTGTTGGGTACTAGGATGCAACCATCGTGATGAAAGGATCGGCCTACGAGCCTTCTTCACGAAAAAATGTTTTTTCGGGAACCGTTGTCACCAGATAATTGAAAGTGCGTTCCGATTTCTTCCCGCTCTTATCTGAACATGAAAGAGTGATTCGAAACCTGACGTTGGGGCCGAGCATTTCACCCTCTCCCTTCATTTGGTAAGACAACAATGTCTGCCCTCGCTTCCAAAGATCTTCGGAAACAATGATGCCGGAGGACTGACGGAACTCGTCGATCGACGCTCCCGACTTCCAACTTTCCATGACCTTCTCAACCATCGACTTTGCAGCGGCAAGATCCGAAACAGGAACCCGAGGTTGAGAACATCCGATCCAGGTTAAAATCAGGATACAAAATGCCAGTCTAGGAGCCATCACTCGACGGCTCCCCCCTGCACCTCTCCACCACTGCACGAACCGAAGGCTCGCCAGACAATGAGATCGATATTTTGGGCTACAAAGCCCACCGATCCATCGCACCGACCAACCTGCACCCCACCCGTGTGATAACTCTTGGCAGTTGTAGAAATTCGCTGTGGCGGAAACATGCATGACCGGCTGTTGGGCGGAAACGCATGGAAATAGTTCGATGTCGTATGCCCGCCCGCTAGCCACGGTGCTCCCACGTTGCTATTTCCTTGTAGAGCAAGATCTCTGACGTTGATGGCATTGCATTGCTGAAACGCTTCATCCGCATTGGCAGGAAACGTGCCGGGACGGAAGGTATCGGTCACTGATGAAATCGCATTGCTAAAGTCTCCCTTGCCGTGCTCACTGAAGGCAGCGGTGTTCGATAGACCATCGCTTATCTCGCCGATCGTTCGAAAAATACCTGGCACCATAGGACCATTGGGAGCTGGAAAGCCGAAATTCGGATCGCCAGGGATAGTCGATGGCTGACTGTTCGTGATTCCCGAACCTTGGTTCGATCGATAATTGGTCCCGGCCCATCCTGCAACTGGAATGATGGTCACCGGATCGGATGGACATAGAAACGTCGAGATTACGGCCCCTCGAGCGTTCGTATTATTTGCGTGAGTCGATGGGTTGGCAAAGTCGATCCAATTGTAGACGGAGTTTTGCTCCATAAACGGAAGGATCGCTGCAAATGCCGAATGGCTAGCCCCTGGGCTACGACCGGCCGGGAATCTCTTCGTGGAAGATTCATAATTCAGCATCGCAAGTCCCAATTGCTTGAGATTGTTGCTGCACTGCATGCGCCTCGCGGCCTCTCGAGCTGCCTGGACGGCGGGTAACAAAAGACCGACCAGAATGCCTATGATGGCGATGACGACCAATAACTCAACAAGCGTAAAACCATGGCAAGACTTGCCTCGCAGGGATGATCTGTTCATTTGAATCATTGCTTACCGTTTTGAATCAATGTTGCCGTGACGGTAGTAATCGATACAACGGCAACTAGGAAATGGATACTAAGAGAGTCAGCCCTCGAAAGATGGCGAAACTCAAAATTGTCGCGATCAAAAGCCACCCAAGAGCAATTCCAACGCAGATACGGAGCGAAGCGAGCTCATAGAGTTAGAAGCGCGTTTGCCTACCCGCGAGGAGGTGGGACGACAACATCCAAAGAAGGCTGCCGTGGGGAGTTCTCATCGACAGCAAATCCATAAACGGTAGAGGAAATCGGGATCTGCGAGCACCATGCTCGATTCTCAACATCAGAGCGACGGTTCTCCATCCTCGTCTGAGGATCGACTGGGACCGGTACTGGAGATTGGGATCGGCAATTACCATTCCTGCAACTCGTGCCAGGAAATGGATCCTGCTGGCTGTCGGTTGCGAACTCGTGTCCCTGCGTCGCATGCGACAGATAATCGCCGCAACTGGCGTCCGAGCGTGATTGCAACATCACCACCACTAGCAACACGGAAAACCAACGAACCATGGCAGAAACCATCGTCCCTTTGCGTCGTTTTTCACGCAAACGTTGGTGCATCCGATTCCCCTCGTCGCAAACTAAAATTCGGGCATCCCCAATCAGCTCAATTCAATCCGCTAGTAAATCATTCTCCATTATCACGAAAAAAGCAACACTTGACCCCGACTACGTTAAGAATTTCCACCCTTCCTTCAGGGTGTCAGCCCAAACCGACAAGCCGGCTGAGAGCTGGAAAACCAGGATAGCTGGAATACGTCCCCAAATCGCCGCACAGGTAAAATTCGTCGATCCACCCCGTTCCCCAGGGTTTTTTACGAGATCCTCGAAAACAGCACGGGTTGGAAAGTGGCCCTTTCATCGAAAACATCCAGGCCGTAGAGGCGGCCGACAAAACGCTTCTGTTCTCCCTGGGACCATCCCGCAGATGATTGCAGGTCTCTGTTTACCAGCAATCGAACGATCGACGTTTACCTGCACGTCAGCCTCAAGGGAGTCTCTGCCGGCGAGCGCCATTCCGCGTTCTTACTTTGCCAACGCAGTCGACACCTTGCCACAGGCCTCCAAAATGCGGAGAGCGTTTTTATAGAGCACTTTGTGAATATCCTCCTCCGTGTAGCCTCGGCGGAGCATGAGTTCCGTCAGCACGGGGTAGGTTGAAACGTCCTCGATTCCACGAGGTGTTTTGGTAATTCCATCGTAATCCGATCCCAATCCTACGTGATCGATTCCTGCTACTTTGCGAACGTGATCGATATGGTCGACCACGATGGAAGCCTCACCGGCAGGGTAAGGATGCTTTAGCTGCCATTCCTTATACTCTTTCTCGACCGACTCTTTCGAGTTTGGGTATTTTTGCTGCAAGGCCCGTCGAACCTGAAACATCTCTCTCATGATCTCAGCGCTTTCAGGCACCACAAAACCGGAGAAGAAATTGATCATGACAACACCACCGTTTTTCGGTAGCCGTTTGAGCACATCGTCGGGGACATTGCGAGGATGATTCGCGACGGCTCGCGCCGAGGAATGCGAAAAAATAATCGGTGCTTTGGTGATATCCAGCGCATCATGCATCGTGTCCGGCGAAACATGCGAAAGATCGACCAGCATTCCGAGCCGGTTCATTTCTCTCACAACCTCCTCACCGAACGGCGTTAGTCCGCTATGTTCAGCGTCATCCGTTGCCGCATCGGCCCACGCCAAGGTATCCGAGTGGGTCAACGTCATGTATCGAGCTCCCATCGCATGGAGTCGACGCAGATTTTGTATCGAATCCTCGATACTGTGCCCACCTTCCATACCGATCAGAGACGCGATCTTGCCCGCTTGCCGAGCTTCTCGAACCCCGTCTGCATCGAGCGCTAACTGAAATATGTCCGGGTAACGTCGGATCATCTCTCGAACAATCTCGATTTGTTCGATCGTCGTTCGATAAGCCGTCCCGGCACCGCGTGTTTCAGCCGGCACATAAACAGACCAGAACTGCGCTCCTACGTTCCCGAGCTTGAGCCTGTCGATGTCGGTATGGAGCTTTGGCTGGGAGTTCCGTATGTCCCACTGATCAAAGCGGCGCGGGACCTTGCGCATTTCCCATGGCAAATCATTATGACCATCGAAGACATAACCTCTGAAATGGATTTGCTTGGCTTGCTCCGAAACCACGATTGTCGACGCACCATCCTGCGCAAAGGCCCGTTCCCGTACGAAGATCGAGGTGAGTATCAGCAGAACGAAACATCGGATACGGAATGTCATGAAATCAAGCTCGTAGGCAAAGGATGTGGAGTTCGATCAGGGGAGGATCCGAACCCTGATATCTTTGAATTCGATGGGAGCTCCTTCGGATTCCAAGCAAAGATAGCCCTCGGCAGGATTCGCATTTTTACCGCCAGAAACCTCAAAGCCATTGACCCAGAGCCTGACTTCGCCATTAATCGCCCGCACGTAGTAATGGTTCCACGCGGGGCTAGCGAGACTGTGGTTCGACTTTGGAAAACTTCGCGAACCGTTCGGTGACAAAGGGGGAAACGGATCCAGCTTGGATTTCCCAACCGGAAAAATATCGCCGTTGGTGGTGAACCAATCCCCTTTCTTTCCCGACCTCTTTTCGTATTGCTCCTTAAATCCATGATCGAGGACCTGCACCTCGATTCCAGCCCCAGGCAATTTGTTTGAGGGCAGATCCTTTAAAGCATCTTCCGGAGTCCATAGAAAAAAACCTGAATTGCCTCCACTGCTCAAGTGCCTCCAGGTTCCGACGAATTCGATGTTTTTGTACTTCTCTTTGGATCTCAATACCCCGATGGGCTTCCCAGTACAATAGACGAGATTCCCCTTCCAGGTCCATGTATCCTCATCGCAGTTGGCACGTACGAAGTCATCCTTGCCGAGCAGTTTCCAATCATCACCGGTCGCATCGATCTTTGCAAACGGAACGGATTCGACCGCATTCTTTTCCTGCGCGTTGCCGACGAGAGTCAGTAGAGTAATCGAACCCAGCACGAGCAGGTGGTTGCGCGGCGATTGAAGAAAAGTCATCTGGAAACTCCTGTAAGTAGGTAGAGAGATTCGGTTGCCACTCGTTAGAGGTCTAGACTATCCAACTGATCGATGAGAGAGTCCAGTTTGTCTTTGGGACGACTCGACGAATCGGTCGAGCCATCACGAGTCGTTTGGACTTCGGCAGGTTTCGCGATTCCCACCGCAGCTCTTCCTGCCAAAATCAATTGCTCGTCGCGTTCGCGAGCTGCAGCCGATACCGCATCTTCGTTTCGCTCGGGTGCACCGAACAGTTTCGATAAATCGATTTTGAATGAACCACCAGCCTCGACGGGAGCCCCTGCGATGGCCGGAGTTTTATGCTGTGGGAAGATAATCGCATTTTCGGGACACACACGCGAACATGCAGGGCAGCCTTTGCGGCAATTATCTGGCTGCTCCACCAGGATGGTTTCACGTCGATCCACTCCGTAGACGCCGAACAAACAAAAGTCGATGCACTCCATACAGTTCGTACAACGGCTGTAGTCGATAACAGGGTACCATCGGCGGACTGGATGCTCCTCGATGCGTAACGGAACAATTCCGAGAGGAGAGTCGTGGGATGCAGGTTGATCTAGTGCCGAACTGCCGTCGATGGCCAGGGCGGTCGTGTTGGTCGGTTGGAGGAATCTGTCGAGTGACAGAAACTCCCGCGGCCTAGGTGACAGCAACTCCTCAAACTGGAGGATTCGTTGAAACTCATTCACAAAAGAATCGACATTGGGGCTCGAACGCAGGTCGATCGAATAGATGCGACGGTCGGGGCGCTGCTGGATGTTCGCCACGCGATCCTCTGCTTTATCATCATCCGATCCAGCATCGTCGTCTTCTTCGTCATCCGAAATGGTATCCGGGTTGATCAGTTCGACATCGCCAGGTCGCCCACGAACATCCATTCGATCCAAGATCCAGTGAGCCGCCCTGTCGAAGAGCCAGGTCAAGACAACGATAGGACCTCGCCACAAACGAATACGTTCTAAACTTTCGCTGTCCCCTCCGAGATCATACAAATGCGGAACGATCAGAGAGACGGTGTTGGGGAGACTGGCAGCCGCTAATGCAATCCCATCCTCCAACTGACGTTTCTCGGGGCTACGGCTTTGACCTTGAGAAACGATGACTAGCAGGCCGTGGTTTGCTTGTATCATGAAAAACGATCTAGGTCGGGTAAGCGGTGTGGCAGGAGAGCATCCAGGATGACATTCCGTTCAACCGTCGATACTCCAATTGAGGCTGATGTAGCATACCAAGCCTGGCCCTTAACAATCAACAACTGGAGGCAGCTTCCAAGACTCGATTCGGCTAGAAATGAATCGAACATCCAAAAGCCCCAGCGTTTTTCCGCAAAGGATGGTCGCCCATCGTTCCTCGAGGTGGATGACCAATCCCGTCATCCCGAGACGTTTGTCGCAGGCAAGTTGAGCAGCCAAGCCAGCTCGCGGACAACCTCCTCGGGGGCTTCCTCCATCACGTAATGGCCGACGTCCGCTAGTTCGCATCGAGTGGCAGCAGGCCAGGAAATCGAAAGGCGCTCCATACATTCCGGTCGAAAACACCAATCCTTCATTCCCCACACAAAATGAATGCGTTTGCCGGACAACTCGGGGAGTCTCTTTTCGAGGGCTTCCAAGACACCGAAGGTTTTGTGGGACCGGGTCATCGGTATATCCTGAACAAATCGATCGATAGCTATCCGATTCGCTGGAGTATCGTAGGGTGCCAACAAACCCGCCTTGGCAACCGGATTCAACCGAGGCAAACGATCGATGGCCATGAAGGTAGCCGTTTGAGCAAATGCGTTCCAATAACGAACAGCAAACGATCCGATCCACGGCCAACGGCATGCTGCGATTCGCCGCGGAAGGTAGGGAGGAGGAAAGGCTCCGGTGTTCAACACCAGAAATCGTTCGAAGATATCCTGCCTTTGGACCGCTGCTCCCAACCCTATCGCTCCACCCCAATCATGTACCACAAGCGTCGCATTTCGAACATGGATTGTGTCGATCAGGTTCAAAAGATTCGCAGTGTGGTTCGATAAACAGTAATCGTACGCCTGGGGCTTGTCACTCAATCCGCAACCCAAATGATCGATCGCGATGACGCGAACCGATTTACGAAAAGCATCGATCATGGACCGATAAAAAAACGACCAGGTAGGATTGCCATGGACTGCGACAATTGTTTGTTCGGCATCCCTGGGCCCTTCATCGATGTAGTGCTGACGCAGACCTTGGTCTACTTCAATCCAGTGGGACGCGAACGGATAAACCTCACGCCAAGACGGTTGCTTCATTGTGATATTGTTATCGCTGCATGCCTGCGTCATCGAGGTGTCGCGTGTGCAACTTTGACATCCCGGATATCTTGATACGTCCGTAAGGAGTAAGGCACATCGACGTAATCCAGAAGCCTGCAGAAGGCGCGTAGTGCGATTCCAAACCCGTCGGGTCCACTAAAACCTCCGAATTGTCCTCCTCCTTTCACGTGCGGTTCCAGATCAAAGAACAGCCCAGGAATCCCACGAGCCTCTAGCCGCTGATGGATTTCCGAATAAGAACGTTTGATATCCCTCAGAATGGCTTCGTGCCCGGAATCTCCCTCGTCGGCAGGAACGAATGCAGCTAACGACTCCTCATCGACGTGCGATGTCTTCACGGCAGGGCGACAATAGTCTTTGATATGAACCCAACCAAGCCCTTCCTTCATGGCTAGGTATTCATCAAATACTTGATCGGTCGACATACCTTGGCAAACGAGATTCGCTCCGTCGAATATCAGAACCATCGCAGGGTGGTTCACCCCTCGATACAGCTTTTGCAGCAATTTTCCTGTTTGCCCGATTAGATTCGCCTCCACTTCCAAGCCAAAAGTCAGCCCCTGCTTATCGCACACATCAGCGATGGCGCCGAGCTGATCTATAGCCTGCGACAAATGCTTCTCCGGATCCGTGCCTTTGGGGTGATAAAAAGAGAAGCCGCGAATCAGCTTGGTACCAAATTGATTCGCCAAGTCACATGCTCGAACTACATCCTTTTGTAAATACTCATGGAATGGAACAAAGCGATTCGTCGTCCCATCGTCGACATCCAACAGCTTCACCTTTCCGATAGGAGAGCCGATGGATGAGACGCTCAAACCGTACTCCAACTGCTTGGCAAGAATTCTCTGAATCGAATCAGGGGAAAGTAACATGACATTCTGGATCCCTTCCCCCGCATCGATAAAGCGAAGGGTGTAATACTTCATCCCCAACGCAGCAAAGGCGCAGAATTGCTGTTCAACTGTTTTCTGATTTGCGGCTTCGTCCGCGAATCCACTCAGCAGGATCGGAGGCATAGAAGGTTTGTCGGCCATAGGTTGTTCGATTGGGGAGAATGGGGGGAAAGGATGGTACGGGGTTGGGTCTGGACGGACTCTGGTCGGTGAGTTGCGTCACGCTCAAACGCTTTTAGCATAGGAAACCGTGATTACGGAGGTGATACCACCTCTGGCACCCCAGCGACTTTCCAGGGTGACGCTTCTGGGAGCGACAACCGAGACAAAGTCGTCGAGAATCCGATTCGTGACATTCTCGTAGAAAATGCCTTCGTTTCGGAATTTCTGAAGGTAAAGCTTGAGGCTCTTCAGTTCAACACATCTTGCATCCGGGATGTAACGAAACGTGAGCACTCCAAAATCGGGTTGTCCCGTCTTAGGGCACATCGATGTGAACTCAGGGCATACAATCTCGATGTGGTAATCCCGATCCGGAAAGGAATTATCGAAGCATTCAAGTTCTTCTTGAAATGGTGTTCCAGGCACTCCTCTGTCTCCTAACACGTACTGGCGTCGCAAATTCGAAACGGCTCCGTGGGATCCACTCCGGAGAATTTCAACTCCGCGGACTTGGTCAGCCGATAAACCCGCGTTATTCTGCTAAATTAGAGCGGACTTAACAGGGCTAATTGAAGATTGATCGCAAATTGTCGCACCTAGCTCTGACATGAGAGATTGAGATTCCTACGTGATTCGAATCGCAGAGATTTTTCACAGCATCCAAGGAGAGGGGCGCCTGACAGGGACTCCCAGCGTCTTTATCCGAACCAGCGGATGCAATTTACGCTGTTGGTTTTGCGATACTCGCTACGCGTCCTGGGAGCCTGAGGGGGACTATTTCTCCGTCGCTGAGATTGTCGAAAAGGTTTTGCGATGGTCGACTCCGCACGTGGTCATTACCGGCGGAGAACCCATGATCTTCGAGGAGATGCAGGAACTCACGGAGGTATTGCATGGAAAACAGCGGCACATCACCATCGAGACCGCGGGGACCATCGTGCGAGACTTACCCTGCGATCTGTGGTCGATCAGTCCGAAATTGAGCAATTCCACGCCGATCGACTACGCATCCGACGAATGGGTTCGATTGCATGACCAACGTCGCTTCCGGCCTGATTTCGTGGAGCAACTCATGGCCATGGGGGAATACCAACTCAAATTTGTCGTAGGATCGATTTTGGACGCAGCCGAGGTGGAAGAGTATCTTCTCAAGCTGCGTGGTTGGGACCGTTCCAAAGTGATGATGATGCCGCGAGGGACTACCGAAGAGGACCTGCGTCTGCAGTGCTCGTGGCTCAAACCCTGGTGCAAACATCATGGTTATGCCCTCTGTGATCGAGAGCATATCTACTGGTTTGGAAACACGCGAGGAACATGAACTCCGACGCGCCGTTCCATGGCACCTCGCGCCAGGCTGCAGTCCGGAAAACCCGTTCACACCGAATGGCCGGCCTCTCTCACGAGTGGATTCGTATGTTTCCGAACGCCTGAGGCCCCAGTCAAGATCGACCACACGCAATCTCCGAAAAACAACTTAATTGCTATCAATGCGATTGCAGGGTTGACCCTAAATTCCGTTTTATCGGCAAAGTCTTTTCAAGTTACGCCTTTTAACAGTCGATCCCCAGATTATGTCGACTTCCGAACGTAGTAAATCGTCAAGCGTCCTCGATCGCCTGCAAGCGAGCTTTGTCAGGATGGCGTCCGCTTGGGGTTCGGTGGTCATTAATGGTTTGACCGTCCTCGGTGATATCACGCTTTTTTTCTGCCAGATGATTGTCTGGATGGTCAGTGCCAAGCCAAAGCGCGACACGCTGCTTCCGAATTTTTATTCGGTCGGGGTCTTGAGCCTGCCAGTCGTGGCGTTGACAGGAACGTTCATCGGTATGGTGTTGGCCATCCACAGCTACGAGCAGTTTCGGAACATGGGGATGGAAACGCGGCTAGGGGCGGTCATCAATATGTCTTTGGTTCGTGAATTAGGCCCAGTTCTCGCAGCCACGATGCTCGCGGGACGAGTCGGCAGCGCCATGGCGGCGGTGATTGGAACGATGCGTGTTACCGAACAGATCGATGCGTTGATCAGCATGGGGGCTAACCCAGTGCACTATTTGGTCGTACCTCGATTCCTAGCTTGTGTACTCCTCATACCCGCACTTACCATCATGGCGGACTTTATGGGTATCGTCGGAGGCTACTTCCATAGCGTTATCATTTTGGGGATCGATCATGCCCAGTATCTGCGCAATAGTCGCGAATTCGTCGATGGATTCGACCTATTCTCCGGCATTTTCAAGAGCGTCATCTTCGGCGCGATTATCGCGATTGTCAGTTGCTACCACGGATTCCACTGCCAACCAGGAGCGGAAGGGGTCGGACGCGCGGCGACCACTGCGTTCGTTCAAAGTTTTGTCATGATCTTGGCGTTGGATATCGTGATGAATCTGATGCTGAATGCGATCGATTACGCTTTGTGGCCGGGTAGGGCTAAGCTAATCTGATGACAGAAAACTACATCGATGCTATCGTGGGTCATGCGGGTGGTTCTCGAGCTTTGATCGAGACTCGAGAGGTTTCCCTGCAATTCGGTAAGCAGACGATTCTCCGGAATATATCGATCGCGATTCCCAAAGGTCAGACGGTTGCGATCATTGGTGAAAGTGGTTGCGGGAAAACGATGCTTCTCAAGTCACTCGTTGGATTGGTCAGGCCAACGGGTGGTCAGGTTCTGTTCGATGGTGTCGACATCCATAGCCTCAATGAGGTCTCAATGACCGCGTTGAGAAAGCGGTTCGGTTTTGTCTTCCAAAATGCAGCTCTCTTCGACAGCATGACAATCGAGCAGAACATCGCATTTCCCATGCGTCAACATGGGGTACCCTCCGGGAAATCCGAGTCAAAACACATTCTGCAGAGATTGCAAGAAGTGGGCTTACCGTCCAACGTTTTGAATAAACGCCCCTCTCAGTTATCCGGAGGGATGCGCAAGCGGGTCGGATTGGCCCGAGCCCTGATCCTCGAACCCGACCTGCTTCTCTACGACGAACCAACCACCGGCCTCGACCCAATCATGAGTGACGTGATTAACGAGTTGATCGTAAGGACTCAAAAAAAGTATGATGTAACAAGCGTCGTTGTGACTCACGACATGCATTCAGCTCGCAAGATCGCGGATCGAATCATCATGCTGTATCCGTTCTCTCGACTTAAGCCTGGCGAATCCCAGGTCCTATTCGACGGGCCCCCCGAGAAGCTTGACTCCACACAAGACAGACGCGTCAAGCAATTCGTTCAGGGAGAGGCCGGAGAACGACTGATGGAGATGCTGGCAACCCAACGTCATGGAGATCAGGATTCACTCGATCTGCATTCACGTAAAGTACTCGAAGAATAGGGAACCTCGAGGTAATCATGGAAGACAACAACTATCGGTTTAGCGTCGGGGTCCTGGTGTTGGCGGCAGCGGTTATTGGTGTGATGCTGGTCGCATATTTTGGCGCCGTTCCAGCTTTTTGGATCGAACGTTATTCCGTCAACATTAAGTTCAGCCGTGCTCCTAAGGTGACTGTCGACACACCCGTCCGCAAAGCGGGCGTCACGATCGGACGTGTCTCCAACGTCGTTCTCGGAGCCGATGGCGTCGTCGTGACACTGGAAATCGATAAAAAATACGAAGTTAAAAAATTCGAGATGCCAACCATCGTGTCGGACTCTCTGATTACGGGTGATGCGGCAATCGAGTTCCTACCACCTACAGAACTCTCCCTGTTGAAACGATTCGATGGAACCGTCGGCACACCGCGAAATGGACATCTCGATCCCGACGAAGTTCAAGCATCCCAAGATACAATCACCAATGGCTACTACACCGATGGAGGTGAGGTAGCGAAAGATCCTCAGGAAGCGCTCGCAACCATCGGACCCGCTTTCGAGCGTATCGAAGGTTTTATTGCGACGTTACAGGAAACGATCGGCGGTGACAGCGGCCCGGTTCGCGATCTGGCGGTAACCGCGAAGAGCACCTTTGAGAACATCAATGAAACCGTGTCTGTAGTGAAGAGAATCGGTACCCAAGTCGAAAATGCAAATATCCCCGATGCCATCGCGCGTGGTCTAAACCTCCTTCCTGATGTCATCAAAGAGGCAAGAGCCACACTAGACCAAACGCAAAAGACCCTGAGAGGGTTCGAGACGTTCAGTGCAAGTCTCGAGGGGATCGGCAAAGAGTTCGAGGGGCTCGGCGAGAACGTGCGCGAGGCAGTCGAAAACGCCAGTATCGCAATCGAAAACATTGCAGAAATCACCGAGCCTGTCAAAGAAAACAGCGATGCATTGGTCGAACGTGCCAAAAGTCTTCTTGGCAATCTCGATGTCCTGTCTCAGGATCTACGCCGATTCACGACCCGGTTCAATCGTAGCAACGGAACCATCTCGCAATTGATCGATAACCCCGATCTGTACTACCAGACGACAGATACCATCCGTCGTATAGGTGCAGCCAGCGAAAACATACAATCGCTATCCGCTCGACTGCAACCTATCGTCGATGATGTAAGGATCTTCACAAACAAAGTCTCTCGTGATCCCGGCATCATAGGAGTACGAGGAGCTCTCAGCGGCCGACCTGTCGGAGCTGGGTTGCGTTAGAAACCTGCGGGTCGAATCTCGATCGAAACCCAACCGGGAATGGTACGCGCGTTTCTCTCCTTTTTAGGGCTGCCACACAGGTATCCCACGGCGGGAAACGATCTCGCATCGGCTGATCGACGCTTCTTTATTTGCCGCGTTCGATCTTTATTGACCGCAATCTCCCCTTATCGCATCGAATGCATGCTCTACCTGCTTCCCCTGCATCGGAGCAGGTTCCAGCATGACATGGTCCCCCGGGCGAAGAAACGATGCAGATAGCTTGCCAAGAAGCCAGGCAAGAATGCCCCCCCAAAAAAAAGGGGCACCCAAAGGTACCCCTCTCGATTTCATAGAACGAAATCAACAATCGTGTGAGTCCAAACGATTACTTGGTACTGACTCCAGATTCACTGCAGCAAGCTCCCTTCGCCTCAGTCGCGCAGCTTCCAGATTTTGCCTCAGCGGAGCAGCAACCTCCGACCTTAGACTCGCTGGCGCAGCAGCTGCCAGCCTTTGCCTCGACGGAGCAGCATCCCCCAGCGCTGTCGGACTTGGATGCCGACACAAGCTGCGTAGCACCTTTGATTTCACAGCAACTACCATCCTTGGCACAGCAGGCGCAATCGCAACTAACACAGCTACAAACCCGTGTTTCGCAGCAACAGGTCCCGTCGGGACAGCAGGCTTCGTTGCATACGCATGCGTCGCTACTCACCTGCCGTTGTGCATTCCATGACGCGGCGATGCCGCCCCCCACAAGGATCGCTAAAACAGCGAACGTACCGACCAACCATTGGATATTTGCAATTTTCAT
>JBBAXA010000008.1:51116-62534 GCA_040396935.1 Pirellula sp.
GGATCGCTAAAACAGCGAACGTACCGACCAACCATTGGATATTTGCAATTTTCATATTTTGTTTTCCTAAATTCAAAACGATTTCTTAAGTCATCAAGATCGGTTCTTTGAGTCGAGCAAAGTTACCGTAACAGGATCATCGAATGCTCAGCATTTATGGTCCGTACCGCAGAAAGGCGGTTCGAAAATAGAGCCTACCAAAAAAGGAAGCTCCACGTAGAGTATCAACAGTTCCAACGACTAAAATGAATCGAAGCACGTCTTCCCGAGCAGTGATCACGCCACCCACCGAATGGACAGAGGTCAGAACAGGCCGATCTACCATTTTCCGCAGAAACACAATGAATGCTTTCGAAAACAATCCATTGCACCGTGATTTTAGGTTCGAGCACGTTCGAGGTGGATTGCATGACCAAACGGCTGAACTGACAACAATCACATCCCTTCGAGGACAGCAACCCCGTCGAAGAGTCCATCCAGCTCTTATCACTTTGAAAGCGAGACGAAGTACTGCAGCAAGAGTCCCGACTATCCGATTTTTCCGTCGGCACCGCGGACACTTGCTCGCGGGAGCAACACGAATCAGTCCCCCCGCCCGCGTTACAGCCTAGCCGCTCACCCGCGGAAAGCCCTTCGGACAAGTCGGACTCACAACATCCAGCCTGTTTCAAATCCCCACCTTTTTGAACGCATTCGGTTGGGCTGCAGACACTACCACCAGAGGTCTCGATCTTTTCGACAGTGATTCGAGAACCCTCACAGCATACAAACCAACGCTTCGAAAGTTCAGGGGAAATGCTAGCTACCAGATAGGTGCGCAGACAGCAACACGGTTGTGCACCGAGCACCAAAATAACGGCAAGGTAGGTGCTAATCACTTTTCCAAACATTCATCGCTCCTGTTCGATTTATTTTAGGCAACGAATTGCCCGGAAGCACCCCACCTTAGGGGCGAATCGTCGATAGAATTAGGTTTGTAGCTTTATTTCGTGTAAAATAGGCACGGTAGCCCCACAATCTCCCCTCCTTCCCTGGCTGACATGCGAAATTACGTATGGCCTATTCTCTTTGGAAGCGTGCTCTTCTACGGAAATCTATTCCCCCTTCGCCTGGAAGTCGCTCTTGCCGGTGACCTGGATCTTTACCAGTCCAAGGTTGCACCGCTGCTTAAGGAGAAGTGCACCGCTTGTCACGGTGCCGTTCGTCAAGAGGCAGGCTTACGACTCGATGCGGCCGAGATGATTCGAAAGGGATCTGGAACCGGTTCGATCGTCGATCTCGAAAAGCCGAGCGAGAGCGAACTCCTTCGAAGAGTTTGTTCGGAATCGGCAGACGAGCGCATGCCTCCTCCGAACGAGGGAGTTGCTTTGAAGTCAGAAGAGATCGAATTGCTCCGGTCCTGGCTTGAGAAGGGTATGCCCTCGCCGGAGTCAGAAGAGGTACTGACCAGTCCGAGAGAGCATTGGTCTTTCCGTCCGATACCGCGAAACACGGATGGAGCGACGATTGATTCAATTGTCTCCTCCGCACATTCCACCCGAAACCTCGAGCCCCTTCCTGAGGCAGACCGTTACACTCTCCTTAGACGGGTCACGCTCGACCTGACAGGATTACCGCCGACCCGTGAAGAGATCGATCAATTCATTTCCGATACATCCGAGGATGCCTACCAGCGCACCGTGGATCGGCTCTTGTCCCGACCGAGTTACGGCGAAAGGTGGGGGAGGCACTGGATGGATGTTTGGCGCTACAGCGATTGGGACGGATACAAGGAAGAGTTAAGAGGTAGCCAAAGGCATATTTGGCATTGGCGCGACTGGATTATCGAATCGCTCAATGCGAATAAACCCTACGATCAAATGGTTCGTGAAATGATCGCAGCCGACGAACTATACCCACTCGATTCAAATCGTTTGAGAGCGACGGGGTTCCTAGCCCGCAACTATCACAAGAGCAATCGCAATATCTGGCTCGATGCCACGATCGAGCATACATCCAAAGCGTTCCTAGGGTTAACGATCAACTGCGCCAAATGCCACGACCATAAGTACGATCCTATTTCTCAAGAGGACTACTACCGATTCCGAGCCATCTTCGAACCACATCAAGTTCGAACGGATGCAATGCATTCGTCCGCAGAGCTTCCCAGCTTTCCACGAGCTTATGACGCAGATCCCAACGCCATGACTTACATTTTCTCGCGAGGTGACGACAAACACCCCATCAAAGAGAAAGGGATGGGGCCAGGCATGCCTTACCAATTGCCGGTGGACATTCCATTTGAGGTCTCGGCAGTCGACTTACCAGCGGCGGCCTACTTACCTGAGCTAACCGCCGCATCGGAGAAGGCGGAATTGGAGAAGGCTTGGAAACGGATTGATGAAGCCAACGACAAACTGAGCAATTCATTGGCAAAAGCCCGGCAACTGGATCTCGGACAATCGGGTTCCGATGCCCTGAACAATAGCGAGGCAATAAAACTAGAGCTTTTGAAACTGCGGGAGGCTGAGGCAGCGCTCACGTCGCTCAAGGCTCGCTTCGCCGCCGACAAGGCCAAACACTTGACTTCCTCACAGGAGGAATACGCATCGACAGCAAAGACGGCACGCGAACTCGAGCAACAATGGAAGATGGTGGAAGCTGAATTGAGACTGGAGACAGCAAGTCGCGGTTTAAAGGCCGCAGAGAACAGCAGCGTCAAGGACGAGAAAAAGAGACAGCAAGCACTCGACAAAGCCAAGAAAGAGCTCGAGGAAGCACGAACGAAACTGCAAAAGTACCGCAACAACGATGAGTCGGTTCAGCTCAAGGATTACACAACTCTCGTAAAGGGGTACCCCAAAACGACGACGGGAAGACGAGCCGCTCTCGCGCGATGGATCACGGATCAAAACAACCCCCTCGCGGCGCGGGTCGCAGTCAACCATGTGTGGGCACGCCATTTTGGATCTCCTTTGGTTGATAGCGTCTTTGATTTTGGACTGAAATCGTCCAAGCCCCAGTTGATGGAGGTGCTAGATCTGCTGGCGGGACAACTGGTGGCGAGCCAATGGGATCTGAAAAAACTCCACCGTTCGATCGTAACCTCGGATGCTTATCGTCGGGCATCCGACGGAACTCCGAAAACGGTTGCTCATAACCGTGGAATCGACCCAGACAACCAACTTTATTGGAGGTACAACGTCTCACGACTCGATGCCGAAGTCATTCGAGACGGATTACTGTTGGTTGGCGGAATTCTCGAGGGAAACATGGGGGGACCCGATATCGACGAAGATTCCGGAGAAAAGGTATTTCGACGCAGTATCTACTTCAGGCATGCCTACGAAAAACAGATGACCATGATGGTGCTGTTCGATGCAGCCAGCCCTAGCGAATGCTATCTTCGGAAACCGAGCGTGATTCCACAGCAAGCCTTGGTCATGGCCAACAGCGATTTGACCAGGACCGTCGCACGCAAACTGGCTGAACACTTGAGAGAGCGGAGCCATGGAGACAGGCAACGATTTGTAGACGATTTGTTCCTGACAGTCTTGGGCCGCCCTGTTCTCCCACACGAGTCCAGTGCCAGCTTGAATTTTCTATCGCGATCTGCAGGCGAGGGGAATTCGAACGAAGATTCCGCATTGCAGAGTTTGTCGCATGTGTTATTGAATCACAGCGATTTTGTCAGCGTTCGTTAAACTTATCACGGTGAGTTGTCCATGGCATTCGAGCATGCGTTTTCGAGACGACAGCTTCTGGTCGATGCAGGCTTAGGGTTTGGTAGCATTGCCCTCTCCTCGCTCCTGAGGCAGGAAGGAGTCATCGCCCAGGAACCGACTGATCCCAAATCGCTGATCAAACGCATCGCTCCCCGAGCCAAAAGTGTGATTTGGCTTTTCATGATCGGCGGAACGAGCCACATGGAATCTTTTGACCCCAAGCCTGCATTGAACGAACATGCTGGCAAGGCCTTCACCGAGACACCTTTTGGAGATGTACTGAAGTCTCCCTTCCTCGCAAACGAACGCGTCGTGGCGTTCGATCCAAACAACGGTTTCGTTCGAACACAGGTCTATCCGTTGCAAGTCGGATACAAAAAATGGGGACAGAGCGGACTGGAGATTAGCGAGTGGTGGCCTCATGTTGCTTCTTGCGCCGATGACCTTTGCTTGATTCGATCGATGTGGACTGAGGATAGCAACCATGGGGCCCAACTTCAGTTTCATACGGGCCGTCATCGAGTCGATGGTTTCTTTCCCACGATCGGATCGTGGGTGCACTACGGATTGGGTTCGCTCAACGAGAACCTGCCACAATTTGTCGTGATGGGAACGCCTGTAGCCGATTGCTGTGGTGGTCAAGAGGCTCACCGCGCCAATTATTTAGGCCCTCAGTACGATGGAATCCCCCTGAAGGTCGACCCTAAAAGCCCACTTCCCTACGCGAAGCCGCCAGCCGATGTAACGCGAGAACAGCAATCCAACGAATTCGAGTTTCTGAAATCTTTGAATCAAATCACTTCGGAGCGATTTCCAGATGACGAAATCCTACGGGCGCGAATCAAATCGTACGAGCTTGCGTTCCGTATGCAGATGGCGATCCCAGAAGTAGTCGATTTCAAGAACGAAACGAAGCAGACTTTAGAGGACTACGGAATCGAACAATCGGAAACCAAATCCTTTGGAGAGCAAATGCTCACAGCGAGACGGCTCGTGGAAAGAGGGGTCCGATTCGTGCAGGTCTACCACGGAAGCAATGGTGGGGCCGGCAATTGGGATGCACACTCCGGGTTGAAAAATGGACATTCCAAACTTTGCAAACAAGTGGACCAGCCCATCGGGGCACTACTCAAAGATTTGAAAATGAGAGGGCTTCTCGAAGAGACCTTGGTCGTTTGGGCTAGCGAGTTCGGCAGAACGCCAGGTTCCCAGAATTCTGACGGGCGTGATCACCACCCCTATGGATTCACGGTTTGGATGGCCGGAGGGGGTGTCCGAGGGGGAATCGCTCACGGCAGCACAGACGAACTGGGCTTCCATGCGGTGGAAAACCGGCATTACGTTACGGATATCCACGCGACGATCCTACATCAGCTCGGAGTCGAACCTCGTTCGCTGCATTTACCAGGCAGGAAACGACTCGAGCGGGACTTCGGAACGCCAATCACAGCCGTGCTGACGTAGATTGAGGCCTCCCGTCCAGGACAACGTCCAGCAATGCCTCCATCCTGAACGATCCGTGGGAGGTACTCGAAAGTGGTTTGGGAACCTGGGTTTTCACGAGTTCCATCAGCAATTTCATTGGAAAAACAGGATTTGCCCTTTCCAAAACTTGTTCCGATTGTCACCATATGCGGCTCGATTTAACCAAGAAGGTATCTCTTTAGATTTTTCGTGTATCATGAGCCAGCGATTGCTCCAACTCGTTGAACAGTCATCACTTAAGGAAAAAGTCGATTCGTTCGGTATCGGGGATACGGTGGACGTCCACACCAAAATCCAAGAAGGAAATAAAGAACGAATCCAGATTTTCAGCGGTACAGTGATTGCAAAAAGCGGCTCTGGCACGCGTGAAATGTTCGTCGTCCGAAGAATTGTCGCCGGTGAAGGTGTTGAGCGAAAGTTCCCCGTGCATTCCCCTCGGATCGAGAAGATCGACGTGAAACGCCGATCAGTCGTCCGACGTGCGAAACTCTACTTCCTACGCGAACGAAGCGGTAAGTCGGTGCGTTTGGAAGAACGCCGAGGCTGAGTGGTCGATTTTCGACGGGCAGTTGCCTTGAAATCTAGCTCAATCTAGAGACTTCCTCAAACGAGGGCGTCCGTCTTTCATCAATCGCTGATCAGTGAATCAGCGATTCCCACGAGTGCTTAGGCTTATCTCCGTCCTCGCAATCACTTGCCTTGCAGCTCGACGTATCGAGTGTCTCGTGCGATGGTTGGTTTGCCAAGACATTTGCTCGCATCGTCAAGTGCTTTTAGGATGCAACACCACGGATGAAGAGGATGGCGTTGCTGCGGCTCTGCAAGCAATCACGCGAAACAACATGATGCATCTCTAGTCACGAATCGCTGCGCCTGATTCAAAGGTGGAACGATCCCACTCCACGGTCACTTCGCCAACATGCTCACGCTGAGGAAAGCCCTCGAGCCTGAGTATTTTTTTGCTGGGGTCATAGCTAAAGGGAACCGATTCCTGGGGCTTAATGAACAACCCGCTTTCTTGTTCGCTCACCTGCGAAACAGTAAACCCATAAGTCCAATGATCCTCTGTCTTAAGCCTGAGAACCGTCTTCTTGGATATTTTTGATGCCTGATCCGGGGGCAACAAAATACCATCGTTTACAAACTGTCGGACCTTGCTTTGATAAGTCGGGTTTCCGGTGATGGAGTAACCTTTCTCTGTCCATGTACCATCGCCGAGCACATAGGCCCATTTCATTTGACCATCGAGGTTACTTCGAGAGACGGCGCCGATTCTCCCACTAAAGGTAAAAGCGTTTCCTCCATGCTCGAAGCGAATCATTCCACCAGAATCATTAACCACGACGAGATCGTCCGAATGCCTCGTGCTAATTGCCAGTACCGTAAAGTTATCGGTCGCCTGAATAGGCTCAACACGAATGACCTCCGGTTGATCTATGTAGGGATCAATCACGGTGACAAATCGACTGCGGCCACCGTTGGCTTGATGACGAACCATAATAAAAGGACGATGCACCGAGTCGAGCTGCGAATCGTCCTCCCTCGCATTTCGAATGGATGGATTTTTACCGACGACCAGAGAACTGTCCTTTTGCGGCAGGACATGAATTCCCAAAACAGGCGATCGCCTATCTGGAAATTCGAACCGGATAGGCACAATCGCCTTGTCTAGTAGAGGGGCGAAGCGGAGCGATTTGAGAAATCCGTAGGCATAGTAAGGCTCCATGATCCTGCGAGTTTCTCCTTCGTTGCGGGTGGGCGTCCACTCTTGATTTCCAGGGACCAGGGTGGAGAGGGGCGATAAATGAATATTGGTGGTCACAGATTGATCATGATCCGCATCTCCATGCAGTAGATAGTCGTGCATGTCTCCCCCATCGACATCGAATAGATCGACGAGATATCCCATTTGCCGAGGGTCGCGCACCACAACATGGGTACGTCGATAGGACTTCGGTTTTTTTCCAAATCCACGATCTCCGGTCGCCCTCATGATTTGCAGATACTCATTCGACACATCAAAAATCTCGAGGTCGCCATCGGTTGGCTTATCGATTCCACCGAGCGATTGATTTTCCCCATCGATCACAACCGTGTTGTGGGCTAGAGTCGCGATCGTCCATGGGCGATAGGCGGTATGGGTATACCCGAGATCCGACAGCAGTTCACGTCCATGAGCAAACAGCAAGAGGCTCAAATTGTCTCCATGGCTATGCCCGTAACCACCGGACCAAGTCATATGTACTTGCCATTGCTGATCCCCACGCCCTCCGGCGATGCAACCATGTCCCAATCCAGGAAGCAGATAGGAATCAGAGTACTCGGGTACTCCACGCTGGCTAGTTGGCCACGTATCGTGAATAGGAACAGCACGTCCATTCGGAAGCCGCAGCAGATTCAGGGCACGCTTTGCAAGCTTTATCGATTGGGAATCTTTCAACACATTCAGTCGATCGAAACGCAGCCCGGTTGTCGGGTTGCGATAGCCGATCGGATCCGAGTAGCCCTCTAACGAACGGGCTACCTGCTCCAGCCCGCCTAACGATTGCCATCCATAATCCGGTGCCCCTTCATGCCACATACCGTCATAAAAAAATTTCTCGTTTACAAAACGGTTCAAGCGACTGAATGGTTCGTGAATGTAAAGCGGTTCGTGGATGGCTTTCCCTGCAGCGATGAGGCCGCGCCAAGCAGTCGGGCTCATGTTGGTTAGATCATCCCGATTAGCCAAAACCTGATCACATGCATTGCGAACCAAGTCGACCTCAATCCGGTTCAAAACATCTACGCCCTTTTCGCCACTGAGTTTTTCAAAGGCTCCACTTTCGCGAATCCGTTCGAACGCCTGAATCAGGGTAACAGGGACATCCGAGTAAGCCCACCAGTTCCACCGAGCCGTTCGAAAACCATCTCGAAATTGGCTGGGGCTAACGGGACCATCGTAAATTTCTTTCTGGCGAAAAGGATAGTCATAGCGATAACACCAGTTCGGAAACACTTCCGCGAAGCGATCGATGATGATAGCAGCCTTGCGGGCAGCCTCTAAATCGCGAGTCTCCTGATAAAGTGTCGCGAAATCCAAAGCCTGCTGCGATAGAAAGACCTTCACCAAATCGTCGCGTTTCGCTGTAAAAAAATGCCGGTATCCAGCCCGATCCTCCCAATAGGGGTAAATAGCCGTTTTCCCCTGAGGCCCCTTCACAACGATCTGCTGGGTCATCGGGAATTTCGCGCTAGGAAACCCATGATTGCAGAATTGGCAATACACATGGTCCGGGGACTCGATCGACCACTGCAATTGATTTTCCTGTCGCCCACGCTCGCAATTAGGGCAATCCACGTAATGAAGACCTGATTGAGTCGGGACTAACGCCCGAATCTCTTCATCACTCATCAAGCGCAGTCGTTTTGTCCCCTCCAATAATCCTTCGACAACACGGCCATTTGGAGCCTGTTGCGTAAAACCCGTCGTCGAACCGAGACTAAGGAGGAAGCCTAGAATCATCAAAGATGCCATCAACCGAGTCATCCGATATCCCCTTCTCGAAAACGAGTGATCCTGAAGAGCAACATCGCTCGAACTTTCACCGTAGCCTACTTCTGCAGATGCATTGTATCGCAGCCTTATCTACAAAACCTTTTTCCATCTTCGCGAAGAATCGGTTTTCATCCTACGCTACTAAGTTGTAGGGGTAAAACATTTCCTAATTTCGTCTTCCAGCCTACCGCGCCTTGCAAAAGAGAAAGCCTCAAAGCGAATTCATACCAGGAAATCCCCAGCCAAAGGGGTCGCGATCATCGATGACAACACGAAGATCTCCATTCACATAAGCATTTCCGATGATTGTCGGCTGAATGCGTTTCTGACCCCGATCTTCCCAAAGATAGGATGCTTCGAAACAGGAGCCCGTGATTCCCTCTTGAATCCAAATCGCATTCTCGTCCAATTCACCATCAGCGGCCAAGCAGGCCAGCTTTGCGCTTGTCCCCGTACCGCAGGGAGAACGATCGTACATCCCACCCGGACACAGTACAAAATTTCTGGAATTCGCATTCGGAGCAAAGGCGGAACCAAATAATTCCACATGATCGACTTTCGGAAGCACTGCCCGACAAGCGACTAATAATTCACAGGCAAGGTCAAGAAGCAACTGTTTCGGTGCATCTTTTTGCTGCATGACGTCTGCTTGGGTGAGAAAAAACCAATTCCCTCCATAAGCGATATCCCCGGTGAATGTACCAAACGACCTCGTTTGGAGGCTTAATCCCTGGACTTCGCGAAAACTAGAAACGTTGGTGATCCGAACGCGCCCATCGCTGCGAAGCTCTGCCTCGACCACTCCCGCGATCGTTTCAAACGTGTGAATGCCAAAGTCGATCCTCCCAAGATAACGTAGCGTCTCGACAACTCCGATCATTCCATGACCGCACATTCCGAGATAACCGACGTTGTTAAAAAACACGACCGAAGCCACATGGGATGGATCGACCGGCGGGAGAAGATGCGCTCCCACCATCACCTCAGAACCTCGCGGTTCATTCACGATCGCGCGGCGATAATGATCGTACCGAGTCCGTATTTCGTCGAATCTCGTGTGAATGCTGTCGCCATGAAGCTCTAAAGCATGGTCAACGATTGTCCTCGTAGGCTCGCCTCCGGTGTGGGAGTCGATAACGCGAAACGTGTGGAATGCAATGCCCATAGATAGCACTCATCGCGTTGAACATCGAGACAGACGTCAAAACATCCGTCTGCGAGCCTAGAGACGAAATCGAAAAAAGAGCAATGACTATTTCTTGAAACGACCAACATCGATCGTTACCGTTCCCAAGTCATTCATACCCTCTTTCAGTTTTAACTTGGTGTTACCTTTTGACCAAGTTTCCTTTTTGCCGTTGACCTTCACTTCTTCAATAGACTTATCTTGGTTCTCGTGCCAGATACGGAAGTCGAGATCCACGCCTGCCGGAAGTTTTTCGATCTTGATCTTACCGTCGGCGTTGCTGACTCCGATGTAAGGATGGTCGAGAACAAAAATATAAGCAGACATCCACGGGTGGATGTTGCACTCCACTTTGGTAACCGCTTTTTCTACCAGTGGGCGTGCGATTTCAACGGATGAGTTCGCTGCAATCGTCGGATTCTCTTCCTTGTTTTCAAAGGATGCGAATTTCGCATTGTGCGGAATGGAATCCGAGTTCTTCACCTCTAGGATTTGGCCGGCTCGCATCGACATCACGTGCGGAAAGAACTGGCATTTCACGTTGTCCAAAACCGGTTTCGTTTTTGGCACTTCTCGTAAATCCGGATGGATATCCGACGAAGTAAGCTTTGTCTTACGCGTATCAATCGAGAAAACGATATTTGCGATCCCACTGTTCTTGGGATTCACGACCAGATCCTCGAGTGCCAAACCTGCCGCAGGTGTACTGCATTGCTGAGCATTGACATTCTGAGCCATTTTGGGGGCCGGTGCTTTCCCATCCAACACGACGGTCATCGTGAGATCCGCCCACTTCTGGGCGTGGGCAACAGGGGTGACAAGCACGGGAGCGATGATCGCTATGGTTCCTGCAAACAGTTTTTTCATCTGGAACTCCAACGAGGGATAAAAGGGAGCTAGGGCGGGGGAAAATGTCCGAAGGGACATTCGCCGGCCTCAATACTATATGGTTCCCGTGTTTTTTCAATCTCAAGCTCGTTTTGGGGGTGCATCCGATTCGGATTTCCTGACGGATTGAGTGGGAATGTCCCGAACCAAAATCAGAACTATGGTAGGCTGGCCTAAGGCGGGGTGGCAGTTCAAAAAATACCGGGCAGCCTATGCGGTACCACCTATAATCACGACATCCGTGCGCGAGCAGTGCTGCATCCTGGACGTTTCGTGTCGCACGCCCTTCGCGTTGCTCAGGGTCGTGCCACCCGGCACGGAGTTCAGGGAAGAGCCACCCAATACGTTGCTCAGGGACATGCCAACGATATGTTTCGAAGGGGTATGCCACCCAACGTCGTCTTGCTATCTCTCATGGGCATGTCAACTCACACTGTTTAAACCCTGTTCAAGTGTTTTTCGAACAGCATGTTGAGGGAGACTTTGTTGTTTTTGGTCCTGCGTGGCACGCCCCAGAGCTTTGCGATGGGCGTGCTGCTGCATGATGCTGACGCTGACTACTGTGTGGCACGACCCAGAGCTTTGCGATGGGCGTGCTATTGCATGAGGCATGTTCA
>JBBAXA010000008.1:62634-68191 GCA_040396935.1 Pirellula sp.
GTGTGGCACGACCCAGAGCTTTGCGATGGGCGTGCTATTGCATGAGGCATGTTCAAACAGCCACCGGGCGGCTAGCGCCGCTCCGCTCACAATTAGAACGGATAGTACGCAATGAAAGTGGAATTGCGCGAGCAATCCGTTGTTCAGGTAGATACGTACCCCACGCCCTTCGCTACGCTCAGGGTCGTGCCACCCGACAACGGTTCAGGGCGTCCCACCCAGCGCGCTCACATTTAGACAGGATAGTACGCAATAAAAGTGGAATTGCGCGAGCACTCCGGTACCCTAGTAGCTTCGTCCCACGCCCTTCGCCCTAACGCGAACCGCGTCCCGATCGCAAAACACAGACGAGCGATTCCAATCCGACCAAGCTGAGAACTCCGAGCAGGATCCACCGCCAATTGGACTGCTGAGACTCAAGCTCCACGGCTCGTAACTGGCGTTGCATCTTTTCGGATTTCGTTTCAGACTCCTTTTGATGCAGCGGAACTCCTAGTTGCTCGAACCGGTCGAGATCCAATAACCCAACGTTGCATTCGGCCTCTACAAGATTGACGGAAAAAGGGGTTTCCATCTCCGGATCCACGAGTAAGAAATTCCCAGGTTCATTACAAAGGTAAGTATTTTCATTGCGATCGATCGTAACCTCGAACTCCCCTCGCCGAATCAAACTACCTGTCTTCAACGTGAGCCGATCACCGACTCGATAGTTTCTCTCTGCGACATCCCTGGGAAACGCCGATCGCACCATACTTCCCAAAACAGGAACAAATTTACTCGATAGGGCGAACTGGCTTTCAACGGGCTGCCATCCTGCCAGCATGATGGTCCAACTCCCTTTCCCCATCGACCGCTGGACAATCGCTGGTACTTCGTCATCAAAGCTAGCGAAGACCTTCCAAGATTGTGGATTGGCGAGGGTCAAACTCCTATGTCGCCAGAAGCGAACCTTCGAAAAATCATTGAATTTGGGATCGGATAAATCGCGAAAGAGAACACTCTCGAAATCGAGGTTCTGCAACATCGCATAATCGCTCAAACTCGCCTCCTTGATTTCGCCCAGTCGTTCACCGAATACCGCCTCGGCGGCTTGTTCGATTCGCTTATCCGACTTTTCAATCGGTTTATCGAGGACCCATAAAACGTTGCCACCTCGATCTGCGTATTCTTTCATTTTAGAGAGATCAGCGATCTCGGTTGCTGCGGAAGCAACGATCAAGACCGTCGAGGAAGATATCCCGATTTTCTCAAGCTCACCCGGAGCGCATACCTGCAAACTAACCTCGTTATAGTTGGAGCTGAAAGGGACCTGTTTGAGAAAGTACGCGAGCGATTCGGTCGGCGGAGTCTCTGGTCTCTCGACACAAACGACTGTTAATGGCTTGGGTTTGCGGACTGCTACGAAGAAGCGATTGTCAAACGGCTCCTGGTCACCTGACAATTCGAGCACTGCCGCCTCCGCTGGAAACGCCGGAATCTTAACGGTCATTGACCGACCGTGCGGAACGGTCACCGGCAGGAGCGTATTCGCGATCGGTTTGTTGCTGGCATTGATCCATTGGAGCTGAAACTGTTCGTTTCCCTCCTTCGCAAAATGGGTGACTCTAGCCCGCTGCTCTGATGGATTTCTTTTTGCTTCCGGTCCAGAATCTCGATCCGTCTCCTCTACCAACTCATCCTCACTCATAAGATGCGCTCGTGCGTTTTGCGATACGCTGGAGGGACGTACTCGTTCCAGATGCACCTGTATGCCCTTCGGCCAATCGATTTGAGCGATTTCATCTAACTTCGCACCAGCCTGATAGTCTGAAATAACGATCAGCTCCATATTGGTCAGGGCCGATTCGGCTTCGCTATCGACGTCCATTTGCAGCAGATCCACTGCAGCAACCATCGCGCTTCCCAGCTGGGTGTCGTACCACGATGGATTGAGCCCTTCCAGCGAATTGATCGCCAGCCCTTGTCTCTGGTCCGGCCTGGCATCCATCGATTCCGCAAAGGATAGTTTCGGAGTGATCTCGCGATCGAATGTGTAGATCGCGATTAAATCCTCAGGATTGGATTGCTGGATCCATTTTTTTGCGATCCCGACCGACTCGTCTCGATAACCAGTACGTCGCATACTCGCACTGACGTCCACCAGGATTAAACGCTTCAGTCCAGACCGAGTGGAATCGGCAGCTACAGGTACATCCCAGTAGGGCCGGGCAAAAGCGAGAGCCACCAGTCCAACCGCGGCTGCGCGTAGCAAAAGCAAAAGCCATTGGTCCACTTGGCTGCTGCGGGTCAACCGTGGTGGAGCGGGATCCAAAAAAAGTAAGGAACTAAACTCGATTCGTTCCTTCGGACGTCGGCGGATGAGATGAAAGAGAATCGGAGCAGCGACCGCTAGCGCAGCGAGCGCATAGAGTGGAGCTAAAAAACTCATGCCTTGGCTCCTGTCACCGACGTAGCCGATGGACGTGCATTGGCGTAAACGCCTCCTGCTCTCTGCTGTCTTTGCAACAATTCCCACAAAGCCAATTCGATGGATTGATCCGTCTGCAAAGTGAGCCAACCGATCCCCAATTGCGACGTAATCGCCTCCCATCGCGCGCGATGGGCATCCAGTTTCATCTTGTAGGATTTCACGGCTTGGTTGGGATCGACGAAAAGCTCCCTTCCAGACTCAGCATCCCGTACCATCATCGGCTTATCGTACTTCCAGGCGGCTTCCGCAGGGTCGATCACTTGAATCAGCAGGATTTCATGTCGGCGAGCCGCTAGAAAACCGAGTGCCATGCGAGCCTCTTCGGGTTCGACAAAAAAATCGCTCACGACGACGATCAAGCTACGATGATGAATGAGATCTGCGAGGTGCCGCAAAGGTTCCACCAGATTCGTTTTATTACCGCCAGGATCTCGACTGAGCATAGTCAGTATCCTCTTCAGCTGTCCGGGGCGATAACGTGCCGCGAGGACTTCGGCTAGCGCTTGATCAAAGGTGACTAACCCCACCGCATCCCGTTGCATCGACCAGTAGTAGGCAAGGGTTGCGGCAAGCGTCCTGGCATAGTCCAACTTGGAATAGGTCAACGAGCCGAACTCCATCGACTTGCTCTGGTCGACCACCAAGATGCATCTTCGATTCGTTTCGTCTTCAAATTTTTTGATGTAGTATCGGTCGCTTCTTGCAAATAGCTTCCAATCGATGGTTCGCGGATCATCTCCCACGCTGAACGGCCGGTACTCGCTGAACTCAACAGAAAAACCGTGTCGTGGACTCCGGTGCAAACCGTTGTGAAACCCCTCGACAATCGAGCGAGCCCGCCACTGCAGATTTTCCATCCGCATAATAGCCGACATGTCGATCCATCGGTCGTGAGCATTTCTGTCAGCGCTACCCGTGTTCATTTCAGTACCTCGGTTTACCAGAAATCAAACCCGGACCTCTTGGACCAACCGCGTGATGCAATCCTCGATCGATACTCCCTCCGCCTCGGCTTTGTAGCTCAATAGAATTCGGTGCCTTAAAACTGGATGGACCAGGGCACGAATATCATCGATGGAAACATGAGATTGACCGAGAATGAGCGCTCTCGCTTTGGCACCCAGAACCAACATTTGAGCAGCTCGTAAACCTGCCCCCCAACTAATCCACTGATTCACAAAATCCGGAGCCGCAGGACGCCCGGGCCGTGAAGCATCCACAACCCTCACTGCATAACCTGCTACCTCACTCGCAATGGGCATGCGCCGAACCATCTCGTGGAACCTCAGGACGTCCTCCCCAGAAAACAGAGGCTCGATGGGCTCGGGTCGTCGACTCGTCGTATCCAGCACGACCTTGAGTTCGTCTTCGTATGGCAAGTAGTCGATCAGTACGTTGAACATGAACCGGTCTAGCTGTGCCTCGGGTAGGGGATAAGTCCCCTCCATTTCGATCGGGTTTTGCGTCGCGAGCACAAAGAACGGCTCTGGCAAACCATAGCGTTTCCCGGCCGCTGTAACCTGATGCTCTTGCATTGCCTCGAGAAGAGCTGCCTGCGTCTTGGGAGGCGTTCGGTTAATTTCGTCAGCCAGGATCACGTTGGCGAACACCGGGCCGGGAACAAACTGCAACGCCCGACGTCCATCCACCTCGTCCAGGATTTCGGTCCCCGTAATATCCGCAGGCATCAGGTCAGGGGTGAACTGAATACGCCGAAACTCCAAATGGAAAACCTGTGCGACGCTTCGAACCAAAAGTGTTTTTGCCAAGCCGGGGGCACCCGTAATCAAGCAGTGCGAGCCTGAGAATAAACAAATCAACAATTGTTCGATCACATCCTTCTGGCCAACAATTGCCTTCGACAACTCATTCTGAATTCTTTCTCTACCTTCGCGGATCTGAGAAACTAAAGCCGCCTCTTGTTCTGGTTCGATCGTGATGTTTCTCAATGGACTCTTTCTATGTTGCGTTAGTGTGTCATTGCGTATGTAACTATGTTGATTCCGAGAGGATAAGCTTTCTTCACAGAAAACTCTTCAAAATACCACGGATCCTCTCCCTCTCGTTCCCAGCCATCGCCGAGATCCGTGTTATGGCAGATAAAGACCATGATCCTACCTCCATCGTCGGTGATGGACCGGTAGATTGCTTTACTGGTGTCTGAACCATAACGAGGTTCCCAGATCACGCCCGATTGCCTCCCCTGCCAGGCTGCATGAATCGAAGGCAATTGCGGCTTTTCCTTCAGGTCATACACGCAGTGGAAGATCTCATGCTCGAGCGGAACCTCCTGGGGTTCACGGTCTGGAAAAACCTTCTTGATTTCCTGATAGAAATTTTCGTATTCATCATCTCCCCAGAAATCATCCACCATCAGAAAACCACCGTTGAGCAGATACTTTCGCAAGGCGAGGACTTCCTCTGGGTGGAACATCAATCGCCCTGGCTCGATGATATAAATAAACGGGTAATCGAGCAGTTGCGGATCCGTAAGCTCCAAAACAATAGGCTCTGGATTCACCTTGATTGTGGTCATTTGCTGCAATCTCAGGGAGAAATTCAATTCGCTATCCCGGAAATCTGTGGCCCATCCGCCCCCACCTCTTCGCCCGTATCCTCCATAGTGTGAATCGTACTTGATCCTCACAAACGTGAAGACATCCTTACCGAACTTCTTCTCGACCTCCCAGCTCGGAACTCCTTGGCGACCTATGTCTCGATAATCCCGGCTGCGGCTCCGACCGCTGCGCCATGCATCCTGCGCGAACAGCCAGCCGGAGAGACCGATCGATAAAACCACAATCGCAACTAGATATTTACGATTGCGTCCCCTAAGCATCGTTGCACCGCCGATCGAAAATCGATCCAACTCACTATCGTTTGTCATTTTCAGCCTCCCCGGTTGCTGAATCTTTTCCATCTTGCAACCGCACCAACAGTTGCAGTGCTTCGGTAAATCTCGGAGATTCCTCTAGTGCCATCAAGACAAATCGCTTCGCCAGGTTTCGATCCTCTAATTTTTCATAGGCACTTGCGATCCTAAAGTGAATCCATGCGACGTCCAACGGATCCAAATCCAGACAAGCT
>JBBAXA010000008.1:68291-81054 GCA_040396935.1 Pirellula sp.
AGCTCTCGAGCGAGGGGCAATGCTTTCTCCCACTCTTTGCGAGCGATAGATTGATTGAGCGCCCGCTCAATACTCCGATAGGCTTTCGGATTCTTTTCGTACCACTCGGAAGTAACACCTGATCCCGATTCTCCCCCACCCAATCCAATTCCAATCGCAGAATCCTCGCCAGTCGGATCGGCGGCAACCGTTGGCTTCGGCGGAATCGACCAGTCCGCATTAGGAGCCATACCATTCGCTCGCGCCTTTGCAAATTCAGCAAATTCCTGATCGAGAGCTTCTAAGGATCCTGGAGCGCGGCGCAAAGCATCCGAAGCTGGCATCCCGGTCGCCAAGTCATCGAGCAAACGGATCATCGCAGGCAGTCCATATTTCTCGATGAAGAACTCGACAGCTAACGATGCTTCAAAGTATGCGAATTGCAGATGCATCGGAGTCTTCGGATGAAGAAACGCACTACTGAGCTTGCTGAGCGGAAAAAAATCCGCTCCGAGCATCATTTCGCGATAGGTCGGGTCGATCGACTGCCCCCACGTCGGATTTTTCAGACGTTCCTCGTAGACAGAAATCCCCTCGGACAACCAGCGAGGCATTTTGTTTTTAGTCTTCTGCAATGTCACGACGTGACAATACTCGTGCCACAATACCGATTTCCAATTGGATGCGACCTGCAACGCGGCGGGGGAGTTTGCAGTGATCAATCGTCCAAAGCACACGCCCAAAAAGCCTTGGCCACCCGGCAATCCAAACGTTCGAATCGCAAAGTCTTTCTGTTTCGGAAAGATCTCCACGTAGATAGGCTCTTCAAGCTGCACCTGATACTTTTCCGTGAGGGTCTTTCTCGCATCCGAGAGCAATTGAACGACATCTTCACCATAGATACGCGACTCTCTAGCATCCATGCGAATGACCAATCCCGGCGCCTCCAAGATCGCGAATTGATCAAGCTCCTTTTCTAGCTGTTTCAAATTGAAGATCGTCACGTCGTACGGATCAGAAGCTCGAACCTGCTCCACCAGGGACCACCCCTCCTCGGTTTGCCCCAGACGCAACAAATCTTGAGCCAATTGTGTTTTGGCGGGTAAGTAGTTCGAGTCCATGCGGAGAGAGCGACGCTGATACTCCGCTGACTCTGCAAACCGATAATGCATCGCGAGATGCTTCCCAATCGTAAAGTCGACCTCCGGATTCAGCCTCCAAGGCACGAGCGCCTTCTCTCGATGCTCCCCTTCTTGCGTATATCGGCCCTCTAAGTGGGCTATGGCGGCTCTCAATGCCCAGAGTTTTGGCAAGTGACTATTGATCGCCTCAACTTCCTTGAGGATCGTCTCCGCAACAGAGTATTGTTCCTCATCCATCTTGTCCTCGACCACCATCAGCAGAGCGGCCACATGCTTGGGATTCAGTTTAAGGCATTGTTGCAGGTAACCATTGGCCTTTTCACCATCCGTCGTTCTCCAGGTCCTGGCCAACAGGTAATAAACCTCGGGATCCTTTTCGTCGATCTTCAACGCCTTGGCCAAAGATTGCGACGCAACCTTTGCATCGTTCTTATCCAAAGCCATGCGAGTTGTTGCGAGATGGGCGTCGAGAGCGGTCGACGTTTGCTTGGTCGCCGGATCAAAACAAAGCTTTAAGATTTGCTTGGGATCACGCCCCGTCGACAATAAATACTCGCCGAGCGGAACGAGATCGCTCAGGCCCGAATAGCGTATCGAGCTTCTCTCGGTCAACATGGCGATCACCTGCAACTGGGTCGCTGCTTTCGCAGGTAAATCATTCATCCGATAGACCTGAACGCCTAGCATTCGTATCCGTAGGCTCTCACCAAATCGCTTGAGCGTCTCCTCGTAGGCCGCTTGAGCTGGCACATACTGCCCCGTCATCAAATAGCATTCGATCAACAGGTAAGGCCATTGCTCATTCCATACATTTTGCTTAACTTGCTCTTTCGCAACCTCGATGCATTGCGAGTAGTCACCCGACTTAAACAGCTTGCGAGCTTGATCGACCGTGAGCGGTCGCTTGACCTCCTGTGCGTGGGTAGTTTGGTCCGATTGCACAAGACCATAGGCAGTCAAGCAAGAAATGCAAACGATTGCGATCCAACTGCGCATAGGTAATGTCTGGCAAGAAAACAGCGACTCGAGTTCCGTCCTTCACGCATCAGCCTAACGAGTTCAAGCGCAGAATGCCACTAGATCTCCTCAACTTCGATCCAGGGATAGGATTGTTTGGACTCCCCGAGAGAGAATCCTTTCCCAAGGCTTGCCTGCAACATCTGCTCACGCCAACTCTTCCCGTATCATCCAACGCGATTTGAATCTCCCGTAGTCGGAAATTCGTAGTGAATCGGACACCCATCTACCATTCACCACTGGCGCGTGATCCTCAGACACTCTCACGGGCTAACGTCAAAAAACCGAATGATCAAGCCACCGACAGATAAATCCCGAGACCAGTATTTCCTCCGTGGATCATTTCGTAAACAGCTGACTCCGAGCGGGCAATTGTACCCTGGCCACTCTCACCCGAAGCGATCCCTTGAATCGCGACTTGTCCGCAACGGAGGGTTAGTATGGGTTCATCGTCAAACCATCCCACATCGAGGAGATCGTCCCCATACAATATCACCTCTTGAAAATCTCAACATCCCAAGTCATGGTGAAGGCTGATCCTCTTCAGGAATATCACCGGCACCAGTCGGACGACCTAAATTCCGGAATAACCTTGCATTAGTATCTCGAGATCGTGTAGCGCAATGCCCAATTTCGAGTTTGCCCGGGCGGAACGCTGATCAGGACATAAGGCTCGGGACAAAACGTATTCGCCATTCCCCAGAAGTTGAATTTGTAAAGTGGTTCATCCCCCATGCAATCGATTCGGAGCCGGGTTGGTGCATGCCTGATGGAAAACCGAGTGTCTGTGATTTCACCGCGATGCCCATTGAGCCGAGCGAAATACGATCGCTTCCCAATGTCATTTCGCATGGCCAATCCTTTCCCCTGCACATTCACTAACGCATCGAAAAATTCATTTTTTTCAGCAGCCTCGATGGCGTAGGGGACTTGAAGCGAATAGTGTTCACCCACTGGGTCCCCGTCGATGAGAAAGAAATTATGGTTGTAGTGATCGGTGATGAGCGCTTCCTGGCCGAGATTCCTCAATTCATGCAAAATCGCGAATCCGTCGTCCAACAGTCGAATGGTTTTCCGATAGGCATATCCGATCGACGACACTTGGCTTTTGTCGACCAATTCCTGATCAAAATGAACTGCGGAATCGGCTATGGTCGTCGTCCATTGCCCATACTGTACGAACTCATACTTTCGCATGAACTGGTACTTGGTTGCGTCGGGTTGTTTTAAGATACCAACACCGATCTTGATGAAGCGAGATCCAGGATCGTCCTGCCGAAACCCGAGTGGTTGGCTATTCCCAAATTCCTCACAAGGCCCTGTTACATCGTCATTAGCCTCCGGATTCGGTGGTCCCGGATGCCACCTCTGGCATAAGGAAACATTGTCGTAGCGAATGCTATGAAACATTCCCGAATGGTCGAACCGCGTACCACGATAATTCTCTGAACTCCCCGGACGGTAAAGTTCCAGTTTGAGCTTCCCTTTTTCGAGGACGATTCGGTCCATAGGTTGTACAGTAGGTTGTGAGAACGCAACGTTTCCCATCCCAAAAGCGATCAAGAAAACTGCTGCTTGTTTGGCGAATGGGTGCATGAGATCCTCGTTTTTTCGATTCGTTAGGCTGAATTTTATCCGACCTCGACTACACCGTGGATACGGTACAATGCGGCCTCAGCAAGTGACTCATTTTAGACTTTGTTTTCTACCAGTGGGGAGATCGCGCATGCCGCATCGAGCGTTGCCATTCTTGATGGCTCTACTTGCCATTTCATTTCCGTTGCCCGAAATGATCGCGCAAGAAAAGAAAACGAAAGGAAAAGCGGCTCAGCAGCAGGAGCTACCCGCCCCGTCCAAAAAAATCGCGTACAAAAAAGTAGGCGACAAAGAATTCAATCTCCATATTTTCACCTCCGATTCAGATAAGAAGGGAGTCCTACGTCCCTGTATCGTATTCTTCTTCGGGGGTGGATGGGCTAGCGGTGATCCGAAGCAGTTCTACTCGCAATGCCGAACGTTGGCCGACCTTGGGATGGTCGCAATCTCAGCGGAGTATCGCGTCTCTTCGCGAGACAACTCCAAAGTGATTGATAGCGTCGCAGATGCCCAAGATGCATTTGCGTTTGTTCGAGCCAATGCGAATCAACTCGGGATCGATCCCAACAAAATCGCGGCGGGCGGCGGTAGCGCTGGGGGACATCTCGCGGCCACCCTCGCGACGCTGGCTTATCGAGGATCGGTCCCGGATCGCAGGGCAGAGGATTATTTGCCGAATGCCTTGGTACTATTCAACCCTGCGGTCGTCCTGGCTCCGACCGGTGGAGCGAACGACTCCGAATTGGAAACGTTGACGAAAAACCTACGAGATCGCCTTGGCGACGATGCAACCAAGGTCTCTCCATACCATCAAATGGCTAAGCAACTACCACCCGCGATCATCTTCCACGGCAAATCCGACGTTACTGTTCCGTACTGGTCGGTCGAGGCTTTCCAAAAGAAAGCGACCAGTCTCGGTTCAACCTGCCAGTTGGTAGGCTATGAGGGTGAAGCCCATGGCTTTTTCAACCTTGGAAAACCCAAGTATCAACCCGTTCGAGAGGAAATGATTCGATTCCTCAAGCAGCAAAACTTCATCGCTTCAAATACGCAGGAATCCCCCAAGTAGTCTTCAGCCTGATCGCTTCGTTTTCAACTTCCTCGTCGACGCTCAGTCGTTGACGCTCAACCTATCGAAGGGACTTTCAAAGACAACAGCTTGCAGAGTTCGACGTTCGGATATGGCATCTCTCACAACCATGCCCATGTTGTCCAATGCATAGGTAGGTGATCGAAACCCTTCTGAACATTCGGTTCCCGGCACGCGCCTCCGCTTCAAGCCCGACGAAGACTGCGAGATCCTTTCGAGGGGGTTTTCAAACCATCGAGGTGGCGATTCGAGTTCACTGGTCGAGTCGCTGCTGGATTTCCTCGAGTGAGTAACGCTGCCCGCGGTCGCATCCAGGACATTTTTTTGCGGTCTCTCGCCAATCCTGGGGGCTCCGCACATTCGACTTCCAAAAGGGCCACGTTCGGCATTGATTCGGACGAGCAGTGTATAGGGTGCAGGTTCGAAGTTTGGGATCCAGGAAGATACAGTCTCCGTCGGAGTATTCCACCAAGCTCACTCGAGTTCCGACCTGACGGGTGAATTTCCTCTCGAATTCATCGATTCGATCCGACATACCCATCGCATTTGCCATTCCCTCGATCTCTTCAGGCGATACCCAAACATACCCGGTCCCCGGGCCACTACAGCAGTTTCCACACTGAGTGCATTCAAAAGACAACCCAGATTGAAACCAGGGCAGATCGCGTGGTTTGGACATAACTCTCGCCGAGACAGAGATTTGCGTGGATTGGCAGAATTGACGCAGAGGATCGGAATGGATACCCTCCCCGAGACCAATTCTGGAAAATACGTAGAATATCACGAAGAAATCAATATTCGCGGGGCCACAGGCCCGAGCGAGCCTGATCCTCCTTTGAATTGTCTAAAAAATGCAATTGCTAGAAAAAATTTGGGAAGGAACCACGAACGCCGTCAACGGGGTTTTGGGAGGACTCGATCGTGGGTTGACCGTCTTTTTTGGATCAGCGAATTCCCGTCAAATCAAAAGGTTCTCGGAACTTGCACGGCAGGTCGGGGAACTCGAGCAAAAAATGATGGCTTTGAGCGATGCGGAACTCAAAGCGCAAACCGAAGTATTCAAAAAGCGGATTGCGGACGGAGAAAGCCTCAACGATTTACTCGTGGAAGCATTCGCGGCATGCCGTGAAGCGGGCAGGCGATTTTTGAGAATGAGGCATTACGACGTCCAACTCGTAGGAGGCATGGTACTCCATGGCGGGAATATCGCGGAGATGATCACGGGGGAAGGGAAAACTCTTGTGGCCACACTTCCTGCTTATCTCAACGCCCTCGAAGGAAAAGGGGTCCATGTCGTTACCGTGAACGACTACCTGGCTCGACGGGATATGGAATGGATGGCCCCACTTTACATGGGTCTCGGCTTGACGGTCGGCAACATTCAAAGCGGCATGAATAACGACGAACGCCAGAAAGCGTACGCGGCAGACATTACCTACGCAACCAATAACGAACTCGGGTTCGACTATCTGCGCGACAACATGAGGATGGCAGCTCGAGGTGACCATCGGTTTCCTGCCGAACAACAGCAAGTTCAAGGGCCACTCAACTTCGCTGTTATCGACGAAGTAGACAACATCTTGATCGACGAAGCCAGAACACCGCTCATTATTTCCGGCAGCGCAGCCCGAGACATGGGAAAATATGCGGAAGCGGACAAGGTCGCGAGGTCCTTAAAAAAGGAGGAGCACTTCGTAGTCAACGAAAAAGATCACACGGTCAACCTGACAGATGCTGGAATTCGTGAGGCGGAAAAACTCGCCGGCGTAGAGAGTTTTTACACCGTCGGGAATATGGAATGGCCACATTTGCTCGACAACGCATTGAAGGCACATCATCTCTACAAGCGGGATGTCAACTATGTCGTGAAGGAAGGTACCGTCGTCATTGTCGACGAGTTCACTGGCCGATTGATGGAGGGGCGACAGTGGAGCGATGGACTGCACCAAGCCGTGGAAGCGAAAGAAGGGGTCCGGATCAAAGAAGAAACTCAGACGCTCGCAACCATCACGCTACAGAACTTCTTCAAACTCTACAAGAAAATTTCTGGCATGACCGGCACGGCCATGACAGAGGCAAACGAATTCAACAAAATTTACAAGCTGGGTGTTGTTGCGATTCCCTCCAACAAAACACTTCAGAGAATCGAGTATGCCGACGCGATTTATCTGTCGGAAAAAGAGAAATTTGACGCAGTTGCTGACGAGGTGGAAAGAGTCCACAAATACGACACGATTTACTTTGTGGACAAGAAGCGTGGTTCCCTGATCGGGAATATTCAGTCCGAAAACGACCATGAAGTCGTCATCAAAAAATCGGACTCCAGGGAAATAGAAACCATTCCCCTCAAAGAGATCGAATCAATCGAGCGGTCAGGCCGACCTATTTTGGTTGGAACCGTGTCGATTGAGAAAAGCGAAAAGCTCGCCAAACTGCTCGATCGTCGAGGGATCGCTCCCGAAGTTCTCAACGCCAAACACCATCGCCGCGAAGCGGACATTGTCGCTCAAGCTGGTCGGATGGGCGCGATCACGATCGCGACGAACATGGCCGGGCGTGGAACCGATATCATCCTCGGGGGCAATCCCGAAACTATGGCTTGGTCCCAACTCCAAGACAAATACCCGACTCGGCTAGAAGTCCCCAAAGAGGAGTGGGACTCGTTGGTCCAAGAGATCGAAAAGCGGGAACAAATGCGAGCCGAAGGTGAGGAGGTCCGTCATAAAGGTGGACTTTACGTCATCGGCACGGAACGCCACGAATCCCGACGAATCGACCTTCAGCTTCGTGGACGATGCGGGCGACAAGGTGATCCGGGGTCAAGCCGTTTCTACCTTTCGCTCGAAGATGACTTGATGCGCATTTTCGCTGGCGATTGGGTCCGGGAATGGATGAAACGAATGGGGATGGGTGACGGGGAAGCCATCGAGAGCCCCTACGTTTCCAAACGCATCGGCGGCGCTCAGAAAAAGGTTGAGGAACGCAACTTCGAAGCCCGAAAAAGCCTGCTCGAATACGATGAAGTCATGGACTATCAGCGCAAGCGGGTGTACGGCTATCGCCAGGAGATCCTCGAAGGGACCAGCTGCCGCGATCTGGTGATGAAACAGCTCACCGAGCAAATCGATTTTTATGTGAAACAATACTGCGATCCCCTGTTTGGAGCCGAATCCTACGCGAAGTGGGCTGGCGCTAAACTCGGTGTACAACTCGATCCCAAGGACTTTCGTGGTGTCGAACCAGCGACCGCAATCCTCTACGCCAAAGACCAAGCCGAACGGACTGCCGAAACTCAAATCCTCGATGCGATCGATGAAAACCTCCCCCTCGAAACCGAACAGTCGGAATGGAATTGGGAGGCTATGACGAAATGGGTGAATTCCAGGTTCAACATGAACTACACCATGAGTTCGCTCAAAAAAATCGATCGAGATCGACTGGATGAAGAGCTGATCGAAAAGGCGACCAAATATATCGAGGAGATCGACCTGTCCGAAGGCAACGTGTTTTTACACGACTCCTTTGGCTTGGCCTCGCTAGCGGGTTGGATGGCGAACAAATTTCGAATCGGCGTGAAGCCAGAAGAACTCAAAGGTTTGGAAATCGAGCAAATCGCCGCGAAACTTCGAGATCGAGCAGAGGAAGCCTACGTTTCGAGGGAATGCGAGTTCCCCGTGCTCGTTGCTTTCCGTCGCTTTAGCCACACCTCGAGCCCCAACGAATATGTCATCGACGGCGGAGCATTGGCAGAATGGGCGACAGCTCGATTCGAAGACCCCACCGTTTTGGAAACCCTTTCCACTCCACCGGAGGTCGAGAGCGATGCTGCTAACGAAGCCTTCCGCAGGCTAGCCGAAATCTCTCGGAAAGCCGTGGAGAAAGGATTGAACCTGCGGAAGGAAGTCGAACGAAAGGCTCAAGATGTCTTTGGCAAAGATGAACATTCGCCGTTGCAGGAAATCACCCACCGAAACGAAAAAGAAATGGAGTCATTGGCTCGATGGGCCAAGGATACAGCCAAATGGGATGGAGACCTTTCCGAGCTAAGGAAATGGAAGAAAGGAAACTTCATCACCAAAATGATCCAGGCGATCGATGATCGATACTTTCCCGAAATCCGTCGCATGGAACGAACAGTCTTGCTAACTCAGCTCGACTCGGCCTGGAAAGACCATCTGCTCGCTATGGATCACGTTCGAGCAGGCGTGAACTTCCGAAGTATGGGACAAATGGATCCCAAAGTCGAATACAAACGGGAAGGGATGCGTCTATTCGATCAGATGTGGATGTCCATCGGAGAACGAATGACAGATGTCATTTTCAGAATGGAGGCTATCGATTCGGATATCGTCGCGGACTCGTGGGTCGAAACCAGTGCACGCCATGACGAATTTGATGTGCGTTCGGCTCTCATGCAGGAACAATCAGCACTGATGGCCGAAAAGCAACGCGATCTCGAGAGCGCTCAGCAAGCAGGGGTTGCCGACGTTCCGATTCCGACCATCCGAAATCGTAGCGATCGTGTCGGCAGAAATGACCCATGCACCTGCGGCTCGGGAAAGAAGTATAAGAACTGCTGCATGCGCAAGCAGGTCTGAGATCGGTCATGCCCCGTATTCTGCAACCCCGTACCAACGGATAAACTAGTTTGTGGAATTGTGTTTCCTATAAACTGTTTGATCCGTGAAAGGCTACTATGGCGAATACGATCGTTCGATGTTGCACCGGCGCTGCTGTCTTGGGTTTTCTATTTTTGGTAATCTCCTATTTTCCTGGCGTATCTGCCCAAGAGAAGGGAAACCGTATGCTGCGTCACGTGGTGATGTTCAAGTTCAAAGATGCCACCAGCAAAGAAGATATCCAAAAGGTTGTCGATGCATTTCGCGGATTGAAAAAGTCGATCCCGGAAATTGCAGCCTTTGAATTCGGTACGGATAACAGCCCGGAAGGCCTGGCGAATGGCTTCACTCACTGCTTTCTTATTTCCTTCAAGAGTGAAAAAGATCGCGAAGTGTACCTACCTCATCCAAAACACAAGGAATTCGTCGAGGTGCTCAAACCACACCTGGATAAAGTCCAGGTAATCGATTACTGGGCGACCGAATAAGCGATCTAGGAATCGAATAGTTCAGTGATCGATTCGCTATCCTGAGCCGCTCTCAAATCGTATTCGATCCTCTCCTCATCCCTGACCGTTTAGATCGCTCGCTAGAGCGTGGAACAAGCCACGCTGCGACAGGAAATCCTCCCTTCTGATGTGGTGAGGGTCAGGACAAAACGTACCGGACAGCTTGCGATGCACCGCTCCAATCCGTAGCGGTAGTGAGCAAGCTCTCCGATGTGCCGGTAGATTCATTCCTGCCCAACCCATGCGAACTACCCGTGATGGTCGCACGCTTTGCTCGCCTTAGTGAAGCGTACGAAAGTATCCTGTCTGCGATCGGTCTCGCTACCGTTTGTTGCAGCACAATCGTTGGATGGTAACTTACGGAAATGAGTCTGAGGTTTGTTCGGGCTCGACAGGAAACGAGTGGGGTAGAGTCCATCGAGTCAGCACCCACTGAAAAAAACAAGCGATGAAATAACAAATCGCAACCGTAACGACCCAGACCACAATAGGTATTTCTCCGGAAGTTATTCCTTGCATGAGGCCCAATTCGAAAGCTGTCGAGGGTACGCAAATGCATACAAATACAGTCCATGCAGCGATCGAAAATCCCACGCTTGCGAGCAGACTTATGAAGAATAATGGCCATCCACCTGCGACCTGAGGCCGCTGACCAATCTCACGAGCAAAGCCATTGGCGAGCTGCTCATACTTCCACATACGAGCCCATGCGAATCCGATGACATGAAGCCCCATCAAGCCAGGCACTACGTAGGGATACAGGAACGCTAAACTTGCGACCAAGAGGATGCATAACCCAACCCCTTGTTCCAACCGGATACATCGGATTTTTTCCCGCGTCTCATTCTGGATGAAGGGGGGTTGAAACGGATTGCTCATGAAGATTGCCGAAATGGAAAAAGTTTGACACCTCCAATATACGCCATATAGGTCAGCGATCGTGACAAAATTGCGATGCTCCCTGAAAGGAGTCAGTAATCTACTCTCGCCTGGGTTCTTCTCAAGCCTGGGAGATTTGGAGGTCAGATACCGTTCGATCCTGCAAATAAAAAAACGCGTTTAGCATTCCATCGATTCGAGTATGTGTTCTCTCGTTGTTGCAATCAAACCCAGCTTTTCATGTCCAACCGACAGGAACGTCCTGCGTGTTTCACTCAGCAAATAGATTCGAACGATTTATTTCATAGCTATCGATCTCCGAAAATTCTATCGGAGCACCGTGAACCTGGCTTGAGTACGTAATCCGGCAATACGAATCCGAGCAAAAGAAGGCTGACTGACTTTGGGAGGATCGCCCAGTCCATGTGAAGACGGAAAAAGAACGCGAGCAAAGTGACTAACTACTTGCGTTTCGGCTGCCGTATGAATTGTGGAGTGCGAGGCACCTGCTCCTGCGGGGGAATCGGGGGTAGACGTGTATTACTGGATTGCGACGACTCATCCTCTTGCGTTTGAATGGTTGTTGGTGAACTCGCTCGATTCAGAAGTGGCGGAATTGAGACAGGAGTATCCCGTTCCTTGGGCTCGCGTACCTGCTTTCGATAAGATGCGTCCGGCCATTCGGTCGCGTCCGAAAATGAGGCAGCTCGGTCCATTTGCCTACCCGTTGTTTCCGAGGCAGCCGTGATTTCCATCTTCGACCACTTCGTTGGAACGGAAATCTCTCTCATTTCAGGTTGTGGCAATTCAGCAATCAATTCGTCGAGATTTTTTCGATGCATCGGTGCTGGTAAAAGCGAAGGGGTTGGTGTGCCCGAGAGTTCGCTTTGAGATGATACGGCATTCCCTTCCGGGTAGAACGGAGAGGGGCTTGCATCGAGATCCTCCAATCGGGGACGAAGAAGACCTGAATCTGGCCAAGGGCTCTGATGATCGCGAGTCGCATGTTCCCACTTCGAATAGGCAACATCGGTCGCATCTTCCGGAAGGGGTTTGTACCAGTAGCAGGTACTGAACCCTCCTGCGGCCAAGATAATCCAACCCAGAGTCCGTGGTCTTCGAGGTGTTTCGCCCGAAGTCGACTGTTTACGATGCGTCGTATTTTTGCTCATAATCATACATGGGAAGAAACGGTCGATGTGCTACTTCCATGCAGCCAAAATACAATCTCGCACCGTCGTCATCGACGCGTCGCTACTTCCACTTCAACAAAAATTCAGATTTCCGTCGCTACTGCTTGTAGCGAATGTAAAGGCCACAAATTTGCGTTGGGAATGGCGGGTTCAACAGAATAGTGCCCCGAATTGGAAGTTCGAACTTAGAGACGGTGAGCAAGGAACCCTGCAGCTAGCGATTCTTTTTGCAAAACGGGTAATATGTTAAAAGGCTGGCCCAGTGCTTCATGTTTTTTTCTCACGACGAAACCAATCACAGGAACAGCCATTTGCGGCAAATCCGTGACAATCATTTTCTCACAGCAACAGTGAAAAAGTGCCTGGAGTAAAAAAGTGCCTGGCACCAACTGCATGGCAGGCACCAACTGCAGCTATCCAGCACCATTCGTGCCTGGCACCAAGAGTGATAGCAATAGCAGGCAAGGCGATCGGGTGGCACGCCCAGAGCTCTGCGATGGGCGTGCTGTAGATTGCGGCAATCGCCCCTTGGCGCCACTGCCATTCGTGGCGATACAACCGACAAAACTCGCTCGAACGCTCCCACGTTCCCTTCAAATCCAGGGGTTTACCCGCATTCTGCACCATTCGTACCTGGCACCAAAAGCACTAAAAGGAAGAGTAAAAAAGTGCCTGGCACCAACTGCAGCTATCCAGCACTGGGAGCGGTCGAGTAGAAAAGTGCCTGGCACCAACTGCA
>JBBAXA010000008.1:81154-116009 GCA_040396935.1 Pirellula sp.
TCGAGTAGAAAAGTGCCTGGCACCAACTGCAGCTATCCAGCACTGGTAGAGATATCCCAGTCCCGCGCGTTGGACAATTTTCCTTCAACCGCTACGAACTCTGCTACACGATCCCGAACGCGGTTTTAAGCTCATGGATGGTCGTATCCGACATGGGTGCAATCGTGCCGATGCTACGCGCGTTGATGATCGCCTCCGCGGTCGTTTCAAGCACTTCGAGTCGGTCGAATGCATCGAGAACACTACATCCGACGACAGCCACTCCATCGTTTTGGACTAAAGCTGCCGGGCTGCTGGAGGACAGGAAGTCGGAAATACCTCGATCACCTCGTCCGTATTGCACCCCGTATGGAATTCGATGCACATCTCTGAGGAAGATATAACTTTCGGGAATGGTTTTGGTATCGAAAGGCGAGGCGGTGATGCTGAAGGCTGTTGCGTTGACAGGATGAGCAAAAATAGCGGATCGAATATCTGGATGGCTTTGATAGAGATCGTGATGCAAAGGGGTCGCACGACTTGGAGTTTTACCTGACTCATGCGTCCCATTCGATACCAGCACCAGATCGTCAATCGTTAAATTCTCTCGATCTTTCAGAGTAGGAGTGATAAGAAACGTGTCGGGTCCGATGCGTGCTGAAAAACTACCTTCCGTGCTTATCAAAAGTCGCTGTCGACATCCTCGCTGTAGAAACTCGATCAACTGTTTACGAAGCTCTCGTTCCATCATCGTCGCCGACGATGGAACAAAGGTAGGCATCGATACGGATCGGTGATTTGCATGCTGTAACTGGCTATCGGAAAGATAATGGATGAGACCAATTCGATGCGCTTTGAGTAGCGTTTTGGCTGCAAATTCAAATGCTTCGAACCTTTGGAAAGCATGCGATAGGGTCTGCCCTCCCACCACAACTCCGTGGTTTTCAAGAATCACTGAGTCACACCCCTGTGCGAATTGATCCGCGATATTCCTTCCTAGCGCCTCGCTACCAGGTAAAGCGTAGGGAGCAAATCCGACCTTACCACACATAAAAAAGGCCTGATGGAAAATACGAGTATTCGGAATCGTTCGACAGATACTAAACGCAACCAAAGCCACCGGATGCGCGTGCACAATAGCTCGAATGTCCGGTCTCACTCGATAAATTGCTTGATGGAAGGGAAGTTCCGACGAGGGTCGATGAACACTACTGGTCTGACCATGCGGCTCAACAGCAACAATGTCGGATCTCTGGAGATTACCTTTATCGAGCCTGGCTGGAGTGATCCAGACGACATCGTCATCATCTCGAATCGATAAATTACCTCCGGAGGTTGTTGTCATCCGGTATCGGTAGATACGCTGTATCGTTTGCAAAATCTCGTCGCGAGGGTGAACTAAGCAGCGATTCATGGTTTGCTAACTTGAGAGGGATTCAAATCCAAAAGGACTGACTGCACCATCATATCGGATTGCGATGAAATCATATACGTTCGAATTCTTGCCACGATCCTGCGAGTCGAGTACTCCATCGGTCGACTGAGAACTACCGACCGAGAGATCGAGACGAGCTTTTGTAATCCCGACGGGATGAACGACCCAAACGCACGATTCTCTACAATATCGATTTGCTACCCATTCAAAACAGTCACGGTTTTTTACGACACCATCGATTTGCCAAGCGGGCAAGTACGGAGGACCGCGGAGTTCGAGCGTTCTCGCATTAGAGAGGTAGAACACCTCTGATTTCGTCGTCGTCTCCATTCACGATCTTCCGTGACCTGACAACGAGCGTTTGACGTAAGCCAACCGGGAAAGACAACAATGCAGTGGGATCATTCAACAAACCGAAAGTCGATACTCGCGATCATTTGCTGCACGAGAAGTGAATACGACTCCGAGGATTCTTGATCGAGAACGTCGTGTGCCCACCGGATTTCCTCGGAGAGAGGAGCCCGCCCGAGGAGTAATGAAAAGAGTTGCTCGATTCGCTCCTCCCGATTTTTCGACTCGCTCTCCCGAAGGAGCCTGGCGGCGATGTTGTCCGCACGCTTTGCAACCCAATCGCTATTCATCATGAGCAAAGCTTGAGGGGCAACAGTACTTCGCCCCCGACTACCCATAGAAAAACTCGGATTCGCTCCGTCAAACTCCGCAAACAGTTCTGGCGTTGAATTTCGGAACCAAGGGCCGTAAACAGTCCTGCGGAGGCTCTGATGCGGAAACCGATAGTCCTCCTTGAGTCCATCCGGAATCGTACTTCGATCTCTCGCGGGAGGAGCTTGCAATTCGCCACTGACCGACAGCAATGTATCTCGCATCGCTTCCGGCGTGAGACGGCGGACATTCGAACGGGAAAAAGTTCGATTTTCGGGATCGCGTTCTCGTTGCTCTCTCGTTGTATTCGCGGTCCGGCGATAGGCATTGCTCATCACGATCGTCTTCACCAGCCATTTCGTCGACCAACCGTTTTTCACAAATGCATCTGCCAACCAATCCAAAAGCTCCGGATTCGATGGTGCTTCACCCGTGGTCCCGAAATTGTCGACGGTACGCACGATCCCTTGCCCCATCAACCAGTTCCACACTCGATTCACATAGACTCGCGCAGTCAGTGGGTTATGGGGAGAGGCTAGCCAATTCGCGAGTTCCAATCTTCCGTTACTCGCGGGGTCGATGGTTCCTGTTCCGGGTATTTGGAAACAAGCCAGAAACCCTCGAGGCACAACTTCCCCGAGTTGATGAACGGTGCCTCGTATATGAATCGGCAAATCCTTCGGCTCGCCGAGCTTCAGGGACATCACCCTAGGGCGAGTCGCCAAGAATTCGTTCTTTGATTTGAGTTCTTTTTCAAGCTCTGCAATTCGTCCCTTGACCAACTCAGTATCGATCTCGGGTTCATCCAGATCGTCGGTTTTCGATAATTCTTCACCGATGCGCAAAAACTGTACCGCGTCAGCAATCACATGCCCGTTTGCGCTTTCATTGGAGATCTCAACAGCGGCTCTTCCTCCCGCTTCAAAGCTGTACTCGCCTAAGGGTTGCCACAGGCCATCCTCCTTGGGTGCCTTACGCTGATTGATTCGAATCAAATCTTCACCATCAGCACTGAAAATCCTGACGGTAGTGTTTGTTGCGCGATTCGCCCCCGGATTGTAGGACATCTTTACGACATAGCGTCCCTGCGGGAGTTCCTTCGGTTCGAACGTGATCGACTTCACTACCGAAACCTCATGGTCATCGTGTACATAACCGTCTCCAACGAAACGAGGTTGGAACGCAGAATTCGTCCAGCCACCGATCTTGGTCGCGGTATTATCATCGATCACGACTCCTGCCAATTGCGCAACGCTGACCGACGGAGCTTGACCAGGCTTTTTCGCCAACTGCTTCTTGAGAGTATCTAATTCTTTTTTGAACGACTGGACCTCTTTCTCAGCGATAACAAATCGAGACTCTGCATCCGACTCGAGCGGCAGCGGCAGACGTACCCAGTTCGAGACGTTCGAGTGGTCGATTCCTACGGAGGATTTCAGAATGCCGGCGAGCGCGTAGTAGTCCTTTGTTGGAATCGGATCGAACTTGTGATCATGGCATCGAGCACAACCGAGAGTCTGAGCCAAAAAAGCCTTTCCGATTACATCGAGTTGCTCATCGATGTAATCCATCTCGAGCTGTTTCTTATCTTGCTCCTCCATATTTGTATCGCCGAGTGTTAACATCGTCGTGGCGACCCATTGCTGCTGCCGTTCATCGAGTTGAGTGCTCTCCATCAGGTCGCCTGCGATCTGTTCTCGCACGAAGATATCGAAAGGTTTGTCAGCGTTGAACGAATCGATCAAGTATTGGCGGTATCGCCACGCATCTTGAAAGACGAGGCCTCGCAATGTCAGAGACTCGGCAAAGCGTGCAATATCCATCCAATGCCTGGCGAAATGCTCGCCAAATTTGGGAGAAGATAAAACGGTATCAACGAGTTGTTCCGGAGCCAGACCGCTCGCTCGGTCTAATTCGTCCTGCGTCGGTCGCATTCCTAACAAGTCGGTAGACAACCTCTGCATAAAAACCGAATCGTTCACCAGGGGATTCGTCGAGATCCCTAGACGCGAGGCTTCCAGCCCAAGAAATGCATCGATAGGGTGGTCACCAGAAACACTTGGAGGAACAATATCTCGATGGACGGCCCGATAAGCCCAGTGCTCTTGCGCTCGAGAGACAGGAAGACCTACTTGCTTCTTCGAGGTCCCCACCGACGAGCGTGGATCGAATGCACCTGTCGATAACCAATGACGAAAGATCTCCATCTCTCTTTCGGTGAGTCTGCCGTTGGGCGGCATCTGTAGATTAGGGTCGCGATACTCGATCGCTTTCCAGACCAAACTGCTTTTCCATTCGTTGGGTTGAATGGCAGCGCCTGAGTCTCCACCGCGAGTCCAATCCGACCGCGAATCGAGAGAGAGTCCTCCATTGATTTCCGTGCGATGCGAATGGCACTCCAAACACTTCGAAACCAAGAGAGGGCGAACATGGGTTTCAAAATACTCTAGCCGATCCCGATCGTTCAAAGAGTCCTGGGCGATAGCCGAGGCCACGCATGTGACGACAAAGACTCCTCCCGCTAGCCAATTACCCATTCAATTACCCACAAGTCATTCGCGGCATCGCGGCATTCTTACCAGATGCGTCAACATGCAATCAACCATGGGGCATGAAAAGCATGAGTCCCACGGTCTGAAATCCATACAACACTCACCATCCACCCGAACTAATCATTGAGCAATGCGTCCAAGGCTTCCATCCTATCGCTCTGCTCACCGTAGACTAATTTACGCACATCCCCCCCGACAATTTGCTTGAAGAAGCCGTCTCTTTGAGCCTCATCAATGTAGCCCTTGGCGTAGTAGTAGTTCACTTCTCCGAGCTTTTCGATTTTGGAGAGCGCCCCCTCATTCATCAATGCGGGAATACGACGAGTAACGATTGCCTCGGTCGTCAGCTTGTCTGGTATTTCTATCAGCCCAATCGATTCCGCAGTTTTCTTGGCTACGGTGGCGGCGGCAGCCTCGACGCCATCGGCTTCGTTTTTAGCTTTGGCCCGAGCGACTCCAGCATTTGTAAGCTCCTTGGAAGAAACGACGGGAATGGAATCCTTGGCTACTTCCGCAGGCACGAGGACCTTGACCCGCGTTGCGTTGTTTACCGTTCGCATTTGAGTCAATTTGATTTCGATATCGAATAAGACAATCGCATCGTATCCTTCGGTGTATGCCTTTTTGACCAATTCCGATTGCTCTCCTTCGCCGATGTAGTTGAAGCAGGCAGCGACAGGAATCACACCCTCGGGCAATTTGAAATCGGCTTCGACCAAGGCTGGTGGTGGCGGCCCGAATCCAGGTCTCCCTTGCCCAAAGTTCCCACCGAAATTGCCTCCGAAATTCTGACCGGGCATCGCCGACGAATCACCACCGAATGCACTACCGTCCGAGTTCGCGGAATAGCCGGGAGCATCCGAGCCGACTACCCCTCCAGCACCCATTCCACCCATACCGCGTGTGGACATGCCAGCGGGAGAACTCTGTGGGAACCAAAAATTCCTGCGTCCCATACCAGGAGCTCCTGGAAAGGAACCCGGCTCACCACCTGGGAATCCGCCCGGATTTCCATAACCTGCTTCGCTGCTTCCACCGAATTCACCGGGCGCACCGAACGCTCCCGAGCCGGGCAGACCCATGATAGACCCACCCATAACCCCAGGACGATCTTTCAATGATTTCTCTTGGAAGGCGATAGTCCAATGACCAGCCTCATGTTGCGTTCCGAATTCATCGAACAATTCAGATGCAAGCGTTCCTGCAGCCGATGCCAACTGCTTTGCGCGGACACTCGAGGCCTGCTGCGTCTCAGGACCACCCGAAGACATTCCTGCACCGATCCCCGCTGCGAGTCCACCTTCGCTCGATCCACCACCTCCTACACCACCAGGGGCATTGGGCAGTGGAACAGGAGTCAGCACTTGTTGAAAATCCGTCCCGATCGGCTTTAGATCGGTGACCTTCGAAGGGTTCTTGAGAACCATCCCGACAGCGACATTCAAACCGAGCGTTGGACGTTTGGCTTGCGGAGCCCAGCGATAAAAATTGGCGATCTCAACTGCGTCCTCTTCGGTACCGACCAGACCATGCCCAATCAACAATTGATAAGCCCGGGTCGTATTGCCAGCTTCGAAGGCTAAATCAGCCCGCTCCTTCAGCGAAAGTTTTTTACGAGGAGGTGGTCCTGACTTGCCCATCAAACCGGATAGCATCGCCCCGAATCCGCCGAGGGCCCCACCCTGCATTCCAGCCGCGCCACCGGGCATTCCGCCCGCTCCTGGATAGCCGGGCATTCCCTCAGAGCCGCCGGGATACCCTGCCCCTGCCGCGTCATAACCACCAGCGTCGCTGCTAGGCAACCCCCCACCCCCGAAGCTCCTCGCGCCACGACCGACCCCACCGCTGTCGGAACCGCCACCTGCAGGGACTGATCCGCCTGCGGATTGTTCACCTGCGTCCCCCGAGGATGCATCGCTCGAGCCAAATTGGGGGCCAGGGGCGGCTGCAGATGAACCAGCAGACGCCGCACTGGCGTCCGCAGTTGGCGTATCTTTCTTGCCCCCGCATCCACCCAAAAGGGATATCGAGATAGCAACAGTCATCCAAGTCCAACTGCGGACCATGAACGTCTCTCCTTTTCAGCCAAGACAGATTGGGGAACGGGAAGTCGCAATTCCCGAAGAATTTGCTTCTTTATTATTGGTGGCCGAAGACCAAATGTCTACAGATGGAGTTTCCCTGGTTGACTTTGCGGATGAAGTATTTCATAAAGGAGGTGATTCTTCCTGCCTAATTCGCTATCCGTCCCCCCGCTTGCATCAGTAATCCGTTCATTCTCCACGAATAAACGCTGCTGCTGAACTGTGCTGTTGCCGACCGGGGAGGTCCGGAACCTGCCCTCCCTATTGCGCCAATTACCCCAATACGCCTCATACCATTTTGCGTCCAAGCCATCCGCCGAGACGCATCTTAAGTTTCGAAATCCTATCGACGGAACAGAGTTTAGTCGTTTCCACCCACCGTCAACCCGCGTTGGGACCTAAGCTGTATGGTTACTCGGATACTCAAGCTACTGAACTGCGTTTTCATTTTCTGGATCTCTGAGAACTGCCTAGGCTGGCAGGATTCAGTCGATGCTCAGGAGATGCCCCTTCATTCGAGAATTGACTCGTTCATCGATTCCGATCGCAGTTCTATTCAATCGGTGCAACTACCAGAGAGTGAACGGCTGAGACGATTGTCGCTGGACTTGAGGATGGTACCGCCATCGATCGAGGAACTCGATGAATATTCGAAGGATTCGAGTCCGGATCGATGGGAGCGTTGGGTGACGCGTTTTCTCCAGGATCCCATGTTCCATGAACGCATGGTTGATTGGCTCGACAAATCCCTTATGCAACGCAGACCGAACCAACATGTAGATCGGGTGAAGTGGATTGAATTTTTAAGGCAATCGGTCGATAGCAACGTGCCGATCGACAAGCTCTTGCGAGACATCGTGACGAGCACTTGGTGGAACTCGAGCGAACGCGCAAAACAACGCTTCTTCCTCGATCGCGCCGGCGACGCACACGCCATTGCTCGCGACACTGGCCGGATCTTCTTTGGACGCGATCTGCAGTGCGCTCAATGCCATGATCACCCTCATATCAGCGATTATCTGCAGATTGACTACCATGGCCTACTCGCTTTCTTCGCTCCTAGCAATTTGGCTGAAGCCAAGTTCAAGGATGAAAAAGGAACGGAGCAAAAGCTACAGCTCTACATGGAAAAGGCACCCAATGATGCACCCTTCGAGTCCGTATTCGATAAAGGCGTAGTCTTTCGGTCCGGCCCGCGCCTGCTCCAACAACGTGAGTTCTACGATCCCTACCTGGCCCCCGATACTCGGTACGCATCCCAACAAAATCCAGAGTCTCTCGACGGAGCATCTGCCCCACCCATCCAAAGTCGAAGAAAATTACTCGATCAATTGTTATCCGATAGCAGAAAGAGTCTTTCCTATGCTTGGGCCAATCGCATCTGGGCCATGCTTTTTGGAAGAGGCATCGTCGACCCGGTCGATATGCATCATGCGGAAAACCCGCCGAGCAATCCGGACCTACTAGCCGCTCTGGCCGACGCATTTCAAGCATCCAACTTGGATATGAAAGCGATGATCGAACAGATCGTCCTCTCCAAAACCTACCAGCAAAGTGGTTTCCTGAGTTTCGAATCCGAGTTACGAGATGGCTATCTGGCACCCAAGGACTCGGAGTTTTTTAGCCAGTGGTTCTCGAAATCCGTCCAGCTTTCAAGCGACCTAGCATCCCTCGGCCAAAAGCAGCTCAACGAATGCGAAACCCTCAAAAACGATTTGGATCAAAAGCGAGCCAATTGGTTGGAGAAACAAAAGGAACGAGTCGTTGCTCGAAGCGATTTAGATAAAGCAGAAACAGCCTTTTTGGATCTTAAGAAGAAGAGGGATGAATCCTCTGCAACACTTGAGAAGACCACAAAAGCACTATCCGACGAAAAAGGCAAGTTGCAGTCTTTCCAGGAAGCTGCCCAAAGCCTGGGGAAGGCTAAAGCACTCACAACCGGCGACACGAGCGATATCGCTCAGGCTCTGGAGATCGCGACGAAACGTGTTGAGTCCGTCAAATCCGGTATCCCTAAGTTGGAGATGCAACTCGCCGAGCAAACCGCTGCGAAGGAAGCAGCCGGAAAAGCTCTTGAAGAGGATCGCCCAAAACTTCTCGGAATTGCAGCGAAGCTTTCGGAGACAGAATCGAAACTGTCTCAAGCCGACGAGTCTTTCGTCGCTGCACGCACGGCACATTTTCTCGCTAATCAGAATCACATGGTATCGGTACGCTCCAAGGCAGAGTGTGACTTGATCATTTCCTGGCTGAGCGATTGTAAAAAAGTACACGAACTCGAGGCGTCCAAACCGAAGCGAATCGAGGCTCGGGAGTCGGCCCAAATCCAGTTGGCGACAGTTCAGACCAAGATCCGAGCGATCGAAGAGCAGCTCGCCAATTTCGACTCGGAATTAGCAGCTACATCGAACACGATCCGTCCCATTCAAGAACGCATCGCACAAGTGATCTCCGAAATCAAAGCTCTCGAATCGACCCAATCCTCCCTGACTGCCACAAGTTCACTTGTCAAAAATGCTGACGCGATCGAGACGGCGAAATCCGAGGTCCTGTTAGCGATCGAAAGCAGAAGGGGGCAGGAAGCCTCCTGGAAAAAAGACCTAGACAACCTAGCGATGAAGAAAGCAGAGACGGAGAATCGTCGCATCTCTGTTCTCGACAGTTGGACGAAATCCACTTCCGAACGGACACTTGTCGAAGAACAACTCCAGCAGCGTCAAAAAGAAGTCGACCAGTTCGATGGCGAGCTTGCTTCCCTGCAAACCTCTTGCCAGGACTCCTTCGCCAAACTTCGGAGCGGTGCGGAACGCAGGTTCCTCATCGCATCGCAACGCCCTCTCTCGCCGGAACAACTCGGCCTGAGCATCCTATCCAGTACGAACGTTTTCCAAAATTATGTGATTGCAGAAAAAACGGAATTGGAAAAACAATCACCTCCAGCCGCTGATGAATCCAAGGAGTCAGCGATGGAGCGTCAACGATCAGCTTCCCGTCGTGCGATCGACAAACTCCGTTCCAATATCGATCAGTTCGCCTCCCTTTACTCCTCTGGGGTGGGGCAATCCGCAGATGAATTCTTTGCGACACCCGACCAAGCTCTCTTTGTGGCAAACGGTGGAAGCGTGTACCAATGGTCAGCCCCCAGCGGCACGAACCTTCCGGCTAAAATGGTGGGGGCTGAGGATTCTGGACAAGCTACGATGATTCTTTATCGAGGTTTGCTCTCCCGACCGCCCACGGACCGCGAGCTGGATTGGTGCAAGTCGTTGTTTAAGGATCTACAGACGGCAGATAAAGGAAAGATGGTCCAGGAACTTGTCTGGGCCGTCCTGTGCGGAGCCGAGTTCCGGGTCTATCCCTAGCCAGGCCATCACAGGAAACCAGGTTACTGCTGCATTCGGTTTCAGGAATTTAACACAGATTTGAAGGAGAATGAGCTATGCGAGATACCGCTCACTACGCTTGCCAATCGAGCGAACATATGGAGAGTCGTCGTAACTTTCTCCGTAACTCTCTCGTCTCGACAGCTGCTGGCTCCTCACTCGTTGGTGGGCTCGGTTACTTGGCCGAGGGACAAGCGGCCGATACCCTCAAGGCGGCCGATATGCGAGTCATCGTCTTCAACATGCATGGCGGCTTGAGCCAACTCGAGAGCTGGGACCCGAAACCAGGCACTCGAACCGGTGGTCCATGCCGTGCGATCCCTACATCTGTTCCAGGAATTCATATCAGCGATCTGTTGCCCTATACCGCCCAGCAAATGCATCATCTTTGCCTGCTGCGAGGTGTGAATACCGCCGAGGACGATCACGGGAAGGGGGCCTATTTGATGATGACAGGACGCCGCCAAACAGCCGCTGCCGATTATCCCCAAATCGGCTCTGTCACCTCAAAAATGCTACACGACGAAAACCGTGGGGTCCCAGGACATATTGTTGTCACACCCGGCGGCGGTGGTGGCAAAGGGAACGAGGCTGCCTATTTGGGACCCAAGTACAACTCGATTTCCCTGGGGGGATCCAAGCCTCCGCCGAATACCAGCAAGCCGGAACAAATCACCGAGGAATCCGAGCAACGTCGTCATGAGTTCAGAAGACGAATCAATGAGGAGTTTCTCTCCAAACGTCGTACCGCAATCACAGACGCTTACACCCACAGTTACGAACAAGCACTCCGTCTCATGGAGAAGCGGGACGTCTTTGATCTTTCAAAAGAATCACCCAAAGATCTGGAGCGTTACGGCGATTATGATTTGGGGCGTCAATGCCTGTTGGCTCGCAGGTTGATCGAAAATGGTGTTTCCTTCGTTCAAATCACTCACAGCAACTACGATACGCACAACGACAACTTCAATTTTCATATCGAGCAAATGGGGGAATTCGATCGCCCCTTTGCGACTCTGATTGCCGATTTGGTCGATCGGGGATTGTACGAACGAACCTTGGTCGTCGTCCTTAGCGAGTTTGGAAGAACTCCCAATATCAATCTCTACTATGGACGGGATCACTGGTCCAAAGCTTGGTCGGTCGTCATGGCGGGCGCCAAGGTTGTCCGTGGTGCCGCCTTTGGGAAAACCAATCCTGAGGGAACCGAGGTTGTCGATGGTCAAGTGGACCATGGCGATCTATTTCATACCTATCTCCGCGCTGTCGGTATCGACTCCTCCCAGTCAATTCAGGTGGACGGCAAGGAATTGCCGATCGCGGATCCGGCGGCCGAGCCGATTTGGAAAGTTCTTGCGTAATCTTCCGGCGGACAACTGAGCGATGCAAACTCCGAAAATCGATATCACAGCTACCAAGGTCCTGCACCAATGGAAGAGCGACAGCCCTCTGATCGCTTGCCGAATCGCACCCAACGGACAGCAGGCTGCGACGACATCCGAGGATTCGAATGTAACGCTTTGGAAAGTGACAACGGGTGACAAGACGACTCTGAAAGGGCACGAAAGCTGGGCCCATGCGCTGTCTTATTCGCCCGACGGAAACACTCTGGTCACCGGGGGATGCGATGGAAAATTGATTTGGTGGAGCGCAGCCGATTCAGAAACCAAAGCGATTCGAACCGTCGATGCCCACTCAGGTTGGATACGGGCCGTGGAGGTGTCGACCGATGGAAAACTGCTGCTCTCTGCTGGAAACGATCGTGCGCTACGCGTATGGGATATGAATACGGGAAACAAACTGCACGAATGGTCTCATGCTCACGAACGCCATATCTACAGCGCTTTTTTTCTGGCTGATTCGAAAGGTATCGTCTCCGGCGATCTACTAGGGAAGATCCATCTGTGGAATCTAGGCGTTACGGAAAGGCTTCGCACTTTGGAAGCGACACCGCTCTATTCGGAGAACAAGGGTCAAAAGGCAGAGTTCGGCGGAGTGCGATGCATGGCTTTCTCACCACAAAGAGGTGAGCTTCTCGCAGGAGGTACGCATAAAGCCTCGAATCCATTCGGCGCTGTCCATGAACCGTTGGTGCTGAGACTCAATTGGGAGGATGGCGCGGTCAAAAAGCCTCACGCTTGCGAAGGAATTCCCGGTGGCATGATCTGGCGTGTCCAGTGGCTCTCCGATGGCACGGCACTAGGAGTGAGCGGTGGATCCTCAGGTGGGTTTTTGCTCTTCTTTCAGGACTCCCAGGAAAAGGAAATCCATCGTTTCAAACTACCGTCATTGGCTCGCGATATGGACTTGCATCCAAGTGGTCTGATTGCGACGGCTCACTACGATCGTCACCTGCGGATTGTTTCTATTTCCGCTTGATACCCTCGGCACAGAGTCTGTATACGACAGATCATGCACGGTAGAGTTTGTGCTGTTTGATGTATTCCTCGACAGCCGCGGGGACTTGATAGCGAATGCTTGTCCCCTCTCTTACTTTTTTGCGGATGACGGTAGAGCTGATCTCTAATTGAGGAGCAGTGACTTGCAATTGCACCTCGGGAAATCGTTCCGCAGTAACCAAAGATCGCAAAGCTTCCCAATGAGGCGTCCCAAATCCACCACGAGCAATCGCTGCGACTCGAACCAATTGCAGGAGGGATTGCGGAGACTTCCACTGCGCGATTTCGGAGAGGCTGTCGGCTCCCATCAAAAGGATCAGTTCCGATCCGGGAAAATCGTTTGCCAAGGACTGAACCGTATCGATCGTATAGCTCACGCCTCCACGATTCAACTCGCGTGTATCAAGAACAAACGATGGATTCCCACCGATAGCGAGACGGATCATCTCGATGCGATGATTCGCGTCGGTGGGTTTGGAATTCTGTTTAAAGGGAGAAATGGCCGTGGGTATGAAGTGGACGACGTCCAGACCTAGTGTTTCGCGACAGCATTCCGCCAGGATGAGATGGGCCAGGTGGATTGGATCGAACGACCCGCCGAAGATTCCGATGCGCACTATGAAGACACTCCCAACTTCGCTTTCATCCTCTTCAATGAGATCGCATTGAAAACCATCTTTTTCTCGACTCCACCCCGTCGCGCCTGTCGAACTCCATACTTCATAAGATCGAGATTGGCGATCGAATGCGCATCGGTGTTGATCACGATGGAGATCCCCATTTGAGTCGCGGCCATGACATGAAGATCGCACAAATCCAATCGAAAAGGATTGGCGTTGAGTTCCAAAAGCTTACCGTGTGCCTTGGCAGCTTCCATAACGACGGCCAAATCCACATCGTAAGCCTCGCGACGCCCCAGAAGCCGTCCTGTCGGGTGGGAAATGGCATGGACGTGAGGGTGCTGGATCGCATTGACGATCCGTTGGGTGATTTCCTCTTTAGGTTGACGTTGCCCGTAATGAATGCTGGCCGTAACCCAATCGGCTTCGGCCAAACAATCGTCGGCGAGGTCCATCTCACCATTCTCGAGAATATCGCATTCGACACCCTTGAAGATCCAAAATGTACCGTCGGAGCGATCGTTGATTGTATCGATCCTAGCCCATTGCTCTCGAAGCCTTGATTCGTCCATCCCGCGTGCCATGCTGACTCGTTTCGAATGGTCGGTGATGGCGATGTACTCAAGTCCGCGAAGCCTCGCAGCATGAGCCATCTCCTCGATACTATTTTCGCCATCGGTGGCGAGGGTATGCATATGCATGTCGCCATGCAAGTCCTCTAGCTGGATCAAGTGCTTGATGCGTTGCTGTACATCGGGCAAGAATTCCAGTCGGTCTTCTCGAAGCTCGGGAGGGATCCATGGCAAATCGATGAGTCGATAGATTTCCTCCTCTGTCTCGCCAGCCACTCGAATCGATTCGTCGTCGACTCGAAAGACACCATACTCGTTAATCTTCAAGCCCTTTGTCTTGGCAAGACCACGAACTCGCACATTGTGCTCTTTACTACCGGTAAAATACTGTAGAGCCGCCCCCCAAGAAACATCCTCGACAACACGCAAATCCACCTGAAATGAATCCTGGACGCGAACGCTCATTTTAGTCTCACCCTGGGCGATAACTTCGACGATCGCAGGCAGCTTGCCGAAATAAGCCATCACCTCGGTTGGTTGGTCGCTCGTTACCAATAGATCCAGATCTCCAACCGTTTCTTTACCACGGCGATAGCTACCTGCAAATTCGAAACGATGGATCGATTTGCAATGCTCCATGTGCTCACGGATTTGCTCGACCAAGCGTTCCGCTGCATCGATATGAAGTCTTTGAGCTGCTTTTTCTGCGATCGACATATTCTGAAGGATCGCCGTTTGCGTTTTTTCGCCGAAGCCTTTGACCTGTGCGACAAGGCCTGCTTCGCATGCAGACCGCAACCCAGGCAAATCTGCGACGCCGAGTTCTCGATAGAGTTTTATGGCTTTTTTAGCACCAACTCCTGGAATCCCCATAATGCGTCGCAAACTCGTCGGGATCTCATTCCTAAGTTTTTCCAGTTGAGGCAATCGGCCTGTCTCGACGAGCACCTTGGACTTCTCGGCGAGAGTCGCCCCAATCCCCTCGATACTCGTGAGATCTTTTCCTTCGTGGATCCACTGTGCTAACGGTTCGTTCAAGTCCGCAATAGCCTTGGCTCCATTTCGATACGCCCGAATCCGAAACAGGTTCTCGCCCGATAGCTCGAGCAGGTCCGCCATCTCCTCGAAAAAACTTGCAATGTCCAAATTGGATAGCATTTCTGGAGCAACCTTTTGATCACTACAACGCAGCGAGATAGAGATCGACGAAATCCGATACGCTCAAGGGCCTCGGATTGAAGGCACCCGTCCACTGTTTTGCCGCGAGTTCGGCCATCTTCAAGATGAATGTTTTCTCGTCGTGGTCCGAGGTTGGCCAACCCGCCAACTGTCGCAGCGATGTACACAGCCCCGATTCGCGAAGCAAACCTTGCAGCAAGGCGAACAGAGCTCCCGACGGATCGCTAGACGGAGGATTGAGAGGGTCCACCATTCTCATCAGCCTGGCGTAACGGTCTCCAACCGCGATGGAATTGAAGCGTACGATATGCGGCATCATCATTCCTACAGCCTGTCCATGCGGAGTTCCCAAATACGCAGTTATGGGATTCGCCAAGGCATGGGCCCCACCCAACATCGACGCTTCGATCGCCATGCCGGCAAAACAGGCCCCCAGTTGCATCTCCGAACGACAGGCTATGTTATCAGGTTCTGATAGCACACCGGGGAAACCGCTCGTCAAACGCTGCCAAGCCTCGAGGGAGTAGCATTCCGAGATGGGGGTACTTTTCTTACAAACAAAGGTCTCGAGCGCATGAGTAATCGCATCCATCCCGGTCAGCGCCGTAACCCCCGCTGGTTGGGAAACGGTTAGAAGCGGATCTAAAACCGCCACGCGACACGCTGCCTTGGGATCACCGCATGCCATTTTCACATGGGTATCCGAATCGCTTATCAATGCGAACGACTGTGTCTCACTCCCTGTCCCCGACGTCGTCGGTACCGCAATCATGGGGAGCATTTCTTTGGTCGCCTTCCCAACACCCCAGTAATCATGCATGGTGCCGCCACAGGAATAAACAAAATTAATCCCTTTAGCGCAATCCATACTCGAACCTCCTCCCAAGCCCACGATGAAATCGGGCTGGGTTTCCCGAGCGTAGGCTACACCTCGGTCGACATGCTTTGTATTCGGGTTCTCCGCAAAATCATGATAGCCAACGACTGCCAGTCCCTCCGATTGAAGGCTCTCCTTACCCTTCTCGTAAATGCCCGCGGCCACGACTCCAGGATCGCTGACGAGTAGTACACGACTAGCCCCTAACTCTTTGGCCAACTTGCCCAGTCGACCGATGGAGTTAGCACCGAAGACAATCCGTGGTCGAAGCTGGTAGTCAAAATCCTGCATGCTTTAATTCGATAATGCGAGGCGTGAGATTCCAAAGGTGGGGCTTCCCGAAGCATACTATCGGCTCGGGGATGTATTGTCGCGTCTAGGCAATTAGCTGCTAGCATTCCCCGCGTCTCATGAGGGCGCCCAATCGCACAGCGTAGAATCTTCCTAGGACGAACAGTTTACCAAAACCGACGTTTTTGGGTTGTACCAGTCCTGCAGCGAGGGGTTGTTCCCGTGAATTCTTTAAGAGGAACCGTCCGATAACGAACCTTGAGTACCCGTTCACGGAAGAACGCAGTCCAGCTCATCGAGATGGATTCCGCCTGTTCGACCGTGAACACTGTCGGAGATTGGCCCACAGGATTGGCCGTTTCCAGCGCCACAGCGTTCCATTCGTTCAGGATAGGAGTTCCAGAACTATGAAAGTAAGCAAATTAGCGCTAGCTGCAATGATTGCAGGCGCTTGCTTAGGGGGAACGGCCTTCGGTCAAAACAACCGAACTGCTCCTCGCTATTACCCAGCATCGTATTACAGCTATTATCAAGATGGAGCGAGCACCCAGGCTCCAGCTCCCATTACCTCTGCGAGCGACACAGCTGCGAAAGCATCTGCCGTCACTCCAGCGTCCGCGTGCTGCGACAACACGCCAGCTTGCGATGTCGCCGCGATTTGCGACGGCAAAGCAGCGAGCTGCGACAGTCTTGGCGGAGGCTGCGGCAGTTCATGCGGATCCTCCTGCGGGCTTCTCGGGGGTGGTTTGCTAGGCGACTGCAACCTAGGCGAACCTTGGAAGCTTTGCTCGGATCCCGTTCTCGGTTTCAACATCGGTGGTTGGACCAGCGTCGGATACCATACAGCGAGCAATCCGTTTAGCTTCAATAACTACGACAGCCGAGTCCAACTCGGACAGCAGTGGTTCTACGCCGAGCGTATTGCGGATGGTAGCGAAGGCCTCGGACTCGGTGGCCGGATCGACTATCTGTACGGAACTGACGCACCGGACACCCAAGCGTTCGGAACTCCTGGCCGATTCGATGACCCATGGGATAACGGCGGCGCCTACGGCCACTCTCTCCCGCAAGTTTACGGTGAAGTCGCAACTGGGAACCTGAGCACCAAAATTGGACGCTTTTTCACGATCGTCGGAAACGAAGTAGTCGCCGCAACAGGCAACTTCTTCTACAGCCGTCAGTTCACGTTTTACAACGCTGAGCCGTTCACCCACACGGGTGCTTTGTCAACCTACACGGTGGATGAAGACACGCAACTCTACGGCGGATACGTCATGGGTTGGGACAGCGGCTTCGACGACAACGGTGATGCATACCTCGGTGGTTTCAAGCGTAAGTTCAGCGATAACCTAACCTTGGTGTACGCAACAGCCCTGGGCCGTTTTGGTGAATCGACGAGTGCCAACCCGAACGAACGTGGTGCAGTTCACAGCGCCATCGCTACTCTCGGGCTGACCGACAAGCTCTCGTACATCAACCAAACCGACGTTCTCTTCACCCGCAACGTAGCTGGTGAAGCCGCTCGAAACACCTTCGGAAACATTCATTACTTGATTTACCAAGTGAATGATTGCCTCGCCTTGGGTCAACGATTCGAGTGGTTCAACTACGGCGGTACAGGGTTCGGAAATCGCACAAACGATGACCTGTACAACTACACTGTTGGCCTGAACATCAAGCAAAGTGCGAACCTGATGTTCCGACCTGAAGTTCGCTGGGTTTGGGACCGAGACCAATTCGGTTTCAACGAGAACAACAATTCGAGCCAAGCAGCGTTTGGCGGCGACATGGTTTTCACGTTCTAATTCCGGCCTGATTCAGCAAGAATCACCAAAACACCTCGCAACTGCGAGGTGTTTTTTTTTGCTCTCCAGGCAACGAAAGGACTCGCGGTCAATCAAAACATTTGCGATTCACTCCGAGCATCGCTACCATGGAGCTCGCATCAGGATGCGATATCCGCCTTCACCTTGAATTCGTCCAATTAGTTTCTGACTAATTTCGATCTTCGATCGAACTTCAGCCGGGAGGGATAAAGATGACGAAGTACGACGACCCGCGAATGGTGAACTACGTCTATCTCCAGGATTTGAAAGAGGAGAATTCTTCGCTTTGGGAGGACATCCTCTTGCTAGGGGCCTATGTGCAGGAGCCGTTTAGCACAGATTGGATCGAGCAGAATGCTGGTAATCTCCTGCGTCGCCTAAGAGATAAATTATCTGGGCAGTTCCGAACGGAAGAGTCGTTGGCTTACCTGCACAGTCCAGGTTCGATTCAGTCTCGCGATGTTACCCGGGCTCTCGATCAGCACCTGCAAATCATGCTGCATTGTATTGCGATCAGCGAGCAGTGCGACGATTACGAGTATTCTGGCAAGCTTTCCAGCGAGACCCTTGAAATTTGGAAACAAATGCGAGAGCTCTACGAGGAAATCATGGAGCACGAATCCCATGAACGCCGGATGTTATCATCGGGATGGTCCTTCGCTCCGTTCGATGGAACGGATTCAGAACCAGCGTACCAATCCAAGCACTTGCGTCGGTTCGGTCTGGCCGAGTGAATCCCATCTCGCTTCTGAATGGAACTGTCTCCTCTGCCTGCTCCCGGGGAGCCTTAATCGCATGATCTTACAGGATGCAAGAGGAAATCCTTTTCCAAAACAAGTGTACCCCGCGGCTGATACGATGCAACCTTCGCCACGCATCCCTTTTTCTCCATCGCAGGGTTTATTGAAACTCAGAGGTATCCACTTTCTCTCCTCCGTTCGGACTGACCAACGAGTCCAGGACGCTGGTTGGTACGGTCATGGGTATTCTAAATCCCTCGCCGGAAACCGAGACCGCTGTAAACGAATCCTTGAACAAACCACCGAGGTCCTGCAAGGGTCTCGTACCTGGCCGAAGCCCCCTGGAGATGTCGATGTCGCCAGGCTCGGTCCAGCTTGCCATTCCATGCCTGGTTTCCACTAACAGCAACGTAGGATCATCAAGATTGCGTGGAGACAACGGGCCTTCGGGAGGAAACAGAGTGCCCGAGCCCGTAATGAGTACATAATTGGTTTGATTCCCTATCGCAGCATCGGAACTCGGACTCGCAAACTCCGCGGGCATACGCTGCATTTGCTCCAGATTGTTCGGGCTATCAAAAGGCTGATCCAGGCGGAAATTCGAATACAGAGATTCGTATCCCATAAACGGAAGCACCAAAACCCTCCAGGAATAGAGTGGCTTGCCTGCCGCATCGGTCACGACCGGAGGAGGATAAGTGCCGTATCGATCCGCGTATTCATTCAGTGCCTTCGCGATCTGCTTCATGTTATCGATATCGCGATTTTGGGCTGCAACAATGGCTCGCTTCTGAATGCTCGGCCATGCAAAGAAAAAGACGCCGATCAGCGTTCCGACTGCAGTGAAAACGCAAGCAGCAGCTACAAGAAAGGGAACTGGGTTTTTCTCGGATGCAGGCTTGTCACTCTTGCTTGGAGTCGTTGCTGCCTGATCAAAAACGAGGATCCCTCGCTCGTTGTACCTCGGCATGCTGACTTTTTTACCACACGAAACGCAGGGACCTGTTTGCCCGGCGTACTTGTCATCGACTTTGGTACGATGATGGCAGTAAGGACACGTGAATTCGAAAGGCATAAATGAACTCGCCGACTGGCTCTCCTAGTTCGATCCAACGGAAACCGACTTCTTGCGTCCTATGAATTGATAATAGGGGGTTCTTACGAGCGGTAGATACGGCACCTTCGCGCGATTTTCCATCAAATGGACCGTATCAAAATGCTTCTGAAGATACGGAACGTGGTCGGGACTCGGGAACACGTTGTCGTTTGAAAACCATACGGGCCAGAAGGATCGAGTGGACCATCCGTGTTTGTGCATTCCTTCACCTGGGTATTTTCGCGCCACGTAGAAATCGATGACGCCGATCAATCCACCGGGCTTCAAGATACGAACGGCATTATCGATAGCCGCGAACCAGTCGGGAATCATGGTTAGAGAGTAGGAAAACGTTACGACATCCGCTTGTCCCTCTGGCGGCCCCCATGCAGTCGCATCCCCGGCGATCGCCTGAACATTCGTCCATCCATTCTTTTTGGATCGTTTCTCGACGATCCCAAGCAGCGACTCCGCCAGGTCGACAACGTACACCTTGGAGAACTTGTTCAGGGATGAACCGATAAACTCCAGGTTGGCCCCCGTTCCTCCTCCGAAGTCAACCCAAACCCCACCGACGGAAGCATCCGCGATCCGCCCGTAAACCTCCTCTCGGCCTTGGAGCAATCGTTTGCGGAAATCGTCATAGCCTTCCGCTTGACCTGAATAAAAACTCTCCATACGCTCGGAGTGCGTTTTCCCACGAACAGGATGGAGAACGAGGTGATACAGAATCTTCAGATCGTTGCCTAAGGACATTTCAAGCTTCAACAAGGGTTCGAGTGGAAGGATCGCCTTCTTTCATTTTATCAAACAAATCTCGTCGCACGCCTGGTCTCTGGTTTCTCGAGCGATGGACATCGAGCCTTCGATTCAGCCGTCCTATTCCTAGGCCAGATAGGAATGGAAAACCACTCCAAAATCCTGAGCCTAGCAACTGGCAAGGTGACTAGGATGCGATCCTTTTTTCGAAATCGAGGGTTCTGGCAAGCACATTCATTGGGCGGGTTACACTCATCGAGCCAACTTGCGAAGCACTTCGATTCCACGATCGAGCATTTGGTCACTCGCTGCGAACGAAATCCGGAAGTGGGTATCTTTTTTGGAAAAGATTCCACCAGGTATTACCAATAATTCGTGATCGATGCACTTCTGAACAAACTGGGTTCCACTTCCGCCGGGCGCTTTGGGGAAGAGGTAAAAAGCCCCGCCTGGTTTATTGAATTCATAATAATCCTGCAGTCCATGGACAATCCGGTCTCGCTTGGATGCATAATCGCGATAGTGCTGCGACATATCGTAGTCGATCGCTCCGAGAGCGGCCCATTGAAAGGGTGTTGGAGCACAGACAAAGGAGTATTGCTGTAGTTTGATCATTGTCTGGATCACATCGCTCGGTCCATGGACATAACCTAGCCGCCAACCCGTCATCGCATGGCTCTTGGAAAAGCCATCAATCACGATGGTATCTTGGTTGAATTCGGCAGGAGAGCGCATAGGACCGTCAAAGTGAAACCGGCTGTAGATTTCGTCCGACAGAAGTGCGATGTTGCGTTCGCTGCAAAGCTTGGCCAAAGCCTCGATTTCCTCCGTCGAGGCAGTCACCCCGGTCGGATTCCCTGGGCTATTGAAGAGGACCATTTTGGTCTTTGGCGTGATGGCTGCCTCAACGCGGTCCAGATCGATCCGAAAGTCAGGATACGTATCGATGACCACGGGCACTCCGCCTACGAGTTGTACCAACGGCACGTACATCACAAAGTACGGATCAAAGATGATGACTTCATCTCCAGGATCCACCAACGACAGCATCGTCAACACCAGCCCTCCGGACGTTCCCGAGCTGATGAAAACCTTACGGTCTTCGTGCGGATACTTTTGAGCCACCTCTTTCTGCACTTTCTCGAGAAGCGGCGCAATTCCCTGCGTGGGCGAATAAGCATTCTTCTTGGATTCGATCGCTTCGATCGCAGCGGCGCGAAGCGGCTGGGGCACGTCGAAATCGGGCTGACCGATCGAAAGGTTGATCGGGTTCTTCAACTTGGAAGCCAGCTCGAAGACTTTCCGAATACCACTGGAATCGAACGACAGAGTTCTCTTAGCGATCCAAGGGTGCGAATGGGTCATTGGAGTAGGTTGTACGAGGCTGGAAAATGGAGGAAATACGCGATCTATACGTCCTTGGAGTGGGAATCATACGCCGAAATCGACTTTTTGGAACGGAGAACGACCAAAGTTCTGCTAGCACTTTCGTCTGTCTGGTGTAGCATACTCTCCATCTTCTCCGCTTCGATTTGCTTGTTTTTGACCTTTCGCTTCGCAAGGCACCATCCATGGCGAGTTCTTTTTACCGCTTGAATTGGGTAAGCATGTTCCTGTTGGGTAGCATGCTAGTTTTTTCTAGCACGAGCTCTTCGGTCCTAAACAGCCCATGCGCGGCTCAGGAGCTCGCGTTAGAGAAGGTGGATCCGCATACCATCCCACTCCCTGACAAGCTGCCAGCACCGTCGAAATCGTCAGAGGAGAAGCCGAAAGATTGGATCCAAACCGTAGATAGCTACTTCGGGACGCTGCTCGTCCAGCCGATGGCAGCAGTGCTGTTCTATGATTTCGGTACCAAGAGCTGGCTAGGCACCTCCGTACCTTTCGTCGTCGTTTGGCTGCTATGTGCCGGTATCTTCCTGACGCTCAGGATGTCCTTCATCAACATCCGCGCATTCTTTCATGCGATTGAGCTGATTCGAGGTGTTTATGATTCCAAAGAGCACAAAGGAGACGTATCGCACTTTCAGGCATTATCCTCTGCTCTCTCTGGGACTGTCGGACTCGGGAACATCGCGGGAGTGGCTATCGCTGTCGGTACGGGTGGACCAGGAGCGACGTTTTGGATGATCCTTTCAGGACTCTTGGGAATGACGACGAAGTTCTCCGAGTGCACCCTGGCTGTCATGTATCGACAAACAGACCAACAGGGAATGGTGTTAGGTGGTCCGATGGTTTATCTACGCGAGGGACTAGCGAGAATGGGTTTAGCCCCGCTGGGAAGTCTCCTGGCAATCGTGTTTACTTTTTTGTGTATCGGAGGATCCTTCGGCGGCGGCAACTCGTACCAAGTCGTGCAGTCGTTGAATGCACTTCAAGCGGAGGAATCCTTTAGTTTTTTGAAAGACTACCCTTGGATTTATGGTCTCGTGATGGTGGTCTTGGTCGGAGTGGTCATCATCGGTGGCATCAAGTCGATCGGTAATTTTGCTGGCGCTGTCGTTCCATTCATGTGCATCGCCTACATGCTCATCTGCCTAACGATACTCTTTCTCAATGCGAGTCGCATTCCCTGGGCGATCGGTGAGATCCTGGCCGGAGCCTTCACCCCAGCGGGACTTTATGGAGGGTTCCTGGGCGTGATGGTCATCGGGATCAAGAGAGCTGTGTTTTCCAACGAGGCGGGGGCTGGTTCCGCCGCAATCGCCCACTCCGCGGCGAGAACCGAAGAGCCGGTCAGCGAAGGGATCGTCGCGCTTCTCGAACCGTTCATCGATACGGTAATGGTTTGCACTTTAACCGCGTTGACGGTCGTCGTTACCGGTGTCTATCGACAGCCAGAGGTTCTCCAGTTGGCTGCGGACAATAAGGGTTCCATGATTACGCTGGCCGCTTTCACCCAGATTGAGTCCCTGGCGTGGTTCAAGTATGTCCTTTACCTAGCGGTCTTTTTGTTCGCTTACTCCACCTGCGTTTCCTGGTCTTACTACGGCGAACGTTGTTTCGTTTCCATGTTTGGCCAGAAATCCTCCTTGATCTACAAGATCCTGTTCTTGATCTTCACTTTTCTCGGCTCGATCGTCAGCCCAACCAACATTCTCGACTTCAGCGATATGTTGATACTTTCGATGGCAATTCCCAACCTGATCGGTGTCTTTTTGATGAGCAGCATGATCCGAAAGGAATTGGACCGTTACTGGCTCAAGTACAAAAACGGAGAGCTAGTCGTACACAAATAGGCCGCCACGACGTTCGCAACGTATGATTCGATCTTTCGATTTGGTGATTGCAGGGGGTGGTGTCATCGGATTGTCCATCGCCGTGCAGTGCGCAGAACGCGGCTGGAGAGTCTGTGTCGTAGAGAGGGGGGAATTCGGAAGGCAATCTTCTTGGGCCGGAGCAGGAATCCTACCCTCTGGCGCGACTCTAGCGGCCGTTGACCCGATCGAACAGTTGCGGGCGCTGTCACACCCACTCCATGCTTCCTGGGCGAATAAGCTGAAGCAGTACTCGGGAATCGACAACGAGTACCGCCGATGTGGGGGACTTTATATCGCTCGAACCGATGCAGAGCGAGCCACCATGTCAGCCAACCGAATCTGGTGGGAGGAGCACGGGATCGATCATCGCATTTTGGATTCGGTCGAGTTCAAGTCGCATATCCCAGCGCTCTCCTGTCTCTACGACAAAAACGACGAGACGGAAATTTGGTGGGCACCCAATGATTGCCGACTGAGGAACCCGCGTCATTTGCAAGCCCTCCAAATGACCGCCGAGCTCCTCGGCGTTCAACTCCTACCAAACACCGAGATCACAGGATTCGATCTAGAGAAATCGGAGATCCTAGGGCTCAAGACAACCCATCGAAATCGCATCGTTGGGGATCGATTTTGTCTTTGCTCCGGTGCTTGGACAGGGCTTCTTCTGAACGACTTGCAAGTCCCAACCGGAATCATGCCAGTTCGAGGACAAATGATTTTGTTCCAATTCGATCATCCGAGATTCTCATGCGTGATCAACGAAGGCCACCGCTATCTGGTACCGAGAGAGGATGGATATGTCCTGGCTGGATCCTGTGAGGAAGAGGTCGGCTTCGTCAACACAACAACCGATTCGATGGTTCAGGAGTTACGGCATTGGGCTTTAGACCTCTACCCATCGCTCGGGGATGCTCGACTGGTCAAGAGCTGGTCTGGACTCAGGCCCGGCTCCTTTGACAGTTATCCCTATCTAGGTCGTGTTCCCAATTTCGTAAATCTTTTCGTGGCGTCTGGTCATTTTCGACATGGGTTGCACTGGTCGACCGGTACCGCGGAACTCATGCAGCAACTCATGTTCGGCGAAAAAACATCGATCGATTTAGCACCCTTTCAGATTCTTCGAGGCAACAACTCAAACGCAAAGGGGTGATCGAAGGATCGCTATTCGCACTGCGGGATTGAGCTACAATACTCGAAATGGTTTTTGGAACCCAGAATGATGGAACTTATGACGCGTCTACCCGACTTGGACTTGAAGAAATTTATCCGGGACATACCGGATTTTCCGAAACCCGGCATTCTTTTCAGGGATATCACTCCCCTGCTTGGAAATCCAGAGGCTTTTCGTGAAACGATTGCCCGTATGGCAGATCCATTCCGTGGTGAGAGGATCGATAGCTTGGTGGCGGCCGAGGCTCGTGGCTTTATCTTTGCCGCCCCCCTAGCCTTGGAACTCGGTGCCGCATTCGTGCCGGTCCGCAAACCGGGTAAGCTTCCCTACGATCGTCATTCATTCAGCTACGAACTTGAGTATGGAAGCGATACCCTTGAAATGCATAAGGATGCGGTGAAATCGGGGCAACGCGTTTTGGTAGTCGATGATCTTCTCGCGACGGGAGGAACGGTGGGAGCATGCTGTCGATTACTGCAGCATAATGATGTAGAGATTGCAGGCTGCGTTTTTTGTATCGAGCTCACGGCCCTAGGTGGTCGTGCCAAGCTCGAGCCCTACCGTGTCGTTAGCTTGTTGAGTTACTAGGTGGATAATCCCAATTGTGTATCCGCCGAAGAGCTCAAGAAACAATTGAGCCATTTCGGCTCCTTGGAATCACCCGACACTGGGAATGATCGTTCGACCGCGCGTAGCAAACGGCGTCCCCCCTGGCTCATTCCCAGTATTCTTTTGATCTCCTCCCTTCTTTCCATGATGTGGGCCGGCATGGTAGCGTGGTCTCCAGTGTCCGTATTCGATCAAGCGTACTCGGAGGGTTCCTTTTTTGTCGTTCGCTATCACGTGCTCGCGAACTGGAAAAGCGGCCTGTTATTCGCTGTCTCCCTTACGATTATTCTAGGAGCGCACGAACTGGGCCACTATTTCGCCACCAGATTTTATCGCATTCCATCCACTCTGCCGTTGTTCATCCCTTTTCCCATCAGCCCTGCAGGGACCTGCGGTGCTGTCATCATGATGGATGGATCTCAAGCGGATCGTAAGCAGATCTTTGACATCGGGATCGCAGGACCTCTGACAGGTCTGTTCTTTGCCATCCCCATCGCTGTTTTGGGATTGATGTATGGTGCTCCGCCGACGAGTACAACATCGACAATCCAATTTGGTCAACCGCTCTTCATTCAATGGCTAGATGGGCTGGTCGGGAATGTTCAAAACGTTCGTAACGACTCCATATCCAACTCCTCGATGAACCCGATGCTGATGGCCGCTTGGGTCGGATTGTTGGTCACAGGATTGAATATGATTCCCGTGAGCCAATTGGATGGTGGACATGTGATCTTTGGTTTGCTAGGGCGTCGTTCACGTATTGTCTCGTGGATCGCCTATCTACTGTGCGCGTGCTTTGTGGTCTATTCCGCCATCCGTTACAAGCAGCCTGATTTCGCCATCATGCTCCTTCTCATCCCGCTCATGGGAATTGGACATCCACCGAGCCGGAACGATCATATCCAACTCGATTGGGCCAGGACTGCCTTAGGTCTGCTTTCACTCACCATTCCCATCGTTTGTATCCCACTCCGACCTATATCCCTACTCCCTTAATGATCGGTTGCGATTCGAATCGTCAGAGGGCCGCTCGGGAAAAGACCTGTAAATAGAGAGTCCTTTCTGCTTCGCAAAGGCCGGTAGCGCCATCGAATGCAAGGCTTATCAGTCTTAGATTTCCAAACCTGGAAAACGCATCGAATAGGGTTTTAGTTCCAACTGGGATCGGCAGGCAGGCGATCGAACCCACCTTCTTGTAGGATCGTGTTCCCCAACTGTTTGACCATCGATTCCCATAAATCGACCGGGTCAAGAATCTGCTCCGAGGTGATTTCGGAAATCAACCAGCTCCCGGTTCTTACTTCCGACTCCAACTGCCCCGTCCCCCAGCCTGAAAAGCCATCAAACAGCTTCAGGCCAGAATCTTTTTCCACGAATAGTTTCTTAAGTTCATCCTGGTCCGATGTTACATACAGATCATCGTTGCATCGATGTCCACCGACAGTCAAGGAATTGTGTAGCGCGATCAGCGGTCCGTCGACAGGCCCGCCATAGTACAAAGGAGCGTCATGCACACACTCCAATTCGCAAATCATCGATACAACTTTTTCCAATCGAAACTCCGTAGGGCGATTCAGGATCAGACCAAAGCACTCCGATTCGGTGTGCTGTAGCACCAATACGATCGTTCGAAAGAAATGAGGATCTTCTAAAAAGGGGGAGGCCAAAAGGCATTTTCCCGCGAGCGATTCAAACATACGACTTTATGGGGGAGCGAAAACGAACTCAATCGTCAACGAGCTGCTGAAGGATGGGGCTTTCAATTTGCAAACGAACCATTTGCTGGTAAATCCCCCCCGATTCCATCAACTCCAAATGGGTTCCTCGTTGGACGATCTGACCCTGATCTAAAACAATAATCTGATCTGCGTTCATAATAGTACTCAACCGATGGGCAATCACAAAGGAAGTTCTGTTTTGCAGCAATAACGACAGGCTCTCCTGGATCAACTTTTCGCTTTCGCTGTCCAGATTGCTGGTCGCTTCGTCGAGGATGAGGATTTTGGGATTGGCGAGGAGCGCTCTCGCAATGGCCAAACGCTGTCTTTGCCCTCCGCTCAACTTGAAGCCACGTTCTCCGATCCTGGTATCGTATCCGTTAGGAGACTGCTGAATGAACTCGTCTGCGGCGGCAGCTTGTGCGGCTGAACGAATTTCCTCCATCGTGGCGTGAGCTCTGCCATAGGCGATATTTTCTGCAATCGAACCGTCGAAAAGAAATACCTCTTGCTCCACGACCCCCAAGAGCTGACGGTACGACTGCAATTGGACATCCCGTAAATCGATCCCATCCAACAGGACACTTCCCTTTTCGGGATCAAAAAACCTAGCGACCAAATTGCAAAGGGTGGTCTTGCCTGCTCCGCTCCGACCGACAACAGCAACGGTCTTGCCAGGCTCCGCCACCAAGCTGACTTCTTTGAGAATCGGAGTTGGATTCTCCGGATATCGGAAGACAACATCTCGAAATTCGAGCCGACCGGCGACCTTCTCTCGTGTGACCCGAACCGCGCCAGCACGGTCCTGCAACTCGCGAGGCGATGCCAGCAAATCCAGGATGCGATCCAAGCCTGCGAGGTTGTTCTGAAATTGCACCGCGCTTCCTGTGAGCGTAGCAATAGGCCCCAGGAGCATCGTGAGATACACGAGGAACATCATCAAATCACCGAGCGTCAGTTGCCCCTGTAGGATTTGCCATCCTCCATAGACCAGCAATCCCGTGGATGCCAGAGGGATGATGACCTCCCAAACAATCTCGATCAAACGAGTCCGCCACCACACCAACAACTGCTGTCGCATCAGTACATGGCTCCACCAAGTGAATCGCCTGATCTCACTCCGTTGACGGGCAAAGGTACGTACGACACGAATCCCGCTAAAGGTCTCGGTCGTATTCGCATCGATCAGCTGTCGCCGCTGACGCACATCCCGATAGAGAGGTCGAATGGAATAAATCCATGTGCGATGACTGAAGTAGACCGCTGGCAATAGCAACAATCCAGCCGCCATAAGTCGCCAATCGACAATCACCAAAATGATCAAACTTCCAATCAGCTGGACAATCGCTTGCCACGGGTTGTAGACCATACTAAAGATTAAATCTGCGATTCCACCCGCATCTTCCCGGATCAGACTGGTCGCACCTCCCGACTTGATCTGTTGGATTTTGTTAAGTGGCATATGCAACATGTGTTCGAATACCCGCCGACGTATGGTCATCTGAACCTGGTTGACCGCTTGCGTACATATCCAACGTCCATACAAATGGATGAGGGTGCGAACCAATGTAACGACCGCGACTCCTAACGCGATTGCTACCAACAAGGAAAAGGGGGTAAGATCCCCAGTCCATTGACGAATCCACTCTGGGAGCGGCTGAGGCGGGACCACGAGCGCTCCATCAATCGCCAGCTTGGTTCCAATCGGAGGCACGAGCCCCAAGACAGTTGAAACAGTCAACGTTACCAGTCCGGTGAGCACCTTCGACTGGTGACCGCGAAGCAGCTGCCAGAAAGCTCCAAACAATTCCCAAAACCCTCGATGCGAACGAGAGACCAACGCGTCTTTTTCTTTACCGCTCATCGTCGCGTGGAAGGAGTCGATTTCCGAGGGCTTCTCCCGTTTCCTCTCTGCTAAATTCGCAAGGTATTTTTTGTACTCCGACTGGCTCGTTGGCATAGGAACACTCTTGGGGAGCAAAGCTGATGGGTCGAGGATCTATCCATTGGATGCTACACCGAAGAATCAAAATGAGAAAGCGACGATCCTTGAATTCCCAACTGTCGATTCACCCCACGACATCAACAAAAAGAAAACTCCTTCGCCCCTCGTAAGATCCCTCGCCTAAATAGAGCCGTTGGTGCACTCCTCTGCTGCTGAAATTCAGAGCCGCTTGATCCTGAATCCGAGAAGCCCCATACGATACCCCGGGGAACCGATAAGAAACGCTGGTATGGTCGATAAGAAGGGGATTCAAACCGCCAGGTTGTTGACTTTAGAGAACCAGCGATTCCCCTTGGCGATCGCGTTCCATCTGAGTCAATCGATGCATGTCATAAATCAACTGGACATCGCACCCTCTTTGTAGAACATTCCGCCGTGCGAACATCCGCTGCTGTGTGCTCACCATCACTTCGGGTGGAAGATTGGCCAGCTGGCCAAAGAGACGCGCATAATTAACAAAACTCGGCACATTGCTGGTTACGAATCCGTACATCATGCTACAAACACCGATGATCTTTCCCGTAAAGATGCCAGTGTTGATCGCCGTTTTCGAGTAATCCCCCATGATACATCCCAGGAATTGCATTTTGGTCTGAGCCTTGCCAAAACCGTACTCCATATTGACAGTCCCATAGGTATTTTTGAGATCACTATTACACGTTCCTGCACCTAAGTTGATCCAGCTACCGAGATAGCTGTGCCCCAAAAATCCATGGTGTTGCTTGTTCGAAAATGGCTCGACCACCGATGCTTCTACCTCTCCACCAATTTTGGTTGTATGCGACAGAGAGACAGCATCCTTGATCGCCGAGTGTTCGAGAATCCGAGCTTTAGGGCCGATGTACAAAGGGCCTCGCAACAACGTGTACGGACCGATCTCGGCTCCGCGATCGATGATGATGGGCCCCTTCTTCGTATCGCAGAGAACGTATTCGCCTATCGTAGCTCCTTCGGCAACAAACAAACCGTCGGTTCGCTGCTGGAGCGGTGGGTAGGTCGTACTGGAACGGGACGACATACTCAATCTCAGTTCGAGGTTGCTACGAAAGGAATCCATATTGGCCTGCACTAGTTCGTGCGGCATCTCCAAGGTCGACAGTGGAATGTCCGCCTCCGCAAAATCTTTCGCCTGGCACAACCATTCATCGCCACCGAGATAACCCCAGGAGAAAATATCGTGCAGGGTCCATGGTGGATTGAGTACGGCCGCAACATGATCACGGTCCATAATGACAGTAGGTTTGGTCGGACCTGAATTTCCAACGAGCTGCTCTGAGATACGCTTCAAAGACTCGAAATTCCTGGCAGTCGGAGTGATGCGGGCGTTGAGAAGCAATCGCAGGTTCCGGTTGCCCGAGGAATCGCTACGACTTTCCGAATCCAAAGATTTCAGGAGCGGGAAATCAATGCGTTGAATGGCCTGCATATGAGGCCTGCATAACCCGTAGACGTCATCCCACAAATCGCTAACGAAATCAACAAGCCGAAAACTACCGCAGGTGATCGTAGAAGCCAGCCGAGCAAGAGTGATCGGAGCCAACGCCTCGCATTGCAAATCCTCAAAGACAACGATCGTCATGAAAGCCCCTCCGCTCGGCACTCTTTGGAAGATCCTGGTAACCGAAACTTCATCCGGAATCTCGATGTTCAGAATCACGCGACACTAATGGTTGCTTGAAAAAAATGGAATACCAACTCCCGTATTGACATGCACAACATGCATCGGCTATCCCTCCCGAATGAAAGATCGACCTTTCCTGCGGACCTCGGTCAAACGTTAATCCTGGCAAAATTTTCCGTTTGTACCTAATGTTCCGCCTCGGGAAGTTCGATAAAAAAGTCGTCGACGTCGATGTTTTGCTCGTCGATGGCGGGTTGGACGATTTAGATCCGAGCAGAATCACCTGCCTTACGGAAGCTCCGAAAACTCGTGCATTGCGCGGGACTTAAGGCCGATTGCTATCAGAGGGAATTGTTAGCCATGCGAACCACAATCGCGAATTGGACACGAATGGTACTCGTCGTTGCTGTCGTTGCTGGTACTCAGACGGGTTGCAAAAGTGGATGGAAGATGCCAGGCACGGATATGTTTTCCTGGAACAAAAAGCCTTCCGAGGCATCGCTAGCCGGTAGTAATCCTACACTATCCGTCCCTGGTTCGAGTTCCACAGGCTCCGGCTTGTCCTCCAGCAGCACTCCGGTAAGCCCTGCGACACGAAACACACCGAACGTTCTGGCAAGCTCCTCGAAAACCAGTCCCTATGCCGCAGTCCCTCCCGGATCACCGCAGTATGGTGCACCCGCTGGTTCGGCCGCTACAGCGAACGGATACCAAACCGGTCCCTACGCTACCGCTACAGGTGCTCGACCAACAGCGCCAGGGGCACCCAACGGATTCACACCACCCACGGGATACGCCAACACACAACCCATGATGGGACAACCGCCCACAGTCGCGATGTCTGGTGCTGCTCCACAAACGAACGCATTCGGTGCAACACCAGCGCAGGGGTACGGTGCTCCACCTGCGAATGGATATGGTGCTCCCCAAGCAGGAGCTGCGAATGTGGCGACCACGCCAACCTACATGCCTAACCCCATGCAGCCGCAACTACCTCCATCACAGAACGTACCGGCCATGCCCGTTGGAATGAGTTCAACCAATATGGCAGCCCTCCCTCCAGCGATGGCACCTGCCTCCTCCATGCCGAATGCCGTACAGGGTGGCTTTAGTTCCAGCCAGCCCGTCGCAAGCACTCCCACCTACGCAGGAGCCGCTCCCTACCGACCAGGAAGCACGGGACGTCCCACGGCTTACAACTTCAGCGGCCCAGGAACGCCGAACAATGCAGCACCCACAGGTAGCTTGCCCGGCACCAACGTCCCTCACACGGCCAGCGGATTGCCTCCAGCTACGAACATGTACCGCTAAGCGATTAGCGATGGACGATCTGTAAAAGGGAATCGCGAATGCGGTTCCCTTTTTCTATTAAATCCTATGCGTTCCATAGGTTTGCAGAGCCCGAATCGCTGAGTTCCGCTAACCATCGCAGCTAACGATAGGTTTAAGACAAATGGCAGGCGACTGCGACAGGAGCATTTCCCGCATACTTTCGGTTTCGGGACGGGATCGTTGTCCTCATCTAGTTTGCTGTTAGATTTAGCTTTAGGGACCGATTATCCTGCACAGCCTCTCAGCTCTCCGGGCGAGAGAGTGTCGACAGGATGTCCCTAGCATTCTGTGAAATTCCACGGGTTTGAAACATCGAACGATCGATCGGTTATGGGACTTTTCGACGGTACACCACTAGAGCGCCCGGTTCTTTGTGATCGATGCGGTGTGGATATCAAGAGTTGCCAATGCCCACCCCCGGACACTACGCCATCGCTTCAACGACTGAAAGTTGCCCTCGAGAAGCGTAGCAAAGGAAAGATCGTTACGATTGTCTCCGGGTTTCAATGCTCTGAAAATCAGAAACGAGACCTACTTCTCGTACTCAAGAATCAATGCGGTACTGGTGGTACGATGGATGCGGATGCGATCGAACTGCAAGGCGATCATCTAAAACGCGTCCAATCGTATTTGCAACAGAAACAGTACCAGCTCCTCCAGCCGAAAAATCGGTAATCGATTGTCCAGCGAAGCCAGTAAAAATCGAAAACCTCTACGAAGCGACACCCCCCCCATAGGAGATGCCTTCGCGACCGGAATTTGTGCTGCGCTGGGAATCGTAGGTTATGCCGCCGAGCATGCAACGGTCGCAGGGTTAGAGAAATGGGCGATCCTTCCTCTCCTAGGCGCTTATGCTGCAGGTGGGTGGAAAACCTTTCTGGCCTCTATCGAGTCTCTCCGCCAAAGACAGCTCAATGTCGACACGCTCATGATTCTGGCAGCGATCGGCGCAGCGATTCTAGGGGACTGGGTAGAGGGTGTTGTTCTACTCTTTCTTTTTTCGCTGAGCGGAACCCTCGAGAAATTCGCATCCTATCGTACGAATCGCTCAATCGAATCCTTAATTCAGCTACGACCACGCGTTGCACTAAGAGTGAATCCATCGACTCATGACGATGAAACGATCGAAGTCGAGCAGCTTAGCCTCGGAGATTTGGTACGTGTCAAACCAGGAGAGCGGTTCCCCGTCGATGGCAAAGTAACCGATGGGGAATCGTGGTCTGATGAATCAACGCTGACCGGTGAAAGCAGATTGATTCACAAGCAGACCGGTAGTCAGGTTTTCTCTGGAACGATGAATAGCCAGGGGACGGTACTGGTGGAGATGACGAAATTGATTTCAGATTCGACCCTCGAGCGAATCGTTCATATGGTGCATGAGGCACAAGCCCAAAAAACTCCGACGCAGAAATTGGTCGAATCCTGGCAACAACCCTATGTTTCGCTAGTTTTACTGGGATCAGCGGTGACCTTTTTTGGTGCTCACTGGGTACATGGCGATTCTTGGAACAGCGCGTTCTATCACGCCATGGTTCTGCTCGTTGCGGCTTCTCCGTGCGCTGTTGTACTCAGTTCACCCGCTGTCATGCTTTCAGCAATCGCACTCGCGGGCCGACAAGGGGTCCTCGTCAAAGGAGCGGTGCATCTCGAACATCTTGCTCAGATGGAAATTCTGGCGCTTGACAAAACTGGCACCATCACACGTGGTAAGCCCTCGATCGTCGAAATTTGGTCGCCTCCGGAATGCAATGTTCCAAAACTCTTACAATTAGCAGGAGTTGTAGAAAAACAGAGCGAACATCCCCTCGCAATTCCTATCTTGAAGGAGCTAGAGAATCGAGAAATCCAACTGCCCAAATCGGCACTTCGCGATTTCCAAAGCCACACTGGCTTAGGTGTTCATGCGAACGTCGACGGGCTTTGGGTAGGAATCGGTCGCGAAGGTTTATTCGAAAACCACGGAATCGATTTCCCCGACGACATTCGCTTCCATGCGGAACGGATGCGGTCCAATGGCCAAACGGCGTTACCTGTTATCACTTCGGAATACTCACTGAGAGGTGTCATCGGCGTTGCCGATCCTCTTCGAGACAATGCGAAGAGTACGATCGAGGCGCTCAAGCGAACAGGGATTCCTAAAATCGTTCTTCTGACCGGCGATCATCTGAATGTCGCACTAGCGATCACGCGTGGTCTGGAATTGGACGAGATCCACGCTGGACTCTTACCAGAGGACAAAGTGAAGCAGATCGTACGTCTGGGCGAGTCTGGAAAATGTGTTGCGATGGTTGGCGACGGAGTCAACGACGCTCCAGCCCTCGCTGCAGCAGATATTGGTATTGCCATGGGGGGGGCGGGTACCGATGTCGCCCTGGAGGTCGCGGATGCTGTCCTCATGCGCGACGACTTAAACGGTCTACCGCTCGCGATATGGATAGGACGCACAGCTCAAAGTCGAGTTCGACAAAACATGGTGTTCGCCTTTGGGATGATCGGGTTGCTAGTGATCGCTTCCTTCTTCAACCTTCCTATGTGGCTTGGCGTCTTGGGACACGAAGGGAGCACTCTCATCGTTGTGTTCAACGGCGTTCGAATGCTATGGGAGAAAATCCCTACCGGCTAGATTGTTCATCGACATCTCGCTAGGGGACCGCTCTCTTATGCATCCTGCATCCCGACAGAGC
>JBBAXA010000009.1:0-25728 GCA_040396935.1 Pirellula sp.
CGGACTGTAGCCAGGAAAGGATCGTGCTCTAGCGGTTTCTCGTGGTATCCGAAGATCCCAGCGCCAAAAGCCTCGGCGCAATCCTTCACAGCACCCTGCCGCGTGACAATAATCGTGGGGACATCCCATCCTGAGGATTGAACTCGTCGGAAAAAATCCATGCCGGAAAGGTCGGTCAGCGTCTGTTCCACGACGAGGCAACCGAACGGCTCTTTTTCGATCAAGGAAAAAAAACGACGGGCAGAATCAAACGGGACAGAAGGGATTGCGAACTTTTCGAGAAGCTCACGGATGCCGTTCCGAGACTTTTCGTCATCATCGATCAGATAGACTGTAGGAATCGGTTTTTCTACTTGAGTCACGGCTGCGAAAGTTCGAGGAACCAAGAATCGCGATGTAGGGAAATCAGTGTAAGACGGCACGCCCATGGAGGTTCAAGACCGTTAAAGGCAACAATGAGTAGATGAGAGGTTGCACGCTCAGGACAATCGGATGCACTACAAACACAGCCGCTCGTTGAAAGTTTCGGCGGTTCAAAAAAATTGAAAGAAGTCACTCTCAACCCGTCCAACCAAGAACGTGCTAACGACCCTACCCCTCAAGCATGCACTAGCAAGCTGCCAGGAATTGGCTGGCGTTCATTTCATGAAGGCCAGTGGAAATCCATAAAATCATTCGACAGTTCTTATCAGAAAGTAATCCATCAAGGTGAGGCCCCATGTTTAATAATACAACCAGACTAGGATTCGTCGTTTGGTGCTTGGCCGTTTTTTGTCCATGCTATGAACAGAATGTTGCCCAGGAGCCGACTGCGGCGATTCGTCCCGGCGACAATCTTACTTGCCTCAGTATCCCTGAGATTCGTCCCGAACTCGCCGAAGCGGTTCGAAAGTACACCGAGGCGAGAGCTGCGTCGTATCTATCGTGGCATCCGCAAAAGCATGCGATGTTGATATCGACACGGTTTGCGAACTCCAATCAAGTGCATCTCGTGGAACAACCTGGCGGCGCGCGATACCAGCTGACCTTCTTTAGTGAGCCTGTCGGTGCGGCTGCATTCGAACCGAAGAGTGGTGATTATTTCCTTTTCACCAAAGATATCGGCGGGAATGAATTTGCTCAGATCTATCGTCATGATTTCTCGACAGGTGAGAACACTCTTTTGACGGACGGTGGGCGATCGCAGAACGGCGGATGGCGATGGAACCACAATCGGGATCGCATCTGTTTTACTTCGACACGTCGAAATGGAGCCGACCGAGATATCTGGTTGATGAATCCTCGCGATAAGGAATCGGCTACTTTGGTCTTCGAATTGCGCGGTGGGGGTTGGTCCGTTCAGGATTGGTCGCCGGACGATCGAACCATCCTGATCATGGAGTATCTTTCGGTCAACAAATCCAATCTGTATTTGGGTGATCTCGAAACGCGCCAGCTCATTCCTATCAACCAGTTGAATACGAACGTGGCCTACGGGGGAGCTCGATTTTCCAAGGATGGCAAAGGGCTTTACCTCACCACGGATGAAGCAGGGGAATTCCAGCAATTCGCCTACATGGATTTGGAGTTGAAAAAAACCGACCTATTGACAGCCGAGTTAGCTTGGGATGTCGAAGCCTTTGAACTCAACCATGGCGGCACTCAAGTCGCGATTTGTATCAACGAGGCGGGGGTTTCACAGTTATTCATCCTGGATGTATTCTCCAAACAGTTGCGGAAAGTTGCAGGGTTACCCCTCGGTGTCATCTCGCTGGGTGAATGGTCCCATGATGACAAAGCTTTTTCTATCAGCATGACATCCGCCCAGTCCTCGTCGGATGTCTATGCAATCGATGCGCAATCTCTCGAAGCAACCCGCTGGACCAAAAGCGAGATGGGTGGGCTGATCTCCTCAGATTTGCGGTCTGCCAAGCTCATCGAATGGAAATCGTTCGATGAACGGTTGATCAGTGGATTCCTGTTTATGCCCCCCTCGAAATTCGAAGGCAAACGACCTGTCATCATCAACATTCACGGAGGTCCCGAAGGACAATCGAGACCCATCTTCCAATCGCGGAATAATTATTTTTTGAATGAACTTGGGTGCGCGATCGTTTATCCCAATGTGCGAGGAAGTGTCGGATATGGAAAGACATTTTCCAAGCTCGATAACGGACTATTGCGGTTGGACTCCGTGAAAGATATCGGCTCCCTTCTGGACTGGATCAAGCAATCTCCCGACTTGGACGCCGATCGTATTATGGTGACCGGTGGCAGTTACGGCGGATACATGACGTTGGCCTGTGCTGTCGAATACAACGACCGAATCGCTTGCTCGTTAGATGTCGTTGGTATTTCCCATTTCGGTACGTTTCTTAAGAACACAGAGAGTTACCGGCGGGACTTGCGTCGCGTCGAGTACGGGGATGAACGGGTGCCCGAGATTGCCGCATTCTTCGAAAAAATGGCTCCCTTGAATAATGCGGATCGAATCAAAAAACCGCTCTTTGTCGTTCAAGGAGGTAATGATCCTCGCGTTCCCCTCAGCGAAGCGGAACAGATGGTTGCGAAGGTTCAAGCGAATCATGGTCCGGTCTGGTACTTGATGGCATCCGATGAAGGGCACGGTTTCAGGAAAAAAACGAATGCGGATTTTCAGTTCTATGCTACAGTCCTATTTGTCAAACAGTATCTTTTGAATCCGTAACAAGGGTCGCAGCGTGATATCGTCCCCCCACCCAAAATCAGCCTCGAACGATCCTGCAGAGGGTGTTGTCATGCGTCGACTCCTGCCCCGAGTGGAGGAAAGCGGCCTGCTTTCCGTGCTTTCCGAATGGGATTGGGAAAAGCAAAGAACCCGAGTCGGTATCTCTGCGGATCCATTAAGAATTGCCAGCGTGTCATCAGGACGCCACCAAGCGGCGGAGTTCATCGCCAGGAATCCGTTGTCGACCATCGTCCACTGCTGGCATATCGATTCCTTTCAAGCCCTGAGGACATCCGAGCATTTCACCCTTGCGGAAAAAGAGAACGAGAGCAAAGAGGTTCCATCGAATCTCATCGTCGACTGTGCAGCGGACTTGAGGAACGAGACCTTCCATCTGGCCTTGCTATCACTAGTCGCAACGGGTGAGGCGGAGTTATCTCGGGATTACATGCAGCAGCTGTTTCACAGACTGTGTATCGGTGGGACCCTGATGGTCTCGGTCGATAATGAAGACGACCGTTGGGTACACGAGCAATTAAAGGCCTACGAAAAGAGTGTCAAAGTACGGAACCAAAAAGGGGCAAAGATCTATTGGATTGAAAAAACCGCCGAGCTTAAAAAGCTCAGAGATTTCACTTGCGAGTTGGCCTATCGAGACTGCGATGAATTGATTCATCTCGTCACGCGACCAGGGGTATTTTCGCATCGGCAACTGGATAACGGTGCCCGCCAATTGCTCGATGCGGTGGATGTCTACCCCGAGGCGCGTTTGATCGATATCGGTTGCGGTAGCGGCTCTGTAGCGCTGGGATTAGCCAAAAGAGATGCGACTGCCAAAGTGCATGCAGTCGATGCCAATTCAAGAGCCATCGATTGTGTCTTGAGAGGCATTGAGCTAAATGCCCTTGAGAATGTTACCGTAGAAGTCAATCCAACGGGGCACTACCAAGATCCGGGATCGTTCGATATGGCACTCGCCAATCCACCCTACTTCGGCGACTTTCGAATTGCCGAAAAGTTCATCCAAGCAGCGCACCGATCGCTACGAGCAGGAGGGCGACTGGTGATCGTGACCAAGCAACCAGGCTGGTATGAAGAAAACCTGGGCAAATGGTTCATGGACTGCGAGGTCTATCCGTCTCGCCGTTACTTTATCGCATCGGGAGTGAAAGGTCCCTCCTCCTAAGATTCGTGCTCGAGAGACCGCCCTTATTGAAAGACGTCAACTCGCACGTGTGACCTGAACGGCAACATTGCCAAAGGTACTGCCACCGCCCAGGTCGGTGAGCCGTTCGTTGGTAATGTCATTCAAGCTCTTTCGATCAGGAGCTAGCTTGGGCCACCATTGCCCTAGAGCCACGACAACCCCCTTCTTGGCATCGTCGCTAACCCGGACTTGTCGAAGGATAAAACCACTGGCGCTTGCGATGGTCGCCATTTCTCCGTCGGCGATAGATCGCGCGGCTGCGTCCTCTGGGTGAAGCATGATTTGCGGTTGCCCCCCAGCCAACTTGAGGATGCTAGCGACATTACCCATGGTCGTATTGAGTATGTGGCTGCCGGGAGGGGAGATCAACCGCAGGGGGTACTCGTCCGTCAGCTTTTCCTCAAACAACAATTGCTGAGGAGCAGGCGCAAAACGGATCTTCCGATCCGCATAATTGCTCCCGTTTGCGTAGGGTCGATACGCTTCTGGTAAGTTGAGCTTGATCGACTTCTCTCGCCTCAATCGATCCGACGTGATACCTCGGAGAAATGGATTTTCGCTGGACAATAAACGATCCAAAGCTTGGTTCGTCGATAGCTCTAGCTCCGGAATGGTAAGCCCCATCCGGCGAGATAGTTGCTGAAAGAACCAGCTATTGGTTTTAGCCTCGCCTCGAGGAGGAACAACGGGCTCAGAGTATTGCAGATAGTAATGCCCATAGGATGTGTAAACATCGTGATGCTCCAGGAAAGTCGTTGCTGGCAGGAGGTAATCTGCATAATCCGCGGTATCCGTTTGGAAGTGCTCGAGAACCACGCATAGCAAGTCCTCTCGTGCCAAACCCTTTCGGATCCGAGCCGAGTCCGGTGCAACCGCGGCTGGATTCGAGTTGAATACAAAAAGTCCATGGATGGAGGAACTCTCTGGATCCAGTTCGGTCGCCAATCGATTCATGTTCACATGCCGCGCATTGGGATTAAGAGCCTCGGTTCCGTTGATCGCCGAGGTTCGCAGGCCAAAAGCTCCACTGGTCGATAGTGCACCACCACCTCCCTTCTTTTTCCAGGCACCAATCATTGCTGGAAGCAAGGTGATCGCGCGGACCGCATTCCCTCCACCCTCATTGCGTGTCATCCCATACCCAACTTTGACATACGGTGCAGTGCTCAAAGCAAATTGCTGCACCATCGCTCGCAAAGCAGGAAGCGGAACATCGCAAAATGCAGAGGCTCGATCGAGCGTCCACGACCGGCACGCGGTTCGAAACCCCTCGACGCCGGATCCAAACTCATTCAAGTAATCCGAGTCCTGCCAACCGTTTGAAAATATCTCGTTTGCAATAGCTAGGGCTAGTGCCGCATCTGTTCCAACTCGGATTTGCCAGTGCTCATCCGCAAATCGAGACGTTTCATTTCGAAAAGGATCGATATGGAGGATTCGGGCCCCATTCTTTCTCGCTTCTTTAAGCATCGGCGCCAGATGGGAATTGCTCCGCAGGGCATTGATCCCCCACAAGACAACATATCGGGAATGAACGAGATCTTCTGGATCGGTACTGAGTTTGTTGGGACCGTAGTTCATCTCCCAGGCTGCTCCACCGGTGGAAGCACAAATCGTTTGATCGAGTTCTAACGCTCCCACGCGTCGAAAGAATGCAAGGGGACGATGGCTCTCGAGCACCCCCATCGTTCCACCATAGCTATACGGAAGGATCGATTCCCCGCCGCGCGCCGCGAGCAACTCCGACGTTCTCTGAGCAATCTCAGTCAGAGCCTGCTCCCATGAGATCTTTTGAAATCGCCCCTCCCCTTTCTTGCCAGCCCTTTTCATCGGGTAGAGGATACGATCGGCCTGCTCCTGCCGCTCAGGGTAGCGCGCCATCTTGACGCATGCAAAACCTTTCGTCACCGGATGACGCGGATCTCCCTGTAATTTGGTTACCCTTCCGTTTTCGACGGTGATCTGCAATGAACATGCGTCGGGACAATCCAGAGCGCAGATGGTGGGCATTACTTGCAATGACATCGCCAATGGAATCCAGCCTATGGGAATACGTTCGAGATTAACATCTCCTTATGGTACTGCATCGCCCAGCGATTCCCTAGAGCAGAGAAGGCTCATGAAGGTAACACAATCGCAGCAGCGACCCTCCAGGTCGCCACTGATTTGCCTGCGCGTCTGGCCGGACGGTCTCCTCCAATACATTGAGCCTTGGAAACCGACGATTCACTCACTTCTAACAATCAACGAGATGCGACTGCGACTCTCATTTCAAGTCGATCTTTAAACCGAGATCTCCCTCCCGTTTCACTTCTATTTTTATTCCAGAAGTAGTGTGGCTCAAATACTTTTCCGGAACGATTGGTTTGGGTAGCCCGCTGCGCTGTTCAGGAAGAACATCTTTCATTTCCTCTAACGCCGTCACCGAGACCGCATGGCTGCCCAAAATGGCACCATCGCCAGGTGAATAGGTGGTGAGTTTGAAGCGTCCCTCCGGGTCGAGTTCGCCAGTCGCAGCAGGTCCAGCTGCCGGCATGAACATGACCGTCCCGTTCGGAACGGGTTTACCTTTATAAGTGACCGTTCCCCCGATTGGAGCCACAAATAGTTGATCCGACGGAGTGCAGCCTGGGATTAGAAAACACATCAGGAGTGTTGCTGCTTCCCAGGTAACTAAGGATTTGAAGTCTCGCATCGTAAACTGCTCTCATTCCTATCGACAAAAGTTTTGATTGAAGTGTTCGAATTGTCTGAATCGATCCATCGATTTTCGCGAGTGCGATGTTTCCAGTTCACGGATCCATGACCGCCACTTCGCCAGTCGCTCGAGTTGCCAATGCGTAATAGGTACTCATACTCATATTGCTCGACAAAAATTGCACACTTCCATCCGACAAGCTGAAATTAGCGCCACCTACGTGATTGCTTCGAAAAGGAGCATTGTTCGTCAAATAGGAGCCTTGAAAATTGATCGGGAACTCAACGTACTTGTGATCGATCATCAGCCATCCGCCGTTGGGATGACTCGCAAACCCAGGGCAGGGAGCCTCGTAGCAGTAGTAGCCCCATGTCCAAGGCTGAATCGCTCCCCATGCCGAAGTGGGAGCACGCAATCCAGCTGGTAATCCAATAGCACTCGAATATTCCCCAAACATCAATGTATTCGATGTCCCATCTGAAATGTCACCAAAGCGAACATTGCTGATCGGGTACATGATGCCGGATGTCGTGTATCGCGCGTGAGCACTCCAGGTTCCCGCAACAACACCGCTCGTGACTGCACCACCAACCGCGCGATAATGAAGTGCGCCTTGTTCAGTGACCCATGGCAGCGTGGAGCTGCGATAGTGCGAACTGTTCGAGCCGAGTTCAGAGGAGGGACAGATTAGCGTCGGAATGGGAGCCGTGTACAACGTCGATCGACCATTGTGCGGAGCGGTCTCGAATCGCCATGGCATATGATCGACCATCGAAATACCAATCTGATCTGCGCGATTTCCTTGTTCGAAAAAAGGAAACAATCTACCAACCCAGCCGATTTTATAACCATCCACCCCGCGAAGACTCCCTGCCGGAAACTTGCGGTTGGCGCTCTCGTAGTTATGCATGGCCAACGCGAGTTGCTTGACGTTATTCGAACACTGCATGCGACGAGCAGCTTCTCGGGCTGCCTGGACCGCAGGCAACATCAGCCCGACTAAAATCCCAATGATCGCAATAACAACCAACAACTCGACAAGCGTAAAACCATTCCTCTTACCTAATGCGCTCATGGCACCGCCCCCCTCAACAAATGAGATGAAACATCTGGAGTCCCGAAACGATGGGGACCCGTTCAAGAGAGGAATCTTCGGATAAGGCCACCGTAGAACACTCGATTGGTTAAGCCGGGATGCAAGCTTAACGAACCTAGGTGGAGGGATACGACAGATGCAGGAGAGAGATTTGCATCCAAGAAACCGACCTTCTTCCGAAGCAGTCAGAGAGTGTATAGCATTTCAGAGAGCGAAGCAACTTTTTTGCCGAAACGCTCCTATTCGGTAACTCACACAAACGTCGCTACCTCATGCGTCGAATCCCCGCTGAAGCGTGACTGGTGCTCGATAGGGCCAATCTTCGGAATCTCGGAGACTGAATGAGACGATCTACACGTTCCCGGCGACCGATCGAGGAACGCTCTGAAGATCGGTGGTAGGCCCCTTGTTTCGACCTCCAAAAGTAGACCATACCACGGTGCTTGTTCGGAACGGTCGGTCTGTAGGACGGAGCAACGATCCTTTGGCCAATTCGGAATCGTTCAGCGGTAAGCGTGTTGCTGCAAAGGAACCGAGCAACGAAAAGAGGAATGCATCAAAAACATGCTAAGCTTTTTGCGCCATGGATGACTGGGAAACACGGACTACGATGACCGATGGACGAAATGCTACGAACGGAATCTTTTCGCTGCTTTCTAGGCTCTATCGGATCCAGTAAAAGAAATTCCACGACGGACTTTCGCCTAAGAAACAGGAAAAATACCTTCGCCGGGGGACATCCGGCCCGTCTTTACTAGACGTCGCGAAGCTTTCCGATAAAACTCATAGCCCTGTTGTGTCCACCTCTCGCATACGCCGGGTATTAGTAAACCTGAAGTCAAGTTTTGGGAGCGTGGGATGACGAATTTCATCACCCAGACGTTGTCATATTCTCTATGCCACTCATCGTTCAAAAGTTCGGCGGTACCAGCGTAGCGACTCCTGAAAAAATTCTCGCCGCGGCACGTAAAGCAATTCGAGCGCAGCAGGAAGGGAACCAGGTGGTCGTCGTGGTAAGCGCGATGGGACACAACACGGATCACTTGATCGACCTCGCTAAAGAGGTCAACGACGAACCCTCGGCACGCGAGATGGATATGTTGTTGAGTACGGGTGAACAGGTGAGCGTCGCACTCATGGCGATGGCGGTGCAACGATTTGGTCACAAGTCGATCTCGCTGACCGGTGCTCAAATGGGAATCCACACCGACAATTCGTTTACCAAAGCGCGGATTAAAACCATTTCGACCGATCGGATCAAACGTCTCTTGGATGAAGGGAACATTGTGATCGCAGCGGGTTTTCAGGGTATCGATGATGATTTTAATATCACGACCCTGGGGCGAGGTGGGAGCGATACGACAGCCGTGTCCCTCGCTGCTGTACTCAGGGCCGACGCATGCGAGATCTATACCGACGTCGACGGAGTTTACACGACAGATCCTCGATTACTGCCCGAGGCCCGCCAAATGGGCCAGATCAGTTACGACGAGATGCTGGAGCTTGCAAGCCTCGGTGCTGGCGTCATGCATAACCGGTCGATTGAGTTTGCGAAGAAATTTGATGTTCCTATCCGTGTACGGAGTAGTTTCTCCGATGCCCCCGGTTCGATGATTGTCTCGGAGCCCGAGTCCAATACCGTCGCTGTGTGCGGTGCGGCACTCACGAAAGACGAAGCGCGTATCACCATTCAGGGTGTTCCCGATAAACCAGGTACCAGTTTTGAGATATTCAAACGATTAGCGGATCGAAAGATTACGGTCGATATGATTGTTCAAAATATCGGCCAGGAATCGTTGGCAGACATCTCCTTCACCGTACCCAACGGCGAATTGAAGGACGCGCTTCGCGCCGTGCACGAGGCCGCAACTCTCGTGGGTGCATCGGGTGTCACTCATGACGACTCTGTCGCGAAGATTTCGGTCGTTGGATTAGGTATGGCCAGACAGACTGGTGTAGCTCAGAAGATGTTTGAAGCCCTTGCCGAAGCAGGCATCAACATCCAGATGATCACGACGAGTGAGATCAAAATCAGTGTTCTCGTCAAACGATCGGAGGCTCAGGCAGCCTTGCGGGCCGTTCACCAGGTGTTCCAATTACATCAAAAACCGGACGATGCCAAGGTCTGGCAGATCGGTCAAAAGCAAAGCAGCGAACTCAGCGCGAGCGAGATCGTAGAGCGGTTACGGAATTCCAATATGGAGCAATTGACTTTGCTCGACATATCTTTAGTCGGAGATCAGGCTCGTGTCACACTGTCGGGGGTCCCAGACACCCCGGGACTCGCCGAGCGTGTATTCAAAGAGGTCGCAAAAGCGGGTGTATTTGTCGATATGATTGTCCAAAGCTGTGATGGCTTCCAAGGAGAAACAAGCATCAGCTTTACCGTCCCCGAAGAGCAAATGGATCACTGCCTCCAAGTGCTCAAAGAAATGGATTATAAATTTAGGAAAGTCAGCGGATCCAAGGATATCGCCAAACTCTCGGTGAGTGGTATCGGTTTGCGAAGCCACACCAGCGTAGCAATCGCCATGTTCAAAGCACTCGCGGATGCCGAAATCAACGTGCTCATGATCAATACGAGCGAACTTCGAGTCAACGTGGTAATCGACGGTAAGGATGGTCTCAAGGGACTCGCTTGCTTGCAAAAGACATTTGAAAGCTCATTGGTTTAGCGTTGGGTCGCCATCGCGATTGAGCCATTTTTCTCGTTTTTCACTCCATACTCATGCAATTAGCACACATGGTCTATTTCACTCTCCACGATGCCTCGGAGAGTAAGGTTCGGGAATTGGTAGAGGCTTGCAATAAGTATCTCGATGGCCATCCCGGGGTCGTCTACTTTTCGGTAGGCACCCTGAACAAAGACTTAGCTCGACCTGTCAATGATCATGGATATCAAGTCGCGCTCAATGTCGTGTTCGATTCCAGGGCGTCGCATGATGCGTATCAAGTCGCACCGAGGCATACGCAATTTATCGAAGAGCAAAAGGCGAACTGGAAACAGGTACGGGTTTTTGACTCGGATCTTGCATGATCGACGGAACAGTTTCACTATGGTGACAGTACTAGACAGAATTGTAGCCCAGAAAAGAGAGGAGATCGCCGCCTCCAAAAAGCGGCGCGATCTTCTTTCTTTGAAGGATGCAGTAATCCATTCCCCGTCGCCAAGAGATTTTCTAGGTGCACTTCGCGGACACCAACGCATACGCTTGATCGCAGAGGTCAAAAAAGCAAGCCCTTCTAAAGGAATGATTCGGCCTCAATTCGACCCTGTCCATATCGCAAAAGAGTACGAAGCCGGTGGAGCCGCTGCGATCAGCGTCCTAACCGACGAACCCTTTTTTCAAGGAAAGCTGGACTATCTATCCTCGATTCGGGAAGCCATCCGACTACCCGTACTTCGCAAAGACTTCATTCTCGATGAGTATCAAATCTATGAAGCGAGGGTCGCAGGGGCGGACGCAGTATTGCTCATCGCAGAATGCCTCGATGCTGCGCAACTGAAAGACTTTTATCAGCTGATCCATGCATTGGGAATGACTGCGTTGATCGAACTTTATGACCCTGCAAACCTAGACAATGTCTTGGAAACAGGCACGGTACTGGTCGGTGTCAACAATCGAGATCTACATACCTTCGCAGTCGACCTGGACCACGTCATACGAATGAGGAGCCGTATTCCCTCCCATATTAGTGTTGTCGCCGAGAGTGGTATCTTCTCCAATGCAGACGTGCGACGACTCCATTCCGCCGGTATCGAGGCGATGCTCGTCGGTGAGTCCCTGATGCGACAAAATGATGTGAAGCAAGCCGTTGTACAACTTCTAGATGATAGACTCCAAACCTAACCCGGAGCCGGTAGTGCACAGCTCCTCAGGATGGAAGTCTAAGTCGACCCGTTTATGGATTTGCAATGAATTCCTTTGGTAGCCCAACGCCATTGGCTTCCGCCCAACTTCGAGTCGTCAATTCAATCTTCTTGCTCCCTGGCGACTCAGGGTCCTCTACAACTACCCAGACAACCTTTTGATCCTTTTCCACTGGTGACTTTACCGTGGTTACAGGATTGGCACGACGAACCAAATCCGTCAGAACCGTCCGCAAGGGCGATCCTTCATGCTTAAAGGCGCGAATCTGTTGATTCTGTGTGATTCCCTCTTTCTGAAACGCACCCCCCTGAATTCGGAACTTCAAAGGCGGCTGACCAGCGAGTATCGATTCATTGAATTCCGAGGCGATGGCCGCGAGTCCCATTTCCAACGACTCTTGATCAAACGAAATCTTCATCGTTGAATCGAGCAGTTGCTCGATGCTCTTTCGGGCAGGTGGAGGGGTAGCAACACTCCCTCTCGAAGGACCATCAGCCTGTAATTTTTGTAATCCCATCCATGTACTCACAGCCAAATTTCCAAAGGATTCCGCCGGCAAATACATATTGGCCACCACCTGCCCCTCCTCGATACCCATGCGAGTGAGACTCGCAACCCGCCTCAGCATTTGAGGATACCGAACTGCGAGGGCTCGCCAATAAGGAGGTGGTGGAGTCGACACGAAGGAAGCTTCGACTTCATTCGGAGCCTTGTCCAACATCCGCTTCCAATCGGTCGCAATTTTTCCTGCTGCTGCGGCGTCCGCCAATACCGTACGCGCTTCTAGATACAACTGAGAGCCGAGACCAATCGTTGTACTGAACGCTTGAACTCGATCGTCCAATAATTGCGGCAAAAGATCGACTGACATAGGAGCTGCCGATAGATAATCCTTTCCATCGCCAAATAGGTAACTCGGAGCACCGAGAACATAAATGTCGCTTCTGCCATCGCTATACTGAAGCAACGATTCCATTTGCCGTCGCAGGGGAGAGGAGCCACCACCTGTATCTGAGAGCGACTCGATTAAGTGGGTAGGCCCGAAAACGATCTGCTTGACCGGTTGATTGGGTGCTGAGGCCAGCCTCTCAAAGCCAAACGAGAATTCGTTTTTGCTCCAGATCTGCTCATTTTTTGTCGGCTCCAAAACTTTCGAACGAAAACCTGTTGTTGTTTTAAGAAGCTCTTCAATAGGAATCGCGTCTTGAAGCGTCAGCCGTACAACCAAGTCCGGTTTTTCGCCTCCGGGACGCCTCGGATACAACGCCAATGCGACCTTCGAAACACGCGGGTCTTCGCTCCATGGCATGTCCGAAAAAACCTGCCTGCAAGCGGGTAATTCGTCAAGCCACCACTTTTTGACGTTCGCAAAGGGTCCGTTCCCCTTCCACAGTGCCTCGGAGAGAAACACCATCATCTCGGCGCCCGCAGGAAACAGTTCCACCGATTGAGGCTGACCGAAAAAAGGCGGCACCCAAGGCAATTGCCCATTGTCGTTCGCCACATTGAAAAACTCATCCATCGGATCTGTGGATGTGGCAGGAGCTATTTGGTTGGATAACGCCCCTCCCGATTCGACAACTTCGATTTTAGTTTCAGGTTTCTTGCTGGTTTCAGGGCCTCGATTCCCATTGAGCAACATAGCCAACAAACCACCCATAAGGATTGTCGAGCCAATGGCGATCACTGGCATAAACCACGTGGGTTTCTTTCGCTTTCTCTTCGGAACTCTCGATTTGGAAATCGTGCTGGTCGAGAGACTCGCCATCGCTTTCGCGCTCGTGTTTTGCGCGGAAGCTGGGCTAGGAACGGTCTGCCTTAGAGGTGTGGGTACGGTCGTTGGATCAGCATCCTCTTTGTCGGAAGGTACATCTTTGTCAAGTCTCCATGCTCTTTTCAGATCCATAGCTCCCGATGGCTTGGGGACTGCGGCAGGCTTGCTCGACTTTCCTTCGGCAGCTTGGTCCGTCAGCGGTCGATCGATCGCTTTGTCGCTCGAAGGGGGAGAAACCTTTGTCGGACTAGGGACGATGATTTCAGGTGGAGTCGTAGTGACCTTCGGTTGTGTCGTAGCGGATAGCGGCGGTGACGCATGAGGTTTGGGACTTGTCGACGGCTCGGAAACCTTAACGACTGGAGAAATGTCTACCTGTACAGGGTCGGCATCCCTGTTTCGCGTTTCAATCCCCTTGGGACCGACGGCAACATCGGGGACTATGGCCTCCAGCAGCGCTCTCACATCTTGAAATCGGCTACTCGGGTTTTTACCGGTCAAATGCCGGATCACGTTCGCTATCATCGGAGGTACTCCTGCGGGTAGCTCCAGGGGCAAACGTTGATGAGTGCTTTTCCAACCTGCAGCGTCCAGACGATCCGCGTTCGGCCACGGAGATTTAGCTCCTAGAGCATGAGCCCACAAAACGCCGAGTGCATACAGGTCGGTTTGTTCGCTCGGTTCGGTCGTCGGCAGTGTGTATTCGGGGGCTGCAGAAGCCAGACGATGCAAATCGGAAATCGGAAGTATTCCACGGTGACCCTGGTAGGGAGATCTCGGCGGGAAGAGAGGGTCTCGCATCAGGCGGTAGATTCCGGTCTCGTCGAACCAAACCGATTCAGGAGTGATCCAGCCATGCATCAGTCCGTTCTCGTGCATCACCCGCAGGCCACGCGCGACCTGTGACACCATCTGGATCGACTGCTGGAGAGAAAGTGGTTGTTTTGCGAGGAGTTCGCTCAGCGGCTTACCTGGGACCGGATCTGTAATGGCCGCGAGGATACCGGGCTCCGCCAGAACAGCTTCCCAACGGACTAGATAGGGATGCTCGATTCGAGAATGGCGACTTCCCCATTCGATCGATGGAGGCCAATCCTTCGAGAACGATTCGATGAGCTCATCGGAACCCCAGCGATAGCACCATTTGCGAGTTTTATGAATTGTTTCCTGCGCGTGATACCATCGAGGCCCTACGACATGCGAGAGCGTATCGAGGATCTGGTAAGATCCCACGACCAATCTCCAGGGGACCGCCTCTAGGATCGCATCGAGTTGGAACGAAGTTAATCGTGAGGTTCTCACCAGCTCGGTCGATAAACTTTTTGCATCGTCAGCGACATTCGGACCGGCGACCTTTGCGATCTCCGATGCCCACGACCGACAAACCTCGGGACTGGCAAGCCCCGATTGATGGATGCGTTCCCAAAGTTGACCTGTCGTGAGTTCCAATCGCTAATGCCCTAGAACGTAGGCGAAAATAAGTGGTGCGACGATGCATGCATCGCTGTGGATCATGAACTTAGGCGCGGCTGCCGTCAATTTGTTCCAGGTAATTTTCTCATTCGGAACGGCACCTGAGTAGCCACCGTAGCTGGTTTCAGCATCCGAGATTTGGCAGAAATAAGCCCACCGAGAGATCTCATCCTGAAGATCCTGGATAATCATCGGCACAGCACAAATCGCAAAATCCCCAGCAATCCCGCCACCGATCTGGAAAAATCCAACCTTTCGATTCTGCGCTGTTTTACGATACCACTCGACGAGATACTGCATCTGCTCGGTCCCACTTTTGAGTGCATGGTGGGAACGGATCGTTCCATCGATCACTCTCGCGGCGAACATATTTCCGAGCGTACTATCCTCGACGCCAGGAGAGAAAACGGGAATTCCCTTTTCCTTGGCAGCGATCATCCAGGAATGCTCAGGGGGGATTTGATAGTGCTGCTTCAAGTCCTCTTCGTCGAGGATCTTGAACATGTACTCATAGGGAAGATAGCTCTTTCCTTCGTCGGCAGCCTGTTTCCAATACTTGATCAACCGGCTCTGCATATGCTTCATCACGGTTTCAGGAATGCAGGTATCGGTAACCCGATTGTACCCGGCCTCCAGCAAATCCAGTTCGTCCTGAACGCTCAGAGCGCGCCAGTCGTCGATCACGCGATATTCATTGTGCGCGAAGAGGTTGAACAAATCCTCTTCGAGATTGGCACCAGTACAAGAGATCGCATGGATCTTCCCTGCACGAATCATTTCCGCGAGGGAAATACCTAACTCCGCAGTACTCATCGCGCCTGCGAGAGAAACAACCATCGCATTCCCTTCGTCCATGAACTTACGATAGGCCTTTGCAGCGGAGAGTGTTTCCCTCGCATTGTAATGGCGATAATGCTTTTCCATGAACGCCGAAATGCTCATTCCAATTTATCCTTTGCGTTGTAGTGATAAGTCTTTCTTGGGCTGCCTGACCCACTGCGTTCCCGCACGCCAACCTTGAGCGATGAGTACCAAACTCAAGACTCGAGGCTCGTTCTGTCGAATTCTATTGCCGAGCCATCGGCATGACGACGTAAACATAGCCGTCTTGGGTCATAAACAATGCCGGCTCGGAGTTACTTCGGACTTCGATCGCAAAAGTCATGTCTGGCTCTAGGACTTTAAAGAAGTCCATCACGTATCGATAGTCCATCATCATTTTGAGCGGTTCACCCGTGTAAGAGATAGGAATCTCGATCCGAGACTGACCTACGTCCTGGGTTCTGGCGGAAACGACCAGGGAGCCATTGCCGAAAGTAAATTCAACACCTCGACTTTCCGTATCAGCGACGATCGAAGCCTGTCGTATGGCTGCGAAGAAAGGTCCGACCAACCCCTCGATCCTGGTTCTGTTTTCGCGACTCGGCATCACCTGTCGCCAATTCGGGTAGCGTCCTTCAACCAGGCGGGAGTAGATAGTGCATCGACTTGTTCGGATCAAAATATCGTTGCTGCGAGCTGCAATGCAGACAACATCGTCGTTCTCCGAGATGGACCGTTCCATCAATTGCAAGGTCTTTGTTGGAACGATGGTAGACATACCGGTCGTCTTGAATCCACCAACTGCAACACCGGCTCCCTTCATACAGGCCAGGCGCCTCCCATCGGTTGCGACCGTCGTGATAGAAGAGTCCTCCATTTCAAAAAGAACACCACCGAGTTGATATCGCGTACTTTCGATATCCGTCGCGAAGACGGTTCTCCGAACGAGTTCCTTAAACAATCGAGCATGAACCTCAAAATACTCCGTCTCATTGAAGGAGACGACACTCGGAAACTCATCTGGATTCGCTTTAGGTAGATGGTACTCCGAGTGACTACCTAACACGTCGAGAGAATTCTCTGTCAGTTCGAAGGTCAAAGACTCGTCGCTGGATTCCCGCAAGATGTTCCCGACGCGTTGGAGAGGCAGCAGAGCAACTCCAGGTGTAGAAATATCGACTTCCTCAACCTCGAGTCGTATCCCAGCATCCAAATCGGTCGCCATCAAGACGCATTTGCCCTCCCTGGCGTCCAGTTTGACATTGACCAAAACCTCTTTTGGAGTTCGCGACGGTGCAACGGCTGCTGCGATTTGGTAGGCGTGCAGGAACTTTTCGCGATTGCATTCAATTTTCATGGCAGTCCAGAAAAAAAAGATGGAAGGACTTCGAAAATGCGCCGTCCCCAAACGCATGTTTTACCAGAAAAGGTGGCGAGCTAAAGTACTACTGGTCCCCAGCGAGCGAGAAGCTAGGAAACCGGGACATTGCCCACCTTGAAGACCGTCTCGATCGTTCGGAAGCCGATCGATTCATACAGGCGGATGGCTCCCAAGTTGTGGATGGTCACCTCCAGGTTGACCTGCCGGCAGCCGATCGATTGGAAACCGGCCAGAGCCCTACAAATGAGCTCACGACCAATCCCTTTACCGCGGTAACTCGGAATCACACCAATATTTTGAATCGCGCCGGTAACAACGCTCGACCTCAAGCCTTGGATCGTACCTACGGCTCGGCCATATCGGCTACCCTCTTCATGGTGTACTGCGAGCCAAGTCGCTTCCGGCACAAAATTCTCTCGCCTGGAGATATCTCGCATCAATTGTTTGCATCCCTCCTTCTCGCCAAGGCAGGGGAATATGTTCGCATCCATCTCTTTACGAAAACTCTCCCACTTGGCGAGCCCATGCTGAGCAACGAGACGGTCGTCCCAATCGAGATAGTCAATGCTACTACGAATCTCGGGCCGAGGTATCGCGATCTCGTCGAGATCGAATTGCATCCGATATCGCTTGAAATAAACGAAGGGCATAGGATCAAACGTCACTTGCGGCCATTCCATCCGCCCTCGGATCGCACGCGGCCAACAACGACTTGCTATCTGTACCTCTCTGAATGCCTTGGGCAATGGCGATGGTTGATTGGATTTTGACCTCATGGCCCAGGTCGCGAAGCTGATCGAAGACGACCCCACCCGGTTCTGCATTACGAGTGTAGACACGTCCGAGCGAGGCCTCACAGGAAAGCGTATCCGGGCTCCATTGATGATGAACCCGTGATGCTGCGATCGCATCTCCGATGCTCTCCCCGAGGTCGATGCAGCGGAGCAGTACCTGCAATGTCGCATTGATGATCCGTGGACCACCCGCGGCCCCACAACTCATCAGTGGTCGATCATCCGCATCAATCACCAGCGTAGGGCTCATGCTCGATAGTGGCCGCTTTCCTGGTGCGATCGCATTCGCTGCAGAACCGATCAACCCAAATGCGTTGGGCACACCCGGCGAACTACTGAAATCATCCATCTCATCGTTGAGAACAACCCCTGTACCCGGGACGATCATTTTATTACCCCAACTCGTATTGATGGTCTGTGTTAAGGCAACCCAGTTTCCAGCCTCATCGGCTGTCGTCAGGTGGGTCGTGTGTTTTTTGTTATCCTCCCCTGTCGATTTCCCAACTCCCAACGGACCGGCAACTTTCGAGGCTCGATCCATCCGAATTGTTTCCGCAAGCCGATCCGCATAGGACTTCTCTGTCAAGAAAGCGGGTACGTCAACAAAGTCACTGTCCCCCAGATAGTGCGCGCGGTCTGCGAACGCCAACTTCATTGTCTCTGCTAACAAGTGATAGAACTTCCATCCGCTATCTTCCTGATAAAGCGCTTTGATATCAAAGCGAGAGAGAATGTTGAGCATTTGAAGGATATGGATACCACCAGAACTCGGTGGTGGAAATCCGGCTACTCTCAAGTTTCGATAGGTGACCCATAAAGGGGTTCGATCCACGGCCGCGTAGTTGGCAAAGTCATCCAATGTAAGAATCCCACCCTGACTCTGCAGATGCCTAACGCAGGATTCAGCGAAGAGCCCTCGATAAAACCAACTGCTCCCCTTCTGTGCAATACTCTCCAACGTATCTCCCAAGTCGCGTTGAACCAACATGTCGCCGGAACGCAACGGGGATCCGTCCTTATTCAATAGAACCGCTGCCGATGCAGGAAAACGTCGTATCGTCTCCTGCTCCCCCTGGATGGCAATCGAACATGTGCGACTCAGCGGTACACCATCGCGAGCCGCTCGGATAGCAGGTTCGAATAAATCGCTCCAGGGTAGTTTTCCGTACCTGGCATGAGCCGCGTGGAGTGCAGCGACCAAACCAGGTACTCCGCAAGCTAGAGGTCCATCCTGACTCAAGGTGGGATCGGCAACGCCGTTGCGGAGGAACATGTCTTTGGAAGCTGCCATGGGAGCCTTCTCACGCCCGTCGATGGCTATCACCGTTCCATCGGCCAGACGAATCATCATCAGTCCACCTCCTCCGATCCCGGAATTATGTCCATCCACAACTCCGAGACAGAGCGAAGCAACTACGGCAGCATCGATCGCGTTCCCCCCTCTCGACATCGCTTTTGCAGCGGCCTGCGAGGCCAACGGATGAACCGTCGCAGCTACATTCCGGCCCTGCATGACGCGGCTCTGCGGCTTGACGGTCTCGTAGAGAGATAGTCCTGTTTGACTGACGATCGGCAAGGATGCCATCGCCATTGCACTCGATAAAAAGTCCCGTCGTAAAGCCATTGTCTTGCTCCCTACCGTGCATGCACTACCTCCCTGCCGGAGTCTCCTGAGTGCCACGGGTTCTGTCGTGGATGATGCTAGCTGCGCGGAAAATGATAGTCTAGGAAATTCCTTCGCACGGTCAGCTTAGAAATGGTCGCTAGGATCTACTCAATCCCCAGTTTTCTGTAATTTTTACCGCCTGGTAGCCTCGGGAACACCAGGATTTCGAGATGGAGATTATGGGCTAATCGGACGGGCCGATCTACAATAGGTTGCCATCCCGAACCAGGAATCATCGATGACCCATTTTTCCACCACTCCCATCCCATCGATACTCCCGAACCGTCGTCGCTTTCTGACACAAAGTGGATGTGGTTTCGGATGGTTAGCCTACCAATCGATGCTTCAGGCGGATCTCCCGCGCAGAGCGATGGCCGATAGTGACCCTCTCCGTCCACTCGAAGCCAGGGCGCCCAATTTCGAACCTCGGGCCAAGTCTGTGATTTTTCTCTTCATGGTTGGTGGACCATCGCAAATCGATACTTTTGATTACAAACCGATCCTGGATGAACTGGACGGAAAACCGGTCCCTCCCTCGCTGCGAAAAACGGTTGAAACAACTCGATTTTCGAATGTGTTTCATGGTTGCGAGGACAAAATCCTTCGCAGCCCTTTTTCCTTTAAACAATATGGTGCTACAGGGACATGGGTCAGCGATCTGATGCCGCATTTCGCAAGACATGTGGACGATGTCTGTTTTCTTCATTCGCTGCAAGCCGAGTCCAATAATCACGCCCCCGCGAGCTACCAACTCCACACGGGAGATGTGCGAGCAGGCAAAGCGAGTATCGGATCCTGGGTGACCTATGGACTCGGATCAGAAAATGAGAACTTGCCAGGATACGTTGTCTTGTTCGATGCGGGTCCACTCGGAGGTGCCGCAAACTACAGCAATGGATTCCTGCCGCCCGCATTTCAAAGCACCCGTTTTCGCGATTCAGGCAACTTGGTCGCTGATTTGCTCCCACCGTCGGAATTCGCTCAGGGGCAACGTCCATCGCTCGATCTGCTGGCGCAGCTGAACCAGTGGCATCGAGAATCCTATCCAGGGATGCTCGAATTGGATGCGAGGATTGCTTCTTACGAACTGGCCTACCGCATGCAGTTCGCCGCGACAGACGCCGGTCGATTGGAGGACGAGCCCAAACACATCCACCAGTTGTATGGAATCGAGCATGAGGACAAACGAACTCAAAGCTTCGCGCGCAAGTGCCTGCTCGCTCGCCGGCTCGTCGAGCGCGGTGTCCGATTTGTGCAGCTTTATGACATGCCAGACAAAGACGGCTGGGATGCCCATGACCGACTGTTGGAAAATCATCAACCGAGAGCCAGGTGGACAGACCAACCCGTCGCAGGACTACTCGAGGATCTAAAGCAATCCGGTTTGCTGGAGAGTACGTTGGTCGTTTGGGCAAGTGAATTTGGCAGAACCCCGATGGTCCAGGGAAAGAATGGACGTCAACACAATGCCGCAGGATTCACGATCTGGATGGCGGGTGGTGGAATCAAGCCGGGATTGCACGTCGGAGCAACCGATGAAATTGGGTTGATGGCAACCGAACGTCCGATTCCATTCCGAGATCTTCATGCCACAATTCTAACAGCGTTAGGAATCAGCCACGAAGAGCTTAGCTTTTCGGTGAATGGACGAGACGAGCGTCTGACAGGAGTATCCGGCTCGGCTCGACCTTTGATGGATATCTTGATCTGACATGCGAATCCTTTTTACAACTCTTTGGCTTTCTGTCTGCATCGGGACGGTTCATGGGCAAATCGTAGAGGATTCACGCGGGGCATCTACGACAAACGCGAAGGTAGGAGATGCATTTACCGATACGAACAACCCGATCTATCAACTCTTTCAGGGAAAGCGCCTCGAGCTTTGGTCGCTGCGACCGATTCAAAAACCGAACATACCCCAACCTACATTCGACAACTGGTCACGGAATCCAATCGATCGCTTTTTGCTCTCAGATTGGCAAAAGTCGGGCGGAACACCGTGCGATGATGCTCCACCTCAGGATCTCGTTCGCCGGCTCTCCTTCCATTTGACCGGATTACCTCCCAGTTACGATCGGTGCCAAGACTTTCTCACGGATGCGTCCGATCTGCAGTGGGAACAGCTCGTCGATGCATGGTTGGCATCACCTCGTTACGGTGAGCACTGGGCTCGCATGTGGTTGGATGTTGTAAGGTACAGCGACAGCAATGGATTCGATTGGGATGAATTTCGACCGCAAGCATGGAGATATCGGGACTATGTCGTAGGCGCGTGGAATTGCAATTTGCCCTTTGACCAATTCGTACTCGAGCAATTGGCGGGGGATGAAATGGTGAATGGACAACCCAAGGATTCGGTCGACCAACGACGTTGGATTGCAACCGGATATCTTCGTATGGGCCCCTACGATAATGCTGCCAAGCTTTTCAATGAGCAGGATCGCGCTCGCGTTGAAGTGCTCTCCGATCTCACGGAAACCACAGGCAGTGCATTCCTGGGGTTGACCTTGGCCTGCTGCAGATGCCACGACCATAAAACCGAACCGCTTTCCCATGCGGACCATTATCGTTTTCGAGCCTTCTTTGCGGCGACGCGATTTGCTGAGGACCAATCTCTCGAGTTGGAAAAAGATCATCAGGAGCTAGAGCGTCACAATCAACAGCTCACAAACTCGATCGAAAAACTCTCCAAAGATTTAGAAAAGTGGTTTGAGCAAGTCGCTTTGGACAATCAAGTGGGAGAGATCGAATACGACACGAAGAACGAGGAGAAAAAAAAGAAGCAGAGATTGGAACGAATTCGTAAATCGATGAACGAAGGACAAAAGGAGGATCTGCAGAAACGGGAGCGAATGATCGAGGAACTCCGAGGCAGGATTCGCAAACCATCGACCGGAATCTTGATGACCGATCATACCAAAAATGTCGATCCAATCCATGTCTTGTACCAAGGGGACCATCGGCAAATCCGAGAGGAGGTCCAACCCGGATTCCCTTCCGTATTGGATCCCAACACCCCGTCTCTGGAACAGCCGATTTCTAGATCTACCACAGGTCGCCGATGGACTCTGGCGAAATGGATTGTCGATACGAAAAACCCCTGGACCGCGCGCGTCATCGTCAATCGAATTTGGCAAATGCATTTCGGAGCAGGTATTGTTGAGACACCGAATGACTTTGGCTGGACAGGTACGTCGCCAACACACCCCGAGCTTTTGGATTACCTCGCATCCGAGCTGATCGAAAGCGGATGGTCGATCAAGCATTTGCAACGACTCATCGTCACCAGCCATGCGTATCGCATGAAGTCGTTAACAAGGACTACCGACACCATCGATGCAAAAGGGAATCGGATGTGTTCGAGTCGTAGCGGACTGTACCGGCTATCTGCGGAATCACTACGGGATTCCCTATTAGAGGTTTGTGATCAATTGCGGTACATTTCAGGTGGGCCACCCATCTGGCCCACATTGAGCAAAGAGGTTCTCCAAGCCAACCCAGCCGTCCTCGATGATAACGAGACCAAGACCAAAGGTTGGTATCCATCGCCGGCAAACGAGCAATCAGTGCGCAGCATCTACCTGATTCAAAAGCGAACGTTGAGACTGCCCTGGATGGAGACCTTTGATCAACCAGAGAATGCCGTTTCATGTCCCCGCAGGGAAACCTCTATCGTGGCTCCGCAAGCACTAACGCTGATGAATGGAGAGTTATCCCTGTCAGCATCTATGCGGCTTTCAAAACAATTGAGCGAAGAGACTGCAGAGCAGAGCTCCCAAATCAGCGAGGCCTTTCGACGTATCCTGGCTCGAGAACCGAAAGAGACAGAGATGCGGGCTTGCAGAGCGTTTCTCAAGAACCAGACGCTTGCAGAATTGATTAATGTTCTCTTAAACTCCAACGAGTTTGTATTCATTCCTTAGAGTTACTCGTTCGTACGGTACGAAACGGTCAACCGTGCGCTCGATCGCGACATTGAGCTCAACATGGTCTCTGTCATGTTGATTCGATCGCTGCGAACGGAATGACGCACAACGGTTATAACCATGCAATTCAATACCATGCAACTCGATCTACGAGCGTCTCTCGACCAGAATCTTGACTCCTTTGATTTGCATGGCCGGTAATGCGGTTTGCAAACATTGGAGAGCTTTGCTCTTCTGAAACTCCAACTCGGATCGAACAATTTCATTTGCAGCAAACACATGCAATACTCCGCGTCTAATCTGCCCCACTTTGGATTGACTAGACAAATTTTTTCCGACCGCGAGCTCCCACTGTTCGCAAATCAACTCTCTGGATTGCTCGGCCGCATACCCTTTCTCGATAAACAACCGATCGAGAATCCTCGAGACCGATTTCGCTTGAAAACGGGAGGGTAACGGCTTCGGCACTTGGCTCAGGTACATCTGTTCTTCATCCATCGTGGCTACTAGGTCTCGAGTTTTGGTTACAGAATCTCACGTTTTCGATCCAAGTAATCCCACAATACAAATCGATCCAAATCATTTCCCGATGTAAAGAACACTCGACCCTTCGATTGCGCAGCCAATCGATGGGCAAATCGAATATCCTCCTCGGATTGAGACCAGCTCGGCACAAGGAAAATATTGATCACGATTCCTTCGCGAGCACACTGGACCGCTTCCCTCATCGTCTCTTGCTCTGTTCGAGGATCTGGCGGGTAGAGCAAATAGAGTGTTTCACCCTCGAAATGAGCAGTTGGCAAGCCGTCGGTGATCAAGACGATCTGCTTATTGCTGGTATCGGCCGTAACCAGATTTTGTCGTGCGAGCCGCAGCGCATGTTGAATGTTCGTGAAGTGAGGGGGTATATCCATCTCACTTACCCGTTCATCGCTCATATCCGCCTTTAATCGGACGACTGGGTTGTGGATGGTGACGGGCTTGGGCATGAGATCGACAATCTCACCAGGCCGCGCGAGCTTCGCGAAGGAATACATTTCGATGAATCGGAGGAAATCCCCCGGGTACTCAGTCTGAATCAAACCCTGAAGAGCGAGCGCCATGCGTTTGACATTGATGTACTGACCATCGTATCGCATGGAGCCACTCATATCCATCACGACGACAGAGGCGCATTTAGGACTGTTACGTGTCCGGTGAACCTCTAGGTCTTCGGATCGGAGTCGAACGGGTCGCTCTTCAGGACGTTTGAGCATCGCATTGATGATAGATTGCGTCGTATCGAGGTTCGCGATCGAATCACCAAATTCAAATAGCTTGGTCGTAGGGAGTTCAACACTACCGTCGCCAACAATACGTCCTTGATGGCGCCCGGATCGCGATGCTTTCAGATTGGCAAAAATCCGTTGTAGCAGCCGACTCTGAAAGTTCTTGTACGCTTTGGGCGTAAGCTGGTATGCCCCCTTTTCGTTTCGATCGAGTCCCTGACGCTCAGCCATCTCCCTCACATAATTATTGATTTGCTCTCTCAGCTCTTCGAGCTGGTTCAAGCTCTCCTCGGGAGCAAATTGAGAAAGCATTTCCATATCGATCAGGCCGATTTGAGCTGTCTTCGCAGCCTCCTCCAGCTGTTTGAGCAATGCATCGATTTGTTCGAGTGTCTTCTTGAGCTCGATGGCCTCCGAGATCGTCACTTTTTCCGATCCAGTAAATGCATATTTCTCGAGGAGCTCGTCTATTTGATAGACATCCGAGAGCGATTCCATGGAATGAAGCACCTGGGAAGCAAAGTCGGACGGATCCCCGTCGGCTCGGTACCACAACTGCTCAAACAGATAAATCTGCTTTGTCTGTACTGCTCGATGAAATTCGCTTTTGAACTTCGTGGGGGGGCGAACCTGACGAGTTATTTTTTCGAAGCGATGCAGAGCTTTTTTGTCGAGGCCATCCACTTGGTAGGTCTCGAGAATTTTCCTTTTCTTCTCCTCGAGCATTTGACGCAGCCAATCGATGCTAGGCCCGAACCCAGCGATCTGGCTTGGATCCAACCGAATCGCATTCGCGAGCTCCTCCTCGCTCAACTCGCGATATTTCCCGTAGGCCAAAGCATGTTCGAAAGCGTTGGAAACCAGGTCGGGCGCTTCAGCAGTCGGACTTGGAAATTCAGTGGGATTGAATTTCTGGTAGATATGAACAATACCGCCGATAGACTCCCGTCTCATGGAAATTGCCTCGGTAAATGTGAATCCGTGGACGACACCCACTGGATTATAGGGTGCTCCCTCCATTCGGCGAGCAGGAATTGCCTCAAAGATGAAGGTATTGTGAAGAAC
>JBBAXA010000009.1:25828-41684 GCA_040396935.1 Pirellula sp.
GTCGTCGATGAGGAATTTGAAACGTTTGGGATCTACGGTACGAACCACCAGCAACCCGATATGACATTGATTGCTATTCTAGAACCGGGGCAGCCGCTCCGATTGCATTTGGTCTCTGATTCCGCGCACTCGATGCTAGGGGTTCAAAAAGGGGCCACGGTGGAGGTTTACTAAGGAACGGATCGTTCTGAAATCGCACGGATCATCGCCTTAGCGGCTTTTCCAAAAGGTAAATCGCAGCGATGCAGGTTCGTCACTTCTTAGCAAAAGTGTTCTCGAACGCTAGCGATCCCCCTCGAATGATGAAACAGGGGAACGTGCATCACAACCATGCCTGGAAGCAGTTGCACGCTTAATTTTGGAGATGCGGATCTATTTCCTAGCGGGCCAGAACAGACTTACCTTTCGGCGTAGAAATTCCGCGCTCCGCGCGAGTTGCTCGATCCCATCGACTCCATCCTCGATGCTGATCCACCCATCGAATCCGACTCGCGTCAACTCGGTAAAAATTGCGTCGTAGTCATTCAGTCCCTTACCGATTTCACCATGGCGCAGCCGTTTGGCATAACCGGCCGCACCAGATTCCTCACGCCTTAAATCGTCTAGTGTTCCCTCGATCAGGTAGCGATCGCTCGCATGCATTGTGACGACTCGATGAGAAACCCGTTTGAGCAGTTCTAATGGATCGTCGCCAGCGATGTACGCATTGCTCGGATCATAATTGACACCGAAATTCGGATGATCGATTGCATTGACCAAGGAGCAAAACACATCCATTTGCTGGGCGAACTCCGGATATTCCCAAAAATCGTCTTTATAGTGATTCTCGAGAATCAAAGTGATTCCACGTTCCTGCGCATACGGCAAGCAGGACTGTATCGAATCTGCAGCTAAGCGGACCCCCTGCTCTGTCGTCAGCTCAGGTCGTTTTTGACCGCTCAATACCCGACAATATTGACCGCCCAATGCAGCGGTCATGTCGATCCAGTATTTTTGCTTCGCAATCTGTTCTTCGCGAAACACAGGATCCGGATGCGTGAAGTCCGGGGAACAACACATCATCGGAACGACTAAACCCAAAGCCTCAACCTGCCGTCGAACGTCCGCCCAATTGGATCGTTCCTGCATTTCCAGAAAGCCCGCATAGAACTCCACGCCATCCACTCCCAAGCCACTGGCAAGCCGAAACCACTCCTCGAGACGCATCGAACCGTCTTTGCAGAGCGCGTGCATGTAAGCTTTCGGAAAGGCGGCAATCTTTGGCATGGGTTATCCTTGAATCCAGTTTCTTACTTCGTAATCAATCGAGTCGTGATCAATTTCCTCGTGGGCATCCAGCAGGTCTCGGACGGCAGCGATCGCAGCCCACCACGGATCGGACGCAAATGTACGGTAGAGTTTAGCAACAGTCGATTCCAATATCTTCATGCAATGTAGATCGCTCTGGGTCTCGGATCTGCACAGCGACCAGGCTTGCTTCCAGTCATGTGCCCATTCCGGAACAAACCCTGGATGGTAGGGTTCCCCTCGGTAGATCATTTCCGCAACGGGTCCAGCCAGAGCGACAGCCCACTGATCGGCCGCCGATCGTCTCTTTGGCCAATGGATTTCAACGATACCGTAAAACCCATCCTCCTCGGGCGAAATGGTGGCTTTGGCAATCCTCGCACCGCATACCACAGCCATCACGCAATGCCCCGCCTCATGATACATGGTCCAATCCGAGTCATCTTCTTCCATGGGTTGGTTCTCGAGCTTGAGAGAATTGTTCCTGCTACCTCTAAAGGATTCGATTTCTTTGTTTACAATAGGAAATCTTACTCCATCGGTAGCCAATGAACTCCCCCTCGATACTGAAGGCCTGAATTGTGAAAAATCTCTCTCGGCGAAGCGTTCTCCAATCCTCTGCTCTATTTGGCGTAACAACTCTTGCGAGTCGCCAATCGACGTGGGCCATGGCTGCTGACGAGATCCGTCTCGGATTTATCGGCTGCGGTGGACGTGCTGGTGAACACATGTCCACGTTTTCGAAATTGAGTGGCTGCAAAATTGCTGCTGTTTGCGATCCTGACGAAAGCAAAATGGCTGCGGCAAAAAGCAAATTCAATCCTCAAGCAAAAGAGTATGCCGATCTCCGCAAATTGATTGAGGACCGAGATGTTGATGCGGTTGTGATTGCCGCATGCAATCACTGGCATTGTCTCGCTGCAATCTGGGCGATGCAATCAGGCAAGGACGTCTATGTCGAGAAGCCGCTTTCTCACAGTCAGTGGGAGGGAGAACAAACGATCAAGGCAGCCCGCAAATACCAACGTATCTGCCAGGTGGGGACACAACAGCGATCCGACCCGATGCAGGCAGAGATCAAGAAATTTTTACACGAAGAGAAAGCTTTGGGCGCGATCCAGTCGGCGAGGGTCAATCGCTATGGGGTTCGCGCCTCGATCGGGTTGAGATCGACACCACTCCCGATAGATCCAAAGATTGATTACAACCTCTGGCTCGGGCCAGCCCAGGACCGACCCATCATGCGAGAGAAATTCCATTACGATTGGCATTGGGATTGGAACACAGGATCTGGTGAGATGGGGAACTGGGGAGTCCATGTTCTCGATGATCTTCGAAATAACGTGTTCCTCGATCGAGTCGCGCTACCTAAGCGTATCTTCGGCGGCGGCGGAAGAGTCGTGTGGAACGATGCAGGGGAAACGCCGAATGTGCATTTCGTCTACTTCGATACCGGAACCATTCCAGTCGTCATCGGTCTTTCCAATCTGCCGGCGAGTGCTCAGAGTGATAAGTCGCCATCCATTCCGGGACCAGGGAGCGGGTATATCGCTTATTGCGAAGGTGGAAGATTCGAAGGGCAGCGTGGGCGTGGTGCCGCCTACGACAATAAGGGAAACCTCATCAAGAAATTTTCGGGAAATAGTGGTGGCAGGATTCACCAGGAGAATTTTTTAGAAGCGGTCCGTTCTCGAAAGCCTGAATCGCTCAATACGGATGTACAAGTGGGTCACGATTCAACCGGTTGGTGCAATCTGGCGAACATCGCCTTCATGACCGGAGGATCCTTCCACTGGTCCGATGCAAAAAATTTAAATGTCAAGGAATGGAATACTTTACTCACCGAAATGTCGGATCACCTGAACGCTCATGGGTTGGATATTGAGAAGTCGAATATCAAATTGAGCCATATGCTGACCATTGATTCCGCGACTCAGCGATTTGTTGGTGATCACGCCACACTCGCGAATCGATTCATCAAACGGGAATACCGCGCACCCTTTGTGGTCCCCGAGAGTGTATGACAGGTACAAAACAGTGCCCGGCATTCGCCTCACTCGGGTTGGTCCTTTGCCAATCCCAAGGGAACGATCGCCGGATGATGGAGTCCACGACTCTGCTAGCTGACCTCCACAAAACCTGACTCTATGGTTGTCAAAGATTCGACGACGAGCGAGGCGGTGTTGCTGGATGACTTCCTGATGCGCACAGCAGAGCTTCTGCATCGCCATGGCACTCCCTCTCATCGGCTGGAAAGAGTGATGACGAAAGTCGCTCGAACGCTCGGAGTCAAAAGTGTTTTTTTGTATACCCCCACAGCTCTCGTGGCATCGTTTGGTGAATCTCCCCAGGAACGCACCTACATGCGTCGCGTGGACTCAGGGATTGTCGACGCGGACAAATTGATTCGTTTCGATGAGATTCTCGAGCGGCTAGAAGCAAATCACCTATCGATTGCTGAAGCTCGACAGGAAATGGAACAGGCCGCCAATGCGGCACCACCCTACTCGTTAGCGACCACTGCGGTCGTATGCGGTCTGGCCTGCGCATCGATTGCTATCTTCTTTGGAGGAGGTTGGCGGGAAGTCGTATCCGCAGGTCTGATCGGTTTAGCGATCGCCGGGATCGAGATACTGCAAAGCCACTTGAATTGGGAGCAAGGACTATTGTTTCCCGTCGCAGGTTTTTTTGCAGCGATTTGTTCTCTCGCGACTTCCAAATGGTTGTTCCCTATGGATGATCGCCTGGTAACGCTGGCATCTTTGGTGATTCTCCTGCCCGGGTTTTCGTTGACGATTGCGTTGACTGAATTAGCGGTCGGTCATCTTTCGGCAGGGACAGCACGCCTGGCAGGAGCATGCGCGACTCTACTGACACTCTTTTTGGGTGTTGCCATTGCATGGCGTATTGCGGGGGCATGGCGAACCTCGGTAGTCGTTTCCAATCCCGTTCCTTATTGGGTTGAGTGGATGGCGATTCTGTGCGCACCAGCGTTATTTGCCATTTTGTTTCGGGTTCGAGTCTCCCGATGGGCGATCGTATTTGCTGTTTGCCTCTCTGGATTCTTCGCATTCCGTTTCGTCGGAAGCCAGTTTGGGGTGGAAGTCGGTGCATTCGCTGGCGCGCTGGTTGTCGGGTCGGGAAGCAACCTCTACGCGAGGCTGCGCGATCGACCATCGCTCGTCCCGTTGGCTCCCGGAATGATTCTCTTGGTACCCGGCTCCTTGGGTTATCGATCTTTATCCGCTCTGCAAAATCGACAGACCATGGAGGGGATCGAGTTCGCTTTCGGCATGATGCTCGTCGCAATGTCGCTGGTAGGGGGGCTTTTAGCCTCCTCCGCCTTGGTCCCACCTAAGCGAATCCTCTAGCTGCCAGTTTCTCGTATCGGCGAGCTCGATCGATCCAACCTTGCTAATTTGGTTTCATGAGGTCATTGAATCGTTATAGTAGGTGCAATAGACGCTAATTGCTCGTTTCTTCATGCGCGTGATTTCACCGAATATGGCTTCCAAAGCTCCGTCCATGTGCTTTCCGACGTCCGAGGCACTCCGTGCGACTGCAGAACATCAAAGATTGCTGGATTCCAAAAAGCGAAGGGCTAATTGGCAACGATGGGGTACCTATCTCTCAGAGCGTCAGTGGGGAACAGTGCGAGAGGACTATTCCGAGAACCAAGACGCATGGTTCTACTTGCCTCACGATCACGCTCGTTCACGCACCTATCGATGGGGGGAAGACGGCCTCTTAGGTGTTTGCGATCGCCAGGGTAGATTGTGTTTCTCGTTTGCATTTTGGAATACACGAGATCCCATTCTCAAGGAACGGCTTTTCGGTCTTTCGGGTCCCGAGGGTAACCATGGTGAGGATGTCAAAGAGTGCTACTACTATCTGGATGGAACACCAACCCATTCCTACATGAAGGGACTTTACAAGTATCCCCAAGCACGATTCCCCTACGACGATCTCGCCAGCACAAATCGCGCTCGCTCGAGGATGGAAGACGAACACGAGATACTCGACACGACCGCTTTTGCGAACGATGCCTACTTTGATTGCCAGATCGAGTATTGCAAAGCGGACCCCAACGACGTCCTGATACGACTGACTGTCTTTAATCGAGGAACTTCGCCCGCTGTCTTGCATATTTTACCTCAACTCTGGTACCACAATTCCTGGGTTTGGGGATGTACCCATGAGGGTTGCGAGATCAAACCTCGGATGAAGCTGTATCGCAATGAGTTAGAACCCAATGGGGTGGTCGTTTGCGATCATCCGACTTTAGGACATTTCGAATTCCGTGCGGAATCAGACCAGGGGATCCTCAATCCGCGATGGTTATTCACAGAAAATGAAACCAATCCCAGTCGCCATCCTGGAGCCATAACCTCTGGTACGGCATTCAAGGATGCTTTCCACACGTATGTCGTGGGAGGAGAAGTCAATGGAGTCGATACCCGAACACACGGTACGAAATGCGCAGCCCATTACGTCGTCATTGTCGATCCGCTCAAGCCGCTCGTCTTGCGCTGCCGACTCTCCGGTATTGTTCCCGACAAGGAGTCTGGAATTGTCGCGACTCCCTTATCAGGAGTTGCTATGGCCGACCGGAAAATTGATCCGGTATTTGACGATCTGTTCCGATTGCGCATTCGAGAAGCAGACGACTTTTATGACCAGGTGATTCCAAACTCCTTGAATGAAGATCAAAGGAATATTTCCAGGCAAGCGTATGCAGGATTGATTTGGACCAAACAGTTCTATTACTACGTCGTCGACTCCTGGATTCAAGGAGATCCCAACGCAGCGCCTCTCGCTCAAGGACGCGGGCATGGAAGAAACCGAGACTGGATGCACCTCTTCAACCGAGATGTCATTTCCATGCCCGACAAATGGGAGTACCCATGGTACGCAGCGTGGGACTTAGCATTCCACATGATCCCCATGGCCCGAATCGATGTCGAGTTTGCAAAGAATCAGATGATTCTTTTCCTGAGGGAATGGTACATGCATCCCAATGGTCAGATACCTGCCTACGAATGGGCTCTCAGCGATGTGAACCCACCTGTGCATGCCTGGGCTTGCTTGCAGATTTACAAACTCTGTGGAGATCGCGAGTTTCTCGCGAGAACTTTTCAGAAACTCCTGTTGAATTTCACCTGGTGGGTGAATCGAAAAGATGTTCGTGGACAACATGTTTTCAGCGGAGGATTTCTGGGACTGGACAATATAGGAGTCTTTGACCGGAGCAAGCCTCTCCCGGGTGGCGGCACGCTGGATCAGGCGGATGCAACCGCATGGATGGCTTTCTATTGCGGTTGCATGCTGCAGATGGCTCTCGAACTCGCAGGCGAAAGCCAAGCATACTCCGACATGGCGAGTAAGTTTTTCGAGCATTATGTCGAAATCGCCGAAGCGATGAATACCCTACACGGCACCGGACTATGGGAAAACGAGGATGGCTTCTATTACGACCACTTGTATCGAGACGGTAATAGCACAGCGATGCGTGTTCGATCGCTCGTTGGCCTCATTCCGATCTGCACCAATGTGATGATTTACGAATCCACGATTCAGAGCCTCCCTAGCTTTCAACGTCGGATGAATTGGTTTCTTCGATATCGACCAGAGATGGCCAAGCACATGTCTTATATGGAACGATTTTGTCCAAAGGGTTCCAACGTCGCTATGCGATTGCTCGCGATTCCGTCGCAAGAGAGATTCCGCCGACTGCTATCCTATATGCTAGACGAAAATGAATTTCTCTCCCCGTTCGGAATACGCTCTCTCTCAGCGATACATAAAGAGAAACCGTTTGTCTTCGAATACGCCGGCGGACGGGAATCGGTGAGTTATGTGCCTGGAGAAAGCGATACCGCAATGTTCGGCGGTAATAGCAACTGGCGAGGACCGGTTTGGTTCCCGCTGAACTACCTGATCGTCGAATCGCTTAGAGAATACCATGAATTCTACGGAGACTCGTTCAAGGTAGAATGCCCGACGGGATCTGGGGTATGGATGAACCTGAAACAGGTCGCGGATGAGATCGAACGACGCCTGGTTTGCTTGTTTACGAGAGATAACTCGGGAATGCGTCCGTGTCATGGCACGGAACATGTCTATCGTGATAAAGAAGAGTGGCAAAATCTTATCCTCTTCTATGAATATTTTCACGGCGATCATGGACGCGGCTTGGGAGCCAGTCATCAGACAGGATGGACAGCACTCGTCGCGACGATGCTCGAACACCAAGCAGCCTGCAAAGACTCGCGTTCCCTCGACTAACTCTCGAAATCATGCCCTGCTCCCGAACGTCTCACGATGATGAAAGACAAGGGGTGATCTAGCTTGGCAGTTCCAACGAGCCAAGTCCCGAAAGAGCTTGGCAAAGACCTGACCTCAGCCGCTCATCTGCCGTGTCCATCCGTTGGTTGGATCCCGGAATACACCACACCCGAGACTCTCTGAACGATAAAAAAGTTCATTTGAGCACTTGCCGCGAAGGATTCCGTCGAACCAGTCGTGATCAAAGTCTCAAGTAGAGCTTTTTCGAATCCAGAAAACGGACGAACAAGTAAGTCACTACGAAGGCGAACGCTAGCCCCGCAAGGGTCCACGGCAGAGGCGAGTCTTTGGGAACAATCGCATGAACCGAATGATTGATCATATGGTTGATAATGTAGGCAGCTAGCGGGTTCTTGCCAAAAACGTCGAACAGGGTCAAGCGACCTCCCCAAGTATCACAACAAAGAACGAATAAAGCATAAAGCAAGATAGCAAAACCCGTTGCAAACCAAACAAAAGATTGCGTTACGATTCTCTTGTCCATCATCCAATAATTGACAACACGTTCGCTCGGTGGTGGTGGAACCACAAAGGGTGGATCCGCTAAAAGTTGCTTCCAATCTTTGCCCTTCGCACGGCTGAAATCCGGCAGGACAGGAGATCGCTCAAGTAACCTTTGGTCGTCAGAAATCTCTTTGCGAATGTCATAAAGCGTAGTCAGGCAAGACATCCCGTATCCGACGGCCATCACAACGGCGCCGATCAGAACGAGACAAAAAGCCAATTTACCCGCCGAAAGACCTTTCGCTAAATCGTATACCAAGGTACCTGCAAGCATGAATTGCGACCACGCGAGCAATCCAAAGAAGCCGCCATCCCAGGCCCGCTTTCCCGTGGTTCCCAGGAGTTGGTCCAACCCATTTGGCTTTCCATAAACGAACTGATAATTGAACCAACAGCACAGAACGAAGTGGAGCCCCCCCATGGCCAAAAAGGCTAGGAGCCTGGCCTTTGTGCTCCTACCAATCAAGGGTAGCAGGAGGATCTGAACCGCCCCGATAATCGCGAGAACCTCCCACATGTCTGCTTTGATCAGGTCAAACACAAATCGAACCATACGATGCGAAGTTATCTCCGACCAATTGGCAAATTTCGTATTCAATCCAAAGAGCATGAGGGAGAGTAAGATGAGCCCGAAGCTGCGTCTGAGGTATCGGCGGTAGGGATTCGTCCGTGCGGCTGCGCTCGACTGTTTCAGGAACGACATACGGTAGGCGATCCCGCACACAAAAATAAAGCTAGGCATGATGGAGTCTGCGTAGCTGAAATGAGTATTGTTGTGTTTTAGGAATTGATGCGTGACCGCCATACCTCCCAGGAAATTGACGATGAACATGGCAGCGACACTGTAGCCACGAAACTGATCGAGAGACGTGATGCGAGGCAGAGTTGGAATTGCAGATATTTCGGTCGTCACTGGATATCCCTCGACTCAAAACTTTCCATCACACGCGGAGGAAAATATTCTGTTTTTCTAATTGGCGGATAAATAACCAGTTCATGAAAAAGAACAAAGCCAAACCTGTGTAGGCATACCAATAAGGCGAATCCTTTGGGAAAAATGGCTGAACCGTACTGCTCACCATGCTGTGCAGAATGTACGCGATCAATGCATTGGTTCCAAAGGTCCTAAAGATCGGTAACTGCAGATGACAGAGATCGCAGGCGATATAGAAAACCATGAAAACCAGGAGGGAAAAGCCTGCTGAAAAAGTGAGATAGGACAAGGATCCAGCGCGTTGACTCATCATCCAGTAGTTCCACTTGCGATACTCCTTCTCCGGCGGCTTCACAAAGGGAGCTTCCGCTAAAAGGCCCGATAGTCCGTCCCTTTCCAGTTTGCCTCGAATGCGTTCGAGCGATGGTACAACCGGATCCAACGCGAGTTTTTCTGATCGCAACGCTTCCACTTGATCCTCAGGAACATCGTAGAAGCGGGTCCCACAAGACATCACATACCCCAGCAGCATCAGGCCGAGCGATGCAACAAATACCTTTCCAAAGGGTATTTTTGCTGCATTGTCCGTCGTCTTCACAAAAACATCGCATGCGATGGTGCCAACGATGGCAGGTACGGTCCAAGTCAAAAATCCGAGCGGTCCCCCATCGATACCATTGGGTGGAGAGTTGACCCACAAAAAGTTGAACCAGTAACTCAGCAAGATATGCGCGATTGCTGATCCGAGCATCCAGTAGATCCGAATCGACTGGCTCGTATGAACCACTGGAAGAATCCACAGCGATGTTACAGCAATATGCATCAACGTTTGAAACCAACCCCGCTTCAGTGGCTCATAGAGTGCCCCCCAAGGCCCCAGGTCTTTGAGTTGCTCCCAGTTGGCCGCCCTAGGCCCCACGTTGTAGACGACGATTGCTACCAACACGAGTCCGATGAGACGTCGGACGGCTCGCATCCATGCAGCCGCACTACCGTCGGTCTGCATGCGGCGACCGAAGGTAAGACGCAGTGCGAATCCGACTGCGAATAGAAACTGCGGCATGATCGTGTCTGCATAACTGCAATAATCATGCGTGTGCTTGAGTATTTGAGGGCACACAGCATATCCGCCAAAGTAGTTCACTAGCAGCATGCCGAGCACGGTATATCCTCGAAACTGATCGAGAGATGTGATACGACTGGCTTTGCCAACCGCAGATCCCGGGGCGGATACTTCAGATGGTAGGTTTACATTCATTATCGAAACTGAGATTCACAGGTGAAGCCGTAGAGGATCCAAGTTGGGAGGACGATGGCAATAGAGTAACGTCAACCGGATAGAGCGCATATGTACTTAGCCAGCAATTCGCCTCATTCCCGTTTTCTGAACTCGATTGCGATTTTCCAACCAGTCTAGTCTCCCAGCAGACCATCGGAAATCACGTCGTCTTGACTACTGCAAATTCTTTCCAGGAATGAAGGGGCGTACTCTCCACCGCGTCTGACCGAGCCCACATGAAACGGCCCGAGTCTTAGAGGAGCCCGCGGTTGAGACGAAAACAGACCTAGCTGCCATGGCGAGCATCACATTCTCGATCCAGTATCTATCTCAAAATCGATTCGAGCCTGTCTCGTACTAAACCGCCCCAAACCTTATAGCCTGCCTCGTTCTGATGAAGCATATCCTTGACGAAGTACTCAGGCTTAGGTTCCTGCTTTTCGTTCAAATAGTGGGATTGCGTTTCGAGGAAGGAAACATTCCTTTCACTCCTAGCAAGATTCTCCAGCGCTCGATTCACTTCGCGGATGCGTGGCCAATGTTTGAATCGAGACGGAGTCGCCGTGACGCTGATCAACAGGATAGGCGCATCCGAAACCTCCGAACGTACTGCCTGAATGACGATGCGAGACAGTCGGGCCACTTCCTCGGGGGTTTTATCATCCTGGCTACCCGTTATGTCATTGCCGATGAAAATCGCAGCAGCCTTGAACTGCAGCCCCCGTACGAGCGCTGGTGTGTAGATTGCCAGGTCACAATACTTCGCTCCGCCATAACCCCTTCGAATCGGCTTGATCGGTGCGATATCCTCGCTGATACTCTTCCACATTCGAATACTCGAACTACCCAAAAAAAGTACTGCATTCGCGTCGGAGTCCGTTGCGTTGGCTTTGCGTAAAGCATCGATATCCTTGTCCCATTTTTGGGCTTTCTCAAAGTAGGCCGATAACTGGTTCTTCTCGAGAAACTCTTTGCTGACTTCGACACGCAGCGGCTCGTCTTTCGGTTTTTCCTGCGCAAGCGTGGTTGTAGTTAGATAGAGGCAAACGTTTAGCAAAGTCAGAAGCAGAACCTGACCCAAGAAATACATTCTTTTCATGAGAGGACTTTTTTACGCTGAAGGAATTCAACCACACTCCGAGCGAGTTGGTCTGGAGACGATTCAACCGTATTTAATTCCAAGTCTGGTGACTCGGGAGCTTCGTACGGATCGGAAATCCCGGTGAAATTCTTTATCTTACCCTCGATGGCCTGACGGTAGAGACCCTTCGGATCTCGGGATACACAGATTTCCAAAGGAGTATTCACATAAACCTCAAAGAAACTGTTCGTACCCCGCTGGGATTCAACCCAAGCGCGGACCAAGTCACGATCCTTTCGGTAGGGGCTTACGAATGCAGTCAAGCAGATGAAACCAGCAGCGGCAAACAACTCGGTGACGGCTCCGACTCGACGAATATTTTCCTCGCGATCCTGTTGACCAAATCCCAGACCGAATCGATTTGCAAACTCGGCTCCGTAGACAGGAGCTAGAAGATTCGGCCCTGCGCAAAGTCCATGACGAACGTTGTCACCGTCGAGGAGATAGGAGCGGACATCTCGCTCGAATAACGATCGATCGACGATGTTCGCAATCGTACTCTTTCCAGAACCACTCAAACCCGTGAACCAGACGACACAACTCCGGTGCCCGGTCCGTTGAGCTCTTTCTTCCAAGGAGACCGATTGCTTGTGCCAAATCACCTGAGGATCGTTCGTCATGTCACTTAGACTCTATGGACCAATGCTTCTCACAGGGTATTTCATCACCGCCTCCACAACATGCTCGCTTCGAATAGATTTCCGTTCGACTGACCACTCGAATAGAGCGTAGTCCAGAAATCCAAATGGATGAACGAACAATCTATCGAGTCAATGCAGCGAGAATTCGATTCATCACCTCATGCTCCCCTTTGGAGACTGCGGACCATCCGAGCAAGCCACCACTCGATTTCGCAACGGCCTGGATTTCCTCGACCAACGTCTCCTTCAGCGATTTCGCTTCGGCTTCGGGCATGGATGCAACCAATCCCTTCGCGTACGTTTCCCAGGCGGCAAGGAGATCGGAGGATGGTTTCTTTTCCAACCACGACTTGAGTAGCTGGCTCGCTGGCCCTTGGTCCAACTTCAAATGAGTCGAAGCCAACGACTGGATGGTTGTTTGCTCTGCCGAATCCAAAGTGCCATCCCCCCACGCGACCGCAACCAGGGGAAACACCCTCAACGCGGCGAGGGTTCCAGGCGTCACACCGAGAGCCACCATGGCTTTGAGAACTTTCTGATCGCTAATACCAGTCAGCCGGGCGAATTCCGCAATCGTGCTATCAACCTCAACCTTGGCTGTTAATTCTGCTAATAGTTTTGCATCGAGTTCTGCGAAGAATTGGTTTTCCAGGGCATTTCCACGTTCTCGCAAAGAATCGCCATTTGACATGTTTCGCCTATTCGAAAAAGGGTTGATGATGGAAAATAGTCGCATTAAAGATATCCGCGGCCGCCCGAGCAGAACACCCCTCGAGGGTCGCTTACTCCCCACATCCTTATCCTTCCACCCATGTCGACGAGCAAACCGCGTACGATGTTCCAGAAAATCTGGGACAACCACGTTGTCCACGCAGAACCAGGCAAACAGACCATTCTTTACATCGATTTGCATCTTGTACACGAAGTAACGAGCGCACAGGCGTTCGAAGGCTTGCGCCTCGCTGGCAGAAAGGTTCGCCGTCCAGAGCGAACCGTCGCAACCCCCGACCATAACGTTCCCACTTCGGATAGGAGCTTGCCCATCGCGGATCCCATCGCCAAGCAGCAAGTCGATACATTGAGAAACAATTGTCTGGAGTTCGGCATCAAGCTCTACGATCTAAATGATCGAAACCAAGGAATCGTGCATATTATCGGGCCGGAGCAGGGCTACACACAGCCCGGAATGACGATCGTTTGCGGAGACTCCCATACGGCAACGCACGGAGCGTTCGGCGCACTCGCATTCGGGATTGGAACCAGCGAAGTCGAACATGTTTTGGCGACCCAAACCCTGCTTCAGACCCTGCCTAAAACCTACGAGTTGCGCATCGATGGCAGTCTAGCCCCGGGTGTCACGGCCAAGGATTTGATTCTCTATCTCATCGGAAAATTAACCACCTCAGGCGGTACTGGGTATGTTCTCGAATACACCGGGGAGGTGGTACGGCGACTCAGCATGGAAGAAAGGATGACCGTCTGCAATATGTCGATCGAGGCTGGTGCACGCGCCGGAATGATTGCCCCCGACCAAAAGACTTTCGATTATCTAAGAGGCCGGACCTATGCGCCTAAGAACTTCGATGCAGCGGTAGATCTTTGGAAAACCATCCCGAGCGACCCTGGCGCCCAATACGATCGAGTCAGTGTTTATCAAGGTTCCGAAATCGAACCACAAGTCACATGGGGCACCAACCCAGGTCAAGTCACTTCGATCACTCAACGCGTTCCAGACCCGGCGTCTTTCGGAGACGATACCGAACGTAAATCAGCCGCGAGCGCCTTGGAGTACATGGGCTTGCAGGCTGGAACACCCTTAACTGATGTCGGTATCGATCGCGTCTTTATCGGCTCGTGCACCAATGCTCGAATCGAAGATCTTCGGGCAGCGGCTCAGGTTGTGAAAGGCTACAGAGTCAGCGACAAAGTGTATGCAATGGTCGTACCAGGAAGTGGACAAGTCAAGCGACAAGCGGAAGCGGAAGGTATCGACAAGATTTTCAAAGAGTCAGGATTCGATTGGCGTGAGGCAGGTTGCAGTATGTGCCTTGCGATGAACCCCGATAGACTTGCCCCTGGAGAACGTTGCGCATCGACCTCGAACAGGAATTTCGAAGGCAGGCAGGGCAAAGGGGGCCGAACCCATCTTGTCTCCCCAGCGATGGCTGCGGCAGCGGCTATTTCCGGGAAATTTATCGACATCCGCGATTGGTCGTATCGTTCGTAATCCTCGACCACACACTCTCTCCGATTGAGGCGACACACCCCCCTATGAAACCCTTCACAAAACACACTGGAATCGTGGCGGCGATGGATCGAGCGAATGTCGATACGGACCAAATCATCCCGAAACAATTCCTCAAGCGAATCGAACGGAGTGGTTTTGGACAATTCCTGTTTTTCGACTGGCGCTTTCATGAAGATGGCAGCCCCAATCCATCCTTCGAACTGAATTTGCCAAGAAACAAAAGCGCTTCTATTCTTCTTGCTCGCCGGAATTTCGGAAGCGGCTCGTCCCGCGAACATGCGGTCTGGGCCATTGATGATTATGGTTTGAGGTGCGTGATTGCACCCTCCTTCGCAGATATCTTCTACAACAACTGTTTCAAGAATGGTATTTTGCCGATTCAACTAAGCGAATCCCAGGTAGACGAACTATTCAGAAGGCATGCTTCCCAAGCCCAATACACACTCACGATCGATCTGGAAAATTGTAAAGTTACCGACGGTAACCAGTTCGAGGCTCATTTTCAAATAGAACCATTTCGTCAGCATTGCCTGCTCCATGGATTGGATGATATCAGTCTGACCTTGGAACACGCCTCTAGAATCGATGCCTTTGAAGCAGCGCATCCTGCGCTGGAATGATTCGTGAAGCCCATCATTCTGTTTGCTACGACCTACACAGAGTACGATTTTCTTCGGCAGGTTCCACGGCATAGCGACCCTTGGTGCCAATTCGATTTTACGACCGACCCCTCCTGTCCGAATCTTTTTGGTTGCGTTGTCTATGACAACATTCCTACGACCCTAGATCTATCGATCCCTCGTTCTCACTGCCTGTTGATCACTGGAGAACCACCTTCTCTGCGGACCTATCGATCTCGGTACACGTCGCAATTCGGATCCGTACGAACGAGTCACCCAGCGTTACGGCACCCAAACAAGGTATTAGACCACGAAGGCCAACCCTGGTATTACGCGCTCCAGGAAAGCGAGACGCATGGTCGTATTCTCGACTACGACGATCTATTTCGTTTAGAACGGCCGATCAAAGCCCATCGACTCAGTGTGATCGCAAGCAATAAATCAACGACCGAGGATCATCGCCAACGACTTCGTTTTGTCGAACACTTGAGGGAGGCTTTTCCAAGCGAGCTGGAGGTTTATGGGAGGGGAATTCGAGATGTTCGCGACAAAGCGGATGCAATCTATCCCTTTGAATACCACATTGTCTTGGAAAATGATCACTCTTCCTATTACGTCTCGGAGAAACTGACCGACAGCTTTCTAGGTTGGGCTTATCCGTTCTACTCCGGTAGTCCCAATGCAAGCAGGATTCTTCCTGCTGGGTGTTTCGAGCGTATCGATATGCACGATCCAGAGAGTTCCATTCAGACGATTCGGCAGGCCATGGAGTCTGAAGTGGCCAGAGAGCGTGCCAGCCTCTTCGCTCAAGCGCGCACCAAAGTACTGCGTGAATTAAATCTATTCGCAATGATCAA
>JBBAXA010000009.1:41784-88667 GCA_040396935.1 Pirellula sp.
TGTCATTCCTTTCTTCTTGATTTCATCCTTAATAGAATCCGGTCGAGTGCCCCTCTCCCCTTTCTCGGAATGAAGGATAAATCGGTTGCGGTCATGGTTCGCCCGAATGCTAGCTACCCGGGAGTATGGACTCACGTGGAAGAATGAACGAGAACGAAAAGGAGAACCCATAGCGAATTGCGGTAATTCCCCGTTGATGATTCGACGAAGGATCGCTGGGAAGCGATAGCAAATACCTCTCGCTCTGAGAGTTTCAGAAAGAGATAGAGCCGACGAACGCATGAGGAGTCGAAGGCACGATAGCGCCAAGTGCTAGCAGATCCGATTCGGGCTTGATGCCGTCCCCCTAAATTTTCTATTCTTCACCGGTGGCTAGGCGCGCGGGTGATACGCTTTTTGCCATAGGTTTAAAAAGTTTCCAAGGATGGAAAACCATGTTGATCAATGATTCGCAAGGAAAGAGAGATGCGCAGGTTCGTGTCTCGCCTGGTATCGTGGCGTGGCTCATTTCTTGCGTTCTTTCGAGTGTTGGTTTCGCGCAAACATCGGCCATCAGTGGCCCAAAAGTCGTTCAGGTCCCACCATCTGCGACGGCAAAAACCGAGCGCGAACCTATCTGGTCGGTGGATTCCGAAGCGGGAAAAAAGGGAGACGCATACTTCAGGCGCTTGCTGGAGTTACCGTCGATGGAGCGAGCACACATCGAGTTCGAAGCTAGCGAGGCGTGTGAGGTGTACCTCAACGGTTTGCGAGTCGGCTCGTCGAAAACTCCTGGAACTAAGGAGACCGTTGATGTTTCCTCAACGGTGAGACCTGGAAAGAACATGTTGGCTATCCGAGCAACACATCGTTCGAATCAATCCCCTTCACTTCAAGTGGGGTTCTTCTTCAAACCCGTCAACGCAAAATGGAGAATAGTTGTCAGCGATAACGAATGGAAAGCTTCGAAGTCGGCAAGTCAAAATTGGCAGCTTCTACGTTTTGATGATAGCCAGTGGCAACCCGCCGTTTCTAAAGCCGTTCGCAAAGCCGATACGCCCGCGAATTTAGGAGTCAAGGAGAGGGACTCCGCTGCAGGCAATCCCAAGCCAGCATCCCCTGCGATCAAAGCATCCTTGGCCGACTACGACTCCACCAAGGGCCCGCCTCCGCCAGAGCGATTTACAACCAAACCAGGTTTCTCCGTTGTTGAGGTTTTCAGTAGCAAAACGGTGGGTTCGGTTCTGGCGATCGCATTCAATGAGTTCGGACATATCATCGCATCCCAAGAAGATGGACCGATGCTCTTACTCTACGACTCCGATAAGGATGGAAAACTAGACAAGTCTCGAAAATACTGCGATCTGGTCAAGAACGTCCAGGGGATTCTTCCTCTCAACGGTGATGTGTATGTGACGGGCGATGGGAAAGAGGGATCTGGTCTTTACCGACTGGTCGACAGCGACCGGAATGGTGAGTTAGAAAAATCGGAAATGCTAGTCAGGTTCAAAGGTGTACCCGGTGAGCATGGTCCTCACCAAATAGCATTCGGTCCGGACGGTTGCTTGTACATCGTGGTCGGAAACCATTCGCAACTCGATGCACCTTGGTCCGAGTTAAGTACGTATCCAAAGCCCTACGAAGGGGATTTGGTACAACCTCGATTTGAAGATCCAGGTGGGCACGCCGAAGGAGTCAAAGCTCCGGGGGGAACAATCGTTCGATACGATCTGGCGACCAAGGAATCGAGTATCATCGCCGGCGGTATACGTAATGCATACGATTTGGCATTCCATCCCCATGGGAACCTTTACATCCACGATAGTGACATGGAGGCGGATCAAGGTACGGTTTGGCATCGGAATACGGGAGTATTTCGAGTGATGGAGGGGGGGGAGTACGGTTGGAGAAGCGGATGGGCTAATTGGCCTGAATACTATCTCGATCGTTTACCGGCTCTTGCAACCGCGGGTCGAGGTTCGCCTACGGGTATGGTTTTTTACAACCACTTCATGTTTCCTGCTCGCTATCATCGAGCCTTGTTTATGGCCGATTGGTCCGAAGGTCGTATTCTCGCATGGAATGTCGAATCGAATGAGAAAACCAAGGCCAGGATGGAGGACTTTGTCGTCGGTGCGCCGATGAATGTCACCGACTTGGAGGTCGGACCGGACGGTTGGCTTTACTTTTCGACGGGTGGACGCGGAACCGATGGCGGCATCTATCGTGTTCAATGGAATGGCGAAATCCCTGAAAAAGTAACCCAATTGGGAGAGGGAATCGCCAAAGCGATCCGTCTGCCGCAACTCTACTCCGCTTTTGGCCGACAAACGGCCGCCCTGATCAAAAAAGAAATCGGGTTCGAATGGGAAGAGCAGGTCTCTGGGGTTGCTTACAGCAATGAAAATCCAGCCCGTTACCGCATCCAAGCTCTCGATTTGATGCAATTATTGGGCCCGGTCCCCACGCCTGATATGCTGATTGAACTGAGCAACACGAGCAACGAACTCGTACGGGCGAAATGCGCTCGGTTGATGGGAATCCATTCGGATACGGAAGTCGCAGAACGATTGGTGAAGATGCTTTCGGATTCCTCGCCCTCGGTCCGGCTTGCAGCATGTGAATCGATGTTGCGCATGGGAGTGGTATGCGACCCGTCGGCCGTCATCAAGTTATTACAGAGTGAAAATCGAGAGGAACGCTTCCTCGCACGGCGTATCCTCGCACTCATTCCCGAGAGTCAGTGGAGGGACGAGTTCTTGACAAGCGCGTCGAGTCGATTGGCGATCAACGCCGCACTGACTTTGATTTCCGCCAATACGAATCGCAGCAATGCGGATGCGGTACTCGAATCTATGTCTCGAGTCAGCCAAGGGTACGTGAGCGATGCGGATTTCGTCGATCTCCTGCGTGTACTGCAAGTCACTCTGCATTTGGTAAATGTTGAGAAATCGCTTATCAGCAAATGGAAAGCACTTGTTGAACGTGAGTTCCCTGCTGGTAATTCGACTATCAACGCCGAGCTGATTCGTTTGGCGACGTATCTCCAATGCGATCTGGTACCTGCTGCTGTCAAGTACTTGCAAACGGATACCTCGATGCCAGAGCGTGTACTCATCGCAATGCATTTGCCGATGATGAATCATTCCTGGACATCGAAGGAACGGATGGCGCTGTTGCAATTCCTGGAGGCTGCACAAAAGGAAAAAGGGGGAGGGTCGTATCACCTGTACGTGATGCGAACGTCCCATGCTCTTTCGGACTTCCTCACACAAGAGGAGTCGATACGAATTCTTTCGCTGGGTGAGCAGTATCCCAACGCTGCCTTGGCTGCTTTGCTGAAATTACCAGAGCAACTCGACAATGACACCGTTGAAAACCTGATCAAGCTCGATACTCAAATCGATCGAGGCGGGGTGGAAGAGGACGTATTCAAGAGATTGAAAACCGGAATCACGGCCGTACTCTCGCGTCAATCGGATGAGAAAGCGATCGATTACCTACGACAACGATGGCGGAAGAGTCCGGATCGCAGATCGACGATCGCTCTCGCGTTAGCGCAGAAACCGGATGAAAAGAATTGGGACTATTTGGTCCGAAGTATTGGGATCCTCGATCTCTTTGCCGTCCCAGATATTTGCAACTGCCTCCTGCAAATCGATGTTGCAACTGAAGATGCCGAAGCCATCAGGCAAACCATACTCCAAGGGTGCCGAATGGCAGAATCAGGACAAGATCCGAAACCCGTTCTGGAATTGTTGTCGTATTGGACGGGCGAAACTCCTGAAATCGATGGTGCCGAATCGCCTATGGCAACGTGGCAACGATGGTTTGAGGTTCGCTATCCAGATAGCCCAGCTGCAGTCCTTCCAAACGAGTTGGAAAGATCCCGTTGGTCCCTCGAATTCCTCGAACAGTTTTTAGCGGGCGAACAAGGAAAATATGGTTCTCGTGAGAACGGCGCCGCGATGTTCAACAAAGCCCAATGCAATGCATGTCACAAAATGAATTCGCAAGGGAACGGATTCGGACCAGATCTATCCAGTATCGCAAAACGATTCACTCGAACAGAGTTTCTAGAGTCCGTACTTTATCCCTCGCATATCATCAGCGATCAGTATGCCTCAAAGAAAATCCTAACCAAATCGGGGCAGATCTACTCCGGTATCCTCGTCAAGACTCCCTCGGGTTTCATTGTACGACCCAATCAAGAAAAAGAATTCAAAGTCGACGAGTCTCAGGTCGAAGAGATCATGCCCAGCAAGACATCGACTATGCCTGTAGGGTTACTCGACAATCTGACCCCGATGGAAATTCGGGATCTCCTTTGTTTCGTAGGATACATTCCGCAAGAACAGATTGCTGAGGAGAAACCGTCCGCGATTCGACGGTGATCACATTAGGACAAAGCCATCCCCCACGATGACTTGGGTCAATCCGACTCAAGCCGCTCATCGGTGTTGATGAATAACCAACAGAAAGCGCCGCAGAAGTAGGCGATGGCGAATAGCAACAGGTTGTAAATCCAAAGGTTATCGGTTATCGCGAGGACCCACGGAACAACCATAGGGGCGATCGCTCCTCCTGCATTTCCGATCATATTCATGCTACCCGAGAGCGATCCAGCATGTTTGCCTCCGACCTCCATACACCCACCCCAGGAACATGGCATCGTCAAATCATTGCAGAAACTAGCCAATCCCACAGCAAGCACCGATAAAGCGGGTAACGAAATCTGCGTCGACAAAAGAATCATCAATCCGGCAACGATGAGGCTGGTCACACCCACAACACGTCGTGCGTACGAACGGCTCCCAAACCGACGTTCAAATGCGGGCCAAAAAACCCCAGCCACGTAACAGCCGAGCCCTCCAAAGAAAAGCGGTACGCATGCCAACAAAGCTCGTTCCATATCGCCTATCGTTGTGAATTGTTCTTTGAGATACGTGGGAAACCATGTGATGTAAAAATACCAGGCGTACGAGATAAAGAAGTACTGCCCCCAAAGCATCCATATGGTTTTGGATCCTGCGAGCCGACGCCACGGAATCGAATGGCTACCGATCGGTTCGTTCTCTCCAATCTGTGCTAATTCCGCAGCATTCACACTAGGATGCTGTCGCGGATCGTCGCGAAACCATGAATAGAAGAGGACTGCCCAAACGACGCCGAGCAATCCAAAGATGAGAAACACCCACCGATAATGAAGACCCAAGCCGGCACTCCCATCTCCTCCAGCCAACATCCATCCGACGAGCAACGGCGTGAAGGCTCCACCCCACCGCGCGCATAGCCACATAATACCTTGGGCTTTTACCCGATCGATCGGATTGAACCAGAGAGTGAACGTACGTGTAAGATTTGGAAAGCAACCAGCCTCGCCGACCCCGAAGAGAAATCGACATGTGACCAAAGATATCAAGTTCCACACCCAGCCCGTCGCAATGGTAAAAATCGACCACATCGTGACGACGCGCATCAAGATACGGCGGGGACCGTAACGATCGCCTAACCAGCCCCCAGGAACCTCGAACAACGCATAAGCCCAACCGAACGCAGCAAATGCATATCCCATCTCTACTTTGCTGAGTCCCAATTCCTTTTGCATGAGCGGAGCCGCTTGGGAAATGCAAACTCGATCAATATACGTGATCACCGCCAATGTGACTGCGAACAGTAGAACGATCGTTCTCGCTCGAGTGGCGCGATTAAAAAAATTTTCAGTGTCCATAAACAAATACCCGGGATGGGGGCCGAATCCCACAATGTACCATAGTGAGTCGAGACCATGTTTCGGCTTACAGCCGAACCCATTCGATTCCGAGATGGTAAACTACGGGAGATCTTGTTTCTTTTGACGAGGTGGTCGGCACGGTTTCGCGAGACGGTGCGCCTCGTTTTTCCAAAAACGAGGCCCAAAAGATTGTTCCGACCGATGTTTCAATCAAGGGAATTCATCTAGAACAATGATTTGGTGGATTGCAGTACTTTGTATCCTGGCACTGTTTCCTACGTGGCATTTTTTTATGCGTTGGTATGGTCTCGATCGCCCGGACGGTTTCACCGAGCGCGGCGAGAAGGATTCATCCAGTAGCTATCCGGAATGAGGTTCGATCCATCCGCCAAGGGAATGGACGCACTCTGAGTTTCCATACCCAATTTTTTAGAGGGAGATGGCTCATTCGTGAGAGGCTGATTTGGATTACGTCGAACTCCACTGCAAATCGAACTTTTCGTTCTTGGAAGGGGCGTCCCATGCGCACGAACTGGTCGAACAATCCAAACATTTAGGCTATGGTGGAATCGCAATCACCGATCGTAACTCCCTGGCAGGAGTCGTTCGCGCATTCACCGCCGCCAAGGATTTCGGAACTCCTTTCTATGCCGGTTGCGAACTCAATTTCATCGATGGACCGTCGTTGGTTGTCTGGCCTGCCGACCGTGTCGGCTATGCGGCTCTTTGCCGAATCCTATCGCTCGGTCGGCGACGCGCGTCCAAAGGGGAATGCGTTTTGTCCTGGGACGATGTTTCAGAGATCCGGAACAACAATCTATTGGGTCTGATTCCTCGTACCGTTCCGTCGTCGATACCCTGTGATACACAGCGTTCCACCGACAACTCCGGATCGACACAATCCTTCTGGTCAAAGCTTTCCCATGCTCCAATCACAGGAGATCTGAGCGGTTGGGTATATGGTTTGAATCAGTGCAAAGATTTGTTTGGAGAACGTCTGTATCTCCTCTCACATCTCCATCGTGGGGTTGATGATCGAACCGAGTTACAAATGCAATTGAAACTCTCACGAGATTGCCAGGTACCCCTCGTCGCAGCAGGTGATGTCCTTTACCACGTACCCGAACGGATGATTCTACAAGACTGTCTTACGGCCATCGCCACAGGAAATCCGATCGAATCGATCGCCTCCATACGCCCTTTGAATGCCCAACGGTCCCTTCGGTCGATAGCCGAATTGCAGATTCTCTATCGAGAGGCACCTGAGTGTCTCGCTCGTACACTCGATGTGGCCAATCAAATCGAATTTCGATTGGATCAACTCCGGTACGAATATCCCGTTGAGTTAGCCCCGGACGGGCTAAAACCTATCGAGTATCTGAAGCGTCTCGCGTGGACTGGAGCGAAGAAACGCTATTCCGGAAGCGTTCCGGACAGGATCATCGCGATGCTGCGTCATGAATTACAGATCATTGAGGATCTACACTACGAACCCTATTTCCTCACAGTTTGGGATCTAGTCCGTTTCGCTCGCTCGAGAAATATCTTGTGCCAGGGGCGAGGGTCCGCTGCGAATAGTGCCGTTTGCTACTGCCTCGGTGTAACCAGTGTCGATCCCAGCAAGTTTGATTTATTGTTTGAGCGATTCATCAGTCGCGAACGAAATGAAGCACCGGATATCGATGTGGACTTTGAACATCAAAGGCGAGAAGAGGTCATTCAGTACGTGTATGAGAAATACGGTCGTGATCGAGCTGGAATGACCGCGGCAGTAACAACCTACCGAATACGCTCGGCAGTTCGGGACTGCGGCAAAGCGATCGGTCTATCTCAGGATTCCATCGATACGCTGGCTAAAATCGTTGAAGGACATGGAGCCGAGGATCGCTTTGAAAACCGTTGCCAGACTGCGGGTATCGATCCAGCCTCAGAGATCGGGAAACGGTTTGTCTACTTGGTCCAGTCCCTTCTTGGTTTCCCGAGACACCTTTCGCAACATACGGGAGGAATGGTCATCACCCAGGGACCTCTGTGCGAGATTTGCCCTATCGAGAACGCTGCGATGCCAGATCGAACGATTATTCAATGGGATAAAAATGATCTCGATGAATTGGGAATTCTCAAAGTCGACTGCCTCGCGCTCGGAATGCTATCGGCAATCCATCGAAGTCTCGATTTGTTAAAGGAGCACTATCAACTCCCCTTGACGCTCGCTACCGTTCCTCCGGAGGATCCGAAAGTCTATGACATGATTTGTGAGGCAGATACGATTGGCGTCTTTCAGATCGAAAGCCGTGCTCAGATGAGTATGCTACCCCGACTCAGGCCAAGATGCTTTTACGATTTGGTGATCGAAGTTGCAATCGTTCGTCCTGGGCCGATCCAAGGCCAAATGGTCCACCCCTACCTAACGGCTAGAAGATCCGGGATCCAACCCGATTATCCCAACGAATCGATTGCTGAAGTCCTTAGGAAAACGATGGGGGTACCCATATTCCAGGAACAAGCCATGCGACTGGCCGTTGTCGCTGCTGGCTTTACGCCAGGTGAAGCAGACCAGCTCCGTCGCGCCATGGCAGCTTGGAGACGTCCTGGAGTGATCGACGACTTTAGACGTAAGCTGATCGATGGAATGAAAGGGAACGGACTAGATGATGTTTTTGCAGAACGTGTCTTCAACCAACTCCGAGGATTTGGTGAGTACGGTTTCCCGGAATCCCATGCAGCGAGTTTCGCGTTGTTAGTCTATGTGTCGTGCTGGATCAAATACCACTATCCAGATGTGTTTTGCTGTGCAATGCTCAACAGCCAACCGCTCGGGTTTTATGCCCCCTCCCAATTGGTGCAGGACGCACAACGCCATGATGTGCAAGTCTTACCGGCGGATATCAATTCCAGCGCATGGGATTGCACCCTGGAACCGACCACCAGGTCTTCCCAATCCTCTCGATTGGCTCTGAGATTGGGACTTCGTATGATTCGAGGTCTACGGGAAACGGAAGGGATGGCGATCCACCAAGACCGTACCGTTCGTGGCCCGTACAGGGACCAATCCGACCTGGTACGACGGGTGCTATTGCAGCAGCCGACGTTATCATTGCTGGCGGAGGCCGGAGCACTGCAATCGCTATCGGGCGATCGTCGCGCAGCCTACTGGCAATCTCTCGCGAGAGAGAAGTCCGGTAAAACTATGCCCCTTTTCGAAGCCTCTGGAGCGGATACCGACGAAGAGATCCCGATGGCTCTGGCACCCAGGAATGCTTTGGAAGAAGTCTATTGCGACTACGAAAGTGTCGGTGTCTCTCTTCGTGGCCACCCAATTCAATTCTTTCGAATACAACTTCAGGAAAAGCGAGTTACGACCGCTGCAGATCTGAAGAAAACACCCCATGGCCGATTGGTACGAGTCGCTGGTCTTGTCCTTCTGAGACAGCGACCTAGCACGGCGAAAGGGATCACCTTCGTCACCCTGGAAGATGAAACTGGATCTATCAACCTGGTTCTCAAACCCGACATTTGGACCGAGTACTATCCGATCTGCAAACAATCGAATGTTTGGTTTGTCCATGGAATCCTCGAAAATCGGGAAAACGTTATTCACGTGGTGGTAGCCCGCGTCGAGGACTTGCAATCGGTGCTCGGGCCACTCGATACTCGATCCCGTGATTTTCGCTAATCCTGAGTGAGCTGAGACGAACTCCGTGGGTACACCACGACAGGCGGCTGATCGCGCTGGGACAATACGAAAAACAACGCAATCTCAGTCTAGAGAATCCCGGAAATCCTGCTGCATACCTCAGTCGAAAGATTGATTTATACTGCAGTAGTCATCCGACCCCCTAATGAAGTCTTACATGGATCCAACATGTGCGCACGTCGATCCCATCGCCATTGGACATTACGTATCCTGGCGATCACCATGGGATTACTACCCTTCGTCGTGGTTGAATGTACCCTACGGTTCATGGGTGTCGGGAACCGCGAGAAACCAGATTACGACCCATTCCTCGACTTCAGCCAGGTTTCGTCGTTGTTTGTAAGAGAGGGTGACTTTTTTTGCCTCCGACCGGAACGTCAAAGATTGTTTGTCTCTACCCAATTTCCAGCGATCAAAGAAAAAAACACCCGACGAATCTTTTGTATCGGAGGATCTACAACGCAGGGTGAACCTTATCAACCAGACACCGCGTTCCCTACCTGGTTGCAAATCAACTTGCAACTCGCAGATCCTGCTACCGACTGGGAAGTTGTCAACTGTGGGGGGCTATCCTATGCGAGCTATCGCATGCTTCCTATTGTCCGCGAGATTTTAACATACGAGCCAGACCTCATCGTACTGGAGTGCGGTCACAATGAATTCCTAGAGGAACGGGAACTAGAACGTTGGCGTCAAGTTCCTGATTATGTTTGGCGAGGAGTGAGCTGGCTCAGTTCTTTCCATACCGTTCGCTTCGTTTCGCGTCTCGCGAGGGACGAGTCCCCGACGACTGCCAAACGATCTACCGTACTCGAACAAGAAGTCGATGCGTTACTCGACCATAAGGGCGGATTAGAGCATTACAAACGTCGTGGGTTGGACCGCGAATCCGTCTTGAAATCGATGATTTGGAATCTCCAGACCATGCTGGATGCATGTCAAAAGACGGGAGTACCAACCGTTCTAGTGGTCCCAGGCGCGGATCGCTGGAGAACCGCTCCCTTCAAATACGAGTTCGATCCATCAGCCCCCACGGAGGCGCGGGAGCGAGCCGAGGAACTATGGAACCGGCTTTCGAATAGCGAACCCCATGATGATGAAAATGCTACCCTCCTCGAAGAGCTGCTCACGTTGGATCCGGATCATGCAGCCGCCAACTACTGGCTGGGTCAAATTCGGGGCCAACGAGGCGAGTACGCCGAGAGCGGAAAACTTCTTCAAAAAGCTTTGGATACGGATGTTTGCCCGCTCCGTGCAACCACATCGATTCAAAATGCGATACGAGGGGTGGCGCGGCAGAGGAAATCATGGCTTCTCGATGTCGACTCCATGTTTATGAAACCAGAAAAAGAGGGTTGGGAGGCTGCAGACTGGTTTGTAGATCATGTCCACCCGACAATCCTGGGGCATCAACGCATCGGCGAGCAATTAGCGGACCTCCTGGATTCCCATCTCTGGTTCGATTCCAAAAAAACCGATTGGCGAAAATCTCGAGGAAATTCCTATCGAGCTCACATGGCGAAATTGGGAGCGGAATACTACATCCGAGGAAAGCAGCGTCTGGAAGGTCTGATGCTTTGGGCCCATGGGCGTGCGCGCACTAAAATCAACAAGTCCCAATCCAATCCTTCGCCGACCAGCGCACCTTAAGATCTCGCGCGGAAATGAGTACCGGACGGTCGCTCCGAGCACTGCGCCAAAGTGGGATGGCAGTTCGACAGGAGGGTAATCTTCGCTGTGAAATCGATCGACCAAGATCTCTATCAATCGTATCCGCACGATGGACGTGACTGCATCGACATCTACGGAGCGCCATCCCTCTTCGACAAACGAGGCTCGAGATCCATCCCACGCATCCAGGAGGCTCAATCCCCCCTGAACGTTGCCTAGTATTGGGCTCCACGAATGATGCAAACACGTTCCGCTTGCTGCATCAAATGGTCGATTAAATCGGCGCTTTGAACGTATGCCAGGCCGAGCTTTTCTGTTTCAGCGACCTGTATGGAAGAGAGCAAATAGATAGTCCGATGATCGCGAATTGTTCGCAACACCGCAGCAGGAAAACTATCAGGGAAATGCGATTGGAGCAATCGTCGATTCGCTTCCTCGGTGGGTGCATCCGAAGCCAAATCGCGAATACCACGAGTGGTATGTTTGACATTGCAGCAGACAACGATTCGTCCCTCCGGGCGACAAAGTATCTCGGCTTGCGATGCTGCTCGTGCGATCGACATCCAATCCTGCTGCTCTTCACTCCCGTCGACGACAGCGATGACTAAATCATAAATTTCCTCGCCTAGATTCACGAGGGAAGCAGTGGACCTCTCGAATACCGACTGAGGCTTTCCAGCAAGTATCTCGGAAACATGGCCATCCAGTGAAGGGACCACTGCGATGGTAAAGTGGATTCCGACGAGCCAACCTGCTTCCTGGCTCAGTTTCTCGTGTTGATGCAGGTGAGTGATGTTATCTTCCAACCATGCTTTACTCCACCGGTACTGCGTTTCAGTATCTGTGAAGCTCGGTGAGATGCCAAACAAGTCACTGGCATAGGGACACTCGGAGATCCGAGCGCAATAGATCGGTATGACCACATCGGCATCGACCAACTCACGCTGAACATAGATCGCATCTGCAGTCTCACTCGCCGCGACATAAGCATGAGAATCGATTTGATTGGGGTCGTGACAGACAATCCTGATGGTAGGAAGAGACAAATGGCGAATCGCAGCTTCGGCTAGCTTCTGACTCCGACCGTCCCGACCGGCGAGAATCAAGCAGATATTTTCGGCTCGGGTTCCATGCTGAAGAAGATACTCGATGAGATGGGCAGCGATACGCTCTCCATCCGGAACCCCCTCCTCGAGAGCGATAGCGATCTGATCATCCTCGAGAATCGCGAGCATCAGAGACGGAAAATCGATCGGATTTTCCAGGGTATCTTGAAGCATCTGGGCGTATTGGTTTTTGGACTCCTTCCTCCCGTGACTCACGATACGAACATTCGGTGTCAATCGAAGGCGGATTTCTAAATTACCTGCATTTGCCACGAGGACATCTTCGGTCATCTTAAGCTCCTGATCCACTCTTGATAGAGTTCTGCATGGCGTGTGATCATTGATTCCAAGGAATGATTCACTCGGACGAAGTCCTGGGCGTTTCTCACGAGTTTTGCCCGAAGATCGGGATCATTTAGCAGATCGAGTGCATCGCGTGAGAGTCTTTCGACATCTCCGAGCGGATACAACATGCCAGTCGATCGATGTTGGATAAGATCCGTATTTCCAGGGATATCCGATGCGACGACAGGCACGCCCGACTGCATAGCCTCCAGAATCACATTCGATTGCCCTTCATAAAGGCTGCCATTCCAGAGCATTTCAGCATGGGGCAAAAGCTCTGCAACATCGCTACGTTCTCCGACCATATAGGTCTGCGAACCCGCGCGAATGTTGTCCCGATACTGCTCCAACCGTGCTCGTTCCGGGCCTTCCCCAACGATGATGTAGCACGTGTCATTCCTTAGCACTCGGATCATCTCAGCTGCCCAGATAAGGTCTTTGTAACCCTTTTGCTGCCAGAGCCGGCCGACCGACAGTATCCATTTCCGATCTGCGGGTACCCCGAGTCGGTTGGCAGCTTCTTCACGGGAGATCGGTGGAACTGTCGAGTTGGTCACGGCGTTCGGGATGCGAATGAAATACTCGCTAGGGATCCCATGCTTGGAATAAAAGTCGATAACCCCCGAGCTATTCGTTGTAATGCGTTTCGTGCGCTTCGCTAGAAACCGATCTAGCCAAAAATGAAAGCTGGATTTCCATGGATCCACAGAACGCTCCGAGGCTGCTATGATCGGAACCGATGCCGACAGCGCGGCGCTTCTTCCGTAAGTGTTGGCAGCAAAAATCCAGGTATGAACAATGTCCGGTCTTAGTTCGAGAAGCAATCTTTTCAATCGCTTCCAACCCTGGAAATCGAATTTGCCTCGTTTGTGGATGAAATGAACAGGAATGTTCTGATCTCGAAGCCCGCTTTCCCTCGGACCGGTTCTCGTCAATACGATCACATGAACTTCGAACTGCGAAGCCGGTAGGCCTGCGGCAAGCAGACAGAGTTGCTTTTCCGCACCTCCCTGGTCCAACGTAGGTATGATCAAAGCAACTTTGTACTTCATGATCTAGATGCCTCCGCTACTCGTTCGAGTAGATTCCTCCAATTCCTGATTGCATCGAGGGACGCGTGATTTTGCAGGTATTCACCACGCAAAGTAAGCGCTTGCTTCTCGAATGCACGCGGATTGGCATACCATCGATGCAGTTTGAGCGCAAGATCGGTCGGAGAACAGTAAATAAATTCCGAGACATCTACCGGAGCCAGCGACTGCAGTTCAAGACTTTCACGCGCCAGGATGGGTACGCCTGCCGATAAAAGCAAGGGAAGTGTGAACTGTATCGATTCCGCAGGGTGGGTCACCCAGGCCAAATCTGCAACTTGTATTAAATCCTCCAAGTCATCGAACCCATCAAAAATCAAGATCTCGCGATGCCAACCTCGATCTTTCAGGAGATCGTAGATCGCCTGATACGAAATGCCAGGATTGATCAACCACATTCTGAGATGAGCGCCGCTATCGAGGAGATCGCAAACCGCAAGTAACACTTGCCGTAATTCCATCCAACTGGCGATTCCAATATGGACCATGAGCATCGATCGCTCTGGTAGAAAAAAATCCCCGCTAGCTTGAGCCAGTGCCTTCAGAGCATGCTGTCGACCATCGACTCGACGCTGCACTCGAATCCAGGCCAACTCCTGCATACGAAAGATCGTCTGCTCGCGCACCCCATGTGCCAATAGTGTCCGATGATGACCTGGGTTCGATGTCAACACATAATCACATCTTCGAACCGTATCCACAATCGCAGGTAAACTCATCCTCACATTGGATGCGAGCCCGTATAAAGACTCCTCCGGGGCGAACCTGGCTAAAATCGGCTTTTCCCATCGGCTCGATTTAGAAAGCAGGACCTGGAGCAATGTATCGGCACGATCAACGTAAATCGCATCAAATTCGTCGAGATGGCTCTGGATCCAACTCACAACATTTTTCTGAAAATGCGTTTCGTTCCAGTTGCTATGCGGTGATGGGAGCAGTCGGTGAATGGACGTATTCCGAAACAAAAAAGTATCTGGCCATGAAGCGTGCCATCGCGCCGTGAGGACCGTAGACTCAATCTGAATACTTCGTAGAGCCGCCAACCAGTGCATCAAACGGTGGCAACTGTCCTCAACCACTGGCCAGTATTTTCTGGCAACAACCAACAAGCGCGGGTTTCGGGATGGCAACGTCGAACTCAACTGATTCCAAGACTCTGTAGGTCGGACTCCTCGAGTACCGCAACATAGGGCAAGTTGCGGTAGAGATCTTGGTAGTCTAGTCCATACCCCACAACGAACTCATTCGGTATCTCGAAAACCACGTAGTCGGGTTCCGAGGATACCATGCTTTTTCCTGACTTGTGCAAGAAAACGGCGGTTTGAATCGAACGCGGTTCCAAATGCTGCAGTCTCTCGCTCACTCGAACTAACGTCTTTCCAGTATCAAAGATATCATCGATGAGCAAGACATCACGATTGCGAATATCGAGCATCATCTGATCCTGGATATGCAGCTCCCCAGACTCCATCGTCCCGCGGTAAGAACTGGCTTGGATCAGACTGATTCGAATCGGCATTTCAAGCCTTCGGATCAGATCAGCCAACATGACCAAACTCCCCGTCATGATCGAGACAATCGTCAACGGCTTCCGCTGGTAAAAACCATTGAGCTTTTCGGCAAGTTTGTCAATTCCTTCCCGAATTTGCGACTCATCCAGCAGTACCTTCACCCGTCCCCCCCTGAAGCTAGTTTGCAATGCAAAACTTTCGACTCGTCAGTTTCACGACAAAATTTCCATTTGCCAACACCTAAATCCTGGTCCAACTCACTCCCGCGACCACTAAAATACAATTCCCAATGAGGTAATTATCCTAGCGGAAGGTTTGTCCGATGGCGAATAGAATGGTGAGACCTCAATGTTCCCGACACAACGGTGAGTCATGAGCACAGGCATAGGTGATCGACTATCCCTGCGCACCTTGTTCGTTCTCACGGCTGTCACTGCGATCGCCGTAATGCTAGCGAGAATCGCAATCACAAACAGCGGTAACGCACTTGCAAAGGCTGCTATCTGTGCCATGGCGGTCCCCTTGGTGATTTTTACTTTATTCGCCATCGTCTACTTGGCCATGCTCCCGTTTGGAATTCTGGCGAACATTACAAGCGAGTCCAGGAAAGCGGCGGAAAGCCCTTTCGCAAATGATCGACCTCCCGAAAACCAATTGCCACCCTCCAATCCGGAGCGAGCGCACTAGGAAATCGCAAAACCTCCGGGACGCAACGAAGGGGAATAGATCGTCCGCTTATGAATATCGACGCAACGGGTTTGCTCCAAGTTCGCGTTTGGGAATGGTCTTCGGTAGAACAGAGGAATTCCGGCTCTGCCAAGTACTGAGTCGCTCCGAGTTATGGATCTCGAGTACCACAAAGTCTAACCATCGGCGTCCACACGCACGAACCATCCCATCTTCAACATCCGCCAAACCGAGGCAGGATGAGAGTGCTAACGCCCCAAGGGGGAAAACCTGGCCTCGACTGACTGCATCAGAGAATGATCCTCCCACACCCCGTCGACCAGAGTAGCCAAGATGAACTCCTGAGCATTTTCGGACTGCACTATTCGACCTGTTTTGGAATCGAACCAAATAGATCCCATCGCATCTTGCTTTTTCAGTTTCACATTCGGCGAGTCACCCAACAGACGGAAAGAAGTCGTCGTTTTGATCCGGTGCAACAGACGCCCCTCGAATTCCTCTTCTCCGAGATATTGATAGGTCGTGAGCAATCGTATTTTCGTTGCTTCGCCCACGATTTGGACGGAAACCTCGTTCCATGGTTCACCCACATGAACACCGTTTTGAGGAAATCGCAAGCCTACGGTGCTCCATCGCTCGAGGGGTTCGGGCATCGATGAGCTATTGGAAATGAGCTTGAACTCCGGCTCTCTCGCAGTTTCTTTTGAATTTGGGAGTACCTCTCCCGAAGGCTTCACACGAAGGGTCCACGAACGCCCCACCAAAGGATGGACCTCGCTCCAAAATGTTTTTGCCCATGGACTTAGTTTTTCGATCTGAACAGTTTCGGAATCCATAGCGAATCGCTCGGAAGCACGCTCTCCCCGGATGGTGATTCGCTGAACACTTTGTTTCAGGTCGGTCGTTCCTTCTCGATCCACACCTAGAACTTTCCAATGAAGCTCCACCGTTTGTTGAACCGCAGCTTTCGTCCCCGCCTTACCTACGACAGCCATTTCTGTCCGTTGGTCCATCACGACCTGAACCGTCTCATCGGGTTGAAATTTCCATGAAAATTCCTGTGCGCACACCGGCCCGGTCACAAGCAGACCATAGAGGAGAGCGACGACTGCTTCTTGAATCGGGTTTAGTCTCAATGGGGCTGGCATCGGCTTTCCTACCGCTAAGGGAACTACGAGATTTTCACCGGGATGGTATCTGGATATCTTGCTCGAGCACAATACTTATCTCGCTCGAGCAACGCACTTCTTGAGCCCGGGCGCATTACCATCCCGATCCCCGATCGGAGCGTGAGAGCGAACGATAGCACCAATGCGAGCTAAATTCGGCCGAGCAAAAAAGAGCTAAATCCTGCAACATCGCTACTGGAATCGATCGTCTCATTCTCAAAGCGATGGGGTTGAGCAAGCTGCCTCTGGGGAATCGACCTTGCTCGGTAACGGACTTTCAGGAAAAAACGCTTGGCTCATTCCCTAAAGTCATCGAGGAGGGCAAAAAAAAATGCCAGCAACCAAGCTGGCATTTTCTATTTGTATGATCCTCCGACCGTCTGCGGCACGACACGGAGCCGCTGCGAGACTGGCGCAAATCTGACGTGCTACTGCACTCGCCGTAATTGATTTAGGCCAACGCAAAATGATGGTCCCTCAGCCGGAAAAACGACCGGAGGCTTAAGTGCTACTCATTTCCAAGCAGCACTTCGCAACTATAGGTGACGAAATCGATGATGGAAAGAGAGAAAAAGGAAAACTACGACTCGGGCCGATAGAGCAGTCGTCCACAACTAGGGCAGAGACAGGGCTGTCCCATCCTCAATTTATCGAGAACTTTGGGAGGCACGTTGGTGTAACACCCTCCGCACGACTGTCCATCAATCGGTGAGAGCGCTTCGATTCCCCGGGTCCCGATAAGACGCTTGTAGTCAATCGAAAAGTCAGGTGGTAGCGAGGATTCCATAACGGACAATTCGGATTGCACTCGCTCCAATTCGACTCTCAAAACCGCCAAGCGTTGTTCGACGTTGGTCGCGACCTTGTCTCGTTCCGCTTCGGCCAACTTCACTTTTTCCTCCAATCCCTTGATCGAGGCCTGCAGAGAATCAATTCCCTCAAGTGTTTCAAATATTTCATCGGAGAGAACACTATTCGCTTGGGTATCCGCTGCTATCTGCTCTTTAAGAGCTTGATACTCCCGGTTGTTCTTGGCAGCATTCATTTTGCCAGTCAGATCATGGAGTTTATTTTCCCGCTCGCGTTGCTGGAGTTGCTTTCGGTCAGCTTCCATGCGTTTCTGCTTGATTGTGTCTTTACATTTTTGCAGGGCAACCTTGGCCGCATCCACCTGAGATTGAGCAGCCAGGTTTTGCCGCGGCCCACGATCGATTTGCGATTGAAGATCCGCAACCTGCATCAGTCGCTGATGCAACTGCCTGACGACCGAATCCGAAACACTCATAAGATCCTCGACGTTCCGCACCACGGATAGCAACACCGATGGCCATTAAACCACAAATACTTATCAAAACAATGGCAGAGACCACCAATCGCTAGGGGGCGATCCTCCACTGGAATTCCTTAGCTTTTCAGCATTTAGCATGCTTCGGAATCGCGAGAATGTGTCGGGAACCTGCCCGAAAGTGAATCCCCCGTGGTATCATATGAAATCGTGCGGCTAGCCTACCACTCTGGGTGGATTCCTCAATCCAGCGCGCTTTCTCCTCAGAACGATTCAGATATGGATGCAAGCAGAATTTTTAACCTCATCGGCAATGCCTCGTACCTGGTTTTAGCCGGTGTTGCATTGTGGGGCGCTTATTACGTCGTATTGGTCTTGTCGCGCGTTAATGCGAAACGATTCAAGACCGAGGAAGCTCAGGATGCTTTCCTCGATTCCATCGAAGAGGATCTTCGTCGGGGAGACTTTGATTCTGTACTCAAGACATGTGAAGGCCAGCAGAAAGCATTGCCTTTGATGGTGGCATTTGCCTGCAAAAATCGAGCCTTCGGATTCAACAAAGTCCGCCAATTGACTCTCGATCGCTTTCAACGCGATGTGATTGCGGATCTCGACTACAACATTGCTTGGATTGTCACTGTGATCAAAACGGCGCCGATGCTAGGGCTATTCGGAACCGTTGTGGGAATGATGGGGGCGTTCGGAAAGTTATCCGGTGCAGCGAGCGTAAGCCCATCCGAATTAGCTGGTGACATCCGAACGGCACTGGATACGACTGCGATTGGTCTTTCGATTGCCATCCCCCTGGTCATGTGCATGGCGACGATTACGAATCGTATTCGACACATGCAGGATCTGGTTGCATCCGGTCTGACTCGATTTTTAGATGCTTTCAAAGTTGGACTGGAGCGCGATCAGCGTCGAGGCAGGCAGAGCGCCTAGCCAGGTCAAGGAGTCTTTCACAAAACAGTCCTTGGACGATGATTAAAATCCCATGAACCAGGTCGATGCTCCCTCAGAATCATCCAACCTAGACGATATGCCAGAGCAGGTCGATCTACCCGCTCGTCCTGCAATGGATGATGAAATGGACATCACGCCAATGATCGATCTCACGTTTTTACTACTCATCTTTTTTATTCTCACATCCAAGATGACGGGGGAGAAAGCCTACGACCTACCTCGAGCAAAACATGGCACAACCGTAGTCACCAAATCATGTGTCTCCGTTCTAGTCAGTCGCGGTAGTGGCGAATCACCCGTTGTCGCAAAAGCAGATGGCACGCTGTTTTCAGATGATCCCGAGCAGCAAACCGCTGAGATCGCAGAGTATGTCCAACTCGAATTGGAGTCAGGTCGAAAAACAGAGGTCTTGATTCGTGCAGAAGGGAATGTCACAGCTGGCCAATTGAATAAAGTCAAACAGGCGATCGGTGAAGTCATCGGCGAAGGTAAAAATATCAATATCGCGGTAGCGGAGGCTGGCTGAATTGTCGATTCGCACCGTCTGCTCTCAGTGTTCTACCTCCCACTCTGTCCATGACAGATTTGCCGGACGCGAAATCCGCTGCCCCAACTGCAACCATTCGATCCAGGTTCCTGATAAACCTTCCACGTCCGCAAAACCTACATCGACGAGGGACAAAATGCAGGCTCCTCGAGAGGAGGGAAGCGAGGTTGAGGAAGCGGAACTCGTTCAGGTGGACACTCCCTACCGTTCGCCTCGTTCCCCTGCGTTTGGCTCCTCCAAGCTTTCCCAGGAATCCTTAGGTCCTACAAAGGAATCGGCCGAGAAATTCGATTCCTACGACGACCTGATCGCTCTCTCTCCGGACGGGGAAAGCGGCAATATTCCAGAGGAAGAGTTTATCGCCTTCCCCAAGAAGGAACTTCCAAAAGATGATATGGATATGACCCCCATGGTCGACGTGACATTCCTACTGTTGATCTTCTTCATGATCACAGCATCGTTCAGTAGCGAGAAGGTACTAGAAGAACCACCTCCTCTGGCAGAATCCGGCATGAGTTCCAATCCCGATCCTCAACTCGTATCCGATTCGGTAAAAGTACAGATCGATGAATTCAATGGCTACACCGTGATTTTTCCCGCAGGTGATGAGCGGGAAGCCAGCAGCAAACAAGATTTGTTGCTCGTTTTAGGTGAAGCCTATGCCGAAGCCTCCACGGGATCGAAGGACGACCAATTAAAACTCCTAGTGGAAGCGCATGTTGAAAGTATCCACGCCGCCGTTGTGGCAGCGCTAGATGCCGGACGGAGCAGGGGATTTACCAGTTTCCAAGTTCAGGTTGTTGAGGAGTTTTGATTGTCGATGTCAGCAACTGCATTCATACGTTTGCTCGAAAGCCGCGGTCTCCTCGACCCTGAGATCATTGCTGAACTGAACCGTCAGGTCGAAACCTCCAAGGTACGCGTCACTCCCGAAGCCATCGCAAAATTGCTCGTTGAGAATGGGCAATTGACAAAATTTCAGGCCACGAAACTGATCGCCGAATTGAACGCCTCGATCGATCGCCCCTCAAAGGATCCTACGACCGCCCTACGAGGTGGTCGCCCCATCGATCCTCCTCTTCCGCCCGCTCCCCCCAAAGATCACGACTCCGTTGAGGATCTACTCCCTCTGGAGTACACCCAAAAGCCCGCGGAAGTACCTAAGGTGGAACCCGCAAAGAAAGTCGAAGTCGTCGCAGAGGCCCCAGCCCCGACGGTGCCACCTCCCACCCCAGTTGAAACGCCGCGCGCGAGTCGGGAATTCGACTACGACTATCTGCCACGGACAGTCGAACGAGATATCCCAAAGAAAAAAAATGCCTGGGAGTCGTTCCGAGTGCTCGGAATCGGGGTGTTGCTGTTACTCGGCCTCGTTTTCTTGGTGCCTCTCGTGCTGTGGTTCCTGCAGGGTAGCGCCAAGGAAGCTTTCGATGAAGCGAAACGAGTCTATGAAGCTCGGGAGTACGAACGCTCTTCCAAGTTATTCGCTGACTTTGCCTACAACTTTTCTCGAGACGATCGCGCTAGCGAAGCCAAAGTATATTCGGTCCTTTCTAGAATCCGTGAAGATGTCGAAAAGGTGGCCGATCCTAATACAGCCTTAAAGAAAGCACAGGAGTTACTACCGACCATCGCATCGGAGGAAGCGCTCGGAGGACTGCGAACCGATGTGACGGATATGCTGCTCCAACTCTCCGAGAAATATATCAAACGAGTCGACGCAACACCCGCGTTGGACGATCGTGAAAAGCTGCTCGAAAAAATGAGCGAGCAAATGAACCTCGTGCGCGATCCCCGATACGTGGGAAGCCAGGAAAGGACCCAGAACGCTCTCAGAATCCAGAACATCGAAGAGGGACAAGCTCGCGCCAAGAGAGATATCCAGCGAGGTAAGGATTTGCTGGTAGCCATCGATGTCATGTCGAAAGCGAACGAGGCAAAAGATGTCAATGAGACCTACAACACTCGTCGCGATATTATTCGAAAGTATCCCATCCTGGAATCGGATTCAAAACTGAACGAATTGCTTAACATAGCGACGGGACTCCAGAAGGATCTCGTCGTTTCCGCATCCAAAATGCCGTCGGTGGGTACCGAATCGGTTCCAGCTGAGATTTCCGCGAAAGCTATGCTCGTCAATCGAACAGCAAAAAGCGATTCGGAATCACCGGAAGTGATCTTTTTGAAGCTGAAAGGTTATTTGGTTGCGATTCGGGCGGGGAATGGTGCTGTTCTTTGGAGTCAATTCTTCGGCCTCGACTGGACTGGAAAGCCACAGCCGTTGGCGCTCACGGGAGATAGCGACGTCATTGTCAGTTATCCTGAGAAAGGTGTTTTAAAGCGACTAGCTGCCGCCGATGGATCGCTCGTGTGGGAAGTCAAGTTGGATCACCGAATCCATGAACCGATGATCGATGGCGATGATATCTTCGTCACCGCGGAAAATGGTGAAATCTATTCGCTCGATGCAGCAACAGGAGTCGCCCGTTGGGGAAAAAAGATACCTCAAAATATCGAGGTCGGTGTGGGGGGCGCGTTGGGACGCAAGAAGCGATACGCGATCGGGAACCATTCCAATCTGTACGCACTTTCTCGCACCAGCGGGCAATGCGAAGAAGTAGAGTATCTGGGGCATAATCCGGGAACGATCTCAATCCCCCCGATCTGGGTTTTGAACCACTTGATCGTCTTTGAGAATGCCGGACCCGATTACTCCTTCATGAAAATATTGAATACCAATGATGACGGCTTGGGAATCACTCCCAGCGCGCAAATACCCTTTCGGTTCAAAGGACATTTCGTTGTCGAACCCCAAATCGAAGGACGCCGATTTGTTGTCACGACAAACCTCGGTGAGGTTGCCATGTTTGAAGTCGATGTTGCAAGCACCAAAGACAAGGTCGTCAAACTTGCGGGAAATATCGAAAAGGAAACGGACCCCAAAATCACATGGCCTCTACTCCTCGGAACCGATCTCTATCTTGCTTCCAATCGCTTGGCGAAATACGAGGTACAAGTCAGCAGTCAAAAGATGAATCGCTCCTGGCTGAAGGATGATGGCGATACATTCACCAATCGTCCCGTCCGAGTCAACGAGGCCATCATCCACTCCAGAATTGTTCGCGGTACTTTGGGCGTTCGCGTCGCCTCCATCAATCCGCAAACAGGTGATCCGAACTGGGAGACCGACCTAGGCGTACCGATTTCGTGGATCAGCGGCACACCCAATCGTTTTACCGCCTTAACGACCCAAGGTGCCGTGTTCTCTTTCGACACCGCCAATCTCCAATCACAAAAGCCCGTATCTCAAATCGAGAATCTAGGTCGCAATCAACGTTTGATGAAATTCCTGGATCCCCTATCGCTCCAGGATGGCCGCATCGCCATTTTCAATAGTGCACAGGGAAATCAACTTCTCATCATCGATCCCGCGAAAAATTCGAACCTGAGCAAACTCCTTTCCATCGAATTCAAGGGAGCGATTCCAGCAAACGATGCCATCGCGGTTGGTAATACAATCATTGTCCCTCTCTCCAACGCTCAATTGGCAATGATCGATCCTGATAAAGCCCAGCAGGTAGGCATTCCATTCCAGCCAACCATCGAGGCGGGTGAAAACCCCAAATGGCTCAATCCCGTCTTGCTCGAAGATCAACAAAGTATTGTCATCGCCGACCAAAAAAGGAGCATCTACAAACTATCGACGAATCGTCAACTTCGGCCGATTGTACAACAAACTCTCGATGCCCCTTTAAAAGGAAGACTGTCCGTACTGGGAAATACCATCGTGGCCGTCAGCAATGGCGAAACGGGAGACCAACTCGAATTCTTCGATGGAATTGAACTCAAGAAAGTTGCGAGCCTACCTGTGCAGGGACGATTCGCTTGGGGACCCTACGTCGTTTCATCCCCTTCGTCCAAGCTTGTGATTGCTTTGAGCGATATCGAAGGTCTTATCGCAGCCAATGCGAACGGAAAACGGGTGTGGTCATCGCCGCTCGATAGGCAAGTCCTAAGTGGGAAACCTGTCATTGTCGATGAGGATATTCTCGTTGGTACAACGACTGGCAACCTGCTCCGGTTTTCAAAAGAGAGCGGGAAACGCCTGTCAGAAGCGAATATCGGCGAACCGATTAACGGCACTCCGCTGATCCTAGGAAACGAGTTGTTGCTGCCGACCGACGGCGGAAGCGTTATTACTGTGCCGATCCCGAGGGAGCGTTAGTATGAACCTCAACGCCTCCGGTAGGGACGCTTGGAAATTTTGGCTCGATCGTAAAGCATGGCGCAGTCTGCGGACTGCCTCGGCCATACCTCGATGGGCCTCATGGAACCATTCCATCCCCATCGATCCTCTCAATGGCTTCTCGGTCAGTCTCCTTCCCAGCCTGCATCGATTTTCAATGCGGCGGAACTCAATCGCTTTAAAAGTACAGTCGGCGACTCGCGACCGGAATCCGTCACGATCCATCAAACAAAACGAGAAAGAAGATTTGCTGCGCCCTCGGAGACGTTTGAATTTACTGGTTTCACACTTGGTCGTGTTGCTCATCGCTTTCTCTTCGGTTCACACCCATGCCCAGTCGATCGACGAGATGCTCCAAGAGCTAGAAGTCACATCCTCCTTGATCGACCTCGCTCCTTTCGACATCATCACACTGAAGAAGGAAGAAGGGGGGAAGAGTGTCCAGGTCAACCCTCTCGATTTTCCAAATCGCAAGGTGCCGGCAAACCCCAAGGATAGCGATTCGATTCGATGCGTCATCACCCTATTTCCCGGTCGGGTCTACGAAGTGAAGTGGAAAGATGTTGCCAAGGTAACTCTTTGGGAAGAACTAATCCTCGACCGAGCGAAGAGGAATCTCGAAGAAAAAAACTACAGTGAAGCGTTCGAGTATTTGGTCTACCTGAGGGATAACTATCCACAAACGGTAGACATCGTTTCGTTACATCAGGATTTTTTGTTCCAATCGGCTCGCAATATGGCGAACGAAGGGGATCTGCCACACACGCTCGCTGCACTGGAGGAATTGCAGAAGAAGTTTCCGGATTTTCGTATTAAAGAAGTTCAAAATGCAATCTCGAGTGTTGCGTCCAAGCTGATCGAGGACTTGATTCGTCGCGACGACTTGGGTGTTGCGAGAGCGATGGTGATGCGTTTGGACAAGGACTACAAAGGGACTTTGCCTGTCATCTCCAAAACAAAAGAACGGTTCGTGGAGATTGCACAGGAATTCCGCCAGAAGGCAGAGGATTTTCGTACGAAGGGTGAGTTTGCCCGAGCGAGGCAGGCTGCAGTTCGCATGCTTGAAATCGAACCTGATCTGGAAGGGGGTAAAGACTTTCTCAACCAACTGATCAAAGAGTTCCCGTTGGTTCGCGTTGGAGTGTTTCAGACGAGCGCTACCCCTGATCCAGCGGCTATTGCGGATTGGGGATCCATGCGAATCGGACACCTGGTATCAAGCCCGATCTTTGAATTTCGAAACACAGGTTCCGAAGGTGGGATGTATCGTTTTGCTTACGGCAATGCGGTCCAAAGCGATGATCGTATGGAGCTCGATTTGTCGATTCAAAACGTCGGTCGAACAGGCGTTCCTAACAGCCTTACCGTCTCCGAATCGCTGCTGGATCGAGCTGATGTTCATAGCCCCAATTACTTTCCGAGTTGGGCAGCCGTCTTGCAATCTGTGTCGGTCTCGGGGCCGGAACGACTGCGTCTCCGATTACGGCGTCCGCACGTTTTACCCCAAGCTTTTTTGCAATGGGAACTTCCCGAGCCAGCGTTTCAACGCGCCTACTATCAGTCGAAGGAAACCGATGGTAGTCGGACGACATACCAGTGGGCACCGGAGGTACAACCTGTCGATTTTCAACCGCGGGAAATCATCGAGATCAAATACGACGATCCCACCAAAGCCGTGAATGACCTCATCAAGGGTGAAATCGAGATCATCGATCGTTTGTTTCCAGCAGACGCTCGTCGCATCGGTGCCTTCAAGACTCTGAAGACCGAAGCCTATGCTTTACCTATGGTGCATCTTTTAGTTCCGCGCGGCAAGACCCCCTATTTGGAAGATCGTGAATTTCGTCGGGCTTTGTTGTATGCGATCAATCGAGAAGCGATTCTCAAAGAGGAGCTACTCGGTGATTCGGTGACACCCCTGGATCGTGTGATCAGCGGTCCTTTTCCGGCCGGAGCTAGCGACTCCGATGCATTGGCCTACGCCTACAACACAGCGATTGAAAATCTGCCCTACGATCCGCGACTAGCCAAGGTACTCGTGCTGATCGCCCAGGCAAATCAAACAACCCGCGCTCAAAAACGGAAGGAACCGGCCCCCAAGTTACCGGTGTTGCGTTTAGGAGTTCCTAATTACGAGTCCACCAAGGTCGCAGGCCAAGCGATCGTCCAAGCATGGAAAATCGCTGGAATCGAGTCCGTCCTGGTCCCTTATGATCAATTTCCAAAGCCCGAAGACGATTCGCTGGATATTATCTACCTCTCGGCCGCAGTGTGGGAGCCTGCGACCGACGCCGAACGATTGTTTGGGATCGGAGGTCCTGCGGAGACAGGCAATCAATACATTGTCCAAGCTATCGGGAAACTTAATCAAGCGCAGAATTGGAGAGAGGTACGTGCAGCCTGCCAGGATCTGCACTCGTTAGTTGCATCCCACTTACCGATCCTTCCACTGTGGCAAATCAGTGAAACACTCGCCTACCGTTCCGAAATAGTTGGAATCGCTAAGAAGCCCCTCGGACTCTACCAAGACGCACAGAAATGGAGGATCCAAGTCCGATGATGCGCTGGCGATTTCTCATGAAAAGCCTCGGGTTCTACCTAGGATGGATCGCATGGATTCTCTCAGTCCCGATGCCCAGTTGCGCATGGAGTCAAGAGGTGTGGGAGTACTCCCCCTATCGAGTCAATGTGTGGATGAGTGTGTCCCCAACTCTCGGCTGGAATGAGGCCACACAGGCCGAGATCCAGCGAAAGATTCGCGAACGCTGCGAAGCGGACTTCGGAGGTGCATGGAGGATTCGTATGCAGCCTACGCCTGACTCGATGTACGGATCGGTACTTTATCACATCGATGAGCTGTCCATTGCACAGATCCTGGCGAGAGAATTGATTGTGATCGTTGGTAAATCCGACGAAGCGAAAATGAGCTTTTTGAATTCGAGTCCAGCTCCCATCAAGCCAACGCTATCAACCGAGGAATCAGAAAAACGTAAAAAGCTGAGCAAGGAACAGTTGAAGGAACTCGAGGATGCCGAAGCGCGAGCCGCTAGTCTCAACAGTATTCGAACTTTTGAATCCGCGTTGGATCGGATCGAATCGTTTCATGTCCTGTCGCTACCCTACGAAGGTATCCTGCGCGATAGCAACGAGTTTCGAGGAGATCCGACGTGGGACAAATTTCGGCAGAAACTGAATGCCTTTCCCGGTTCACTGGAGTCACTCAAGAGTGACTTGGCAACTGGAAAGATCGTAGCGGCACTTATCTCCAAAAATGAATTACCTTTTTTCAAAGACGTTGCTCGAGCGATTCCGACTCGACTCCCCTGGCAACCGGAATCCTTGTTGCGGGATTTTGATAAGATTTTTTTGGTCTCCATCGATCGCCACGAGGAATCCATTCGAGTCAGCGTCAAGGAAATGGATTCGATTTTACGTCGAATGAGTCCAACCGAGACTTCGATCGTACACTCCGTAGCGGAGATCAAAACCTCCGTTCCGGCGCTCATCCGTCATACGTTTTCTCCCGTGGTAAGAATCGAAGAGACGGATAACAACACCGCTACCATAAGAGCTAAGGCTGCGGGGTTGATTACCTCCCAGGAACATCCAGCAGCGATTGCCCTAGGCGATGTTTTTATACCTTACATTCGGCGCGATGACATGAACGGGAACCCGACATTGCTGCAACCTCTCGCTTTCACGTACATCGCAGCGACAGAAAAAATCGACGGCGTCTCTCTCATGTATGGCGCTATCTTCACTTCGAGTCGAGGAGCTTTAACCGCTGCGAAGAACCGCAGAACTCGAAGAATCGGACTTCGCGTACATGCCCCGCTACCCAAATCCGATATGAGGCTCTCCTTTAAGAACCCGAACCCATCGAACACAGCCTCTCCCGGGACTAGCAGTAACTCCCTCATCCCTGTCCCAGGAGCGGAGGTCTACATTCGTACTCCTGGATACGAGGACCTGGAACGTGTTGGTCGAACCGATTGGCGCGGTTTCATACCCATTCAGAAATCCGAGCTTCCAGTGATTCAATATGAGGTTCCGGCTCAGAGCAAGAATCGGGCAATCGCCGATGCAAGAGCTGCAGTACGCGATCCGGTCCCCCCCCCCGAATATCGCGAAATCGTCCGATCGACGCTCGCGGGTGAGCAAAAAAATTCGGAGAATCCAATCGAAGCAAATCCAACTTTGGCCGAGAAGGACTCCCCCAAATCCGCTACGGATGCAAAACCATCCACTCCAACACCGCCCAAGGTTTCCAAAGGAGAAATCAGGATCAATGTGCCACTCTATATCTACTACATTAAGAATGGCGAAACTCTTCTCGCTCGTTTACCCGTGGTCACAGGAGGACAGGCCATCGAAGATGCAAAGTTACCAGACGATCGGGTCCGATTGCAGACAGAAGCTTTTCTACGCGGACTGCAAAACGAGGTATTGGATATCGTCGTTCGTAGAAAAATCCTAGAGGCTCGAATCAAACAACGGATCGCGGACAACAAGTTAGACGATGCCCAAAAAAATGCCGAAGAGTGGAAACGCACCAAATCTTACGAGAAGATGTCGGAACAAATCGAGGCCGTGCTTCGGCGAACACTTGCTGAGCGCGAAAAGGTCGGGCAGACAGCCCAAAAACGAATCGATACGATGGTAGAGACGACGCGTCAGATAATGCAAAAGTGGCTTCAAGACGCTGCATTTCGTGAACTGGAAAAGAAACTGAACGATACCAAATGAAAAAGACGGTTTTGGACGTAGGAAATTGCGATCCCGATCATGCCGCTCTGAGCCAGATGCTCACGCGCCGCTACGATGTCCATGTTTTACGAACCCACGCTCTCCAGGATACCCTGGAAACTCTGAAAGCTACCCCAGTCGATTTGGTCCTTATCAATCGAAAGCTCGATATCGACTACAGTGATGGTGTTGAAATCTTAAAGGTCATAAAACAACAACCGTCGACTCGGTCTATCCCAGTGATGATCATCACAAATTACGCAGAACATCAGGAGTCTGCTGTCCGAGCAGGTGCGGAATATGGATTCGGCAAGTTACAATATGGGGAATTGGCAACGCATCAGCGGTTAGAAAAATTCCTAGACGCCCAACAAACAAATGACATGAGTGGCTGAACATGAATAAAAAAATGGACGCTGGCGAAGTCGAAACCGTTCGACAGGTTTTAAGAGGAGTCGGACTGCGAAGTACTCCTGCACGAATCGCCGTACTCATCGCCCTGAGAAATGCCAAACGCCCCCAGACGCATGCAGAGCTCTCGGATCTTCTGGTTCCCCAGGGGTTTGATAAGGCGACCGTGTTTCGCAATTTAACCGATCTGACTGATGCCGAATTGGTTAGCCGGACAGAACTCGGCGACCACGTTTGGAGATTCGAGATCCGAGATCCCAAACATGATCGTAGTAGCCATCCCCACTTTGTATGCGTGGAATGCGGCAAGGTTGCCTGTCTGGATGAAATAGGGGTCCCAGACCAAAAGACGCAAAGGTCTCACAAAATCTCACGAATCACCGAGATCCTCGTCAAAGGACATTGCTTGAGTTGCGAACCCGCTTCTCTTTAGAGTCCTTATTACGGAACCGCTCCATCTCAGAAGTTCCGTCAAATAAACCCGTTACACGAATTCGAAAACCGAGGGTGAATTGTGACACATCGCTCAGTCCCTAACGTTGGTCGACCGTTTTTTCAGTCTAACTGGATGATGGTACTCCTCGCGGTTTTTCTACCGTGCATGGAGAGTCGTGGAACGGAGGCAGGGAAATTCAATCCGGATGTCGCGATCGGAGATCCAGGACAAGCGTGGGAAAAGTTACCGGGGGTGGACGACCAGGTGCATTCGATGACAGATCTCGCCGATCGCGAGGTACTCGTGGTCATCTTCACATGCAGTAGTTGCCCATACGCAGTCGACTACGAAGACCGAATCAATCGCCTAGCCAAGAAATATCATTCGGTGAATTCCAAAGTGGGTATCGTCGCCATCAATGTCAATAGAATCGAGGCAGATCAGCTACCAGCGATGAAGAAGAGAGCTCGCGAAAAGGATTTTCACTTTCCTTATCTCTACGATGAGACACAGAAAATCGCAAAAGCGTACGGTGCTGTTCGGACGCCGGAGTTCTTCATCCTCAATAAAGAGCGCAAGATCGTTTACATGGGTGCCATGGACGATCACTCCAACGAATCGTTGGTGAAAAACCGTTACCTCGAGACTGCCATCGACTCTTTACTAAATGGCAAAGAGATCACCGTTCGTGAAACGGCACCGGTAGGTTGTCGTATTCGATACGCGTCCGATCGCCGATAGAAAGCCGATCTCTTTCTTCGGACTTTGCGGGATATCCTTTTTCAATTCCTCTGACAGCAACAGATGGATCCAGGCAAACAAAAGGAGAGCCTTTCAACAGAGGGATAATTCTCTGGCGACCATTTCCGATTCCTCCACTTAAGACTCCCCACCCCGAAACAATCCACTGCAATAAGAAAACCATCCTAGAAGTCAAACGATCAGCCTCGTTTCAAGAATAGCTTCCTTACAGGAACGTACAAAAAAAGAGCCGGAGGAACCGGCTCAGAATACAACCATCTTTGCTGCGAGAGAATCACTGCTGGATTTCATCAGGCAGAATCTCTCCACCCTGACGACTTACAAACGCACTAACCATCGCTAAGGAGACTGTTTGCTGCAGCATGCGAACGGATCCATCGCCTAACAGTACATGGGCACCATTGACATGGAATCCATAGATCTCATTATCGCTGGAACCGTTGACTGCTGCCGGCCCAGATCCCTGGGTCCCCAATTGAGGATTTGCACCATTGATACCGAACCAGCTATCAGGATCTCCCCAACCACCAGCGGCACCATTTCCATCCCGATCAGCACCGCGCTTTACGAAACCACCACCATAGCGGAAGGGTCTGCCCGCATCTTCGACCAATAGTAATGTATTGCTCAGACCGTCAGAGGCAGCACCAAACTTGACGAAATTATTGAGCTCCATCATCGGTGGACCTGTGGAAATCGCTTGCGATCCGATACTTTGCAAAACCCACGTTCCCCCTGTACCTGAGGGAGCGCTGTAGTCGGTACGACCCATTCGGATTTGGGTGACACCTGAGGGTAAGGTCCTATACTTCGATGATGGTACATTGTACGTGATAAGAGGATCCAACGGCGCTGATGGACACATCAGCGTTGGAATCGGCCGCGTGAACGCTGGGAAATTCCTCGGATCGTAGCCGCTGACCTTCAAATCGATCTGACTGAATAATGGACCTTGTTCGATATAGGGCAGCAGGAATGTGAGATGAAGGTGGTTCGGCTGTGCATAGGTAGCGGATGTATAAAGCGGAGGCAGTGCCTTGAATGTGCTCTCGTGATTATGGAACGCGAGCCCCATTTGCTTTAGATTGTTTGCACATTGCATGCGTCGTGCGGCTTCTCGTGCAGCCTGGACTGCGGGCAATAGAAGGCCGACCAAAATTCCGATGATTGCGATTACTACCAGTAACTCGACTAGAGTAAAAGCCCGTTTCCAAAAATGCGGATTTTTCATAAGCGATCCTTTTGATTAGAAAATAAAAAGTTCTCAATCTGCCCAGCGACTCCCCGTTTGGAACGTAGCTTTACTTCAGATTTTTATCTTCAGGCGCTCGGGGTTTTGGTTTTCCCGGCGTGAGTTTCAAAACGGGTAGTGTATTTTGTCCAGCGCTGACGGTCGCCCGAAGGGTAGACTCCGTAAGCTTCTCGTAGGCACCATTCAAAAGGTCCGGTCGCTGGCCAGTTGAATCCTCTGGCTTACTCATATCGGGAGCAAAAACGGTAAGGGTGTACTCCCCCTCCTGGGCTCCCTTTCCAAAATTCGGTGTCTCCACCTCATAATTGCCCGCCGAATCTGCGGTTCCATAAGGGAGTGGATCCAGCATGGAGTCTCTTCCCTGTCGGTGCATGAAGACGATAGCGTTCGCCGCTGGACTGCCGTCAATCTCTACCTTCCCCTTCACTGGATAGAGCTTAGGCCCACTCGGACCACACCCTGCCAGTAAACCGGATAAGCAAATCAGTACCAACAGTCTACCGACCACAGGATTACCGACAGATCGAATCAACAGTTGAGGTTGAAAGAGCATATGAGTAACAGGAACCGCGAATAACGACTTAAAAAAGATGAACGAGAGAGCGACTTCTCTCGAGGCAAAATCATATCATTTCACTTCCAGTGACCGCAACTAGTGATACGAACGTAAATTAAACAAAACGACACAGTCGCTCAAAAATAAAGATTGGCCCATGCTCAAAGAAATGCCCGACGAGATCACGCCGAAGGCATCCGCGGGCGTTATCGGTCGTGTGAATTTTTCATAAAAATAGCCTGGCGAGCGTTTGCTTCAAACAATCTCAAGAATAACGACTGCTTGACTCAAACGACTCGGACACTCTCCGTTATCAACGGATTTCTCAATTGTCTTCTCGATCGCCTCGCGACACACCCGCCGGAAAGAAAACAGGAACTTCAACTCCTCGAGGAATGATAAGATGTCTGGTGATTTCTCGGTTGGGCCATGACCAAAACGTAGTCGTGCCTCGACCCAAGGTATCCAACGAGGATTTTTTCGTCCAATAATCTATCGATCGACCATGCAAAGCTCCTCTGTTCCCGTTTCCAATCGCCAAAAGATTCTAATAAAGTTGCGTGAGAAAATCGCACGTGGTCTTCCGATTCTCGGAGCGGGAGCAGGAACAGGACTTTCGGCAAAGTGCGAGGAGGCAGGTGGTGTCGATCTGATCGTCATCTACAACTCCGGCAGGTTTCGAATGGCGGGAAGAGGCTCGCTCGCTGGAATGATGCCTTACGGAAACGCCAATCAAATTGTCGTCGATATGGCACATGAGGTTCTAACAGTCGTCCAACACACACCTGTTTTGGCGGGCGTGTGTGGCACAGATCCATTTATGATACGCTCCTCCTTTCTCAAGGATTTGCGTTCCATCGGTTTTGCAGGAATCCAAAATTTCCCTACTGTTGGTTTGATCGATGGGGTCTTCCGCCAAAATCTTGAGGAAACGGGTATGGGGTACGCCTTGGAAGTGGAATGCATCGCAGAGGCTCGCCAGCTCGATCTCTTAACGACTCCATACGTATTCAATTGCGATGACGCGAAAGCGATGACTGAGGCTGGAGCCGATATCGTGGTCGCTCACATGGGATTGACGACCAGTGGTACCATCGGTGCTCGAACAACCAAGACGCTCAGGCAGTGCGTACAGGACGTACAAGCCATCATCGACACTTGCAAATCGCTCCGCGCGGACGTATTGGTTTTATGTCACGGAGGTCCTATCGCAACCCCCAGCGATGCTGCATTCTTATTTGAGCACTGCAAAGATCTGGATGGTTTCTACGGCGCCAGTTCGATGGAGCGGCTTCCGACCGAATTAGCTATTACGACAGAAGTACAGAAATTTGGAGAGCTCCGTCTGCGATTGCGTGGATGATTCTTTGAAACAAAACACCTTAGGGGACTCAATGTTAACCATTGCTGTCGTTGGGACTTTCGATACGAAAGGAATAGAGCACAACTATGTTGCGGACTCCATTCGTCATCGAGGTCATCGAGCGTTTCTGATCGATGTTGGATCGAACCGACCCTCGATAGCGCACGATGTGACGAGTGAGCAAGTGCGGCTGGAGGCATATCAACAATCTGGAAATTCAGATTTCTTACAGGCACTCCCCAACGATCGAGGCCTTGCGATCGAAATGATGTCTGCGGCAGCGGCTACCTACGTGCGTTCTTTGCTCGACCGGCAGGAGATCCACGGAATGATTTCATTGGGTGGCTCAGGAGGCACCTCCATCGGCACGAGGATCATGAGGAATCTCCCCATCGGTTTTCCAAAAGTCATGGTCTCTACCGTTGCCAGTGGTGATGTATCGAAGTACATCGATATCAGTGATATTGTCATGATACCGAGCATTGTCGACGTGAGCGGTTTGAATCGAATCTCTATGAGTGTTTTGGATCGAGCCGCCGCCTGCGTCGTCGGCATGGCAGAAGCCAATTCTATCCAGAGCTTCAACCGGGAATCGAAACCCGTCATCGTCGCCTCTATGTTTGGCAACACCACAAAATGCGTGGAACACGCGAGGATGCGATTGGAGCAGTCAGGCTACGAAGTCATCGTATTCCACGCGACAGGGACGGGAGGTCGTACGATGGAATCGTTGATCGAATCCGGTATGGTGACTGGAGTATTGGATATTACCACCACGGAATGGGCAGATGAATTGGTTGGAGGTGTCATGCCAGGTGGGCGTAAGCGGCTGGAGGCTGCGGCTCGGCGAGGCGTTCCGGCAGTGATTGCTCCGGGCTGTCTCGACATGGTGAATTTCCGAGAACCCTCTACGATCCCATCGCACTATCGAAATCGTCTTTTCTACCAACACAATCCTCAAATTACATTAATGCGAACCACAGCCCACGAATGCAAACAGTTGGGTGAAATCCTCGCGAGCAAAATCAATCTGTCCGTAGGAGACGTGCATGTACTCTTTCCACTCCGAGCGATCAGTATGATTTCCGCACCCGGGGGAATCTTTCACGATCCACAAGCGGACGAGGCTCTTCGCATCACCCTCAAGGGTTCGCTCCGCCAAGACATTCCCTATGAAGAGATTGATTGCGAAATCAACGATGTACGGTTTTCGGAGCGCTGTGTCGAATGCCTCCTCGCGGCAATCGAGAGATCTCAAGTCAAAGCCTAGCCCTCATCGATCCATCAGGACCGACCGCAATCAATCGATAGACTCATCGCGGAAGTTTGCAGTACGCAGCGAGAGTAATCCGATACAAATCACTTTACTTTTTTTCCTCCCATATCACTCCTACACGCTTTGCCCAACGATCCCATTCGAGAACCAATTCATGGAATTTCTCGGGATATTTCTTTGCTAGATCATTTTGCTCGTAGGGATCCTCGGAAAGATTGAACAACTCCCATTGAACGGTGTATGGAACTCTCTTCGTCCAAACCGTCTTCCAGATTCCTTTGCGCAAAGCACGCGCTCCTTGATGCTCAAAACCGAGTGTTCGATCCTCTAGGACCTCGCCTCGCATCGCCGGAAACAGGCTGACTCCCTCGAGTGGTTGGATGGATTCATTCCTCCACGATGTCGGATAGGAAGCACCTGTCGCCTCGAGAATAGTCGGCATGATATCCATCAGATGAGCTGGCGTTCGAATCCAACCCGCTTTTTGGCTGATCCTTCCCGGCCAATGGGCGATCATAGGCGTTCCGATTCCCCCCTCGTACGTGAAATGCTTGTAACTACGAAGGGGCGTATTGCTCAGATTCGCCCACGCGCTACCGTAGGAGCTATGGGTACCTCGGCCACCCACCCGATCCAGTCCCGAGTCGGAGTAAAGAACCGTTTCGCCTTTTCGCGAAACACCATCAAATCCGAAGGGTCCCCACTCGTAACACGCTCCGTTATCGCTCAGGATCAGTATCAATGTGTTCGCAAGTTCGTGGGTGTCCTCAAGGTGTTTCACGAGCTCACCAACCCCGCGATCGATCGACTCCACCATCGCCGCATAAACGGCCATACGCCGTGCCAGATCACGCTGACGGTCCTTGTCTAAGGAATCCCAAGCGGGGTTTTGCTTCCCCGCAAACCCGTTCGCAATCCTCTCTTCATCCACCGGAACCTCAGAACGGACAGGGAGCGGTTGTCCTGTCTCTCGCAAAAGCCCCAGTTGTTTCATCCGATCGAAACGTTGACCTCGAAGCGTATCCCAACCTTGTAAATACCGTTCATAGTATCGGTCGACCCGTTCCTTGGGGGCCTGAAGCGGGAAATGGGGTGAGGAGTGCCCCAGGAAAAGAAACCACGGTTGCTGGGAACGCTTCCCTTGCTGCATGAATTCCAACGCATAACGATTGAATACATCCGTTGCATAAAAATCCTGCTCTGGAGGATCGATCTCCTTCGGATGACCTTTGGGCAAACGTTCGTAGTAGTCTTTATCAAATTGATCATGCGAATGATCGTTGGTGTAACCGTAGAATTCATCAAAGCCACGGTCGATAGGGCCGGTCTGTGGATGCATGTGCCATTTGCCGACGTAGTAGCAACGATACCCCGCAGGTTTTAGCACCTCCGCAATCGTCACGCAGTCATTTCGCAATCTCCCGAGATAGCCGGGGCCTTTGTTGGCCGCTGGTTTCGGAGTTGTAAAATCTCCAATCCCAGCCTGCGTGGGATAGAGTCCAGTCATCAGAGAAGCCCGACTCGGGCAACAGCGAGCCGAGTTATAAAAGTTTGTAAATCTCGCTCCATTGTTCGCCAGTCGATCGATATTTGGCGTCGAGATTTCCCCTCCGTAGCATCCTAAATCCGAGTATCCCAGATCGTCTGCGAGGATGACGAGGATATTCGGTTTTTTCTCCTCGGCCCATCCAACATCTGCGAGCAATAACAATCCGAAACAAAACCATACGACACCGCAAATACCGAGCGGTTTGCACTCGTACGAGCAAGACCTCTTAAATTGGATACCGTTGAAAACAATCACTGGCTTGAACGGACACATCCTATTCTCCGCACTTCTGGGCTATCCACGGAGACGATCATCCGCGGATTCAACCGACGTCGTTTGTCGTTGACTACAACCAAAGCTGAGTTTGGAATTCTAATCGTTATGGCACAAGCGAAGATTTCACAAAACCGCGTGAAACCTCCAACGAAGCTATTTGACGGTCAACATTCGCTCTAAAGCGATCAACGACCACTTCGCGATCTCTGGCTTGACCACGATCTCATTCACGACTGTACCATGCACAAGATTTTCAAGACTCCAGCAAAGGTGGGCGAGATCGATTCGGTACATGGTCGCGCACATGCATACGAGCGGTGATAGGAAATGGATTTCCTGCTCCGGGTGCTCCTTTTTCAAACGGTTTACCAAGTGCAGTTCGGTACCGATGGCCCATTTGGTTCCGGGAGGAGCTTTGCGAACCGTCTCAATGATTTTGCTAGTCGAACCTGAAATATCGGCGATATCGTTCACTTCCTGTGGACACTCGGGATGCACGAGGATCTTGATATCCGGGCTCTTTTTTCGAAATGCGTGGACATGTTCGGCTTGAAACATTTGGTGAACGGAGCAATGCCCCTTCCAAAGAATGACTTTTGAGCCTTCGATGGATTCGGTCGAGTTCCCTCCGAGAACCTCTTCATGCGGATTCCAAACAGGCATTTGAGTGTTAGGGATACCCATTTTCAGAGAGGTGTTACGGCCCAAATGCTGATCCGGGAAGAAAAAGACTCTCTTCCGATCCCGAAATGCCCATTCCAGGACGGCTTTGGCATTGCTACTGGTACACACGATACCATGGTGTTTTCCACAAAACGCCTTCAAACTTGCAGCGCTATTGATATAGGTGACTGGAGTGAGATCTTCCGTATCGATCACCTCGCCGAGCTGTTCCCAAGCCGACTCGACCTGCCGAATCGCCGCCATATCTGCCATGGAGCATCCAGCGGCCATGTCCGGCAGAACGACACGCACACGTTCTCCATTCCTGGACGAGAGTTTTTCAGGCCGGTTCGCGAGGATATCAGCTGTCTCGGCCATGAAATGGACGCCGCAAAAAACAATGTAGCGGCAATCCGAACTATCGGCCGCGAGCTTGCTCAACTGGTACGAATCCCCTTTGAGATCGGCGTGCTCAATCACCTCATCCTGCTGGTAATGGTGCCCGAGAATCAAGAGGCTGGAACCCAGCCGACTTTTGGCGGCTCGAATTCGAGCACACAACTCTTCATTGCTTAATTCGCGGTAGGGTACGAATGGCTGCGGTTCTAGTGCGATGGACATAGAAAGAATGCTTGCAATTAGGAAAAAGCGTCTGAACGAAGTATAAGCATTTTGGGAATCCAGAGCAGTTCTGTTTTAGCTGAATAGCTGCCTCGGTCGATGACGAACGGGATAAGGAACGCTCGATTCCCGCTACTAATCCTTGAAAATGGCCATTGATACGACTCGAAAACATACGACGACCGACGCAAATCGAGTCGATTTTTGGAAGAGTCTACTCCGGATCGAAGCTAGCGTCGCAGTAAGCTTGGCGAACAAAGACCTCCCGGTGGATCGCATTATGAGTTTTGTTCCTGGGGTCATGATCCAATTTGATAAATCCTGCGACACGCCGCTGACTGTTGAAATCGATGGACAGAACATTGCCGCTGGCGAAGTGGTCAAAGTGGGGGATAAATTCGGGATTCGGATTACAGAAATTCTGGACCGCGATGAACGCTGGGTTCCCTTGATTGGGAAGTGAATTGCGATTGGCATGTGCATCGGATCGCAACGGGATCGAACCACCTCGCTCGTGTTTCCTGTTCGTCCGGCTCTGATTTGAGGGGACTCGGCAAACGAAAGGTACGTTGTCCTACCATTCGCGCTCGATCGGTAGTCGCTTGGATAATTGTACTTCGACGATTCACTCGATTGATATTCTTATAGATCCCAGCGAACATTACACTGTCAAAGGCCCGGCCGTTCGTTCCTGTGGAATGTTTCGTTGGGTTTGGACTACCGGTTCGTCCCTTCGCCAGGTTCGTCGCTTTTTATGATTGCTTCCCCAATCTTTGTGGCCGGTCATCGCGGAATGGTCGGATCAGCGATCTGCCGACAACTTGCAATGATTCCTGGCGTTTCTCTTGTCACTAAAACTCGCGAGGAATTAGATCTTTGCGATGCGCGAGCGGTTGAGAACTACTTTGAATTGGTGCGACCGAAGACTGTCATTTTCGCTTCAGCCAAAGTGGGAGGGATTCATGCCAACAAATCCTTCCCCGTCGAGTTTCTCAATGACAACCTTCTGCAGGAACTCGCAACGATCAATGCGAGTTTCCGACACGGTGTCGAGAGATTCCTATTTCTGGGAAGCACGTGCATCTATCCCAGGTTAGCGAACCAACCGATTCATGAATCCGCATTACTGTCTGGGCCTTTAGAACCGACCAACGAAGCGTATGCCCTAGCCAAGATCGCTGGGCTCAAATTGTGCCAGTACTATCGTCAGCAATACGGTGTGGTTTATCACTCTGCAATGCCAACAAATCTTTATGGACCAGGCGACAACTACCATCCTTCCCATAGTCACGTGTTACCAGGATTGATTCATCGTTTCCACCATGCCAAGATCTCGGGATTGGATGAGGTTACGATTTGGGGGAGCGGTAAACCACTTCGGGAATTTTTGCATGTCGACGATTTGGCGGCAGCAGTCATCCACTTATGTCAGCTGGAGGCCCCGCCCGATTGGATCAATGTTGGGACGGGTTTAGATATCAGCATCCTCGAACTCGCTAAGTTGATTGCAGAGATTATCGGATATCGCGGTCGGATTGCGACCGACCCGACGAAACCAGATGGTACTCCTCGCAAACTGACGGACATCTCCGCGATTCGGGCGACTGGCTGGGAACCGAAAATACCCTTAATAGAAGGAATCCGTCGTACCTATGAAAATTTTTGCCGGGACCTGGAGAGCGGGCGGCTAAGGCAGGTTTAGCTCACGGTTTGGTCGCAGGAATCGATACCCTTGCACGATAGTTGGATTCATTGGACAAACTGTTGCGCCATGGTGGCTCCACCAATCCATCTGCGAGACCATCCTGTGTGTAGATCCAGATCTCCTGGCTATCCCAGACAACAATCTCGTCTCGGCTGTCTCCAATGAGATTGAGCGCGTCGTAGGCTTTTGTGGGGTGCCCATCGGCAGGCAATCGCAGGACTCGACGCCCCATCCCATCATAGAGTCCTCCATGAATAGGATCGGGACCTACGAAAAGAAAATCGGTGCCATCTCCCTTCCAATGGACTGGAACGATCGAACTGCCATGTTCGGGTCGCGGTTCGAAGTCGGCTACGACGTTCCCTTTGGCATCAAGAATGTGTATGAGCCCTTGGTTTTTCCAGAAATTGGCGCAGGCGATTTCCAAACCTGGCAGATCGGACCGCAGTTCGGCAATGGTTAGATTCTGGACATGCCCCAGGCGTAGATGGATACGCGGTACACCACCCGCATCGAGTAAAACAAATCCCTCATCACTCGCACCCCAAAGTGTTTCCTGTTCTCCATCACCATCCAGATCGACTACAGCGATGCTATCCGCGTGATCCTTAAAGAGTTGGTCGTGACTCCATAGTACCTTGCCGTCCGGTGAATATTTCGAATAACCAATCGTAATCTCGTCGCGTCCATCTCGATCAGAATCATTTGCGTAGGGGAAATGTCCTGTGTTGCATTCGATGGTCCACAGCAATTGCAATTTCTCGTCAAAAGCCCAGGCTTGCTGGTATCGATCCTTCAACAAGATGTCCCCGCGATACCCTTTCCCACGCAAGTCGGCGACGAGCAAGCTATCCCCGAGTATCCGCGGATAGCGATTGAATGGCGCCCGATGACTCTTGTTTTCCGGTGTAGGAACCGAACGTATTCGGTTTCCAGTCGCTCCGTCTGCGATAATCAACTCCTGATTTTGACAGTAGATGACTTCGTTCGTGCCATTTCCATCGATGTCATTGATCTGAAAAGCGACATCATTGGTCAAGTGATTTCCCCACCGATCGGGAATTCCTAATTGCCAAAGCTTCGTTCCATCCAGTTGGATTGCGGTCATACAGCCGATCTCGCTGTTGCTGTCCGTTGGTCCATGATGGACGATTTGACCGATGAGAATATCCAATCGACCATCTCCATTCAGATCGCCAAATCGCACGTTGCGATCCGTTCCGAATTGAGGCGTCATAATCTTGCGATCCAGTTTTATTTTCGCGAGAGACTCTTCGACTCTCGACTCGGAATGATCCCATGCTCTCCGTTCGGATCGATATCGTTCTAGCGATTGTCGAGAGCAGCGTACGGAGAGGCTATCAAACCGAGCGGGTACATTCGCGAGAAGCGCAATACTTCCTGCATCGAAGGTTGGATCCTCGGCACGAAGCTCCCTACCAGCGATCTGAGCGGTGATACCATGCCCCAGCGCAACAATGCGGACCGAGATGTTTTCGTTCAAGGGGACCGAAAAATCGTACGATGCCAGGACCATTTCCGCAGGTTGCTGGAAATCGCTCTCGTGCTGGACTCGTAGCAGAACCGCGCGGGATTTGTCGATTCCTGCAAAGTAGTAGCATCGATCATTGCGTTGACGAAACGCTATACCCACTCGCCCCCCGAGCTCTTCTACACGGAATACACCTTCAACCTCGTAGTCGCGCCAAAGTCGATCTCCAGCAACGATCATAGGATGCCAGTGCTTCGCCTTGCTACGACACGTTTGAAGCATCGCACCCCGCTGGGCATCAATGCGAATCGCTCGCCAAGCGGTTTGAGTCTCGTAGGCCGAGTCAAACGTGGAAACCGCCCAAGGTCCATGAGGGACCGCTTCCGACAAATAGTGGTACTCGGAATGTGGGCCCACCGCTGGCATCAAAGGTCCGGGGCGCAACGTCGCGAAACCATCCTCAAAAAGTAACTCGGTGTATGCTTCGTTTGTTTTCGGTTCGGTTCCACCCAAGGGAAAATCCAAGCACACGCAGATAACTGCTAACCAAACCATCGCAAACAGTCGGTTTCGCATAGGGGGACAATCATGAGGGTTGCAGTAGGAACAAGCTCTCGATACGGACGCCAGTTATACCATACAGGCGGATTCATCTGCTCTTGTTGGTACGGTTGTGCGATGTTCATGCTAACGCGTTGATCACCGAGGATCGAACACAAAGTTGGCACATCGGATCTCGATAGGGCTCCCTGTCCCATCCAACCACAATGATCCTTTGATAGAAATCAACTCAATTCTTTCGAACGATTCGTTGCGGCCATCACCGCGTCGATCACCGCTCCACGAAAGCCAGATCGCTCCAGAGTTGCGAGTGCAGCAATCGTTGTTCCTGCTGGGCTGGTTACCTGCTCGCGAAGCACGGCAGGATGGATCCCTGTATCCTGAACCATCGCCGCTGCACCGAGTACCGTCTGAACAGCTAATTCCAAAGCCATGGAACGGCTCAGTCCCGCCATAACCCCGCCATCGCTCAGTGCTTCGATCATCATGAGCACGTAGGCTGGTCCGGACCCGGACACACCGGTGACCGCATGAAGCTGATCGTCGCTGCAACGAACGAACTTTCCGATCGCGCCAAAGACGGATTCGCACCAGTGCGCATCTTCGGCGGACACTCCCTTGCCCAATGCAATACCGCTCGCCCCTTGCCGAGACTGGCAGGGGGTGTTGGGCATCACACGAATGATTCGATCCGAGGCGAACCAATCGTTCAATTTCCGAAGCGAAATACCCGCTGCGATCGACACCAGCAGATGGTCATGACGTACGAAATCGCGAAGTGAGATCGCGACATCCGAGAGGACTTGTGGCTTGACAGCCAGAACAACTCGATGGGCCTGGAGAAACAAATCCTTGGTCGAATCCGCGAGGGTACAGCTTGGAAACAAGGAATGCAGCTTCGTCTTTTGCTCCGCATTCGGCTCGAAAAAAACCAAATCTTTTTCTTCATTTATGCGAGCTGCGATCACTCCTTTAGCGATAGCGATCCCCATTTGACCACCACCGAGAAATCCAATCTTTGTGTTCATGACGCAGTTTGCCAATGAGCCTTGAGTACTTGAGCCGTCGCTTGGGATTTGTTGAGAACGTAGAAGTGGATGCCGGGGACGCCTTGCTCGAGCAATTCAGCGACTTGAGCCTGTGCGAATTCAACACCCACCTGGAATTGCCATGCACTATCTTCTCTTTCCCCTAAACGTTCTACGAAATGGCTGGGGAGGTTTGCCTTGCAAAGTGAAGCAATGCGCTGGATTTGTGCGAGATTGGTCACAGGCAGAATTCCAGGTACGATCGGAATGCGAATACCGACGGAATGACAACGATCGACGAATCGGAAATAGTCCGCATTGTGATAGAACAGTTGCGTGACGATGACGTCCGCGCCCGCATCGACTTTCCTTTTGAGATTCTCCAGATCGACTTGGGCATTTGGAGCTTCCTGGTGAACTTCCGGATAGCCCGCCACGACTACGCCTAATGATGAGTATTCCTCGCGAATCAAACGGACCAGCTCGTTTGCGAAGCGTAAACCACCCTCGGTTTGTTGGAACTCGGTCTGTCCTTTGGGTGGGTCGCCTCGCAACGCGACAACATAATTCGTTCCGATACGAAGGGCAGAGTCGAGGTAGTTTCGAAGCTGCTCCACGGTCGATCCCACGCAGGTCAAATGCGTCGCCACCGGAATATCGTGCTCTTTTTTAACTCTTTCCAGGATTTGCAAGGTGCGATCGCGCGTCGAACCACCCGCTCCATACGTACAGGTAAAGAAATCGGGAGAGAATTCCATCAGCTCTCCAACCACAACCATCAGTTGATCTACCCCCTCATCCGACTTGGGAGGAAACAACTCGAAGGATAAACCTTTACCCTGTCCGGTAAAAAATTCGCGAAGTCCCATTCAGGCTTTCCTCAAATCTAAGAAGGATCGATAGAATTCCAATGTACCGATTTTTCCATAACGCCCATCTTCCCCTGGCCTATTTTAATCAATCCGTTCATCCGGATAAAGTGCTAGTCGCTATCGGCAAACCGGAAGATTCCCAGAACTTTTAGCAATATCTAAATAACCGTCATGATCCAACCCTTGTTAAAACGTCGCGTTTTGTCGTTCGTCGGGGACATCTACGAGGATCTCGAATTATGGTACCCAAAACTGAGGTTGCTGGAGGCCGGGGCCGAGTTTGTCATCGCAGGAGAATTGGCAGGTCAGGTCTATATGGGCAAAAATGGCTACCCTTGTACCTCCGACATTTCTATCGCGCAGGCCGAAGCGGATGAGTTCGATGCCGTACTGCTGCCCGGTGGTTTCATGCCCGATCGCTTGCGAAGGATCGACAAGGTGAAGCGTTTGATACGCGAATTCGACGATTCGAGGAAGTGTGTGGCCGCGATTTGCCATGGAGGCTGGTTGGCGATTTCGGCTGGTGTCTATCGCGGCGTACGAACCACGGGATCGCTCGGAATCAAAGACGATCTCGAAAACGCGGGGGCGATTTGGGAAGATGCTAGGGTCGTTGTCGATCGACATTTCGTCAGTAGCCGCAAGCCTGACGACCTCCCTTGGTTTGCGGCTGCGATGATCGAAGTGATTGCCAATCAATGACGATCGACCGAATCGATATCGCAGCCGAGTATCTCGAGCGACTACCCTACATACCTTATCCCGTCCAGGAAGAGTCGATCTACGCCTGGTTTTCGTCAGACCAGGGTGTCCTCGTTTGTGCACCCACAGGGACGGGGAAAACGCTCATCGCCGAAGCGGCTATCTACGAGGCGCTCCGCACGGGAAAACGATGTTACTACACCACTCCACTGATCGCCTTGACCGACCAAAAACTCTTGGAAATTCAGCAATCGGCATTGCGATGGGGATTTCCCATTCATCAGATCGGTTTGGTCACCGGAAACCGGAGAGTGAATCCTGACGCACCCGTGCTCGTCGTCGTCGCTGAAATTCTACTCAATAGGCTCATGGGCGAAGAGCATGTGGACTTCCAGGAAGTCGCCTCGGTCGTGATGGATGAATTCCATTCGTTCAACGATCCAGAACGAGGGATTGTCTGGGAATTGACTCTGGGACTCATGCCCAAACATGTTCGCACCATGCTTCTTTCGGCAACCGTGGGAAACAGCGTCGAATTCTGCAGTTGGCTGCATCGCTCGCATGGCCGTTTATTGGAACTCGTTCGAGGAACCGAGCGAAAAGTACCGCTGCAATTCGAGTGGGTCGATGATGCCTATCTGGACGAGCACCTGGAGCGCATCGCCGATGGAGATGAGGCCCGGCGGAAAACCCCAGGCCTGGTCTTCTGTTTCAATCGCGATCAATGCTGGCAAGTTGCAGAACTACTCAAAGGGAAGAAGCTGATCGACAAGGAGCGACAGGCTGGTATTTCGAAACGGATTGAGTCCTTTGACTTTAGCCAGGGAGCAGGTCCAAAACTAAAACAGATCCTCATCCGTGGCGTCGGGGTTCATCACGCAGGAGTCATGCCAAAATACCGTCGATTGGTCGAGCAACTCTTTCAGGAAAAATTGCTGAGTGTCACCGTCTGCACGGAAACCCTATCGGCGGGCATCAATCTACCAGCCAGGAGCGTCATTCTTCCCAGTATTGTCAAAGGCCCCTTTGGAAAGAAAAAATTAGTCGAACCGAGCACCGCCCATCAGATATTCGGTCGGGCTGGTCGACCCCAATACGATTCAGAGGGATTCGTCTATGTCCTCGCCCATGAAGACGACGTGAAATATCTCCGATGGAAACAGCAGTACGACCAAATCCCTGAGGATTGCAAAGACCCCAATCTGATACGGGCCAAGAAACAACTCAAAAAGAAAATGCCGACTCGGCGCGCCGGTGAAACCTACTGGACACGAGAGCAATTCGAAAAATTACGCAACGCCCCCCCGGCGAAACTCGAGAGTCGAGGCATGTTGCCCTGGCGTTTGCTGGCGTACTTGTTGCTCAACGATTCCAGCGTACAGCCTCTTCGAGATCTTGTCGGACGAAGGTTGCAAGTTGCAACAGATATCGCAAAGGGCCAACGCGATCTCAACCGCATGCTTCTCACGCTATGGCGAGCTGGTTTCATTGAGCTACATCCAAAACCAGTACCTAGACCCCTCGATCGAACGAATCAACCCAGCGTCCCGAAAGCAACACCCACCCGCTGGCTCGATATTACTATCGATAGCCCAAAGGAATCCGATGATGATGAAAGCGACAGCGAAGGAATCGAACCGATCGAATCCTCGAGCGATGAGTCGGTTTCCTTTGATTTGGATAACTATCGACCGGAACGCGCAATCCCCACCGACCGTTTGGTCTATCTGTCCCGACTTCGGAGTATCAATCCACTCTTCGGACTTTACCTGGTAAACATGCTGCAATTCGCAGATGAATGCGAGCGGATCCAAGCGCTCGAGAGCGTTTTAGAGCTACCTCCAAATATTGCCAAATTGGTGAGGGTTCCCTTCCCTGAGGAACTCCCGCCAGGCCCTCTAGCGAAGGATTTACTCCATCCGCAACTCCTTTCCCTTGGGCTGGCTACGCAAGAGGAATTGACAGGGCGATCCATGGCTGAGGAGGAAACCGTCGACGTCGAAAAATTAGCGATGGATGCGGGAGGCGCGAGTGGAAAGTATCGGCGATGGGAAAAACAGGACGAACCTCCACCTAGACCTCTCGCTCTGGCAGAAAAGCTGCGTCGGCACTTTGATCACGAATTCCCGGGGGTCCACGATGTCTATACGCGCGGTGTGTGGGCTGTCGGTGAACTGTTGGAATTCGGATGCGATTTCAACAAATACATCGTTGCCCGGGGACTCCAAAAACACGAAGGCCTTCTTTTCCGTCACCTGCTCCGGTTCATTCTCTTAGTAGAAGAGATTGCCCAAATCGCGCCTAGCGAAAGTACCGAGGAGAACTGGGAGATCCCGCTCTACCAACTCGCGGACCGGCTGGTGGAATGCTGCCGAACCGTCGATCCGGAAAGCACCGACGAAATATTACAGGGCGAAAGCGTACGGGCTGGCAATTCCAGCTCGAGAAACCGCTGAAAAGGAGAGCTACTCGGCTTCGCATGGATACGACGCACGTCTCTCTCAATCCATCCGACACAGCCTCAGTTCCCGATGAGCTTACTGCGCAATACGCAGCGCGCTCGCGATGCAATACTGCCGGC